>NZ_JBSFUS010000010.1:0-410753 GCF_053591915.1 Streptomyces sp. NPDC002853 | reverse complement strand
CTTCGGTGTTTCATTTTGTCTTGCTGTCTTGCGTTTCCGACTCTATCAGACTCTTTCGTGTCCGATTTCCTCGGTGCCTTTCCGGTTCCCGCTCCAGCCTTTCGGCTTTCGCGTTTCCCTTTCCGGCGAGTCCGACTCTATCAGATCCTTTCGGGCCTGATTCCCAGTCAGCGGGGCTTGTCTTCCCGGCTGTTGGGCCGTTCCGACGAGTGAGACATTAGCGGAATCCTGCTCCCCGACCTAATCGGGGGCGCCCTTTCGAACGCGGATTCCTCATTTCGCAAAAGCGCATGAAAACGAGCAGACGACGGGGCATCGAAGATGACACGGCATCGATCGTTTGAATGGTTGTGCGGAATGGTTGCCCGCGGACCGACCAGGGGTCGGCGCTCACGCCGGACAACTCGGAGAACACTACGTACGCGCTCTGGGCGTGTCAACCCTGGTCCACGGTGACCCCCAGGAGCTACCGTAGGAGACGTGACCACACATGCGCACACCCAACAGTGGTGGGCCGCCTGACGGCGGCCGTACACACGCATGTACTCAACGGCTGCCGACTTCGGCGGCCGTTTCTTGTTTCTCCCCTGGAGGACCCGGAGCCCGGTCGTCGGGCCGGCGGTCCTGACCAAGAGGCGGAGAGATGACGAGGATCTTCAGCGGGATCAAGCCGACCGGGCACCTGACCTTGGGGAACTACCTGGGTGCCGTGCGCCAGTGGGCAGAAGTTGATCAGCACCGGGCCGAGTCGCTGTTCAGCGTCGTCGACCTGCACGCCTTGACCGTCGACCACGATCCAGGCCGTGTGCGCAGGCTCAGTCGGCAGGCGGCCACGCTGTTGCTCGCGTCGGGGATCGATCCCGAGCGGGCCACGGTGTTCGTACAGAGTCATGTGGACGAGCACGCCCGGCTCTCGTATCTGCTGGAGTGCGTCGCGACGGACGGCGAGATGCGGCGGATGATCCAGTACAAGGAGAAGTCGGCGCTTGAGCGGGCTCGCGGCGGGAGCGTGCGGCTGTCGCTGCTCACCTATCCCGTGCTGATGGCGGCCGACATCCTGGCGTACGGGGCGGACGAGGTGCCGGTCGGGGACGACCAGGTGCAGCACGTGGAGCTCACCCGGGATCTGGCCGTGCGGTTCAACCAGCGGTACGGACACACGTTCGTGGTGCCGCGGGCCACGTATCCCAAGGTGGCGGCCAGGGTCATGGATCTGCAGGACCCGCTGTCGAAGATGGGGAAGTCCGGCGATGCCGGCGCCGGGATCGTCTACCTGCTGGACGAGCCGGACGTCGTGCGGAAGAAGATCCTGCGCGCTGTCACGGACAGCGGGACCGAGGTCGAGTACGACCGGGAGGCCAAGCCGGGGATCTCGAACCTGCTGGAGATCCTGGCGGCTTGTGAGGGTGGGAACCCCGAGGGCTTGAGCGGTGTATATGAGTCGTACGGGGCTTTGAAGAAGGACACCGCCGACGCCGTGGTGGAGATGTTGAGGCCCCTGCAGGCGAAGCACAAAGAGCTGGTTGCTGATCCCGCGTATGTGGAGGAGGTGTTGCGGCGGGGAGCTGAGCGGGCCAGGGAGATGTCCAGGCCGACGGTGGACACCGCCTATCGCGCGATCGGCCTGCTGCCTCCGGTGGACGAGGGGCGGTAGGCGAGACGCGGGGGCCGGTGCCGGGGCGTGGCCGGGCGCGCCCCGGCACCGGGTGGTCAGCTGTTGCTGCCGGAGGCCAGTTCGCGGCTGCGGTCGCGGGCGGCTTCGAGGGCGGCGATGAGGGCTGCTCGTACGCCGTGGTTCTCGAGTTCGCGGATGGCGTTGATGGTCGTGCCGGCAGGGGAGGTGACGTTCTCGCGGAGCTTGACCGGGTGTTCGCCGCTGTCGCGGAGCATCACGGCGGCGCCGATCGCGGCCTGGACGATGAGGTCATGGGCCTTGTCGCGGGGCAGGCCGAGGAGGATGCCCGCGTCGGTCATGGCTTCGACCAGATAGAAGAAGTACGCCGGTCCTGAGCCGGAGAGTGCGGTGCAGGCGTCCTGCTGGGTCTCGGGGACGCGCAGGGTCTTGCCGACGGCACCGAAGATCGCCTCGGCGTGGGCGAGGTGGTCGGCGGTGGCCTGGCTGCCCGCGGAGATGACGGACATGCCCTCGTCCACGAGGACCGGGGTGTTGGGCATGACGCGGACGACGGGAGTGCCCTCGGCGAGGTGCTCCTCGATGAAGGAGGTGGTGATGCCGGCGGCGGCGCTGATGACCAGGCGATCGGGGGTGATGTGCGGGGCGAGTTCTTCGAGGAGGCGTCCCATGTCCTGCGGCTTGACGGCGAGGATCAGGGTGTCGGCCTGCTTGGCGGCCTCGGCGTTGCTGACGGGGTCGACGCCGTAGCGGGTGCGCAGTTCCGTGGCGCGTTCGGAGCGGCGGGTGGTGACCAGGAGGTCGGCTGGGGCCCAGCCGGCCCGGATCATGCCGCTGAGGAGGGCTTCGCCGATCTTGCCGGTGCCGAGGACTGCGACGGGCTGGGGCATGTGTGGTCACCCTCCGGGTGCGGGTCGGCGCTTCGGCCGGGAGCGGGGCAGCGCCTCGGCCAGGTGAGGTCATCCTCGCATTGGTGGGTCAGGCCGTGCGGCGGCGGAGGGTTGCGGCGCCCAGGGCGAGGACGAGTACGGCGCAGCCCGCGACGATGACCGCGTCGCGTACGAAGTCGCCGGTGATGTCGGGGTGGTGCAGGACTTCGTTCATGCCGTCCACGGCATACGACATGGGGAGGACGTTGGAGATCGCTTCGAGGGCGGGTGCCATGTTGTCGCGGGGGGTGAACAGGCCGCAGAGGAGGAGCTGGGGGAAGATCACGGCCGGCATGAACTGGACGGCCTGGAACTCGGATGCCGCGAAGGCGGAGACGAAGAGGCCGAGGGCCGTGCCGAGCAGGGCGTCGAGGAGCGCGACCAGGAGCAGCAGCCAGGCGGAGCCGGTGACGTCCAGGCCGAGGGCCCAGAGTGCGAGGCCGGTGGCGAGGACGGACTGGATGACGGCGAGGAAGCCGAAGGCGAGGGCGTAGCCCGCGATGAGGTCGCCCTTGGCGAGGGGCATGGCGAGGAGGCGTTCGAGGGTGCCGGAGGTGCGTTCGCGGAGGGTGGCGATGGAGGTCACCAGGAACATCGTGATGAGGGGGAAGATGCCGAGGAGCGAGGCGCCGATGGAGTCGAAGGTCTCCGGGCTGCCGTCGAAGACGTAGCGCAGGAGCAGCAGCATCACGCAGGGGACCAGCAGCATCAGGGCGATGGAGCGGGGGTCGTGGCGGAGCTGGCGCAGGACACGGGCCGCGGTGGCGAAGGTGCGGTAGGTGTTCATCGGAGGCTCCCGGAGGGGGTGGTGCTGCCGGTGGGGGTGTCGCCCTGCGCGGCGGTGGCCTGGTCGACCAGGTGCAGGAAGGCCGCTTCGACGGTCGGGGTGGCGGTGCGGGTGCGGAGGGCCTCAGGGGTGTCGTCGCCGAGGAGTGCGCCTTCGCGCATCAGGAGGAGGCGGTGGCAGCGCTCGGCCTCATCCATGACGTGGGAGGAGACGAGGATCGTGGTGCCTCGGTCGGCGGCGATGGAGTGGAAGAGGTTCCACAGGTCGCGGCGGAGTACGGGGTCGAGGCCGACGGTGGGTTCGTCGAGCACGAGGAGTTCCGGGGCGCCGAGGAGGGCCACGGCCAGGGAGACGCGGCTGCGCTGGCCGCCGGAGAGGTTGCCCGCGAGGGCGTCGGCGTGGGTCGTGAGGTCGACGTCGGCGATGGCGCGGGTGACGTGTTCGTGGCGGCGGTGGGCGGCGGGGCCTCGGCCGGGGTCGAGGACGGCGGCGAAGTAGTCCAGGTTCTGGCGGACGGTCAGGTCGTCGTAGACGGATGGGCTCTGGGTGACGTAGCCGATGCGGGAGCGGAGGGCGGGGGCGCCGGCCGGCTGGTCCAGGACCTTCAGGGTGCCGGTGACCTTGGCCTGGGTGCCGACCGTGGCGCGCATGAGGGTGGATTTGCCGCAGCCCGAGGGGCCGAGGAGTCCGGTGATCTGGCCCTTCGGGACGGTGAAGTTCAGGCCACGGAGGACTGTTCGGGTGCCTCGGATGACGGTCAGGTCCCGCGCCTCGATGGCGGGCGGCTCCTTTATATTCATCATGTGATGATTATGGCGCCTAGAAGGCCGGGGCCGTCAAGGGCGGCGACCGTCGCTGTAGAGCGGTGAGGTAGCGGTGAGGTAGATGAGCCCGCGCGGCTGCGCGCGTGCGGGCGGCGCTTGGAGCGGTGCGTGACTGTCCCGTGCGTGCGCCCGGGTTGCCGGACACGCAAAGGGAGGGCCACACACCTTGCGTGCGGGCTCGGAGGCGGAGCCTCTTCACTCGGGAGGGACGGGGCGCCGGGGGGAGGCTCTCTTCGCTCGGGAGAGGTCCGCGCTCCGGGGTCAGGCCCTCGTCGCGCTGGAAGGGCCCGCGCTCCGGGGTAGGGCCCCTTCACCCGGGAGACGCCCGCGCTCCGGGAGGGCAGGTCTTCTTCTCTCGGGAGGGGACGGCGGCTCCGGGGGGGGAGGGCCTCTTCACCCGGGAGACGCCCGCGCTCCGGGGGGGGCAGGCCTTCTTCTTCTCGCGGGAGGGGACGGCGCTCGGGGGGCAGGGCCTCTTCACCCAGGAGACGCCCGCGCTCAACGGCAGGCCCCCTCACCCGGGAGACGCCCGCCCTCCAGGGGCAGGCCCTCTTCTTCTCGCGGGCGAGGACGGCGCTCGGGGACAGGCCCCTCCACCCGGGAGACGGCGGCGCTCCAGGGGGCGGGCCCTCTTCTTCTTGCGGGTGGGGGTGGTGGCGGGGCCCCCTTCACTCAGGAGAGGCCAACGCTCCGGGGGGTGGGCCCCTTTAACCCGGGAGAGGCCAGCGCTCGGGGTCAGGGCCACTTCACCCGGGAGAGGCCCGTGCTTCGGAGGGAGGTCAGGGCCACTTCACCCGGGAGCGGCCCGCGCTTCGGGCGGCAGGGCCACTTCACCCGAGAGCGGCCCGCGCTCCAGGGGCAACCCCTATCTTCTTTCGGGAGCGGCCCGCGCTCCAGGGGTAAGCCCTCTCTTCTTGCAGGAGCGGTCAGTGCTGCCGGGGTTGGGGCCTTTTCTTTTTTTGGGAAGGGTTGCCTGTGCGGCGGGTTGTGCGTTTTGTGTACTGCTGGCGGGCTGCCTCGTATTCCTTGCGGTGTAGTTCTTCGCCGGGGGCCTCGGTGAGGGAGCGGACGAAGTAGGCGAGGAGTACGCCGACGAAGCCGATCGTCAGCAGGCCGCGCATCGAGGACTGGGACGCCGGGTCGTGGCGGCGGGTGAAGCCCTCCCAGGTGCGGCGGAAGGCGATCGCGCTGCAGATCGAGAACATGATGAGGACCAGGAAGTTCACGAACGTCCCCACGTCCGCGATGGCCATGCCCTCGTACGCGAACCGCAGCACGAAGCAGCCGGCCGCCGCCGCGAGCAGCGAGCCCACCGCGACGCCCGCGCGGCGCGCGCCGTAGCCGTTGTCGTGGCCGACCCAGGTCGTGCCGAAGAAGCGGAGGGGCTCGGGCTGCGGGCCGGGGGCCGTCGCGGCCGTGCGGTCGGGGGTGCTGGAATCTGCGCTCACCCTTCGAGTATCGCCCGGGGCGGCCCCGGCGCGGCGGCGCCGGGCAGGCGCGCCCTATTCGTCCCCCGCCTTGCCCTGCCGTACCACTTGGCGGCTAGTTTGTGGGGCGGGACAGATAAACGGGCTCATGTGAGAACTGCGAAAACTGGTGCACGCGGGACGAGGAGGTCGAAAGAGTGTCGCTCCGCGGAGGTGACCCGGCCGAGATCGGCGGCTACCCGCTTGAGGCGCGCCTCGGCTCGGGCGGCATGGGCACGGTCTATCTGGCGCGTACGGCTTCGGGGCGACCCGTGGCGATCAAGCTGATCCACCAGCAGTTCGCGGGGGACGAGGAGTTCCGTATCCGCTTCCGGCAGGAGGTGGCCGCGGCGCGGCGGGTGAGCGGCGCGTTCACCGCCGCCGTGGTCGACGCCGACCCGGAGGCCGAGTATCCGTGGATGGCGACGGCCTATATAGAGGGGCACACGCTCGCCCAGGAGATCGCCAAGAAGGGCCCGCTGGCCGGCGCGGAGCTGCGCACGCTCGCCATCGGCCTGACGGAGGCGCTGCGTGACATCCACCGCGTGGGTGTCGTGCACCGCGACCTGAAGCCCTCGAACGTCGTGCTCTCGCCCGAGGGGCCACGCGTCATCGACTTCGGCATCTCGCGCGCCGCGGACCAGCAGACGCTGACGATGACGGGGCGGGTCATCGGTACGCCGCCGTTCATGTCGCCGGAGCAGTTGCAGGCTCCGCGCGGGGTCGGGCCACGCTCCGACGTCTTCTCGCTGGGCACGTTGCTGGTGTACGCGGCGACGGGGCAGGGGCCGTTCGACACGGACAGTCCGTACATGACGGCGTATCAAGTGGTGCATGAGGCGCCGGAGTTGGCTGCGGTGCCTGCCGCACTGCGGGCCGTCGTCGAGCCGTGCCTCGACAAGGACCCTGACGCGCGGCCCTCGGCGGACCAGCTCCTCGAGCGGTTGCGGGACCTGCCGGTCGAGATGGGGGACGCGGCGGGGGCGCGGGCCAGCCGTACGCGGGACATCGATACGCAGCATCATCGTCCCTCCTCTCCGGGTGACGGGACCGGAAGCACCCCCGCCACCCCGCGGCCGCGCCGCCGTTGGCGCACCGTGCTCGCCGCCGCCGTCGCCGTGGCCGCCCTCGGAGGTGGCATCGCGGCGCTCCAGCTCGGCTCGTCCGATGAATCCACCGGCGCCGACGGTGACGACGGCAAGGACCGCACCGTCGCGGCCGCCGAGGCCACCCTGCCCGACGGCTACCGGCCGTGGCGCACGAGTGTGCCCAACGACAAGGGCATCCCGGACGAGGTGCGCTGCGTGCCGCGCGGGGACGCGTTGTTCTGCGGGGGCGGCGGAGTCGTCGCGACCCGGCTGCGGATCTCCGACGGCAAGGAGATCTGGAAGGTCAAGAGCCCCGGCGTACCCATGCAGGGCATGCACATCGTGGGCGCGACGGACGACACCGTCCTCGGCTACCGCATCCCGGACGACGCCGCCTCGTCCGACGAACCCGTCAAGCTGGTGGCGTTGGACGCCCGGACCAGCAGGGAACTGTGGTCCCGTCCGATCAGCGGCCAGTCCCAGATCTACACCGGCCGGTCGCAGGACGCGGCTCTCTCCGGCTCCACGGTCCTGTCGGTAGAGCCTGGCCGTACGCGGGTCGAGGCCAGGGACGCGCACAGCGGGCGCATGCTCTGGTCGACGCCGTTCCCCGCGGGCTCGGAGTGCACGCCGGTCCCGGCCGGTCAGCGGATGTACGCGATGTGCGCGCCGTCCGCCCAGGTCGCGAACGTCGAGGTGCGCAATCCGGTCATCCACACCCTCGACCTCACGTCGGGGACGTTCGGCAAGGGTGTCGCGGTCGAGGGGCCCGTGCACCCGGTGGGCGGCGACGACGGCAGGCTCGTGCTCCTGCACCAGCGGTTGAAGGGGCCCGAGTTCCTGGGGTACGACAAGGTGCTGCGGGTCGAGCCGGGCAGCGGTCGCGTGTCGTCCCGGCCGCTGCGGACGACGTACGACGCCACGTCCGGCATCGCCGGCGGCACGGTCTACTTCGCGGAGCCGACCGGGCGGATCAGCGCGGTGGATCCCGCGACCGGGCGCCAGAAGTGGTCACGGCAGACGGGTGTGGAAGGGGCCTCCGGGCCGACGGCGAGCGGTGGTGCGCTGTACTTCAGCTCGCCCAGTGGGCGTGTGGTCGCCGTTTCACCGCGGGGCAGGACTCTGTGGAGCACCGATCCGCGGGCCGAAGGGCTCGGCGGTGAGGTGAACGCGAGTCCGCGGGTCGCGGTTTCGGGGCGGGTGATCTTCGTGGCGGCGGCCAAGAACACCGTGTTCTCGTTCGACGCGACGAAGCCGCCGAAGTCCGGGTGAACTGCGGCGGCTCCTGAGCCCCGTACGGGTGTGGATCAGCAGCGGGGTGCCACGTACCCGTCGCTGCCGGTGCGGACGTACGTGTCGGAGACGTAGCGGCCGCTGCCGATGCGGTCCCAGAGCTTCGATGTGCCGGTCGGGCCCGTGACCTTCTCGCCCGGCTTCTGGCAGTGGATCGTCACTCGGGTTCCTGCCGAGAGGCGGCCCACCTTGCCGTAGGACGTGCCCGGGCCTGAGCGGACGTTGACGTCCGCCACGATCGGGTACGTCGTGGCCGCCGCGGCTGCGATCTCCTCTGCGGATTCCGGTGCTATGACGTTCTCGCTCATGCTTCTCTCCCCCGTGAGCGGCGGCTCCCGGCCGCCCTTGGCGTGTTCGTCACTTGGGGGACGCGTGGGCGGGGTGGGGTGGTTGCGGAGGGTGGGGTTCCCTTCCGGGGATCCTCTCCGGGATTCCTCTCCGGGGTTCCTTTCCCCAGCCCGGCCCACGTCAAAAGGCAGGCGGCTAGCCCAGCTTCGACACGTCTCGCACCGCGCCGCGGTCCGCGCTCGTGGCCATCGCCGCGTACGCCCGCAGTGCCGCCGAGACCTTGCGCTCGCGGGACTTGGGGGCGTAGACGCCGCCGAGGGCCTCGCGGCGGCGGGTCAGTTCGGACTCGTCGACGAGGAGTTCGATGCCGCGGTTCGGGATGTCGATGCGGATGCGGTCGCCGTCCTCGACCAGGGCGATCGTGCCGCCGGACGCCGCCTCGGGCGACGCGTGGCCGATCGACAGGCCCGATGTGCCGCCGGAGAAGCGGCCGTCCGTGACCAGGGCGCAGGCCTTGCCGAGGCCGCGGCCCTTCAGGAAGGACGTGGGGTAGAGCATCTCCTGCATGCCGGGGCCGCCCTTGGGGCCCTCGTAACGGATGACGACCACGTCGCCTTCCTTGATCTCCTTCTTGAGGATCTTGTCGACCGCTTCTTCCTGCGACTCGCAGACCACGGCCGGGCCCTCGAAGGTCCAGATCGACTCGTCGACGCCCGCCGTCTTCACGACGCAGCCGTCCACGGCGAGGTTGCCCTTGAGGACCGCGAGGCCGCCGTCCTCCGAGTAGGCGTGGGCCGCGTCCCTGATGCAGCCGCCCGCGGCGTCCGTGTCCAGGGTGTCCCAGCGCTTCGACTGGGAGAAGGCCGTCGCCGAGCGCTCGCAGCCCGGGGCCGCGTACCAGAGGTCGACCGCCTCGTCCGACGGGGAGCCGCCGCGCACGTCCCACGTGTCCAGCCAGTCCTTGATGGACGCGGAGTGGACCGTGTGCACGTCCTCGTTCAGGAGTCCCGCGCGGTACAGCTCGCCGAGGATCGCGGGGATGCCGCCCGCGCGGTGCACGTCCTCCATGTAGTACGTGCCGCCGGGCGCGACGTTCGGGGCGACCTTGGCCAGGCAGGGGACGCGGCGCGAGACGGCGTCCATGTCGGCCAGGGTGTAGTCGAGCTCCGCCTCCTGGGCGGCGGCCAGCAGGTGCAGGATCGTGTTCGTGGAGCCGCCCATGGAGATGTCGAGCGCCATGGCGTTGTCGAAGGCGGCGCGGGTGGCGATGTTGCGCGGCAGGACCGAGTCGTCGTCCCCGTCGTAGTACCGCTTGGCGATCTCGACGACCGTCGCGCCCGCCTTCTCGTACAGCGCCCTGCGGCCGGTGTGCGTGGCGAGCATCGAGCCGTTGCCCGGCAGGGAGAGGCCGATGGCCTCGGTCAGGCAGTTCATGGAGTTGGCGGTGAACATGCCGGAACAGCTGCCGCACGTCGGGCAGGCGTTCTCCTCGATGCGGAGGATGTCCTCGTCCGAGACGTTCTCGTCCACCGCGTCGCTGATCGCGTTGACCAGGTCGAGTTTGCGGACCGTGCCGTCGACCAGCGTGGCCTTGCCGGCCTCCATCGGGCCGCCGGAGACGAAGACCGTCGGGATGTTGAGGCGCAGGGCCGCGTTCAGCATGCCGGGGGTGATCTTGTCGCAGTTGGAGATGCAGATCAGCGCGTCCGCGCAGTGCGCCTCCACCATGTACTCCACCGAGTCCGCGATCAGGTCGCGGGAGGGCAGGGAGTAGAGCATGCCGCCGTGGCCCATAGCGATGCCGTCGTCGACGGCGATCGTGTTGAACTCGCGGGGGATGGCGCCCGCCGCCGTGATCGCCTCGGAGACGATGCGGCCGACCGGCTGCAGGTGGGTGTGGCCCGGGACGAACTCCGTGAAGGAGTTGGCGACGGCGATGATCGGCTTACGCCCGATGTCCGCGCCGGGTACACCGGAGGCACGCATAAGGGCGCGTGCGCCCGCCATGTTGCGGCCGTGGGTGACTGTGCGGGACCTGAGCTCGGGCATCGTCGCTCGCTCCTTCAGGGATCGGGAGAGACATAAGGATCGACTGTCCTCGAGCGTACGCCGACGCTCCACGATCTGGACAGGCTGTCCGAATAGCGGGACGACCGTCTCGGTGAGCGGCCACCGGGGACTCCGTACGACCGCCGGGTCTCCGTACCAGCGGCCGGGGACTCCGTACGAACGGCCGGGGACTCCGCGAACGGCCGGGGACTCCGTACGAGGCGGGCTCAGGGACCGGTCAGATGTCCCTGCACCACCGGCGCGATCCGCGCGATGATCGCCTCCGGGTCGGCGGATGCGAGGGGCTCCACCTGGATCACGTACCGCAGCATCGCCGTGCCGACCAGCTGCGCGGCCGCCAGCTCCGCCCGCAGCTCGGCGTCCGGCTGGTCGATCTGATCCGCCACCCTGCCGAGCAGCTGCGTCGCGATGAGGCGGCGGAAGACGGCAGCCGCCGTGTCGTTGTTCACCGCCGAGCGCACGATCGCGAGGAGCGGGACGCGGGTGGCGGGGTTCTCCCAGACGCCGAAGATGAAGCGGGTCAGGCGCTCGCCGACGCCGTCGAGCGGGCCGTCCTCGATCGCCGACGGCGCGTCGAGCGCGGGCGCGAAGGCCACTTCGATCGACGACTCGAAGACCTGCTCCTTCGTGCCGAAGTAGTGGTGCACCAGCGCCGAGTCCACCCCGGCGGCCTTGGCGATCCCGCGCACGGACGTCTTCTCGTACCCCCGCGCGGAGAACTCGGTGCGGGCCGCCTCCAGGATGCGGTCCCGCATGGCGGGGCCCACGGCCGACTGCGTACGGGAGGGGCGCCCCCTGCGGCGCGGAGCCGCCCCGCCCTGTGCCGACCCGCCCTGTGCCGACCCGCCCTGTGCCGCCGCCGTCACGACCGGGGCACCTTCACCGCGGACGCCAGATGCAGCCGCGTATAGGCAAGGGCCTCGGCGAGGTCCGCCTCCCGTTCGGCGCTGGACATCGCGCGCCGGGTGTTGACCTCGATGACGACGTGGCCGTCAAAGCCGCTCGTGGCGAGGCGCTCCAGGAGTTCGGCGCACGGCTGGGTGCCGCGGCCCGGCACCAGGTGCTCGTCCTTGGCGGAGCCCTTGCCGTCGGCGAGGTGGACGTGCCCGAGGCGGTCGCCCATGCGGTCGATCATCTGCATGGCGTCCGCGCGGGCGGTCGCGGTGTGGCTGAGGTCGACCGTGAAGTGGCGGTAGTCGTCCTTGGTGACGTCCCAGTCGGGGGCGTAGGCGAGCATCTCGCGGTCGCGGTAGCGCCACGGGTACATGTTTTCGACGGCGAATCGCACGTCCGTCTCGTCGGCCATCCGCCAGATGCCGTCGACGAAGGCGTTCGCGTACCCCCGCTGCCAGCGGAAGGGCGGATGCACGACGACGGTCGACGCGCCCAGCTTCTCGGCGGCGACCTGCGCGCGCTGGAGCTTCACCCACGGGTCCGTGGACCACACGCGCTGCGTGATCAGGAGACATGGCGCGTGAACGGCGAGGATCGGGATCTGGTGGTAGTCGCTGAGTCTGCGCAGGGCTTCGATGTCCTGGCTGACGGGATCCGTCCAGACCATGACCTCGACGCCGTCGTAGCCGAGGCGCGCGGCGATCTCGAAGGCCGTCGCCGTCGACTCCGGATAGACCGAGGCCGTCGACAGGGCGACCTTCGCATCCGGGATGCGCACCACTGGTTCTGCCACGAGGGACAGCGTACGGGCCACGCCTGGGCGTACGGGAGGTGGTCTCCCCCACACCCGGGTCGTATGTGACGTATGTCCCCGACCGCCGAGCCGTGTGTCTACGCGCCGTCGTCGGTGGTGGCCACCTGGGTGGCCGGAAGGTGGTCGAGCCTGCGCAGGATCACGCCCTCGCGCAGCGCCCAGGGGCAGATCTCCAGCGTCTCGACCCCGAAGAGATCCATGGCGCCCTCGGCGACGAGCGCCCCCGCGAGCAGTTGCCCGGCCCGCCCCTCGGAGACTCCGGGCAGCTCGGAGCGCTCGGCCGTCGTCATCGCCGCCAGCTGCGGGACCCAGTCCTCCAGGGACTTCCGCTTCAGCTCGCGCTGGACGTAGAGGCCGTCGGCGGAGCGTGCGGCGCCCGCGAGCCTGGCCAGCTGCTTGAACGTCTTCGACGTCGCCACGACGTGGTCCGGGGCGCCGAAGCGGCTGAACTCGCCCACCGTGCGCGCGATCTGGGCGCGCGCGTGCCGCCGCAACGCCTTCACGTCGGCCGGGTCCGGCGGGTCCTGGCTGAACCAGGCCGAGGTCAGGCGGCCGGCGCCGAGCGGCAGGCTGACCGCCGCGTCCGGCTCCTCGTCTATCCCGTACGCGATTTCGAGGGAGCCGCCGCCGATGTCGATGACCAGGAGTTTTCCCGCCGACCAGCCGAACCAGCGGCGGGCCGCGAGGAAGGTGAGGCGGGCTTCCTCGGCGCCGGTGAGGACCTGCAGGTCGACGCCGGTCTCCTCCTTGACGCGGGCCAGGACCTGATCGGCGTTACCGGCCTCGCGTACGGCGGAGGTCGCGAACGGCAGCAGATCCTCCACGCCCTTGTCCTCCGCCGCCTCCATCGCGTCACGCACGGTGCCGACGAGGAGGTCGACGCCTTCGGGGCCGATCGCCCCGGCCTCGTCGAGGAGTTGGGCGAGGCGAAGGTCCGCCTTGTGCGAGTAGGCGGGCAGGGGGCGCGCGCCGGGGTGGGCGTCCACCACCAGCAGATGCACCGTGTTCGAACCTACGTCGAGGACACCGAGTCTCATATACGGAACGCTACTGCGCGTACGGCGGTCGCTGGTCCTCGGACCGGGTACCGCGCGCATACCCTGGAGATGTGCCAAAGACGAAAAAGGCGAAGACCGACAAAACGAAGTCAAAGAAGATGTCGGGGAAGCCGGAGAAGCCGGGGAAACCGGGGAAGGTGCAGCCGGACGAGAAGGGCCTCGACTTCGCCCGCGCCTGGGTGGAGTTCCCGGATCCCGCGGACGACGAGCAGGTCTTCCGCTGCGATCTGACATGGCTGACCTCTCGGTGGACCTGCATCTTCGGCAGTGGCTGCCAGGGCATCCAGGCGGGCCGGGCGGACGACGGCTGCTGCACGCTGGGCGCGCACTTCTCGGACGAGGACGACGAGAAGCGCGTCGCCGAGTCCGTGGCGCGGCTCACGCCGGACATCTGGCAGCACCACGACATCGGCACGGTGAGCGGCTGGGTGTCGACGGACGACGACGGCGAGCGCCAGACCCGCCCGTACAACGGCTCCTGCATCTTCCAGAACCGCCCCGGTTTCGCCGGGGGCGCGGGGTGCTCGCTGCACATCCTGGCGCTGAAGGAGGGCCGCGAGCCGCTGGAGACGAAGCCGGACGTCTGCTGGCAGCTGCCGGTCCGCCGGACGTACGAGTGGATCGACAGGCCCGACGACACGCGCATCCTGCAGGTGTCCATCGGGGAGTACGACCGGCGGGGCTGGGGCCCCGGCGGCCACGATCTGCACTGGTGGTGCACGTCGGCGACGTCGGCGCACGGCGCCGGTGACCCGGTGTACGTCTCCTACCGCCCCGAGCTGACGGAGCTGATGGGCAAGGAGGGGTACGACCGGCTCGCGGAGCTGTGCGAGGAGCGGCTCGCTTCCCAGCTGCCTCTGCTTGCGCCGCATCCGGCGGATCCTTCGCGGTAGAGGGACCGGGCCCTTGAGGGACTAGCCCTCACTCGGGCTCGGCCCGCCGCTGTCACTCGGCGGTGGTGTCGAGTTCCCCGGGTCTGACGGCGTCGGCGTCGGGTCGGGGGACGTCGGGGTCGGGTCCGGGGTTGAAGGCGTCGGGGTCGGATCAGGAGTAGGCGTCGGCCTCGGCTTCGGTGGGGTCGGGGTCGGCCTGGGGCCGGGATGTGTCGGGCGCCCCGAACCGCTGCCGTAGCCGCCGATCGAGATGATCGCCCCCGAGGGCGCGACGGAGACCCGTGCGCTCCAGTGGCCCGCCGGCTCCCGCGCATGGTCGACGTACACCCGGATCGTGAACGTCTCCCCCGGTGCGAGTGTCCCGGAGGACCGGCTCAGGTAGAGCCAGGACGCCCCCGTGCTCGCCGACCAGTGGACCGGCTCGCCCCCTGACGCGGAGAGCGTGATCAAGGTCGTGCCGCCGCTCGGCCGTGCCTGGACGGTGAGGCGGCCCGCTCCGGTCGCGGAACGGGAGGGGGGCGATCCGGCGCTGATGACCTCCACGGAGACGTCCGGTGAGCGGCTGCCCGCGGTGAAGCGCGGGTCGGGCGGCGTGTGGGCGTTGCCCGCGTTCTCGTAGTCCTCGCGCCGCCGGTCGCCGTTCATCCCGTCGGCCCCGGCCTCGCTCGCGCTGACCGAGCGGCCGTCCTGGCCCTCGCCGGTGAGCGGCGCTCCCCGGTAGGCCGCCCAGAGGGCGAGCACCGGGGCGGCCACCACGGTGGCGACGACCGTCGTCGTCACGGCACGCGCGCGCATCCGGTCGCGGCGGGCGGCGTGGTCCTTGGGGTCCATCGGGAATCCGTGCCGGTCGAAGCGCGGACCGCCGCCCCGCGCGCGCGGGACGTGCGCCATCGCCACGTGCACGGCGGCCCGCGGGGCCTCGATGACCGGCAGGGCGGCGGGGGACGCCGCGGTGCCGGGCCAGGCCGGGGATCCGGCGCGCTCGGCGGTGCGGCGGCAGCGCGGGCAGTCGTCGACGTGCCGGACGAGCTCGCGGCGCAGGGCCGTGCCGAGCAGGAGTTGGTTGTCGCCGGTGAGGCGGGCGACGATCGGGCAGGTGCCGGTCTCCACGACGGCGAGCGCGGCCCGGGTGCGCTCCACCTCGCAGGCGGCGGACGCGAGGAGGTCGCGGGTCTTCACGAGGTCCATGCCGATGACCGCGGCGACTTCCTTGGCGCTGAGCTGGTGGCGTACGGCGAGCTCCAGGGCCTCGCGCTGTTCGGGCGTCGTTCCCGCGGCCTCGGGCCAGGCCAGCTGGGCGAGTTCGCGGCGCCGCTGCCGCTCCTTCTCGTCCGGGAGCGTCTCGGGGCCGTCCGCGGGGCCGTTCGCGGGTCCGTGCGCGGGTCCGTCCGGTTTCGGTGCGCGGGGAGCCGCTCCGGAGGCGTGGGCGCCGCCCTGCCGCTTGCGCTTGGCCTCGGCGAGGGCGCGCAGGCAGACCCAGCGGGCGAGTGCGTACAGCCAGGACCTCAGTTCGGCCTCGGTGGCGGGGCCGCGTGAGCCGCGTCGCTCGGCGATGGCGAGCACGTCGCCCAGGGCGGCGGTCGCGGTGTCGTGATCGCAGAGCACGGACAGGCAGTACGTGAACAGGCCGTCCAGACAGGGCTCATAGCGTGCGGGCGGCGCCTGCGGCACCGAGCGGGGCACAACGCGCTGGCGCGCGTCACGATGCGCCCGGTGTGCGCCGGTTGCTTGGGTGGGGGTTTCCGGCCTGCTGCTCATCACCCGTGCGAAGTTAGGCGGATGATGCCGGGCCTCTCCTCCCACTTGAGCACATTTAATCCTTACGGGTGAACAGATCCCTCAAAAGGGGACAGGAACCCATGATTCCGTGACCCGCGCACGCGCCCGAAACGGTTCGCCTCTCGCACAGTCGGCCGCCGTCGGTGAATGTCAGTGGGGCCCGCTACGGTTCGGTTCATGGCTGCCCGTACGAAGTCCGGCAAAGACCGGCCGTCCTATCGCTGCACCGAGTGCGGCTGGCAGACGGCCAAGTGGCTCGGCCGCTGCCCCGAGTGCCAGGCCTGGGGCACGGTCGAGGAGTACGGCGCGCCCGCTGTCCGCACCACCGCCCCCGGCCGCGTCACCTCCACCGCCCTGCCCATCGGCGAGGTCGACGGCCGCCGGGCCACCGCACGCTCCACCGGCGTCCCCGAGTTCGACCGCGTCCTTGGCGGCGGCCTGGTGCCCGGCGCCGTGGCCCTGCTCGCCGGCGAGCCCGGCGTCGGCAAGTCGACGCTGCTCCTGGACGTCGCGGCGAAGTCGGCAAGCGACGAACACCGCACGTTGTATGTGACGGGTGAGGAGTCCGCGAGCCAGGTCCGGCTGCGCGCCGACCGCATCAAGGCGATCGACGACCACCTCTATCTCGCGGCGGAGACCGATCTGGCCGCCGTCCTCGGGCACTTGGACGCGGTGAAGCCCTCCCTCCTCATCCTCGACTCGGTCCAGACGATCGCCTCCCCGGAGATCGACGGGGCGCCGGGCGGCATGGCCCAGGTCCGCGAGGTGGCGGGTGCGCTGATCCGCGCCTCCAAGGAGCGCGGCATGTCCACGCTCCTGGTCGGCCACGTCACCAAGGACGGCGCCATCGCGGGACCCCGCCTCCTGGAACACCTCGTGGACGTCGTCCTGTCCTTCGAGGGCGACCGCCACGCGCGCCTGCGTCTCGTACGAGGCGTCAAGAACCGCTACGGGACGACGGACGAGGTCGGCTGCTTCGAACTGCACGACGAGGGCATCACCGGCCTCGCCGATCCCAGCGGCCTCTTCCTCACCCGCCGCACGGAGGCCGTCCCCGGCACCTGTCTGACGGTCACGCTCGAAGGCCGCCGCCCCCTGGTGGCCGAGGTCCAGGCCCTCACCGTCGACTCCCAGATCCCCTCCCCCCGGCGCACCACGTCGGGTCTGGAGACCTCCCGCGTCTCGATGATGCTGGCCGTCCTCGAACAGCGGGGCCGCATCACCGCACTCGGCAAGCGCGACATCTACAGCGCGACGGTCGGCGGCGTGAAGCTCTCCGAGCCCGCCGCGGACCTCGCGATCGCCCTCGCCCTGGCCAGTGCGGCGAGCGACACCCCGCTGCCGAAAAATCTCGTCGCGATCGGCGAAGTGGGCCTGGCGGGCGAGGTCAGACGGGTCACGGGAGTGCAGCGCAGGCTCGCCGAAGCGCACCGTCTGGGCTTCACGCACGCCCTTGTCCCGGCCGACCCGGGCAAGATCCCGGCCGGTATGAAGGTCACCGAAGTCGCCGACATGGGGGACGCGCTACGGGTACTTCCGAGGTCGCGTCGCAGAGAGGCCCCACGGGAGGCCGAAGAGCGCCGGTAGACTTTGCCCTGGTCTCGCCCATCCGTACGAAGCGGTCGTACGGACCGGGGCTTGGACAACCCGCGACCCGAGGAGTGCAGTGGCAGCCAACGACCGGGCGTCAGCTCCCGGCAAGCCCGGTGGGAGTTCCGGCGCCGACGGGCTGATGCGCGCCTCCCTGAGCGCGGTCGCGCCCGGCACGGGCCTGCGCGACGGACTGGAACGCATCCTCCGCGGCAACACCGGAGGGCTCATCGTCCTCGGCTGGGACAAAACCGTCGAATCGATGTGTACGGGCGGATTCATCCTGGACGTCGAGTTCACGGCGACGCGGCTGCGCGAGCTGTGCAAGCTCGACGGCGGCATCGTCGTCGACAAGGACATCACCAAGATCCTGCGGGCGGGCGTGCAGCTCGTCCCCGACCCGACGATCCCCACCGAGGAGACGGGCACCCGGCACCGCACCGCGGACCGCGTGTCCAAGCAGGTGGGCTTCCCCATCGTCTCCGTCTCCCAGTCGATGCGCCTCATCGCGCTCTACGTGGACGGGCAGCGCAAGGTCCTCGAGGACTCGGCGGCGATCCTGTCCCGCGCGAACCAGGCCCTCGCGACCCTGGAGCGGTACAAGCTGCGCCTCGACGAGGTGGCGGGCACCCTGTCCGCCCTGGAGATCGAGGACTTGGTGACGGTGCGGGACGTCACCGCCGTCGCCCAGCGCCTGGAGATGGTCCGCCGCATCGCCACGGAGATCGCCGAGTACGTGGTGGAGCTGGGCACCGACGGCCGTCTTCTCGCCCTCCAGCTGGACGAGTTGATCGCGGGCGTCGAGCCCGAGCGCGAGCTGGTCGTCCGGGACTACGTGCCCGAGCCGACCGCCAAGCGCTCCCGCACGGTCGAGGAGGCGCTCTTCGAACTGGACGCGCTGAGCCACGCGGAACTTCTCGAACTGCCCACCGTGGCACGGGCTTTGGGTTACACCGGCTCCCCCGAGGCGCTGGACTCCGCGGTCTCCCCGCGGGGCTTCCGCCTGCTCGCCAAGGTGCCGCGCCTTCCCGGCGCGATCATCGACCGCCTGGTCGAGCACTTCGGGGGGCTGCAGAAGTTGCTCGCCGCGAGCGTCGATGACCTGCAGACCGTGGACGGGGTGGGGGAAGCGCGGGCCCGGAGTGTCCGTGAGGGTCTCTCGCGCCTGGCCGAGTCGTCGATCCTGGAGCGGTACGTCTAAAGCGGGAGGATGCTGCTGGGTGGGTGGTTCACGCCCACCCACCCGGTCACCCGACGGTCAGCTGTCCTCCAGGACGAACGACGTCTTCACCGAACCCAGTCCGGGGGACTTGGCCTCCACGAGATACGTGCCGGGGGACGCGCTGCCCGCCGAAGGCGTCGCGCAGTTCGGCTCGCTCCCCCGGCGGTCCCACTCCACGGTGTGCGTGACGCGCCCGTCGCCCGGCACCCGCAGCAGGAGGCTGCCGCCGCCCGCGGGGCAGTCCGCCGAGGACCAGATCTCCTTGTCGCCGTCCGCCTGAGTGATCGTCAGCACCGTCTTCTTGCCGCCGAGATCCACCTTGCATGCCTTGCCCGCGCTGTTCTGGGCGACGAGTTCGAACTTCGGCTTCTCGCCGACCTCGTACCGGTTGTGGATGCTCTTCAGCTTCAACTTCACGTCACCGCTCACGCAGTTGGGCAGGCTCGACCCCGCGGGCAGTTGTCCGCCCGCACCGCCGCCGCCCTTGGCGCCGTCGTCCGAGCCGCTGCCGTCGCCGCCGCCGGAGCCGCCCGAGCCGTCGGACCCTCCGGGGTCACCTGAGCCGCCGCCGGAGCCACCGGAGCCGCCCGAGCCGGAGTCGCCCCCGTCGCCCGACTCCTCGCGCCCGCCCGGGTTTTGACTGATGGCGGGCCCGGAGCCGGAAGGCCCTGGCGTGATGGACGTGGCGGGCCCGGAGCCCGACGGGCCGTCGGCACCGTCCTTCTTGCCCCCACCGCCCATGGTGATCACCCACACGGCCAGCAGCGCCAGCAGTCCGATCAAGGACAGCAGAACGGCCCTCCGACGCCAGTAGATGGTGGAGGGAAGCGGCCCGACCGGATTGCGCAGAGATCCCACGGCCCAAACCTTACGAGAGATCCGGGCCTTGTCCTGCCCCACCCGCCGCCCAGAGTCACAAAGTTTGCGGATCATCATCACGGAACCACTAACTCCGCTTTCTTACCCCTGTCTTTCGTCAGGGGGCGTGACGGGTCGATCGCCGGGTGTGACGATTCGGACCCACTACGTACCGTCCGTAATCATGGACACCATGACCGACGATCTCTATCGCGATGTCACCGACTTCGCCAACGACACCCCTACCTGGTTCCAGCATCTCGCCGAGGTGTGGACGGAACTCGGACTGCTGCTTTTCGGTGCGCTCTTCATCGTCGCCTGGTGGCGGGCACGGCGTTCGGACCCCCGCGCCCTCGCGATAGCTGTCCTCGCGCCCCTCGTCACGGCGGTGGCCTACGTCTGCAGCGAGATGCTCAAGTCCGCGATCGACGAGGAGCGTCCGTGCCGGGCCGTCGCCGGCGCGGTCACCTCGATCGTCGAGTGCCCCGCGTACGGCGACTGGTCCTTCCCCAGCAACCACTCGACGATCGCGGGTGCCGCCGCCGTGGGTCTGGCGCTCGCCTGGCCGCGGATCGCGGCGCTGACGCTGCCGATGGCCGTCCTCATGGCGTTCTCGCGGGTCTTCGTGGGCGTGCACTATCCGCATGACGTGGCGGTGGGCCTGCTTCTGGGCGCCGCGCTCGCCCTCCTGCTCGTACGTCTGGCGACCCGTCCCGTGGGGCGGGTCGTCGAGACGATGCGCGGTTCGTCGACGGGCGTCGTCAGGTGGTTCGCGGGGCCGGGTGATCCGGCGTCGGCAGCGCAGGAGGGGGCGCGGGCGGGATCGCACCGGCGGCCCGCTTCGCACCGCCGCTGAGGTTCGTGCGGGGGCGTCAGAGCCGCACAAGTCCCGCCTCGTAGGCCACGATCGCCGCCTGGACGCGGTTCTTGACCCCGAGCCGGTCGAGGACCGCGCTCACGTATGCCTTGACCGTGCCCTCCACCAGATGGAGCCGGGCGGCGATCTCCGGGTTGGACAGGCCCTCGCCGACGAGCCCGAGCACCTCGCGCTCGCGCGGGGTGAGGACCGCGGTCCGCGCGCGGGCGTCGGCGCCGCGGGCCATGCGCTGGGCGCCGTAGCCGTCGATGACGTGGCGGGCCACCTTGGGCGAGAGGAAGGCGGCGCCGCCGGCCACCGCGCGTACGCCCGCGATGAGTTCGTGCGGGTCACCGGACTTCAGCAGGAAGCCGGTGGCTCCCCCGCTCAGCGCTCGTGCGACGTACGCGTCCTCGGAGAAGGTCGTCAGCATCGCGACCGCGGTGCCGGGCACCGTCCGTACGATCTCCTCGCCCGCGGCCAGGCCGTCGAGCCCCGGCATACGGATGTCGAGCAGGGCGACGTCGGGCCGGTGGGCCTGGGCCAGGGTGATGGCCTCTCTCCCGTCGCCCGCCTCCGCGACGACCTCGATGTCCTCGCCCGCGCCGAGGATCGCGCGGACGCCCGCGCGGATCATCGCCTCGTCGTCGGCCAGCAGTACGCGGATCACCGCACCCGCTCCTTTCCGTGCTCGGCCCCCGCTTTGGGGATCACGCTCTTGTCCACGAGGGCCCCGTCCCTGAAACAGACCCTGAAGTGCCGGACGGTGACGAAGAGTTCACCGCTGGCGCGGTAGTAGCGGCAGTCCGCTCCTTCGGGCGGCGGAGTCGGGGCGCGCTCCGCGGGCGGGTCGGACGCGGTCAGGCCCGGGAGCAGGCGTTCGGCCTCGGCCTGGGCCTGGCCGACCGACAGGCGGGCGAAGTCGGCCGGTCGCAGGACGGCGTGCGACCGCGAGTACGCGTACCAGGCGAAGGCGCCGCCGACGAGCAGGACTCCGGTGGCCAGGGCGGCGCCGAAGGCGAGCAGGGTCCGGCGGCGGGCATGGGCGAGACCTGGGCCGGTGGGCGCCGGTTCCGCCACCGGGCCGGTGGGCCGCGCGGGAAGCGGCGCTTCGGCGCGGGCCTGGACCCGGGCTTCGACCCGGAAACCGTCGTCGTGCGGGCCCGCGTCGAGAGTGCCGCCGAGGTCTTCGACCCTGGCCCGCAGATTCACCAGGCCGGAGCCCGCGCCGGGGCCGGAACCGGGGCGCTGGGGCGCTCCGTTGGTGACGACGACCGCCGTTTCGCGCACTTCTACCGTGACGGGGGCGCCGGGGGCGTGTCTGGCGGCGTTGGTGAGGGCTTCCTGGACGACGCGGTAGAACGTCCGCTCGGCGGCTTCCGTCCGGGTCACCTCCGTACGCTCCCCTCCCTCACCGTCGTGCAGGTACCGCACCGGCAGCCCTGAATCGGCGGCTCGCTCGACGAGGGCCCGTACGCTTTCGCCCGCCGGGCCGAGGGGTGCGGCCTCGTCGCCCTCCTCCCTCAGCAGCCCGATGATCTCGTGCAGCCGGTCGGTGGCGTCCGACGCGGCCACGCGAAGGTCGGCGGCGGCGGTGCGGTGCCGGTCCGGCAGGTCGGCGGCCACCTGGAGGGCGCCTGCCCGCACCGCGATGAGGCTCAGTTCGTGGCCGAGGGAGTCGTGCATGTCCTGGGCGATGCGGGCGCGTTCCCGCAGCCTGGCCCGGTCGGCGACGATGCGCTGCTCGCGCTCCAGTTGGGCGGCGCGGGTCCAGCCCGCGGCGGAGAGTTCGCGGGCCTGGCGGAGGTAGCGCCCGGCGAGCCAGGGGAAGACGGCCCCGAAGAGCAGGGTTCCCATGAGCACGAGCCACTCCACGACGGGGTCGGCGCCCCGTACGGCGATCTTGGCTGTGCCGATGAGCGCGGTGGCCCCGAAGACGAGTGCCGCGGGGCGGAGTTGGGCGGACCGGCGGCCCATGAGCAGCGCGAGGACGGCCAGGGCGGGGCCGTACGAGACGGTGAACAGGGAAGGTGCCGTGGCGAGGCCAAGTGCCGCGGCCACCGCGAAGGCTCCGGCCGGCCGGCGGTGCCGGACGGCCACGGCCAGGACCAGGGCGGTGGCTCCGGCCGCCTGCAGCCATGCCGGTCGCGGCTCGTTCAAGCCCAGTGGCCCCGCGCTCACCGCGGGGATCACCAGGGCCACCCATAGGAGGGCTCCCCGCCCCCGGCCACTCTTCACCCCCCGAAGCTACTTCTCCCTCCCCGGGCCCCACCCCTGCCGATCGTCAGGTCCTCCCGGCAGAGGAGAGGCCGGCCCGAGCGGGTGGCCGGCATAAAGCGGCCCCGCCTGGCCCGCCCCCCGGTGGGGGCGTGGCAGGATCGTCGTGCCATGACTGCGCCCACGAAGCCCATGCCAATGTCAGACAGCCCCGAGCCCGCCGGCGAGGCCCTGCACGGTCCCGTCATCGCCTGGTTCGACGCGAACGCGCGCGACCTGCCGTGGCGTCGGTCCGACGCCGGGCCCTGGGGCGTGATGGTCAGCGAGTTCATGCTGCAGCAGACGCCGGTCAGCCGCGTCCTGCCGGTGTACGAGCAGTGGATCGCCCGCTGGCCCCGCCCCGCCGACCTCGCCAAGGAAGCCCCGGGTGAGGCCGTCCGCGCCTGGGGACGCCTCGGCTACCCCCGCCGGGCGCTCCGCCTGCACGGCGCCGCCGTCGCCATAACGGAACGGCACGGCGGCGACGTACCGGCCAAGCACGCGCAGCTCCTCGCGCTGCCCGGCATCGGCGAGTACACCGCCGCGGCCGTCGCCTCGTTCGCGTACGGCCAGCGGCACGCCGTGCTCGACACGAACGTGCGCCGCGTCTTCGCGCGCGCCGTCACCGGCGTGCAGTACCCGCCCAACGCCACCACCGCCGCCGAGCGCAAGCTGGCCCGCGCCCTCCTCCCCGAGGACGAGCGCACGGCGTCCCGCTGGGCCGCCGCCTCCATGGAGCTCGGCGCCCTCGTCTGCACCGCCAAGAACGAGAACTGCGCACGGTGCCCCATCGCCGCGCAGTGCGCGTGGCAGGGCGCCGGCAAGCCGGCGCATCAAGGGCCGGCCCGCCGGGGCCAGACGTACGCGGGCACGGACCGCCAGGTCCGCGGCAAGCTGCTCGCGGTGCTCCGCGAGGCCGTCGCCCCCGTGCCGCAGGCGGCCCTCGACCGGGTGTGGGACGAGCCCGTGCAGCGGGCCCGCGCCCTGGACGGACTCGTCTCCGACGGTCTCGTCGAGCCGCTTCCCGAGGGGCTCTACCGGCTCCCCCTGACCTAGCTTTACGCCCCGCCTACTTCTGTTACACAACCGACGGAAGGCCGTGCGCCCGCCGGTGGCTGCTCCGCACAGCCTCGTGACAACGCCTCCGTAGCTTCATAGCCGTACCGCACAAGCAGCGGTGGTCGGTGAACGGAGGCGGTTGGGTATGGCGCACGGCGAGGTGCTCGAGTTCGAAGAGTACGTCCGCACTCGGCAGGACGCCCTGCTGCGCAGTGCCCGGCGCCTGGTCCCCGACCCCGTCGACGCCCAGGACCTCCTTCAGACCGCGCTCGTGCGGACGTACGGCCGCTGGGACGGCATAGCCGACAAGCGGCTCGCGGACGCCTACCTGCGCCGCGTCATGATCAACACGCGTACGGAGTGGTGGCGGGCCCGCAAGCTCGAAGAGGTCCCCACCGAGCAGCTGCCCGACGCCCGCGTGGAAGACTCCACCGAACAGCACGCGGACCGTGCCCTCCTGATGGACATCATGAAGGTCCTCGCACCCAAGCAGCGCAGCGTCGTCGTGCTGCGACACTGGGAGCAGATGTCCACGGAGGAGACGGCCGCGGCACTCGGCATGTCCGCGGGAACGGTCAAGAGCACCCTGCACCGGGCGCTCGCCCGGCTCCGCCAGGAGCTGGAGAGCCGCGACCGCGAGGAGCCCGCCACCGGCGCGCTCGAACGTGAGGAGCGGGAGCGTTGCGCGGCCTAAGCACCCGGGCTGGCAGGACGATGAGGGCGGGGAGCGCGGCGGCTGTCGCACTCGCCGCCATCGGCCTTTTCCTCACCGCCTGCTCGACCGGCGGCTCCGGCGCCCGCGACGAGGGCCCCGGCAACCGCGGCGAGACGGTGATGACCCCCTCGCCGTCCCCGACGCCGTCGACGACGTCCGCGCCTTCGCCGCCCTCCAGCCTGGAGGCAGTCGCACTCGTCAAGGACGACCCGAAGGTGAGCCGGACGGTCAAGCGCGACCTGAAGCCCTGCGTCGCCGACGAGTATCCCGTCGACGTCTCGTACGGCAACCTGACCGGAGGCTCCGCCTCCGATGTCGTGGTGAACATCATGACCTGCGGCGATGCGGTCGGCACCAGCAGTTACGTGTATCGCGTCGAAGGCAAGAAGTACGAGAATGTCTTCCAGGACGAGGAGCCGCCCGTCTACGCGGAGATCGACCGCGGCGACCTGGTGGTGACCAAGCAGGTGTACGAGAAGGGTGACCCGGTGTCGTATCCGTCCGGCGAGGAAGTCATCACGTACCGCTGGTCCTCGAACCACTTCACCGAGACGGACCGCACCCGCAGTCACTACAGCAGCGCGGCGGGCGGCGACGCACCCGCTCCGACGGAGAACTGAGAGAACTGAGAGCCCCCGATGGCAGAGCACACGCATGTCCTGTTCGTCGAGGACGACGACGTCATCCGCGAGGCGACGCAGCTCGCGCTCGAACGGGACGGCTTCGTCGTCACCGCGATGCCCGACGGTCTGCGGGGCCTTGAGGCCTTCCGCGCCGACCGCCCCGACATCGCGCTGCTCGACGTGATGGTGCCGGGGCTCGACGGCGTCTCCCTGTGCCGCCGCATCCGCGACGAGTCGACGGTTCCGGTGATCATGCTCTCGGCGCGTGCCGACTCCATCGACGTCGTGCTCGGCCTGGAGGCGGGTGCCGACGACTACGTGACCAAGCCCTTCGACGGCGCCGTCCTGGTCGCCAGGATTCGCGCCGTCCTCCGCCGCTTCGGGCACGCGAGCGGTGCCGACTCGGGGGCGCCCGTCGGCGGTGAGGGCGGTTCGCCGGACGGCGGCGTACTGCACTTCGGTGATCTGGAGATCGACACGGAGGGCATGGAGGTCCGCAAGGACGGCGCCCCGGTGGCGCTGACGCCGACCGAGATGCGCCTGCTGCTCGAATTCTCGTCCGCGCCCGGCACGGTCCTCTCCCGCGACAAGCTCCTGGAGCGCGTGTGGGACTACGGCTGGGGCGGTGACACCCGCGTCGTCGACGTCCACGTGCAGCGGCTGCGCACGAAGGTGGGCCAGGACCGGATCGAGACGGTCCGCGGCTTCGGCTACAAGCTCAAGGCGTGAGCCGACGGCATGGCTGATCTCATTCACGTCACGCGGCTCGCAGGCGTGGCGCATTCCGGGGGACACATATGAGCGGGGGCACGGTGGCCGGGCTGCGCGCCCGCCTGCGCACGAGGCAGGGCTCAGGCCTGCGCACGAGGCAGGGCTCAGGCCTGCGCGCGAGGCTGGGCTCCGGCCTGCGCACCGGCGTGCGCTGGAAGATCAGCGCGGCCATCGCGCTGGTCGGCGCGCTCGTCGCGGTGGCGCTGAGCCTGGTCGTGCACAACGCGGCGCGCGTGTCGATGCTCGACAACGCGCGCGACGTGCAGGACGAGCGGATTCTCTACGCCCAGCGGATCTACGAGACGTCCGGGCGCACGGGCCAGTTCGGCATGAAGATCGACGACCCGGAGATGCCCAAGGACCTCCTGACGAAGGTGCTCGCCGGGCGGCGCGCGACGTACGTGGAGGACCACGAGGGCGGCGTGCCGGACATCTGGGCGGCGGTGCCCCTGAGCGACGGCCACATCCTGTCGCTGCACACCCGGTTCACCGACCGCAGCGCCACCGTGATGAAGGACCTCGACCAGGCCCTGGTCATCGGCTCCATCTCGGTCGTCTTCGGCGGCTGCGCGCTCGGCGTGCTCATCGGCGGCCAGCTCTCGCGGCGCCTGCGCAAGGCGGCGACCGCGGCGCAGGAGGTCGCCCAGGGGCAGACGGACGTGAGCGTCCGGGATGCCATCGGCGGCGTCGTACGCGATGAGACCGATGACCTCGCGCGGTCGGTGGACGCGATGGCGGACGCGCTCAAGCAGCGCCTGGAAGCGGAGCGGCGGGTGACGGCGGACATCGCGCACGAGCTGCGTACGCCGGTGACCGGCCTGCTCACGGCGGCCGAACTGCTTCCGCCGGGCCGCCCGACCGAGCTGGTCAGGGACCGGGCGCAGGCGATGCGCACACTGGTCGAGGACGTGCTCGAAGTGGCGCGGCTGGACAGCGCGGCCGAGCGTGCCGAGCTGCAGGACCTGATGCTCGGCGAGTTCGTGACGCGGCGGATCGCGGTGCTGAACTCGGACGTGAGCGTGACGGTGGTGCACGAGTCGGAGGTGACCACCGACCCGCGCCGCCTCGAGCGCATCCTCGGCAACCTCCTCGCCAACGCGGCCAAGCACGGCAAGCCGCCGGTCGAGGTCAGCGTCGAGGGCCGCGTGGTGCGGGTGCGCGACCACGGCCCCGGGTTCCCCGCGGGTCTCCTGGAGGAGGGCCCGAGCCGTTTCCGCACCGGCAGCACGGACCGCGCGGGCGTCGGGCACGGCCTGGGCCTGACGATCGCGGCGGGCCAGGCGCGGGTCCTGGGCGCGCGGCTCACCTTCCGCAACGTGACCCCCGCGGGCGCGGCCCCGCAGGACCCGGCGGAGGGCGCGGTGGCAGTCCTCTGGCTGCCGGAACACGCCCCGACGAACACGGGCAGCTTCCCGATCCTGCAGCTCCCGGACAAGTACAAGTAGCGAGTCAAAAGCGGCAGGAGAAACGGGCCCCGGCACCAGAAGGTGCCGGGGCCCGTTCGCTCGGGGGAACAGGGGCCGCAGGTCAGACGGTCTCCGCGACCGCGTCCCGCGGACCGGGGGCGGCGTCCCCAGCCGCACCCTCGGCCGGCTTCTCGCCCCCGGGGGCGGACTCCTCGGGCCCGTCCCCCTTGCCGGGCGCGGCCCCCCGCAGGGGAACCTCCTTGACGAAGAGTGCCGCGATCAGCGCGGCGACCCCGATGATCGCGCCCAGCAGGAACGCCGAGTGCGTACCGGCGGACACCGCGTGCTGGTACGCGTCCCGCACCGCCTCCGGCAGCTTCGCCAGACTGTCCGCGTCCAGCTGCGCCGACTGCTCGGTGACCTTGCCGCCGAGCTCCCCGGCGCGCGAGGCCATCGTGTCCTCGACCCGGCTGTTGAAGAGCGCCCCCATGATCGCGACGCCGAACGAGGAGCCGAGCGTACGGAAGAGCGTGGCCGAGGACGACGCGACGCCCATGTCCTTCATCTCGACGCTGTTCTGCGCGACCAGCATGGTGATCTGCATCAGGCAGCCCATGCCCGCACCGAGCACCGCCATGTAGAGGCCCGACGTGAACCGCGAGGTGTCGGTGTCCATCTGCGACAGCAGGAAGAGGCCGAGGACCATCAGTACGGTGCCGGCGATCGGGAAGATCTTGTACTTGCCGGTGGAGGTGGTGAACCGGCCCGAGAAGAACGAGACGACCATCATCGAGAGCAGCATCGGCAGGAGCAGAAGCCCGGAGTTGGTGGCCGAGGCGCCCTGCACCGCCTGCTGGTAGAGCGGCAGGAACAGCATCGCGCCGAACATCACGAACCCGGTGAGGAAGCCGATCACCGACATGAGCGTGAAGTTGAGGCTGCGGAAGATGTGCAGCGGCAGGATCGGCTCGGCGGCCTTCTTCTGCACGATGACGAAGCTGATGAGCGCGACCACCCCGATCGCGATGAGCTCCATGATCACGGTCGAGGACCACGCGTACTCCGTGCCGCCCCAGGTGGTGACGAGCACGAGCGAGCTGATGCCGACGGTCAGGAGCGCCGCGCCGAGGTAGTCGATGCGCCCCTCCGCCTTCTTCTTCGGCAGGTGAAGGACCGCGGTCACCATGGCGAGCGCGACGGCGCCGAGCGGCAGGTTGATGTAGAAGGCCCAGCGCCAGCCGAGGTGGTCGGTGATGGTGCCGCCGACGAGCGGCCCGCCGATCATGGCGACCGCCATGACGCCGGTCATCATGCCCATGTACTTGCCGCGCTCCCGCGGCGTGACGAGCTCACCGATGATCGCCATGACGCCGACCATCAGGCCGCCCGCGCCCAGTCCCTGCACGGCTCGGAAGCCGATCAGCTGGCCCATGTCCTGCGCCATGCCGCTGAGCACGGAGCCGAGCAGGAAGATGACGATGGAGGTGAGGAAGACGCCCTTGCGCCCGTACATGTCGCCGAGCTTGCCCCAGATGGGGGTCGAGGCGGCGGTCGCGAGCATGTACGCGGTGACGACCCACGACAGGTGCTCCATGCCGCCGAGGTCACCGACGATCGTCGGCATCGCGGGGCTGACGATCATGTTGTCGAGCATCGCGAGCAGGATGGTGACCATCAGCGCCAACATCACGACGCGCACACTGCGCGCCGGCGGCGCGTCCTTCGCCTGCTCCCCCGGCTGTATCTCTGTCTCGGCCATGTTCCCCACTCCCCGGTTCCCCACGTCGTACTCCTACTTACTTGCCGACCGGCAAGCTGACTACACTGAGGGAAACTAGACCCCTAACTAGCCGGGCGTCAAGTAAGTAAAATCGGGTCCAAGGATTCGAGTGTCCGAAGATTCGAGTGTCCGAAGATTCAGGTGTCCGAGGATTCGAGCAGAGGGAGCCAGGGAGCAAGAGATGGTCACCGGCAAGCAGCAGCGCCGCGGGGACACCCGCCAGCGCATCCAGGACGTGGCCCTCGAACTCTTCGCCGAGCAGGGGTACGAGAAGACGTCACTGCGTGAGATCGCGGAGCGTCTGGACGTCACGAAGGCGGCGCTCTACTACCACTTCAAGACCAAGGAAGACATCCTCACCAGCATCTTCGAGGACCTGACCAGGCCGATCGACGAGCTGGTGGAGTGGGGCACGGAGCAGCCGCGCACGCTGGAGACCAAGCGGACGATCCTGACCAGCTACAGCGAGATCCTCAAGGACGCGTCCCCGCTCTTCCGCTTCATGCAGGAGAACCAGGCGACGATGCGGGACCTGAAGACGGGCGAGACCTTCAAGGACCGCATGCTCAGCCTGCTCGACATCCTGCGGGACCCGGACGCGCCGATGACGACCCAGGTGCGCTGCTTCAGCGCGCTGTTCACGATGCACGGCGGGATGTTCGTGCTCAAGGACGCAGAAGGCGACCCCGAGGAGAAGCGCAAGGCCATCCTGGAGGTCGCCATCGATCTGGTGACACAGGCGCACGAGGGCGCCTGAGCAGTCGGGTGGGTCAGACGGTGACACCGTTGGAGCGCAGGAACGCGACCGGGTCGACCGCCGAGCCGTAGTTCGGGGTCGTACGGATCTCGAAGTGCAGGTGCGGGCCGCTGGAGTTACCGGTGTTGCCGGAGGCGGCGATGTGCTGGCCCGTGCCGACGCTCTGGCCGACGCGCACGTCGATCTTCGACAGGTGCGCGTACTGCGAGAACGTGCCGTTGTCGTGCTTGATCACGATGGCGTTGCCGTACGCGGGACCGTCGCCGGCGCCGTTGCCGCCGGCCTTGACGACGGTGCCGTTGTGCACGGCCTCGACCGAGGTGCCGATCGACACGGCGAAGTCCTGGCCGGAGTGCTTGCTGGACCACATGTTGCCGCCGAGACCGAAGGACGCGGAGAGCGTGTACTTGTCGACCGGGTCCTGCCAGCCCGCGGCCTTCTTGGCGGCGGCCTGCTTGGCCTTGGTGGCGGCCTGCTGAGCCTTGGACGCGGCCTTGGCCTGGGCGTCGGCCTGCGCGGCTATCGAGTTGGCGGAGACGCCGGGCAGCGCGCCGCCCTTGGCGTCGGCCGCGGCCGCGATGCCGGTACCGAGAACGGCGGAGGCGCCGAGCCCGAGGGTGGCGACGGTGACGACGGCCGTCCGCGTACGGAGCAGGGACAGGCCGGACTGGGTGGACGTGGCGCGCTTCGACATGGCGGATGACCTCCGGGATGGGGAGCGTGTACGTGACACCGCCGCTGTCGCTGCGTGGCACGTGGGGCTGGTACTGCGTCTGTGACTGCGTCTGGGTCTGGGTCCGAGACACAGAGGGACCCGGCACACGCTTCGCTGCGTTTCCGCCGGGGCCCCACCTTGGTAACCCGCACCCCGCCCCCTGCTCAAACACCCCATCTACTACCTAATGCCGTAGCCAACCGCCCCTCTTTCGACCCCTTGACACCGACAAATTCCGACAATTCCCCCTTCAACCATCTGCCGGAATTGGCGCTCGGAGTCAGGTTTAACCCCACTTCCAAAGGGCACCTCGGGCCAGCACTGGCACGTTCCGCGGGGGGACCCTCCCGACGCACCCAAGGTCCCGGGGGTTGCGGGCCGAAGGTCCCGGCCACCGGTCGGGCCGGTCCCACTATTCCGCCTAGTACCGGACATATCGCCTGTGCGTCATGTCACCGGCTCCCGAGATCCACAACCTCCCGAATGTGACCGGCGCTACGCTGCGGCGCATGGATCCCGCGGCCATAGGCTCCGTCACCCGACTCGCGTCGAGCGTCGTCACTCCCCTGGTCAAGCGCCTCTTCGTACGTGAGGGGCCCGGGGCGGCCCTGGTGGACAAACCCGTCCGCCTCTCGGGGCTCGTGTCCTTCCGGGGCGAGAAGCGGAAGCTGACCGACAAGGATCTGGCGAAGCTTGCGTCGGAGCTGGTGCGCCAGGCCGTACGGACCTCCGGCGAGAGCGCCGTCCCAGCCGACGAGGAGCAGGCGGTGGTCGACGCGCTGGCCCGCACCCTGCACGCCCTGGGCGACCTCACCCTCACGGACGTCCAGGCGGTCGAGCTCGGCCACAACGCCCTCGCCCTGCGCCTGCGCCGGACGAGCGGCAACCCCGACCGTGACCTGTCCGCCGACGCGGCGTACTTCTACGACCGCCTGCTCGACACGACGTGCCTGCACATCCTGCACTTCTTCACGCAACGCTCGGCCTTCGTGGCCCGGACCCTGGTGGAACAGAGCCGCCGCCAGTCGGAACTGATCACCAAGATCGACGAACTGATCGCCCGCAATCCCCTTCCCGGGGCGGAGGACGTGGCCTTCGAGCAGCGGTATCTGGCATACGTCGCGAAGAAGCAGGGGAAGCTGACGATCTTCGGGATCGATCTGGCGAATTCACCGGGCCGATGGCCGCTGGACGCGGCGTACATGCGGCTGGAGGCTGCTCCGTCCGGGGCCTGGAAGGAGATCGCGCAGTCGGTGTGGTCGGCGCACGATCGCCTTCGCGGGCAATACGGCACCTCACACGGCCGCTCCCCCGTACTCGACACGGAGAGGGAGGCGGAGGCCGCCCACGGAGCAGCACAGCGGGAGCACCTCGCACCAGGTGCTTTACGTCCGCTCACCCGGGCCACGACCTACAGAGACGCGGAAACCGCGCACATCCAGGCGGCTGACGCCCCGACCCCCCTTCGCGCCGATCAAGTGCTCAACACCCTCGACCGCGTCCTCCTGCGGGGCGAGGCCGGCTCCGGCAAGACCACGCTCGTCCAGTGGCTGGCGGTGAGCGCCGCGCGTTCCGCCCCGGGCGACGACCACATGACGTACCTCTACGACCGCATCCCTTATGTCCTGCCCCTGCGCACCCTCACCCGGCACGGCGAGCGCCTTCCGGCTCCCGCGGACTTCCTTGCGGCGGTCGGTTCCCCCCTCGCCGGCACGCAGCCCAAGGGCTGGGAGTCCCGCGTACTGACGGCGGGCCGTGGCCTGGTCCTGATCGACGGGATCGACGAGATCCCGGACGCCGAGCGCTCCCGCACCCGCGCCTGGCTCGGCGACCTGATCGACGCCTATCCCGGCAACCGTTGGCTGGTCACATCACGCCCCTCGGCCGTACGTGAGGACTGGCTCGCCGAGGAGGACTTCGCCGAGCTCACGCTCTCCCCGATGAGCCGTGCGGACGCCGCGACGTTCATCAAGCGCTGGCACGTGGCCGCGCGTACGGGTGTGGCGGACGAGGACGCCACGCTCCTTTCGTACGAGAGTCAGCTCCTCGACGCGGTCCACACGAAGCCCGACCTGGGCCTGTTGGCGACCAACCCCCTCATGTGCGGCCTGATCTGCGCGCTGCACCGCGACCGCAGGGGCTTCCTCCCTCTCGGCCGCAAGGACCTCTACACGGCGGCCCTGTCCATGCTCCTGCTCCGCCGGGACCGCGAGCGGCACATGGACGTGCCCGACCTGCGGGAGGAGCCGCAGCTCCAGCTCCTCCAGCGCCTCGCCTACTGGCTGATTCGCAACGGCCGTACGACCATGGACCGTTCGCGGGCGGAGGCGATCATCGCGGACCTGCTCCCCGCGATCCCGGAGGTGGCAGCACTAGGCGACGCCAAGGCGGTCTTCGAGCACTTTCTCCACCGCAGCGGGCTTCTCCGCGAACCGGGACCAGGCACAGTCGATTTCATCCACCGCACGTTCCAGGACTTCCTGGGCGCGCGGGCGGCAGTCGACGAGGGCGACTTCGGTGTGCTGGCACGTCACGCGGCGGACGACCAGTGGGAGGACGTCATCCGCATGGCGGTGGCGCACGCGCGTCCTCGCGAACGAGCCGAACTCTTCCGGGAGTTGCTTGCGTTCGGCGACGGTCACGCCCAGGAGCGGGCGCGGGTGCGAGTCCATCTGCTGGCGGCAGCCTGCCTGGAGCACGCGGCGGAACTCGCACCGGATGTGCGTGAGCAAGTGGAGCTACGGGTGGCGGAGGTGATTCCGCCCCGCACCCCGGAGGATGCCCGCGAGCTGGCGATGGTCGGGCCCATGGTCCTGGACCTGCTGCCTGGTCCGGACAGGCTGGACGAGGAGGAGGCCAGTAACGTCGCGATCACCGCGACAAGCATTCCGTCGGATGCCGCGATCCCCTTCCTCGCGCGGTTCGCCCGCCATCCCGCACTCGGGGTACGCAGCCAGCTCATCTGGGGGTGGAGCCGCTACGACTGCCGCAGGTACGCAGAAGCCGTCATCTCTCAACTGGACGACGGCCAGACTCACTTCACGCTGAGAAGTGACGATCAGGTATGTGAGCTGGAACGCCTGCAGATCCGCCCGAAGCTGCTGGACATCCGCGAGACCGTGACCCCCGAAGCCGCCTCCCGCCTGATCGCGGCGTGCACCCCCTCGTTCCTCGCCATGAAGGTGCCGCCCGGTCGGCTCTCGCCAGCCGCGCTGCACGGGCTGCGTGACCTGAACCAGCTCCGCCTCGCGGGCATCACCGAGCGTTGGAGCCTCGACCTGTTCCCCGCTGATGCTCCGCTGCACATGCTGGGCGTGTTCGACTCCACGGAGGCCGCAGAGGCTCTTCACGGCCTGGACAAGTGGCAGGAGCTGGAGTGGGTCCTGTTCGGTGAAACGGACGGGCCCAGGTCATCCGCCGTCTGGGAAGCTCTCACACGCCTCCCGCACCTCATCCGGCTGGATCTGACGTCCGGCGGACTCCCCCACGCACCGGAAGGGCTGACGTTTCCCGGCGTGACGGAGCTGTCCCTGATGCACGAGGGGCTGCACGAATCCATCGACTGGGCGTCAGCGGCAGCGCACGTCACGCGGCTCTTCCCTGACATCACGCACCTGTCCGTGTACGGGTTCAGCGGACGGGAGAGGGTCAGCGTCGCCCCCTTGGCCCGGCTCACCGCCCTGCGGCACCTGACGATCTCCACGCTCGTGGCGACCGACATCGACGCCCTTCCCCCGCACGTCGAGATACGAGAGCCCCGCGCCCTTCACCGATTGAGCTGAGACCACACCCCTTCCCACCCCCGGTGGGCAGGCGGAGGCGCCAACTGCGGCTGCGTGGCCGCCACCCACGAACCGACCGCGACCATCCATCTCCGGGAGAGCGACACCCCGGAGACCACCCTCACCACGACACCCGGGGCCCTCGCAGCCCTGATGCGTACTCTCAGGAGCTGTCGGGGCCCGGCGTGACGATGGTTCCGCTCAGAGCCAGGTGGCTTACGACGCGCCGCCCTGGCCCGCGCTGCCGATCGGGCCGACGGTGACCGAGGAGCCGGTGCCGTCGCTGACGGGGAGCGTGGCGGCGCCCGGCCACTCCAGGGAGTACGACTTCGTCTCACCGGGAGGGGTCACCACGAGGCCCGTGACGCGGACCCCGGAGCCGCCCGTGTCGTTCATCGGGTAGCTGACGTTGAAGGACACCGACTCCCCGCCCGTGAGAACCATCTGCTCGGCAGGCTTCCCCTCGCGCGTGGCGGACAGATTCCCCGCATTGGTCTTCAGGTCGACGCCCGCGAACCCGGAGAGCAGGCAGCCCCGGTCGCCGGGGTTCTTGAACGTCACCGCGACCGAACCCTTGTCGTCACCGTCGATGGTGCTGTCCGTCGCCGAGATGTCGAGATCATCCGTACGGCACTTCTCGGCCCGCTCGACGTTGCCAGCATCGCTCCCGGCGGCCGTGCCCTGCCCGCCCGAGTTCTTCCCGGCCGAGTCCTTGCCGCCGCCCTGCTCCGAACCGCCCTGCTCCGAACCGCCCGAGCCGGAACCGCCCTGCTCCGACCCGCCGCCCGTGGAGGACGAGCTGGAGGCGGCCGACGGGTCACCCTGCCCCGTCACGTCGTCGCCGTTGCAGGCCGTGAGCGAGAGGCTCGCGGCGACGGTCAGGGCCGCGGCGGCGATGCGGAGGGTGCGGCGACGAGCGGTGGCGGTGGTGTTGGAACGCATGGCGGGATCCCCTGTAGGTAGTTGGTGTCGTCCCCTCCTCGGGAACAGGACCGACTCTGGTCGAGCCCACTAATGCCGAACTCCTACTCGACTAACATCCGCCTAACGAACCGTGCTGAGCAGGGAAAAGGGCCCGGAAAGTCGGTGGGACGCCCCGGGCACGGCGCGACGGAATACCTCGCCCCCGCCCCCAGGTTGGCCCCACATGACGACTGACGCACCCTTCGATCCCCACGCCCTGCTCGCCGGCAGCAGCCTCGGCGTGCTGGCGACCATCAAGGCCGACGGGCGGCCCCAGCTCTCGCCCGTGATGCCGTCGTACGACCAGGCCGCGGGCGTCATCCGCGTGTCGACGACCGCGAGGACGGCGAAGTTCGCGAACCTGCGTCGCGACCCCCGCGCCGCGCTCGAGGTGACGAGCCCCGACGGCCGCGCCTGGGCCACGGCCGAGGGCGACGCCACCCTCATCGGGCCCGGGACCGACCCGCAGGGCCCTGAGGTGCAGGCCCTCGTGGACTACTACCGGGCCGCCGCCGGTGAGCACCCGGACTGGGACGAGTACCGCAGGGTCATGGTCGACGACCGCCGGGTGCTGATCACGATGACGGTCGACAAGGTGTACGGCACGGAGCTCAGCTGAGACCTCGCCACACCGGCGTACGAGGTGCAGGAAAATCCCATCGGCAGTGGCAACCCGGCCGCTCCTGGTGGGATTTCCTTGCAACCCATCCCCCTCACGCTCCCCAAGCCCCCTCCCGCGCGGCCGAGTTGACCTACCCTTGACCCTCCACGGCACGAGAAATCCCACCCGCAGGGACCCCCTATGTCCATGGAGCCCGTTGTCCGCATCCCCTCGACGCTCGCGGCACCCCTCGTACAACGGCTCATCCGCACGCCCCCACCGCGGCCGCCCGCCGCGCCCGACCTGATCGCGGCCCTCACCACCTGGCGCGGCGCCGACGCCCCCGCGACACCGGACGACGTACGCCGCATCGCCGCGGACCTCGCCCACCTCGCGGCCGAGGCGCACTCCGCCCCGGTGGCCGAACTCGCCCCGGTGATCGACGTGTTGACGCGGACCCTCCTCGCGGCCGGCGAGCTCGACCTCACGGACGTGGACGCCGTGCGCCTCGGCCCGCAGGACTACGCGCGGCGCCTGAGGGGCGCCGTGCAGGGCGCGGACCGTGCGCTGTCCCCCGACGCCGCGTCGTTCCACGACAAGCTGCTCGTGGCCGTGTGCCTGCATCTCCTGTACCACTTCGTCCGCCGCTCCCCGCACATCCAGCGGGACCTGGCCGAGCGGGCGAGCCGCATCCGCCAGCTCATCGACCTGAACGACGCGGAGGCCGCCGCCCGCCAGCCCGAACGCTCGCAGGAGGACCGGGACTTCGAGGCCGCGTACGCCGAAGAGGTCGTACGACAGCACGGCTGGCTCACCATCGTCGGCGTGGACCTCGCCAACGCGCCGGACCGCTGGCCCCTGGAGGACACCTACCTCAGCCTGGAGGCCGAGGAGAGCAGCGGCAGCGGCGTACCGGGCGAGCCGCGCACCGTGCTGCTCGCCGACCGGGCCCTTGAGGGGCACGAGCGGGTGCTGCTTCGCGGTGTCGCGGGCTCGGGCAAGACGACCCTTGTCCAGTGGCTCGCCGTGGCCGCGGCGCGCGAGGGCGCCCGCGTGCCCTTCGTCCTGCCCGTACGCCGCTTCGCCCGCGAGGGCTTCCCCGCCCCGGACGACTTCCTGCACGCCGTCAGCCACCCGCTTGCCGACCAGGCTCCGGAGGGCTGGGTCGTGCGCACCCTCCTCGCGGGCCGCGCCATGCTCCTGGTCGACGGGATCGACGAGGCCCCGGAGGCGACCCGCGGCGAGCTGCGCAACCAGCTGCGGCGCCTCCTTCGCATCTTCTCCGGCAACGGCTGCCTGGTGACGTCCCGCCCCTCCGCCGTCGAGGACGGCTGGCTCGCCCAGGAACGCCTCGCCGAAGAGGGCTTCAAGGAACTCTTCCTCGCGCCGATGTCACGCGACCAGGTCACCCACTTCATCCACGACTGGCACGCGGCGGCGATGAGCGACGACCAGTGCAAGGAGCAGTCGGAACGCGACAAGCTGCGGGAGTACGAGCAGCGCCTCCTGCACTCCGTGCGCATCTACCGCGAGCTGCGCCAGCTCGCCACCAACCCCCTGATGTGCGGCCTGATATGCGCCCTCAACCGCGACCGCTCCGGCTCCCTGCCCAAAGGCCGCAAGGAGCTGTACGACGCGGCCCTGGAGATGCTCCTCCAGCGCCGCGACCCCGAGCGTGACGTGTTGTACGCCGATGACGTGCGCCTGCAGCAGGGCCCGCGCGAGCTGCTCCTGCGCAAGCTGGCCCACGCGATGGTGGAGGAGGGCGTATCCGAGCTGCCGCGCGAGCGCGTGGTCGCGATCCTGGACAGCGCGCTGCCCGCCATCCCCTCCGCGCGTGCCGAGGGCGACGGCGAGAAGATCTTCCGTCATCTGCTGCACCGCACGGGGCTCCTGCGTGAACAGGCGGGCCTGTCGGTGGACTTCATCCACCGCACCTTCCAGGACTATCTCGCCGCCAAGGAGATAGTGGCCCGCGGAAAGTTCCGCACCCTCGTCGAGCACGCGCACCGCGCCGAGTGGGAGGAGGTCATCCGCATGGCCGCCGCCCACGCACGCCCCGAGGAGTGCGCCGACTTCCTGGAGCGGCTCCTCGCCGCCGCCCCGAACCTGCGCCGCCCGCACGTGAACCACCGGCGCCTGATGGCCGCGGCCTGCCTCGAGCACGTCACCGAGCTGGACCCGGAGGTGCAGCGGCTCGTTCACGAGCGTACGAAGAACCTCGTGCGCCCCACGACGGAGCTCGCCGCCCGCAGCCTCGGCTGGGTCGGACCCATCGTCCTGGAGCAACTGCCGGACCCCGAGCAGGTGCCGAGCGACCAGCAGGCGCTCCTCCTGGCGATCACGGCCACCCGCGTCCAGGACGACGCCGCCATCGACTACCTCGCCCGTATGCGCCACCGCTCGGCGCTCTCCATCCGGGCCGAGCTGGTCCGCCCGTGGCGCCACTTCGACACGGAGCGGTACGCACGCGAGATCATCGCCCACCTCGATCCGCTCGGCCTGTACTTCCCGGTGTCCGACACGGCCGAGCTGGCGGCGCTGCGGCAGCTGGGCGGGCGCCCGTGGATCCAGGTCGTCGGCGTGATGCGCACCGAGGAGCTCCTGGACGGCCTGGAGCACGAACAGCTCACCCACCTGTGGATCACGGCAGAGCTGGCCGACACGGACATGTCCTGGCTCTCCCGCTTCCCGAACCTGAGCGTCCTACGGGTCAACCCCCGCCTGCGCCGCGTACGGAACGTTCCGGAGGGCATCACGATCACGTCATAACCGCCGGAGGCGCCCCATAGGGGCGCGGGGAACTGCGCGACCAGCCACAAGGCACCCGCAGCCAAAGGTCAAACCAAAAGAGGCTGCCCCGGACCGTAGAAACGATCCGGGGCAGCCCCTTTGATCCTGCTAGCCGGGCCGGAGGCTTACGCCTCCTTGCTCAGGTTCGGCCCCGCGCCACCAGCCGCCTGCTCGATCGGCGGGACATCCGGAAGCGCCGCCTTCTCCTCGCCGCGGAAGGTGAACTTGGCTTCCTCGCCCTCACCCTCCGTGCCGACGACCACGATGTGGCCGGGGCGGAGCTCGCCGAAGAGGATCTTCTCCGACAGGATGTCCTCGACCTCGCGCTGGATCGTCCGGCGCAGCGGCCGGGCGCCCATGACCGGGTCGTAACCCTTCTTCGCGAGCAGCTTCTTCGCGTCACCGCTGAGCTCGATGCCCATGTCGCGGTCCTTGAGACGCTCGTCCACCTTGGCGATCATGAGGTCGACGATCTGGATGATGTCTTCCTCGGTGAGCTGGTGGAAGACCACCGTGTCGTCGACACGGTTCAGGAACTCCGGGCGGAAGTGCTGCTTCAGCTCGTCGTTGACCTTGGTCTTCATGCGCTCGTAGTTCGTCTTGACGTCACCCGACGCGGCGAATCCGAGGTTGAAGCCCTTGGAGATGTCACGCGTGCCGAGGTTGGTCGTCATGATGATGACCGTGTTCTTGAAGTCCACGACCCGGCCCTGGGAGTCGGTCAGACGACCGTCCTCAAGGATCTGCAACAGCGAGTTGAAGATATCCGGGTGCGCCTTCTCGACCTCGTCGAAGAGCACGACCGAGAACGGCTTGCGACGGACCTTCTCCGTCAGCTGACCGCCCTCTTCGTAACCGACATATCCGGGCGGCGAACCGAAGAGACGCGAGACCGTGTGCTTCTCGCTGAACTCCGACATGTCGAGGGAGATCAGGGCGTCCTCGTCACCGAAGAGGAATTCGGCGAGCGTCTTGGAAAGCTCCGTCTTACCGACACCGGACGGGCCGGCGAAGATGAACGAGCCACCGGGACGCTTCGGGTCCTTCAGACCGGCGCGCGTACGGCGAATCGCCTGCGAAAGCGCCTTGATGGCGTCCTTCTGGCCGATGACCCGCTTGTGGAGCTCGTCCTCCATGCGCAGCAGACGCGAGGACTCCTCCTCGGTCAGCTTGAAGACCGGAATGCCGGTGGCCGTGGCCAGGACCTCGGCGATGAGCTCGCCGTCGACCTCGGCGACGACGTCCATGTCGCCGGCCTTCCATTCCTTCTCGCGCTTGGCCTTCGCCGCGAGCAGCTGCTTCTCCTTGTCGCGGAGAGAGGCCGCCTTCTCGAAGTCCTGGGAGTCGATGGCCGACTCCTTGTCGCGACGCACGCCCGCGATCTTCTCGTCGAACTCGCGGAGGTCCGGCGGCGCGGTCATCCGGCGGATGCGCATCCGGGAACCGGCCTCGTCGATCAGGTCGATCGCCTTGTCGGGCAGGAAGCGGTCCGAGATGTACCGGTCGGCCAGGGTGGCGGCCTGGACCAGCGCCTCGTCCGTGATGGAGACCCGGTGGTGGGCCTCGTAACGGTCGCGCAGACCCTTGAGGATCTCGATGGTGTGCGGCAGGGACGGCTCCGCGACCTGGATGGGCTGGAAGCGGCGCTCGAGGGCCGCGTCCTTCTCCAGGTGCTTGCGGTACTCGTCGAGCGTCGTGGCACCGATGGTCTGCAGCTCGCCTCGCGCCAGCATCGGCTTGAGGATGCTCGCGGCGTCGATCGCGCCCTCGGCGGCGCCGGCACCCACCAGGGTGTGGAGCTCGTCGATGAACAGGATGATGTCCCCGCGGGTGCGGATCTCCTTGAGGACCTTCTTCAGGCGCTCCTCGAAGTCACCGCGGTAGCGGGAGCCGGCGACGAGTGCGCCGAGGTCAAGCGTGTAGAGGTGCTTGTCCTTCAGCGTCTCGGGGACCTCGCCCTTGACGATGGCCTGCGCCAGGCCCTCGACGACGGCGGTCTTGCCGACGCCGGGCTCGCCGATGAGCACGGGGTTGTTCTTCGTACGGCGGGACAGCACCTGCATGACCCGCTCGATCTCCTTCTCGCGCCCGATGACCGGGTCGAGCTTGGACTCACGAGCGGCCTGGGTGAGGTTCCGGCCGAACTGGTCGAGCACCAGGGACGTGGAAGGCGTGCCCTCCGCAGGACCGCCTGCGGTGGCGGTCTCCTTGCCCTGGTATCCGGAGAGCAGCTGGATGACCTGCTGCCGCACCCGGTTGAGATCGGCGCCGAGCTTCACGAGGACCTGGGCGGCGACGCCCTCGCCCTCGCGGATCAGGCCGAGCAGGATGTGCTCCGTGCCGATGTAGTTGTGGCCCAGCTGAAGGGCCTCGCGGAGCGAAAGCTCCAGGACCTTCTTGGCACGGGGGGTGAAGGGGATGTGGCCGGACGGGGCCTGCTGGCCCTGACCGATGATCTCCTCCACCTGCTGGCGGACCGCCTCGAGCGAAATCCCGAGGCTCTCCAGGGCCTTAGCGGCGACACCCTCGCCCTCGTGGATCAAGCCCAGGAGGATGTGCTCGGTGCCGATGTAGTTGTGGTTGAGCATCCGGGCTTCTTCCTGAGCCAGGACGACAACCCGCCGCGCGCGGTCGGTGAACCTCTCGAACATCGTTAATCGCTCCTCAGAGCGGTCAGGCAGTAAGGGGGCTGTCCCCTCCCTGTCCTTCCGCAGCTTAGTCCCGCAAGCGGGGACCGCTCATTCCAACTGCCGACACCCGGCCGAGAACAAGAGGTGCCTCCTGACCCCGAACGCCGACAACTGCTCCAACCCGATGGTGCGAGACGATGTTCCCGCAGGCCAAGCACTTACCCTCACCACAGCTACGCCGATGGCGAACGTGAGACGGCCTCGCGCGTGTGTCGCCCCTCCCCACTAGGGATGTCTTACCCGCAAGGACTGACACTCCATGCGGCGCGCGCCGGTTCCCTCCGCTACGGGCGAACAGCCTTGCGCCGCCGAACACGCCCTCACGCCCTTTTTCCGGACACTGAGAGCAATCACCAAGCCACTCTGCGTAACCCAAGACGCTTCCGGCCGGTTGCTCCATGCATGGCCTTCACCGTTCCCCAGCCCCGTGTACCGGTCGAGCAGAGCGACGCGGTGCGGCAGTGGTACGCGAACGAACTCGGCTGGGCGACCGATGAGCGCCGCCCGGGGCTGCCGGTGCAGCTCCTGACGGGGCTCCGCTTCGATGTACTGCAGCTGCCCGCCGAGGCCGGCTTCGCCGCGCTGAGGCATCTCGGGCCGAAGGCACCGGTGGCCCTGCGAGGAGAATCGATGCGGCTCTTCGTGGCCGCGGGGAGCGCCGACGAGCTGCCGGGGCTCCTGGACTGGCTGGAGTGGGGCGGCATCCCCCTGGACCTCACGGCCGTCGGGGCGGGCGGACGGATCGACGCGCCCACGCCTCCGGGGTGGTCCGGCACGCAGGGGGCCGCCGTGTGGCTGCGACCCCCAGAGCCCGGGTGCGAGGTGGAGCCGACGCTGCCGGCATTGCCGTCCCTGTCCTGCGTGGGGGGTGGCGCCATGCCCCACAGCGACCCCGCCGTGGGCTCCGGTCTCGTACGACTTGTGGACACGGCGGCGACGCAGTGCCACCGGGTCCGGTTGCGAAGGACCCGTCGTCAGCCGTTGGCCTTCTCGTAGGCCTCGCGGATGGACGCGGGGACGCGGCCGCGGTCGTTGACCTCGAAACCGTTGTCCTTGGCCCAGGCACGGATCGCCGCGGTGTCCTGACCGCCGCTCGCGGCAGAGGCACGCGTCTTGGAACGCCCGGCCGAACCACGGCCACCGGTACGACGACCGCCCTTGAGGTAAGGCTCAAGAAGACCGCGGAGCTTGTCCGCGTTCGACGTGGTGAGGTCGATCTCGTACGACTTGCCGTCCAGCGCAAACGTCACGGTCTCGTCTGCCTCGCCACCGTCGAGGTCATCGACAAGAAGGACCTGAACCTTCTGTGCCACCGGATTTCCTTTCATCGATAACTTAGGGCCGGATCGCACGGCGCGAGCCGCAGAATCGCCGCCCCCTGTTATATGCAGTACTGCAGTACGTCGGAAAGCAAACCGCTTTTGCTGGGAAAACACAAACCCCCGGGAGAGACCGGGGACCCCGAGAACCCAGGAAACATGCGCGTTTCGGACATAGGGAACCGGGGCAGCAGGCAGCCCGGAATACCGGCGACGATCACAGATGCAGAAGCATCCGGCTGTTGCCCAAGGTGTTCGGTTTCACTCGTTCGAGGCCCAGGAACTCCGCGACACCCTCGTCTTTGGAACGCAGCAGCTCGCTGTAGACATCTCCGTCGACAGGTGTCTCACCGATCTCCACGAAGCCGTGCTTCGCGAAGAAGTCGACTTCGAAGGTGAGACAGAAAACCCTGCGGACACCGAGCCAGCGAGCGGTCTGCAGCAACTTCCCCAACACCTGATGTCCCACTCCGACGCCCTTGACGTCGGGGTTCACGGCGAGAGTGCGTACTTCCGCGAGGTCTTCCCACATCACGTGCAGGGCACCGCAGCCGACGACCTCGGCGTTGTCGTCGCGTTCCGCCACCCAGAACTCCTGGATGGACTCGTAAAGGGCGACCGTCGCTTTGTCGAGCAGGATCCCCTGACGGGCGTAGGAGTCCAGGAGGTTGCGTACGACCGGCACATCGGCTGTGCGCGCCCGGCGTACGGAGACTGCTTTAGCGCTGAGTTCAGGGGGTTCTGCTGGCATGACCGGACGCTATCGCTCTGCTTCGGGCTCCGCCTCGCCGGGGTTCTGCGGGGCTTGAGTGGCGGGGCCTTGAGAGATCGGGGCTTCGGAGATCGGGGCTTCGGAGATCGGGGGCTGAGAGATCGGGCCCACGATCCGCATCGCGTCACCGAGTGCTTCGCGCTGTTCCGCCGACATCATCCCGAAGAACGCGACGAGAGCGGCCGCGGGGTTGTCGCTCTGCGACCAAGCTTCGTTCATCAGTGCGGCGGCGTAGGCGGCCCGAGTGGAGACCGCCTCATATCGATAGGCACGGCCTTCCGCTTCACGGCGCACCCAGCCCTTCTGATGAAGATTGTCCAAAACGGTCATGACGGTGGTGTACGCGATGGACCGTTCCTGCTGAAGGTCTTCCAGGACTTCTCGAACGGTCACGGGGCGGTTCCACTTCCACACCCGTGTCATGACTGAGTCTTCGAGTTCTCCCAAGGGGCGAGGCACACGAGAACAATAGTGGGAGATGTCACTAATGACGTGACGGACGTGGCGGAGGTGCCATTTCCCCAACAAAAAGGGCGTACGACTCGGAATGGGAGCGAGTCGTACGCCAAGGGTGTGCGGGTGGTGACCTCAGGTCACCGAGGATCAGACCGTCAGGCCTTGGGGGTCTGCCGGACGCCTTCGGCGCCGGCGATCACGGCGTCGACGGCCGCGTCCTCCTTGGCCTTGTTGGCGCCGCCCTGGGTCTTCACGATCGTCACGATGAGACCGCCGAAGAACACGGCCATCACTACGGGGGGCAGGAGCGCGGAGACGTATTCCATGCCCCCAGAGTAGCTAGCCCGCGGCGAGCTGGTGCGGCGGGTCCGTCGGGCGGCGCTTGGGAGGGAAGACCTCGGCCGGGGTCGGCACGGGGCGTGGCGGCTCCGGGGCGGCCGGTTTCGCCGGAGGGGAGCTCGGCGTCTTGGGCTTGGGCGCCGCCCGGTCACCGGCCTCGCTCCGGCCGCCGGGGAGGGCGAGCAGGCGCGTGCGCGAGGCGGGGACGAGGGGGCGTGGCGCCGGGACGGCCGCGCGGGACCGGCCCGCGAGACGGGCGCGTACGGCCTGTTCGGCGACGGTCCGGCAGCGGTCGAGGAGGGCGGCGGCCACCGGGTTGCCGCGCAGGGCGCGCAGCGCGGCGAGATCGTCGGCGCCCGGCTGGTAGCCGGTGCCGAGGACGTCCTCCAGGAGTGCGAGGTAGCCGGTTGCGGTGCCGGGCAGGGCCGCCCGGTAGCGGGCGAGGTCGGCCAGCAGGAAGGCGCGGAGCCTGGCGCCCTCGCTCACCGCCTGGTCGACGGCGCCGGCTAGGCGTAGGCAGTCCTGGACGTCCTCGGCGGAGACGGGGCTGGGATGCAGGGCGAGGGCCAGAGCGCGGCGGAGCACACGCAGTTCCTCCGCACCGAAGGCCATGCCGCCGCGAGATCCGTATGGCGTGGGCATGGACTGACGATACGTGCAAAGTGGACAAAATCCGCTTAACGCCAATATGTGGCGTGGCTCGGTCGGCTTACGCAGCTACTCCGAGCGGCGGCGGATCATCGCGAAGACGACCGCGCCGACTCCGAGGGCGCCGGCCGCGGCGGCGGCTATCCAGGAGAGGACGTTCGCGCCGGTGTCGGCCATCTTGCCGTCGGGGACTTCGCGGGCGTCCGGTGACGTGGTGGAGGTGGGGGTCACACCGGAAGGCGCCGTGCTGGAGGTCGTGGACGGTGAGGCCGGCGCCGCCGGGACGCTCACCGCGTACGCGGGACGTCCCTCGTCGAACCCGGTGGCCGTGTTCGCCGTCGCGGACGGACCGGCGAGGCCGGCCAGCACCCCGGCGGCCACTGCCGCGGCCAGTCTTCCCCTACGCCCCATTTGCTCCACGCCCGCTCGAACTTCCCAAGTCCCGTCCCTGCGCAGACTCTTGTATGGGTCGCAGGGTTGTGTGCGCAAGCCCCGCTTATGAGCCGCCGGTTATGAGCCGACGGCTTCGCTGGGCTCAACTGCGCGACATCAACTCCGGGACACGTTCCGCTCGTAGACCAGGCGGAGGCCGATGAGGGTCAGCCATGGCTCGTGCTCGTCGATGACCGTGGCCTCGCCGAGCACCATGGGCGCCAGGCCGCCGGTCGCGATGACCGTCACGTCGTCCGGGTCGCCGCCCGGGCCCGCCAGTTCCCGGGCCATGCGCTGCACGACGCCGTCGACCTGGCCCGCGAAGCCGTACAGGATGCCGGACTGCATGGCCTCCACGGTGTTCTTGCCGATGACGCTGCGCGGCCGGGCCAGCTCGATCTTGCGGAGCTGGGCGCCCCGCACGCCGAGGGCCTCCACGGAGATCTCGATGCCGGGGGCGATGACGCCTCCGGTGTACTCCCCGCGCGCGGAGACCGCGTCGAACGTCGTCGCCGTACCGAAGTCGACGACGATGGCGGGGCCGCCGTAGAGCTCGACCGCCGCGACCGCGTTGATGATGCGGTCGGCGCCGACCTCCTTGGGGTTGTCCATCAGGATCGGCACGCCGGTCTTGATGCCGGGCTCCACCAGGACGGCGGGCACGTCTCCGTAGTACCGCCTGGTGACCTCGCGCAGTTCGTGCAGGACGGAGGGGACCGTCGAGCAGATCGCGATGCCGTCGATGCCGTCGCCCAGCTCGTCGCCGAGCAGCGGGTGCATGCCCATCAACCCGTTGAGGAGCACGGCGAGTTCGTCGGCGGTGCGGCGGGCCTCGGTGGAGATGCGCCAGTGCTCGACGATCTCCTCGCCGTCGAAGAGGCCGAGGACGGTGTGGGTGTTTCCGACGTCGATGGTCAGCAGCATGTCGTCGTCACTCCGCCGCGCGCAGGTCGAGGCCGATGTCCAGGATCGGCGAGGAGTGGGTGAGGGCGCCCACCGCGAGGAAGTCGACGCCCGTCTCCGCGTACGCGCGCGCGTTCTCCAGGGTGAGGCGGCCGGAGGACTCCAGGATCGCGCGGCCGTCGACGATGGCCACGGCCTCCTCGGTCTCGCCCGGCGTGAAGTTGTCCAGGAGGATCAGGTCGGCGCCCGCGTCCACGACCTCGCGCAACTGGTGCAGGGTGTCGACCTCGACCTCGACGGCCAGGTCGGGGAAGGCCTCGCGGACGGCCTTGAAGGCCTGCTCCACGCCTCCGGCGGCCACCACGTGGTTGTCCTTCACCAGGGCCGCGTCGGAGAGCGACATGCGGTGGTTCACGCCGCCGCCCATCCGCACCGCGTACTTCTCCAGGGCGCGCAGTCCCGCGGTCGTCTTGCGGGTGTCGCGGACCTCGGCCTTGGTGCCCTCCAGTGCGTCGGCCCACGCGCGCGTGGCCGTCGCCACGCCGGAGAGGCGGCACAGGAGGTTGAGCGCGCTGCGCTCGGCGGTGAGCAGGTCGCGGGTGCGGGTGGTGACGCTGAGCAGCTTGTCGCCCGCTGCCACCCGGTCGCCGTCCTCGACGTGCCGCTCCACCTCGAAGGTGTCCGTGCAGACGATGGAGATGACGGCTTCGGCGATGCGCAGGCCCGCCGCGGTGCCGGCCTCGCGCGCGGTGAAGTCACCGGTGGCGACGGCCTCTTCGGAGATCGTGGCGACGGAGGTGACGTCCACGCCGCCCGCCAGGTCCTCCTCGATCGCCATGTGCGCGATGTCCTCGACCTGCACGGGGTCGAGCCCCGCCTCGGTCAGGAGCTGCGCGAGAGCGGGGTCGAGGCCGCACTCCATGGGGTCGTACGCGTCGTCCGAGCCGCAGCCGCAGGCATCGCCGCAGCCACCGCCTGTGGGGGCGAGGGGGAGGTCGTCGGGGGTGCTCACGGTCACTTCTCCTGAAGGCTGGTCGTCGGAGGGAAGTCTGCGGTCTCGGTGGTCTGCAGGGCCAGGGTCCGGTCCGCGTTGAGGCGTACGACGATGTGGCGCCGCCAGGCCTCGTCGTCGCGGTCGGGGCGGTCCTCGCGCCAGTGGCAGCCGCGGGTCTCCTCGCGGCGCTGCGCGGCGGCCACCAGGACGCGGGCGACGCACAGGAGGTTGGTGGTCTCCCAGGTGTCGACGCCCGGCTCGGCGGTCTTGCCGTCCTCGGCGAGCGCGCCCGCGGCCTCGGCGTGGATGCGGGCGAGCCGGGCCGCGGCCTCGGAGAGGGAGTCGGCGGACCTGAGCACTCCGGCGCCGTCGGTCATCACGCGCTGGATGGCGAAGCGGGCCTCGGGAGGCAGCAGGGGGTGCGCGGGGGTGTCGGGGTGGGAGACGGGTGCGGGCACGCGCGCGTGGAGCGTCTTGCCCGCGTGCAGCGTCGCGATGTCGGCGGCGATGCGCTCGGCGTAGACCAGGCCTTCCAGAAGGGAGTTGGAGGCGAGGCGGTTCGCTCCGTGCACGCCGGTGCAGGCGACCTCTCCGCAGGCGTACAGTCCCGGGACCGTGGTGCGGCCGTGCGGGTCGGTGCGGACGCCGCCGGAGGCGTAGTGCGCGGCCGGCGCGACGGGGATGGGCTCGGTCACCGGGTCGATGCCGTGGGCGCGGCAGGCGGCGAGGATCGTCGGGAAGCGGTTCTCCCACATCTCGGCGCCGAAGTGCCGGGCGTCCAAGTACATGTGCTCGACGCCCAGTTCCTGCATGCGCCGCGTGATGCCCTTGGCGACGATGTCCCGGGGCGCGAGCTCGGCGAGCTCGTGCTGTCCGACCATGAAGCGCCCGCCGTCCGCGTCCACGAGGTGGGCTCCCTCGCCGCGCACCGCCTCGGAGACCAGCGGCTGCTGGCCCTCCGCGTCGGCGCCCAGGAAGAGCACGGTGGGGTGGAACTGCACGAACTCCAGGTCGCTGACCTCGGCGCCCGCGCGCAGGGCGAGCGCGACGCCGTCGCCCGTCGACACGGAGGGGTTCGTGGTCGCCGAGAAGACCTGGCCCATGCCGCCGGTGGCGAGGACGACCGCGGGGGCGTGCACCGCGCCCACGCCGTCGTGCTGGCCCTCTCCCATGACGTGCAGGGAGACACCGGCGGTGCGTCCTTCGGCATCCGTGAGCAGGTCGAGTACGAGGGCGTTCTCCACGGTCGGGATGGCCTGCGCGCGCACCGCTTCGACCAGGGCGCGGGAGATCTCCGCGCCGGTCGCGTCGCCGCCCGCGTGGGCGATGCGGCGGCGGTGGTGGCCGCCCTCGCGGGTCAGCTCGATGGCGCCTTCGGGGCCGGTGTCGAAGTGGGCGCCGGTCTCGATGAGGCGGCGCACGGCGTCGGGGCCCTCGGTGACCAGGGTGCGCACGGCCTCCTCGTCGCACAGGCCCGCGCCCGCCACGAGGGTGTCGTCCAGATGCTGCTCGGGGGTGTCGCCCTCACCGAGTGCCGCGGCGATGCCGCCCTGGGCCCAGCGCGTGGAGCCGTCGTCCAGGCGCGCCTTGGTGACCACGACGGCCCTCAGGCCCGCCGCCGAGCAGCGCAGGGCCGTGGTCAGTCCGGCCACTCCGGAGCCGACGACGACGATGTCGGCTTCCAGGGACCAGCCGGGGGCGGGGGCGTGCAGCCGTATTCCGGTGGCGCTCATGGGGTGGCTCCGAACGTGAGCGGGATGTTGTCGATCAGCCGGGTCGCGCCGACCTTGGCCGCGACGGCGAGGACCGCCTCACCGGTGTGGCCCGGCTGTACGTCGGTGAAGTCGGCGGGGTCGACCAGCGCCAAGTAGTCCAGTTCGAGCGGGGGCCTGCTGCGGGCCGCCTGGTCGAGGACGTGGCGGGCGGCGGCACGGACGGCCGCGGGGCCGCCGGGCACGGACGGCGTGACGGACTGGGCGACCGCATGGGTGTCGGCCGCGGCGCGGGACTCCCCCAGGGCGTTCAGGGCGTCGGCGCGCGCGTGCGTGACGGGGGCGAGCGCGGCGCGCGCGTGGAGGGCCTCCTGCGCGGCGTGCCGGTCGCGGCCCGCGAAGAGGGCCTGGGAGAGCGCGAGCGCGGTGCGCCGCTCGGCCGGCGAGAGGTAGCGGTTGCGGCTGGAGAGCGCCAGGCCGTCGTCCTCGCGCACGGTGGCTACGCCGACGATCTCGACGCCGAAGTTCAGGTCGCGCACCATGCGGCGGATGAGGGCGAGCTGCTGTGCGTCCTTCTGGCCGTACAACGCGACGTCGGGCCGGGTGAGGTGCAGCAGCTTGGCGACGACCGTGAGCATGCCGTCGAAGTGTCCGGGGCGTGTGGCCCCTTCGAGGAGGGCGCCCATGGGGCCGGCGCTGATCCGGACCTGCGGTTCGCCGCCGGGGTAGACCTCGTCCACGGAGGGGGCGAACACGAAGTCCGCGCCTTCCTGTTCGGCGATCTTGACGTCGGCGTCCAGGGTGCGGGGGTAGCGGTCGAGGTCCTCGCCCGCTCCGAACTGGAGGGGGTTCACGAAGACCGTGACCACGACTTCGCCCTCGTCGCCCGCGATGCGGCGTGCGGTGCGGATCAGGGTGGCGTGGCCCTCGTGCAGGGCGCCCATGGTCATGACGACGACGCGGCGCCCCGTACGCGTACGCGTGCGCAGCGGCTCGGCGGTGTGCACCAGGCGGGTCATCGGGCTCCTCCGTCGGCGTCGCCGGTCCCGGTCCCGCCCCCGCCGTCGGCCAGGACCCCCAGGAGGTCCTCGGCGAGCTCGGGCTTGAGCAGTCCATGGGCGAGGGCGCGGTCGGCGGTCGCGCGGGCCATCGCCAGATAGCCGGCGACGGTCTGCGGGGCGTGCTTGCGCAGCTCGGCGACGTGCGCGGCGACGGTGCCCGCGTCCCCGCGCGCGACGGGCCCGGTGAGGGCGGCGTCGCCGGACCGCAGCGCGTTGTCCAGGGCGGCGCCGAGCAGCGGGCCGAGCATCCGGTCGGGGGCGGAGACGCCCGCTTCCTTGAGCAGGTCCATGGACTCGGCGACCAGCGTGACCAGGTGGTTCGCGCCGAGCGCGAGCGCCGCGTGATACAGCGGCCTGGCCTCCTCGGCGATCCACTCGGGCTCGCCGCCCATCTCGATGACCAGGGCCTCGGCGGCGAGGCGCAGCTCCTCGGGCGCGGTCACGCCGAAGGAGCAGCCCGCCAGGCGCTGCACGTCGACGGGGGTGCCGGTGAACGTCATGGCGGGGTGCAGGGCGAGCGGCAGGGCGCCGGCACGCAGCGCGGGTTCAAGGACCTGGGTGCCGTACCGCCCGGAGGTGTGCACCAGGAGCTGGCCGGGGCGGATGGCCCCGGTCTCGGCGAGGCCCTCGACCAGGCCCACGAGGGCGTCGTCCGGAACGGTCAGGAGGACCAGGTCGGCGCGCTCCAGGACCTGGGCGGGCGGGACGAGGGGGACGTCGGGCAGCAGGGTCGCCGCGCGTCGTACGGACGCGTCGGAGACCCCTGACGCGGCGACCGGGCGGTGCCCGGCGAGCTGGAGTGCCGCGGCGAGCGCGGGGCCGACACGGCCCGCTCCCACGACGCCCACCGTGAGCCTCGCGGGGCGGTCCCGCGGGTCTGGCTGATGAGGTGCGTTCACGCGATGACGCCTTCCCGTTCCAGTCCGCTCGGGGTACCGGACGATTTCTCGTCATGCTAACGCGATTGGTCGGCGCCGCGTCCTCGGCTGTCCACAGGCTGTGGGTATTCGTATGACCGGTGGCCGCCGGCACGCCATGCTCGGGGGATGACTGCACACGACGGAGAATCCGAGGTGAGCGAGCAGGACCTGCTCGCCGCCCGCCGCCGGTCCGCCGCACTCGGCGCCACCCGCACCCTGCACCGCTGGTCCGCGCACCTCCCGCTCGCGACGCGGCTCTCCGCGCTCGCGGACGCGGCTTCGGAGGTCGTGGACCCGGACGAGCCCGTCGACATCTACGGCAACGCGGTCGTCGCGCGCCTGGAGGACGAGGTCGCACGGCTGCTCGGCAAGGAGTCGGCAGCCTTCTTCCCGACCGGCACGATGGCCCAGCAGGTCGCCCTGCGCTGCTGGGCCGGCCGCACCGGAAACGCGGCGGTCGCCCTGCACCCGAGGGCCCACCCCGAGGTGCACGAAGGGGGCGCCCTCAGCGCGGTGAGCGGGCTGCGCACGGTGCATCCGACGAGGGAGCCGCGGCTGCCCACGGCCGACGAGGTGCGGGACTTCGAGGAGCCCTTCGGGACGCTGATGCTCGAACTGCCGCTCCGGGACGCCGGTTTCGTCCTGCCGTCCTGGGAGGAGCTCGAAGAGGTCGTGGAGGCGGCCAGGGAACGGGACGCCGTCGTGCACTTCGACGGTGCGCGCCTGTGGGAGTGCACGCCGCACTTCGACCGCTCCCCCGCGGAGATCGCCGGCCTCGCGGACACCGTGTACGTGTCGTTCTATAAGTCCCTGGACGGCCTGAGCGGCGCGGTGCTCGCGGGCCCGCGCACCCTGGTCGACGAGGCACGCACCTGGCGTCACCGCTACGGGGGCCAGGTCTTCCAGCAGTTCCCGGCCGCCGTCGCCGCTCTGCTCGGCCTGCGGAACACCCTCCCCCGGCTGCCGGATTACGTCGCCCACGCGCGCGTGGTCGCCGACGCGCTGCGGGAAGGGTTCGCGGCGGCCGGGGTGCCCTGGTCGCGCGTGCACCCCGGGCAGCCGCACACGCACCAGTTCCAGGTCTGGCTGCCGTACGACGCCGAGGCACTCACCGAGGCGGCGCTCGGTCAGGCCGAGGAGACCAAGACCCAGCTGTTCGGCCGCTGGTTCCCGGACGGGCCGCCCGGCCTCTCGGTCACGGAGGTCACCGTGACCGAGGCGGGCCTGGAGTGGTCGTCCGACGACGTCAATGATGCGGTCGCGGAGTTCGTGCGACGGATCCCCGGATGAGCCGTGACAGGGCGGCCCGGATCCTTCCGTGGGCGGGGCGTTCCTCGACGACGGCACGGAAGCGGCCGTAGTCGCGTACCTCGCGGACGACCTGCCAGTCATGCCGGCCGGGGGCGGGCGGGGTGCGCTCGTCGTGCTGGGCGGCGCGGTAGCTGTCGAGCAGGTACTGCTGGGTGATGCTCATGACGGGTTCGCCTCTCAGGACAATTGTTACTTATCGGGCACCCTTGGGTCGACGGGAAGCAGAGTCGGCACAAGGAGGTGGAGACCGGGGTCCGGTGGAGTCGTCGTCCGGCCCTGTCACCACAGACTGCTCCCGCCGTCCCGCCGTCGTCGCGCCGATTGACACCGGGCGTCAATCGGCGGCCGGGATGTCGGTGGCGCGGTGCACGATGGGTCCATGAGCGTGCACATCGAGATCGCGGGCCTGCCGCCGGAGCGGATCTTCTTCGACCCTTCGCCCCTGGCGGAGCTGGGCGTCGCCCTGCACGCGCTGGCCGAGCCCGGCCATCATCCGGGGCTGCACGGCTGGGCCACGGCGACCACCGCCTGCCTCAAGCCGGACCTCGCCGACCGGCTGTGCGAGGCCGACTTCCTGTGGCGGAACACGTTCTCGGACGTCTTCATGCCGTTCGCCGGGCTCGTCGAAGGCGACGGCAGGCCGGGCGCCACGCTCACCGACGAACTGGACCTCCTCGACCGCCTGGACGACGAGCGATTCGTCATGGCGGCCCTGGAGTTCACCTGCGGCACGACGTACAACGAAGGCGGCCCCTCGCCGCTCACCGACCCGGTCCGCGGTGCGCGCGCCCTGGAGCTCGCCGCCACCCGCGGAACGCGCCAACTGGACTTCGCACGACGCCTGCTGAGCGATCCGCACACCGTCCGGGAGTGGCTGCGCCGCCTCCTGGAGGACTGCGACGAGGCGTTCTTCGCGGACACCTGGCGGCGGGTGCGCGTCCAACTGGCCGCCGACGCCCGGCACAAGACCGAGATACTCCGCCACAAGGGCCTGGCCGAGGTGCTGTCCTCAGTCTCGGCGGCCCTCTCCGTGGACGCCGACAGCCGTCGCATCACCGCGGACAAGCTCGTGCCGGGCCGCACGACCGCCCTGGACCACTCCCTGGGCGCGGGCCTCACGTTCGTGCCGTCGCACTTCTCCTGGCCGCACCTGATGGTCCTGCACGCGCCCGGCTGGCGCCCGGTGATCCACTACCCCGTGTCCGCGCCCGACCTGGCCAAGCCCACCTCGGTGGAGACCCTGGAGAAGCGGCTCACGGCCCTCGCGCACCCCGTACGCCTGCGGTTGTGCCGCGACATGGCCCGCGCGCCCTTCACCACCGGCGAGCTGGCCCACGCGACCGGCCTGACGGCCCCCGAGGTCTCCCGGCACCTCACCCTCCTCAAGAAGGCGGGCCTGGTGACCACGGCCCGGCGCGGCCGGTACGTGATGCATCAACTGGACGTCTCCGTGGTGGCCCGCCTGGGCAGCGACTTCCTGGAGGGCATCCTGCGCTGACCCGCGCGAAGCCGCGTCCCCGTGGGCAGCCGTCAGGCCGCCCCGCCGCCCGCCCGCACCAGACCCGTCTCGTACGCGAGAACCACCACCTGCACCCGGTCCCGCAGGCCGAGCTTGGTCAGGATGCGGCCCACATGGGTCTTCACCGTGGCCTCCGACAGGACGAGCCGCGCCGCGATCTCCCCGTTCGAGAGCCCCTGGGCGACCAGGATCATGACCTCGCGCTCGCGGTCGGTGAGCCGCTCGAGCTCCTTGTGCTGGGGCTGCCCGCCCGCGTTCGGCAGCATCGGCGCGAAGCGGTCCAGAAGGCGCCGTGTCGTGGACGGCGCGACCACCGCGTCGCCGCTGTGCACGGAGCGGATCGCGGCGAGCAGCTCACCCGGAGGCACGTCCTTCAGCATGAAGCCGGAGGCGCCCGCCTTCAGCCCCGAGAAGGCGTACTCGTCGAGGTCGAAGGTCGTCAGGATCAGCACCTTCGGCGGGTTCGTGTCCTGGCAGATCCGCCGGGTCGTCTCCACGCCGTCCAGCTTCGGCATGCGTACGTCCATCAGCACCACGTCGACCTCGGTCGTGCGCAGCGCCTGGAGCGCCTCGACCCCGTCACCCGCCTCCGCGACGACCTCCATGTCCGGCTGTGCGGCGAGCACCATCCGGAACCCCGTGCGCAGCAGCGCCTGGTCGTCGACGAGCATGACGCGGATCGACATCAAAGGCCCCTTCGTGAATGTGCTCGTGAAACTGCTTCGTGAGCGAACGGATGTGGCGTACGTGGTCAAGAGCGTATGGCGTGGACGTTTCGGTGACAGGTGTCAATTTGCGGGCTTGAGCGGGAGAAGCGCACTGATGCGGAAGCCGCCGCCCGGCCGCGGCCCCGCGTCCAGCGTGCCGCCGACCATGCCGACGCGCTCCCGCATGCCGATCAGGCCGTGCCCGCTGCCGTCCGCGCCGCCGTCCTCGTACAGCTCGTGGGGCGCGCCCTTGCCGTCGTCCTCGACAAGGAGCCCCAGGCCGTCGTCGAAGTAGACGAGGCGCACGCTCGCGCCGGTGTTCTCGCCGCCGTGCTTGCGGGTGTTGGTGAGCGCCTCCTGCACGATGCGGTACGCCGTGAGCTCGACGCCGCTCGGCAGCGGGCGAGGGGTTCCCTCGACCTTGAAGTCGACGGGGAGGCCTGCCGTGCGCACCTGCTCGATGAGCTCGTCGAGCTGCTCGACGTCGGGCTGCGGGACGTACTCACCGCCCTCCTGGTGCTCGCCGGTGCGCAGCACGCCCAGCAGCCTGCGCATCTCGGCGAGTGCCTGGCGCCCGGTGCCCGAGATGGTCTCCAGGGCCTGCTTGGCCTGCTCGGGGGCGGCGTCGAGTACGTACGCAGCGCCGTCGGCCTGGACGACCATCACCGAGACGTTGTGCGCCACGACGTCGTGCAGCTCGCGCGCGATCCGGGCCCGCTCGGCCGCCACCGCGACCTTGGACTGCGCCGCCCGCTCCTTCTCCAGGCGGTCGGCGCGCTCCTCCAGCTGGGCGAAGTAGGCGCGGCGGGTGCGGATGGAGTCGCCGAGCACCCAGGCCAGGGCGAAGGGCACCATCTGGAAGATCGCGAAGAAGATGCTGCCGAAGGTGCTTATGCTCTCCTCCGGCCAGCGCAGCGACGACAGCGGAGCCGCGCACAGGCCGCCTATGAGGGCGAACCGCGAGGCCCACTTCGTGCCGTCGGCCGACGCGGTGTAGATGATCACCAGCATCGCGAAGTCGGCCGGCATCGTCTTCACGTCGAAGATCAGCTGGGCGACGCCGAGCACGACGGCGAGGATGAGCATCTTCTCGACGTACTTGCGGCGCAGCGCCACCACGACGGACATTCCGAGGACGATGACGGCGGCCGCGACCTTCGGGTCATGGCCTTCCGCCTCGGCCATGGAGACAAGACCGATGCCGGAGACCCCGAGCAGGACGAGGGCCCAGAAGCCATCGACCCCGGTCGGGTGTCTGCGGAGGAAGTCATAGACGCGCTGCACGTAACCCAGCGTAGGCAGCGGGACGGCCCTCCGGGGTCAACCGGAGGTCCGATCCGTACCGCTCGCGTGTACTCCCCAAGGTGGAGGCCCGCTTAGCCTTCTCGCGTGACGAACGAGGTCCGAGGTGAGCGGAAAGACGCGCGGCGCGGCTGGCGGGAGGCCATGGAGGCCGCTCTGTACGGGCCCGGCGGCTTCTATCTGCGCCCCGAGGGACCCGCGGGACACTTCCGGACGTCGGTGCACGCCTCGGCCCATTTCGCGGGCGCGGTGGCCCGGCTGCTGTGCCGGGTGGACGAGGCGCTCGACCACCCGGACGAGTTGGCCTTCGTCGATCTTGGCGCGGGGCGCGGTGAGTTGACCGCGGGCGTCCTCGACGCGCTGCCCGCCGACGTGGCGCCACGCGTGCGTGCCTGCGCGGTCGAGCGGGCCGGTCGCCCGGCGGGGCTCGATCCCCGGGTCGAGTGGCGCGACCTGCCGCCCACCGGCGTGACCGGCCTGCTCTTCGCCAACGAATGGCTCGACAACGTCCCCCTGGACGTAGTCGAGGTGGATTCCGAGGGCCTGGCGCGTCAGGTGCTCGTCGGCGACGACGGCAGCGAGGTCCTCGGCGACGTGGTGCAGGGTGCGGACGCCTCCTGGCTCGCGCGCTGGTGGCCGCTCGCCCCGGAGCCCGGCCTGCGCGCGGAGACCGGCCGGCCACGGGACGAGGCGTGGGCGAGGGCCGCGGCGACACTGACGCGCGGCCTCGCGGTCGCCGTGGACTACGCGCACGACCGCTCCGCACGGCCGCCCTTCGGGACGCTGACCGGCTTCCGGGCGGGCCGCGAGACGGCGCCCGTGCCCGACGGCACCTGCGACATCACCGCCCATGTGGCACTCGACGCGTGCGCGCTGCCCGGCGCCCGCCTGCTCACCCAGCGGGCGGCTCTGCGGGCGCTCGGCGTGAGCGGTGGCCGCCCGCCGCTCTCCCTCGCCTCCAGCGATCCGGTGGCGTACGTACACGCCCTCACGAGAGCGGGAGAGGCGGCCGAACTGACCGCCGACGGCGGTCTCGGCGACTTCGGGTGGCTGCTCCAGCCGGTGGGGATCGATGACGCGCCCGGCGGGCCGCTACTTGTCGATGTCGCCGACCACGAAGAACAGTGACCCCAGGATCGCCACCATGTCGGCGACCAGCTGCCCCGGAAGCAGCTCGGCGAGGGCCTGGATGTTGTTGTACGACGCCGAGCGGAGCTTCAGGCGGTACGGGGTCTTCTCGCCCTTGGACACCAGGTAGTAGCCGTTGATGCCCAGGGGGTTCTCGGTCCACGCGTACGTGTGGCCCTCGGGGGCCTTGAGCACCTTCGGGAGGCGCTGGTTGACCGGCCCCTGCGGCAGCTCGGCGAGCCGCTCCAGGCAGGCGTCGGCGAGGTCGAGGGCGTTGTGGGTCTGCTCGAGGAGCACCTCGAAGCGGGCCAGGCAGTCGCCCTCCTGCCGTGTGACGACCTTCAGGGTGTCCTGGAGCTCCCCGTACGCGAGGTAGGGCTCGTCGCGGCGCAGGTCGAAGTCGACCCCGGAGGCGCGGGCGATGGGACCGCTCACTCCGTAGGCGTGCACCGCCTGGGGGGACAGCACGCCGACGCCGCGCGTACGCCCCCGGAAGATCTCGTTGCCGAGCACCAGCTTGTCGTACACGTCCATGCGGGAGCGGACCGAGGCGACAGCGGCACGCGCGCGTGCAGCCCATCCGGCGGGCAGGTCCTCCTTGAGGCCGCCCACGCGGTTGAACATGTAGTGCATGCGGCCGCCGGAGATCTCCTCCATCACGTTCTGGAGCTCCTCGCGCTCCCGGAAAGCGTGGAACACCGGGGTGATTCCGCCCAGTTCGAGGGGATAGGACCCGAGGAACATCAGATGGTTCAGCACGCGGTTCAGCTCGGCGAGGAGCGTGCGCATCCAGACGGCGCGCTCGGGCACCTCCATGCCGAGCATCCGCTCCACGGCAAGGACGACCCCGAGTTCGTTCGAGAACGCGGACAGCCAGTCGTGCCGGTTGGCGAGCACCACGATCTGCCGGTAGTCACGCGCCTCGAAGAGCTTCTCCGCACCGCGGTGCATGTAGCCGATGACCGGCTCGGCGTGCTGGATCCGCTCGCCGTCGAGTACGAGGCGCAGCCGCAGCACGCCGTGCGTGGACGGGTGCTGCGGGCCGATGTTGAGCACCATGTCGGTGCTCTCCGCGGCGCCGCCGATGCCGAGCGTGGTCTCCGTCGTGGGGCTCATGCGCGCATTCTCTCGTATGCGCGCACATACGCGACTGTCACGTCGGCTACGTACGCTTGAGGCATGGAAACGGGGACGGCGGGACCGGCACGCCCGGCACGGCCGGGAGAGTCAGACGCGGAGCCGGTGTGGACCGGGCTGCCGCGGGGGGTGCTGCGGATGCGGCGACTGCTCCTCGTGGTGTGGCTGGTGCCGCTCGCGGCGGGCGTCGGGGTGCTGCTGTGGATCTTCGCCGGGCCCTCGTGGGCGGCGTTCGCGGCCATCCCCCTGGCGTTCGTCGCGTGGGGCTGGCCGATGCTGGGGCGCAACTGGCGCTCGTGGCGGTACGCGGAGCGGGTGGACGACCTCCTGATCAGCCGGGGCGTGCTCTGGCGCGAGGAGACCGTCGTCCCGTACGGCCGGATGCAGCTCGTCGAGGTGACATCGGGGCCCGTGGAGCGCTACTTCGGCCTGGCCGGGGTGCAGCTGCACACGGCGGCCGCCGCCACGGACGCCCGCATCCCCGGCCTCGTCCCCGAGGAGGCGGAGCGGCTGCGCGACCGGCTCACCGAACTGGGCGAGGCCCGCTCGGCGGGGCTGTGAGCGGCGTACGGGAGGTGGCGGGGGAGGAACACGCCGCCGGCGTCGAAGTCGTACGAGAGAGGCGTCTGCACCCCGTCACGCCCCTGCGCCGGGCCTGGGCACCGGTCGCGGTTCTCGTGGGCTTCGCGGTGCACGACCCCGGCGGCACGCAGCGGCGGGTCTCCGAGCTCCCCGTGACCGGGCTGCTCGCCGGCGTCGCCGCCGTCCTCCTTGGCGGGGCCCTCTACGGATTCATGAGCTGGTGGTTCACGCACTTCGCCGTCACCGAAACCGAGCTGCGCATCCGCACGGGCCTGATCTTCCGGCGCACCGCACACATCCGGCTCGACCGGCTCCAGGCGGTGGACGTGACGCAGCCGCTCGCCGCCCGGATCGCGGGCGTCGCCAAGCTCAAGCTGGACGTCGTCGGGACGGAGAAGAAGGACGAACTGGCCTATCTGGGGCAGGAGGAGGCTTCGTTCCTGCGGGCCGAACTGCTCGCGCGCGCGGCCGGTTTCGCACCCGAGACGGCCCACGAGGTCGGCGAGGCACCGGTCGACAACCTGGTGCACGTACCGCCGCGCATGCTCGCGATCGCCCTGCTCCTGACCGGCACGACGTGGGCCATGCTCGTCGCCACGCTCATCGTGCCGCCCTTCCTGTGGTTCGCCACCCACAACCTGTGGACGGTGCTCGCAACGGGACTGCCCATGCTGGGCGGCGCGTTCGCCGGCAGCGTGGGCCGGTACATCGCGGAGTACGACTGGAAGGTGGGCGAATCCCCCGACGGCCTGCGCATCGACCACGGACTGCTCGACAAGGCACACGAGACGGTGCCCCCGGGACGCGTGCAGACGGTGCGCGTCGTGGAGCCGTGGCTGTGGCGGCGGCGCGGCTGGGTGCGGGTGGAGCTGGATGTCGCGGGGTCGTCCAACGGCGTCCTGGTGCCGGTCGCGCCGCGCGAGGTCGCGGAGGCCGTGATCGCGCGCATCCTGCCGGGGGTGCGGGTGCCGGACGCCGCCGAGCTCGCCCTGCCTCCCGCGCGGGCCGCGTGGTGCCTTCCGGTGTGGTGGAAGGGGTACGGCCTGACGGTGACGGACACGGTGTTCGCGGCGCGGCACGGTCTGCTGCGCCGCCGCCTGTCCCTGGTCCCGCACGCGAAGGTGCAGAGCGTGCGGCTCACGCAGGGGCCCTGGGAGCGCTTCAAGGGGGTGGCGGACGTGCACGTCGACACCGGCGCCGACAAGACGGTGACGGCGCGGTTGCGGCCCACGGAGGAGGCCGTCGCGCTGCTTTCCGCGCAGGCGGAGAGGTCGCGTACGGGACGGCGGACCGCGCGGCCGGATCGGTGGATGGCCTGACAGGCCGGATTTCAGCCCGTCCGGCGTTCGAGGACGAGCCCGGCGGAGCCGGTGATGACGGCAACCAAGGCCCGGGGGCCGCCTATGCCCGCAACGCCGTCCGCAGCTCCGCCACGTCGATCTGCTCGGTCTCGTCGTGCGCCGTCAGGTCGATGACCTGGCCCACGCCCCGCGCGGCGGCGTCCTGCGGCGCGTTCTTGAACTCCGCCTCGGACTCCGCCTTGTGCACGGCGAGTGCCTCCTCGCCCACGACGTCCGCGAGGTCCACGTTCTGCACGGACTCCAGCGCACCGGCGGTCGCCTCGCTCTTCGTGCCGAAGAAGTCGAAGCCGCCCTGGACGCCCTGGCGTCGCCTCTGCGCGGGCGGCGCGACGGCGACCGCGCGCTCATGCCCGCCGTACCCCTCGGCCGCCCCGGGCTTCCCCCGCGCTTCGTCCCCGTCCGCGCGCTGCCGGGAGGCATCGTCCTCGGGGGAAGGCTTCGGAGTCAGCCGGTCGAGGGCCATGTTCGCCCTGTCGTACAGCGAAGGGGGCGCGATGGACCCCGGGCGCACGACGGGAGCCGGCGCCTCGACCCGGGCCGCGGACTGCGCGCGCGTGGGGGCCGGCGGCAACGCCCGCGCCGGGGTGGACGCCTCGATGGCGAGCAGTCGCCGCCCCTCGAGGGCGCTCGCGCGCTCGGTCTCCGCCGTCGCGTACCGCCGCAGGAGCGCCGCGTGTTCGTTGCGCAGGGCCGCGAGCTCGGCCCGCTTGGACCGCAGCTTCGTCTCCAGACGGCCCCGGATCTCGCGGGACTCGTCGAGGTCGGACTCGCACTCGGCTATGCGTTCCTCGTAGCGCCACTCGTCGCTCTTGCGGGCCCGGCCCAGCTCGGCGACCTGCTTGCCGGCCGCCAGGTCCCAGCGCCGCATGACGACCGAGCCCACGACGGCGGCCGCGGCCGCGGCCGCGGCGAGGCCGCGGAGCACGACGGGTTCCGCGAACAGCCAGGCGCCGCCGGCGCAGACAAGGGAGAGACCTGCGACCGTCGAGGGAGGCAGCAGCCTGTGCAGGGGTGGGGAATGGCGGTGACGTCCACGTGGCATGGCCAGAAACTTACCGCGCGTAGGCGAACTATGGTGCCCCGCCCGCCAAAATGAGAGCGTCACAGCGCTAACTCCCCACCCTTCACGGTCCTCTTCGGCCACTCAACTCCACTTTCGGCCGTGCTACTTCGAGGATGCCCCGTCCGGCCCGCTCTACTTCTTGATCAATCCCTTCGACTCCAGATACTCCCTGGCGACATCGGCTTCCTTCTGCCGCTCCACATCGACCTTCCGGTCGAGTTCCGCGAGATCTTCCGTCGTCAGGGTCTTGGTCAGCTTCCCGAGCGCGTCGGCTATCTCCTTGTCGCCCGCTTCCTTCGCGTTCACAACCGGAAGGATGTTGTCCGCGTTCTGCAGCTTCTTGTCGTCCTCAAGGGCGACAAGACCGAAGCTGTCGAGCGTCGCGTCAGTGGTCGTGGTGAGCACCACCTGGTCCGTGCCGTTCTTCACGGCCTGCTTGGACTGCGTGGTGCCGACGCCCTTGGGATCGATTCCCGCGACATCGATGCCGTACGTCTTCTTGAGTCCCGGGGCGCAGAACGGGCGCGACTCGCATTCGTCGCTCGCGGCGATCTTGACCTTCTCGCCCGACTTACCGAGATCCGAAAGCGTCTTGAGCTTGTGCTCCTTCGCGTATTCCTTGCTCACCGCGAAGGCGTTCTGGTCGACCGCCCCGCCGACGGGCAGCACCTTCAGGCCCTGCGGTTCCGCGAGCTTCTTCAGAGCGGTCACCGTGTCGTCCACGTCATTCGAGGCGACCGGCTTCGCCTTCGGGCCGTTCTTGCCGAGGTTGAGGAACTCCGCGAGCGTCGCCGCGTATTCGGGAGCGACATCGATCGAGCCCTTCTTGAGCTCGGGTTCGTACACCTCGCGGTTCTGGACGGTCTTGACCTCGGCGTCGTATCCGGCGTCCTCAAGGACGCCCACATAGAGCTCGGCGAGCACCTTCTGCTCGGTGAAACGGGCGGACCCGACCACGATCTTGCCCTTGCCGCCCGCCTTGTCCCCCTCGCCCTTGCCGTCCTTCTCCAGGCTGTCACCGCCGCACGCGGTGAGCCCCGCGGTCAGCGCCACGACGGCCATGGCCGCCCCTGCCATCCGTCGTGCGCGACGCGTTGTGCTGTTCATGGGTGAACCACCATTTCGAAAGACCCGGGAAAACTGGAAAACTTGGGGATCTCGGGAATCACCGCGCGACCCCCGAGCGCCCCCGCATGGGGCTGAACACCTTCCCCACGACGACGAGCACCAACTCCACGAAGAGCGCGAGCAATGCCACGAGGAGCGCGCCCGCCACCACCTGGGGCGTGTTCTGCAGGTTGAACCCGGCGGTGATGATCCGGCCGAGGCCCCCCTCGCCCGCCATCGCGGCCAGCGTCGCCGTGGCGACGACCTGTACGCCCGCGGACCGGACGCCGGTCATGATCAGTGGGTACGCGAGGGGCAGTTCGACCCGCGCGAACAACTGGCGGCCGCTCATGCCCATCCCCCGGGCCGCCTCCACCACCGCCCGGTCGACCTCGCGCATCCCGATGTACGCGTTGGTGAGCAGCGGCGGCACCGCGAAGAGCACGAGCGCGATCAGCGTCGGGATGTCCCCGTGCTCGCCGAGCGGGGTGAGCGTGAGCAGCACGAGCACCGCGAGCGTCGGCACCGCGCGGCCGACGTTCGAGATGTTCACCGCGAGGGCGCCGCCCTTGCCGATGTGGCCGAGGTACAGGGCGATCGGCAGCGCGATCAGGCACGCGACGGCGAGGCAGACACCGCTGAAGTAGAGGTGCTCGGCCAGGCGGTGCCACACCCCCTTCTCGCCCTGCCAGTTGGCACTCGTGGTCAGCCAGTCGTACGCGCCGGTTATCGCGTTCATGCAGGTTCAGCCACCTTGGCCGTGCGTTCCGCCGGGGCGGGACGCTTCGTACGTATGCGATGGACGCGGGTCCACGGCGTCAGCCACCGCTGCAGCGCGAGGAGGAGCAGGTCGGCGACGACCGCGAGGACCACGCAGAGCGCGGACGCGGTGAGCACCTGCGCCTTGAAGGTCGTGTCGAGGCCGTCGAGGATCAGCGATCCGAGGCCTCCGTAGTCGACGATCGCGCCCACTGTCGTCAGGGCCACCGTCGAGACCGTGGTGATGCGGACTCCGGCGAGCAGGGCGGGCAGGGCCAGCGGCAGCTCCACCTCCCACAGCAGCCTGAGCGGGCCGTAACCCATCCCCTTGGCCGCGTCCCTGGCCTCGTCCGGCACGGCCTGGAGCCCCGCCAGGATGTTCCGCACCAGGATCGTCAGGGAGTACAGCACGAGGCCCGTGACGACCAGCGACGCCGAGAGACCGAAGAACGGCAGCAGGAGCGAGAACATCGCGAGCGACGGAACGGTGTAGAGCACGGTCGTCACGCCGAGGATCGGTCCCGCCAGGAAGCGCCAGCGCCGGGCGAGCAGCGCGAGCGGCAGCGAGACGGCGACACCGATGGCGACCGAGGCGGCGGTGATGCCCACGTGCTGCACGGTGGCGTCGATCAGCTCCTGGCTGCGGGAGCTGACGTACTCCCCGCAGATCCAGTCGTTCGTCACCAGACAGTTCGCTTCGCTCATCCCGCCGCACTCCCCCCGAGTCCCGTTTCCTGAGGCCGTCTGGCGACCCTAACGCGCAGCACCGACAATCGCCGAGACTCGTCGTACTGGCGCAACATGGGCTTTACACAACGCCCGCAACAATGGGGAATCATGATCCGGTTCGAGCACGTCACCAAACGGTACGAGGACGGCACCACGGCCGTCGACGACCTGTCCTTCGAGGTCGCCGAGGGTGAACTGGTCACGCTCGTCGGCCCGTCGGGCTGCGGCAAGACGACGACGATGAAGATGGTGAACCGTCTCATCGAGCCGTCCGAGGGCCGGATATTCGTCGAAGGCGATGACATATCCACCACCGACCCGGTGCAACTCCGGCGCCGTATCGGCTATGTCATCCAGCAGGTCGGCCTCTTTCCGCACAAGACGGTCCTGGAGAACACGGCGACCGTCCCGCACCTGCTCGGCGTGAAGCGCGGCAAGGCCCGCGAGCGTGCCGCCGAACTCCTCGACCTGGTCGGCCTCGATCCCGCCACCTTCGGCGACCGCTACCCCGAGCAGCTCTCCGGAGGGCAGCGCCAGCGGGTCGGTGTGGCCCGCGCCCTCGCGGCCGATCCGCCGGTGCTCCTGATGGACGAGCCGTTCGGCGCGGTCGACCCCGTGGTGCGCGAGCACCTGCAGAACGAGTTCCTCCGCCTCCAGCAGGCCGTCCGCAAGACCGTCCTCTTCGTCACGCACGACATCGAGGAGGCGGTCCGCCTCGGCGACCGCATGGCCGTCTACGGAGACGGACGCATCGAGCAGTTCGACACCCCGTCGACGATCCTGGGCGCACCGGCCAACGAGTACGTGGCGGACTTCGTCGGAGCGGACCGCGGCCTCAAGCGCCTCTCCGTGACGCCCATCGAGGAGGGTGACCTGGAGCAGCCCCCCGTCGTGCACCTGGACGACGCGCTGCCCGCGCGGCTCGACGCCCAGTGGGCGGTCGTCCTGGACGGCGAGAACAACCTGCACGGCTGGATCTCCGCCGAGCACGCGCACACCGGCAAGGGGGCCGTCCGGGATCACGCCCGCCGCATGGAGGCATGGCTCCCGGTGGGCGCCACCCTCAAGCAGGCGTTCGCCACGATGCTCCAGCACGACGCGGGCTGGATCGCGGTCATCGACAAGGACAGCGAGGGCCGCTTCCTCGGCGTCCTCACCCCGGCCCGGCTGCACGAGGCGCTGCGCAGGTCGACGGCCGCCGACGCGCGTGACATCGCGCGCGGAGAGGTCGAGTTGGAGACCATCACGGCCATCAGCAAGCTCTGAGGCGCTACTTGCCGTTCAGTCGTCCGCTGATCCACTCCAGGGTCGCGGGGATCTCCCGGCGCCAGGTGTTGAAGTTGTGCCCGCCGCTGTCGAGCGTGATGGACGAGACCCTGGTGGGCGACTTCACCTTGTCGATGAACTTCTCGGTGTCCGCGAAGTTGTCCTCTCCTTGTCTGCTGGTGGTGACAAGGAGAGACGTCTTGGGCGCCGGCATGTGGTCGAGGTACCACATGAGGTCGGCACGCTCCTCCAACTCCTTGTCGCCGTGGAAGAGATCGCCCGTCGTCACGTCGATGGGCGCCTTGTAGTACGCGGAGAGCCCCGCCCCGGCGGCGTACACGTCGGGATGGTGCATGGCGAGCTTCAGGGCGCAGTAGCCGCCCGTCGAGTCACCGATGACGCCCCAGCTCCCCGCCGTGCGCCCCGCCCTGTAGTGCTCGGAGATGGCGTTCGGCAGGTCCTTGGCGAAGAACGTCTCGGTCTGCGGTCCGCCGGGGATGTCCACGCACTCGGTGTCGCGCGGCGGCGCCACGGTGGGCCGCATCATGACCAGGATCATCGGCTGCATCCTGTCCCGCCTGGCCAGCGAGTGGGCGGTCTGCGGGTAGTGCAGGCCCTTGATCAACGCCTCGGCGGTGCCGGGGTAGCCGGTCAGCACGACGGACACCGGGAACGTGCGGTTCTCGTACCGCGGCTGGAAGTACTCGGGCGGCAGGTAGACGTACGCGGGGCTCGCTATGTCCGCCTCCTTCCCGCTGACGACCACCTTCTGGATCTGGCCGCCCGTCGAGGGCCTGCCGCCTCCGGGCACGTTCACGGGCCGGGTGCCGCGCACGTCGACCGGGGACCCGCCCTTGGCGGGATCGTGGTCGACGACGACACCGGGGCTCGTCTCCTGGCCGAAGAGGTCCGCCCACGTGGCGTAGAAGCCGAACGCCTGGTTGGCGGCGAGGCCGACCGAGGCGAAGATCGCCAACTGGGTGGCGATGAGCAGCCCGATGCGGCCGGTGACGGTCCGCCAGGACTGGCGGGCCAGGCGCGGCCAGAACCAGACCGTGCCGATGAACAGCAGGACGGCGAGGAGAACCGCCAACACGAGGAGCTTGTTGCTCGTCAGACCCATGGAACGTTCTGCCTGCGCTTTCTGCCTGTTCCGTGGTTCTTTTCCGGCGGTTTTCCGATCGGGAGTGAACCCGACTCCCAGAAGGACCGTCCTAGAGGGCGCAATGTCGCCGGATGCCGTTTTGGTGCCGGAATCAAGGTCTCTCGCAGAACCACGGGATGCGATGTCTGTCAGGATAGATGCGGAAATGTCGGGTGGGGTTCCGGACAGTGAGGGCAGCCGCCCCGAGGGACGGCGCCGTACCGGCGGGCTCCGTGATGGCGGGCTCCCCGACCGGCTCCGTGACGGCAGACTCGGCCGGCTGCTCCGCGGCCCGAGCCCGGAGTCCGTACCGACCCTCGTCGCCCGCGCCTGCACCCTCGTGGGCCTGCTGAACGTGGCGGCCGGCGTCTTCCCGCGCTTCCGGCACAGCCGTATGCACGCCATCGCCGAGGTCCTGCCCGGCGCGCTCGGCCCCTTCGCCGCCGCGCTCGCGCTCAGCTCCGGCGTCCTTCTGCTGCTTCTCGCGCACGGCCTGCGCCGCCACAAGCGGCGGGCCTGGCGGGCCGCCGTGGTGCTGCTACCGGCCGGTGCCGTCGCGCAGTTCGCCTACCGGCACTCGGTCATCGGCGTACTGATCTCGCTCGCCCTCCTGACGCTGCTCCTTCGCCACCGGAGCGAGTTCGCCGCGCTGCCCGACCCGCGCAGCCGCTGGCGCGCCCTCGCCAACTTCGTGCTCCTCGGGGCCGGTTCCATCATCCTTGGCCTCGTGATCGTCAGTGTCCACCCGGGCAAGGTCATCGGGGACCCGAGCATCACGGACCGCCTCGCACACGTCCTGTACGGCCTGTTCGGCTTCGAGGGGCCCGTCGACTACTACGGACGCACGTCCTGGACCGTCGCCTGCTCACTGGGCGCCCTGGGCCTGCTCACCGCCATCACCACCATCTACCTGGCCTTCCGCCCCGAGCACCCCGCCGCGCGCCTCACCGAGGACGACGAGGCCAAGCTGCGCGCCCTGCTCGACAAGCACGGCGCCCGCGACTCGCTGGGCCACTTCGCGCTCCGCCGCGACAAGGGCGCCGTCTTCTCCCCCAGCGGCAAGGCCGCGGTCACCTACCGCGTCGTGTCCGGGGTGATGCTCGCCAGCGGCGACCCCATCGGTGACGTGGAGGCCTGGCCCGGCGCGATCGAGCGCTTCATGGACGAGGCGAAGGCCCACTCCTGGACGCCCGCCGTGATGGGCTGCTCCGAGACCGGCGGGGAGGTCTGGACCCGCGAGACCGGCCTGGACGCCCTTGAACTGGGCGACGAGGCGGTGGTGGACGTCGTGGATTTCTCCCTGGCCGGGCGTGCGATGCGCAACGTACGCCAGATGGTCAAGCGGATCGAGCGCAATGGCTACGAGACGCGCGTACGGCGCGTGCGTGACCTCGGGGAGCGTGAACTGGAGCGGATACAGCGCGCCGCCGACGACTGGCGCGGCACCGACACCGAACGCGGCTTCTCCATGGCGCTCGGCCGCATCGGCGACCCGGACGACGGCGACTGTCTGATCGCCACCGCCCACAAGGCAGACGACGAACCGGGCCCCTACGGAGACCTCAAGGCCGTCCTGCACTTCGTCCCCTGGGGCGAGGACGGCGTCTCCCTGGACCTCATGCGCCGCGACCGCGCCGCCGACCCCGGCATGAACGAGCTGCTCATCGTGGCCGCCCTGCAGGCCGCCCCGAAGCTCGGCATCGCCCGCGTCTCGCTCAACTTCGCGATGTTCCGCGCGGCCCTCGCCCGCGGCGAGAAGATCGGCGCGGGACCCGTCCTGCGCGCCTGGAGGGGCCTGCTCGTCTTCCTCTCCCGCTGGTTCCAGATCGAGTCCCTGTACAAGTTCAACGCGAAGTTCCGCCCCCGCTGGGAGCCCCGCTTCGTCGTCTACCGCTCCTCCAAGGACCTCCCCCGCATCGGCTTCGCGGCCATGCAGGCCGAGGGCTTCGTGACCCTCGCGATGCCCCGCGTCCTGCGCAAGGCGGGCGCCCAGCGCCGCCCCTGCCCGCACCGGAGCGCGGAGCGTGAGGTCCGGGCGGCATAGCGTCCGCCCGCTCGGGCCTAGGCTGGAGGCATGAGTACGTTGCGCGGGCGGGGATCGGTCGAAGGGCTGCCCCAGTGGGGCCGCTGTGCGGTCATGGGGGTCGTGAACGTGACCCCCGACTCCTTCTCCGACGGAGGCCGCTGGTTCGACACCACGGCCGCCGTCAAGCACGGCATCGACCTGGTCGCCCAGGGCGCCGACCTGGTCGACGTGGGCGGTGAGTCCACCCGTCCCGGCGCCACGCGCGTGGACGAGGACGAGGAGCTGCGACGCGTGGTCCCCGTCGTGCGGGGCCTGGCCGCCGAAGGCGTGACGGTCTCCGTGGACACCATGCGCGCCACCGTCGCCGAGCAGGCCCTGGCCGCGGGCGCCGTCCTGGTCAACGACGTCAGCGGTGGCCTCGCCGACGAGCGCATGGTCCCCGCGGTCGCCGCCGCGGGCGCGCCCTTCGTGGTCATGCACTGGCGCGGCTTCCTCGCCGACATCCACGCCACGCCCGTGTACGAGGACGTGGTCCGCGAAGTCGTCGACGAGCTCCACGCGCGCGTGGCGGCCGCCATCGAGGGCGGCATCGCCCCCGAGCGCATCGTCGTCGACCCCGGCCTCGGTTTCTCCAAGAACGCGGAGCACGACCTGGCGCTCCTGGCCCGCATCGACCGCCTGCGCGAGCTCGGCCACCCGATCCTGGTCGCCGCCTCCCGCAAGCGCTTCCTCGGCCGCGTCCTCGCAGGACCCGAGGGCGCGCCGCCGCCCGCCCGCGAGCGCGACGCGGCCACCGCCGCGGTCTCCGCCATCGCCGCCCACCAGGGCGCGTGGGCGGTCCGTGTGCACGAGGTGCGGGCCACCGCCGACGCCGTCCGTGTCGCACACGCCGTGACCAGCGCGGCGGGCGGTCCCCTGTGACCGGGGCAAGGACCGACGTCGAACAGGTCGAGCTGGCCAACACGGCCTTCTACGAAGCACTGGAGCGCGGCGACTTCGACGAGCTCTCCGACCTCTGGCTGGACGCGGACGCGGCGCCCGAGCCGCACGATCCCGACGCCCGGGACGACGAGGACATCGCGGAGGACGGCGCCGAAGCCGCGATCTCCTGCGTGCACCCCGGCTGGCCGGTGCTCACGGGCCGCGGCGAGGTCCTCAGGTCGTACGCGCTGATCATGGCGAACACCGAGTACATCCAGTTCTTCCTGACCGACGTGCACGTCGGTGTGGCCGGTGACACCGCCCTGGTGACCTGCACGGAGAACATCCTCAGCGGCGGCCCGCCCCCCGAGGCGGGCGGCGAACTCGGTCCGCTCGTCGGCCAGCTCGTCGTCGCCACCAATGTGTTCCGCCGCACAGTCGACGGATGGAAGCTCTGGTCGCACCACGCCTCACCCGTACTCGCCGAAACCGACGACGAAGAGGGCGAGGACACACCCTCTTGAGTGGGTAGGGGCGATTCCGGGAGCCCCCGCGGACGAGGGCTGTCAGTGCGCGCAGGTAGATTCGATCGAGGCTGGTGTGCCGACCGCACTCGGTGCAGGCCTGCCGATAACGACGATTGCAGGAGTGATTCGCGTGGATCGTGTCGCGCTGCGCGGCCTCAAGGCCCGTGGACACCACGGCGTCTTTCCGCGGGAACGCGAAGAGGGCCAGACCTTCATCGTGGACCTGGTTCTTGGCCTGGACACCCGTGCGGCCGCCGCCGACGACGACCTGGCGAAGACCGTGCACTACGGCGTCGTGGCCGAGGAGGTCGTGGCCGCCGTCGAAGGCGACCCGGTGGACCTCATCGAGACCCTCGCCGAGCGCATCGCACAGACGTGTCTGAAGCACGAAGGAGTCCTGGAGGTCGAGGTGTGCGTCCACAAACCGGACGCCCCGATCACCGTCCCCTTCGACGACGTGACCGTCACCATCACCCGGAGCCGAGTATGACCGCGTTTTCCACGCAAGGGCAGAGCGACCCGACCGTCCAGCCGGTGCCCACCGCCGTCGTGGAGCAGGTCGACGCCGCCGACACCACCCTCTCCAACCCCAAACGCGCCGTGATCTCCCTCGGCAGCAATCTCGGCAACCGCCTGGAGACGCTGCAGGGCGCCGTCGACGCCCTGGAGGACACCCCCGGCCTGCGCGTCAAGGCCGTCTCCCCGGTGTACGAGACGGAGCCCTGGGGCGTCGACCCCGGCACCCAGCCGTCGTACTTCAACGCGGTGGTCGTGGTGAAGACGACCCTGCCGCCCTCCTCGCTCCTGGAGCGGGCGCACGCCATCGAGGAGGCCTTCCACCGCGTACGCGACGAGCGCTGGGCCGCCCGCACGATCGACGTCGACATCGTGGCGTACGCGGACGTCGTCTCGGACGACCCCGACCTCACGCTCCCCCACCCGCGCGCGCACGAACGTGCCTTCGTGCTGGCCCCCTGGCACGACGTGGAGCCCGAGGCCCAGCTGGCCGGACGTGGCGAAGTGGCCGACCTGCTCTCCAAGGTCACCCGCGAAGGCGTCACGCCCCGTGTCGACCTGGAACTCCGCCTGCCCGAGTAATCGTTAGGGTCTATCGGACCCGCACGATCGAGATCGACAAGAAGCTCGACAAGAAGCGGTCCGTACGACGATGAAGGGTCATCCGTGAAGCAGCTGCGCATCAGGACACTGATCGGCCTCTTCCTGGTGGCCGGCGTGCTGTCCTGGGCGGGCGCCCGGCTGTGGGACTCCGTGGGCACCCTCCCGCGGGTCCCGCTGGCCGCGCCCATCGTGCTCGCGGTGATCGCCGCGGTCCTGCTGGCCACGGCCCTCTCCCTGCGCGCCCGGCTGCGCGCACAGCGCGAGCGGCGCCCCGGAGCCAAGGGCGTCGAGCCGATGATGGCCGCCCGCGCGGTCGTCTTCGGCCAGGCGAGCGCCCTGGTGGCTGCCCTGGTCGCCGGGATGTACGGCGGCACGGGCGCCTTCCTCCTGGAGTATCTGGACGTCCCGTCCCGCCGCGACCAGGCGATCTACGCCGGCCTCTCCCTGGTGGCCGGCATCGCGGTCATAGCGGCCGCCTTCTTCCTGGAGCGCGTCTGCAGGCTCCCGGAGGACGACGACGAAACGGGCGGAACGGCCGCGGCCGCCTGACCTTCCGCTAGCGCGCCATGATGAGGCTCATCGCCTCATTGCGCGTCGCCGGGTCGCGCAGCTGCCCGCGCACCGCCGAGGTGATCGTCTTGGCGCCGGGCTTGCGCACCCCGCGCATGGTCATGCACATGTGCTCGCACTCGACGACCACGATGACGCCGCGCGGCTCCAGGATCTCCATCAGTGAGTCGGCGACCTGCGTGGTCAGCCGCTCCTGGACCTGCGGACGGCGTGCGTACACGTCCACGAGGCGGGCGAGCTTCGACAGGCCGGTGATCTTGCCGTCGGAGGACGGGATGTAGCCGACGTGCGCGACACCGTGGAACGGGACCAGGTGATGCTCACACGAGCTCTGCACCTCGATGTCCTTCACCAGGACCATCTCGTCGTGGCCGAGGTCGAACGTCGTCGTCAGGACGTCCTCCGCCTTGAGCCACAGGCCGCCGAATATCTCCTTGTACGCGCGTGCCACACGGCCCGGCGTCTCCCTGAGGCCCTCGCGGTCCGGGTCCTCCCCGACCGCGATCAGCAGCTCACGCACGGCGTTCTCGGCCCGCTTCTCGTCGAAAACGCCGATCGTGCCCTCGCCGTCAAGCGTCACGGGGTCGGTCATCTGTGCCTCGTTCCTTGCGTTCCATGCGTCACTGCGTACGAAAGCGCTGCCGCGTACGAAAAGCTGCGCCCCCCAGGCTAGAACCAGGGGGGCGCAGCTTCCATTCCGGGCCTGTTGAGGCGACCGGGGGGATCAGCCTTCGGGGCGATCCTCCTTGGTCACGTCGATCGGCGTCTCCGTCGGGCCGGCGGTCACCGCGGGCGTGGCGCCGTTCGCACCGTTCGTCAGTGACAGCTCCCGGGGGGAGAGCACCGGCGGGCGGGTCGAGGGCGTGCGCCGCGAGGAACCGGTCCACGCCGGGCGGGCCGGGCGCTTCACGATGCCGGCGAAGACCTCGGCGATCTGCTCCTTGTTCAGCGTCTCCTTCTCGAGGAGCTGCAGAACCAGGTTGTCGAGAACGTCGCGGTTCTCGACCAGGATCTCCCAGGCTTCGTTGTGCGCGGTCTCGATGAGCTTCTTGACCTCTTCGTCGACCAGCGCCGCGACCTCTTCCGAGTAGTCGCGCGGGTGACCCATCTCGCGGCCCAGGAACGGCTCGGTGTTGTCGCCACCGAACTTGATCGCGCCGAGCCGCTCGGTCATGCCGTACTGCGTGACCATGGCCCGTGCGGTCGCGGTGGCCTTCTCGATGTCGTTCGCCGCGCCCGTCGTCGGGTCGTGGAAGACGAGCTCCTCGGCCGCGCGCCCGCCCAGCATGTACGCCAACTGGTCGAGCATTTCGTTGCGCGTGGTCGAGTACTTGTCCTCGTCCGGCAGGACCATCGTGTAACCGAGGGCTCTGCCGCGCGACAGGATCGTGATCTTGTGGACCGGGTCCGAGTTGGGAGATGCCGCCGCGACCAGGGCGTGTCCGCCCTCGTGGTACGCGGTGATCTTCTTCTCCTTGTCGGACATGATCCGCGTCCGCTTCTGCGGACCGGCCACGACACGGTCGATCGCCTCGTCGAGCGAGTGGTTGTCGATCAGCTTCTTGTCGCCGCGCGCCGTGAGGAGCGCCGCTTCGTTCAGCACGTTCGACAGGTCGGCGCCGGTGAAGCCCGGCGTACGCCGTGCCACCGCACCCAGGTCGACGTCCGGGGCGACCGGCTTGCCCTTCTGGTGAACCTTGAGGATCTCCAGACGGCCCTGCATGTCCGGACGGTCGACCGCGATCTGACGGTCGAAACGGCCGGGGCGAAGCAGCGCCGGGTCGAGGATGTCGGGGCGGTTCGTGGCGGCGATCAGGATGACGCCGCCCTTCACGTCGAAGCCGTCCATCTCGACGAGCAGCTGGTTAAGGGTCTGCTCGCGCTCGTCGTGACCGCCGCCCATACCGGCACCGCGGTGCCGGCCGACGGCGTCGATCTCGTCGACGAAGACGATCGCCGGGGCGTTCGCCTTGGCCTGCTCGAAGAGGTCACGCACACGCGAGGCACCCACACCGACGAACATCTCGACGAAGTCGGAACCGGAGATCGAGTAGAAGGGAACGCCGGCCTCGCCCGCGACGGCGCGCGCGAGGAGCGTCTTGCCCGTACCAGGCGGCCCGTACAGGAGCACGCCCTTGGGGATCTTGGCTCCGACGGCCTGGAACTTCGCAGGCTCCTGGAGGAATTCCTTGATCTCGTGGAGTTCCTCGACGGCCTCGTCCGAGCCGGCGACGTCGGAGAACGTCGTCTTCGGGGTGTCCTTGGTGATCAGCTTGGCCTTGGACTTCCCGAACTGCATGACCCGGGAGCCGCCGCCCTGCATCTGATTCATCAGGAACAGGAAGACGACGACGATGAGTACGAAGGGGAGCAGGGAGAGCAGGATGCCGACGAACGGGTTCTGCTTCGACTCCGAGACGGTGTAACCGTCCGGGATCTTCTTGTCCTCGAACTTCTCCTGCAAGGTGTTGGCGATGGCGACGCCTTGGTCGCCGATGTAGCTCGCCTGGATCTTGCTGCTGTCCTTGACCTTCTGGCCGTCCTTGAGCTCGACCTTGATGGTCCGCTCGTCACCGGTCGTGAGCTTGGCGGATTCGACCTTGTCGTCGTTGATCGCCTGCACAACCTGGCCGGTGTCCACCGTCTTGTAGCCGCCGGACGAACCGACGACCTGCATCAACACGACCACGGCAAGGACGGCCAGCACGATCCACATGACTGGCCCACGGAAGTATCGCTTCACGTCCATCCATACGGAGCGATGACGCCCCGTCCCTCCTGCCATAGTGAGTTTGATAAAGACTGTTCTTCGGACGGTACCCCAGCATTGTCACCCGAAGCCGCACGGGACGGCTGACAAACCCGTCTTCGCATGCTTCAACGCGGGGAAACGGGTGAGGGTTCCCGGCCGCCTCCGACGAGTTGGCCGGGAGAGGGCCGGGAGGCCCGGTGATCAGCCGCCGTAGACGTGCGGGGCAAGGGTGCCGACGAACGGCAGATTGCGGTACTTCTCCGCGTAGTCCAGGCCGTACCCGATGACGAACTCGTTCGGGATGTCGAAGCCGACCCACTCCACGTCGATCGCGACCTTGGCCGCCTCGGGCTTGCGGAGCAGCGTGCACACCTTCAGCGACGCGGGCTCGCGCGAGCCGAGGTTGGAGAGCAGCCAGGACAGCGTCAGACCGGAGTCGATGATGTCCTCGACGATCAGGACGTGCTTGCCCTTGATGTCGGTGTCCAGGTCCTTGAGGATCCGCACGACACCGGAGGACTGGGTGCCCGCGCCGTACGACGACACGGCCATCCAGTCCATGGTGAGCGGGGTGGACAGCGCACGCGCCAGGTCCGCCATGACCATCACCGCGCCCTTGAGCACACCGACGATCAGCAGGTCCTTGCCCTCGTACTCCGCGTCGATCTTCGCGGCCAGCTCTGCCAGCTTCGCGTCGATCTCTTCCTTGGTGATGAGCACCGACTGAAGGTCGGTGCCCATGTCTTTCGCGTCCACCCGCATCACTTTCGGTCGTCCGTCACACCGGCTGTGCGAAGCCCAGGGGCCTCTCGGTCAACAGCCTTGCCGGATGACCAGTCTGCCACCCTGGCGCTGGGCGACGACTTTGCCCGGGAGATTGATGGCTCCCTGGCCGCGCCAGCCCGTGATCAGCCGGTCGACCTCTTCGAGGTGCCGGGCGAACAGCGCACCGGCCGGGGCGCCCGCCTCGATGGCGGCGCGGCGGACGATGCGGCGGCGCACGGCGGGCGGCAGGGCGTAGAGCTTGGCGCACTCCAGGAGTCCCGCGGCGTCGCGCACGGAAGCTTCCGCCTGTGCGGCCCAGTGGTCCAAGGCGTCGGCGTCATCCCGGGACAACTGGGCCGTACGGGCGAGTGCTTCCACGACGCCCTTGCCGAGGGCCTTCTCCAGGGCGGGCAGGCCCTCGTGCCGCAGCCGCGAGCGTGTGTAGGCGGGGTCGGTGTTGTGCGGGTCGTCCCACACGGGCAGCGACTGGACCATGCAGGCCTTGCGGGCGGTCTGCCGGTCGATGTGCAGGAAGGGGCGGCGGTAGCGGCGGTCGGCCCCCGGGCCGCCCGACACGGCCGCCATCCCGGACAGGGAGCGGATGCCGGAGCCGCGGGCGAGCCCGAGCAGGACGGTCTCCGCCTGGTCGTCGCGGGTGTGGCCGAGCAGGATCGCGGCGGCGCCGTGGCGCTCGGCGACGGCGTCGAGCGCGCCGTATCTCGCGTCGCGGGCCGCGGCTTCCGGGCCGCCGTCCCTGCCGACGTCGACGGCGACGGACTCGATCGGGTCGAGGCCGAGTGCGGTGAGCCGCGAGACGACTTCGGCGGCGCGCAGATCCGACCCGTCCTGCAGTCCGTGGTCGACGGTGACGCCACCGGCGCGGATGCCGAGCTTGGGGGCCTCGAAGGCGAGGGCGGACGCGAGCGCCATGGAGTCGGCGCCGCCGGAGCAGGCGACAAGCACGAGTGGCGACGTGGCCGGCTCGTGTGGAGGGTGGGGGTGAGCGGGGCGCGGGGGGACGAGCTCGGGCGTGCGCTGTGCGTCGGGGCGCCTCTGGTCGCGGCGCCGGGTGTCGGTGCGCTGTACGTCGGTGCGCTGTACGTCGGTCAGTACGTCGTGGAGTACGCGGCGAACCGCCAGGCGTATCGCCGCGACCGCAGGATGGGGACCCATGTCCGGTTCCCTTCATGAAGTTCGGGGGTGAGCCTCGGACCTGTCGCTGAGGACCACACTCGGGAGATCGGGCCTCAGGCAGATCCCCAGAGGTTAGTCACTCAGAGTGTGTCGATGGTGACAGAGCCGAGCCGTTCCCCGAGCATTGCACGCCTACCCATGGCTCACGGTCCCTCGGACGGGTGATTGCAGGGGCGTTCACGTGCCATCGGCCGCAACTCGCTCCCCTGCTGTCCTCACTCTCCCTTACGGTGCACCCGCGCGACCCAGTCCGCGGGTTTGGCGATCTCCGACTTGGTGGGCAGCGTGTTCGGCGAAGTCCAGACCCGGTTGAAGCCGTCCATTCCGACCTCGCCGACGACCGCGCGCACGAAACGCTCGCCGTCGCGGTATTGGCGCAATTTCGCGTCGAGGCCGAGGAGCTTGCGCAGGGCTTGGTCAAGGCGGCTCGCCCCGCGCGCCCTGCGCTGCTGGAATTTCTCCCGGATCTCGGCGACGGAGGGCACCACGTCCGGCCCGACTCCGTCCATCACGAAGTCCGCGTGGCCCTCGAGGAGCGACATGACCGCCGTGAGCCGGGCGAGGATCTCGCGCTGGGCGGGGGTCTGGACCAGCTCCACGATGGAGCGGCCCCCGTCGTCCTCCTCGCCCTCGGGGCGGCCGCCCGCGAGGGACTGGGCCGCTTCCCTGATGCGTTCCAGGACCGTCATCGGGTCGACCTCGGTCTCCGAGAGGAACGCCTGGATCTCGCCTTCGAGGTGGTCACGCAGCCAGGGCACGGCCGAGAACTGGGTGCGGTGCGTTTCCTCGTGCAGGCACACCCAGAGCCTGAAGTCATGGGGGTCCACGTCGAGTTCGCGCTCGACGTGCACGATGTTCGGGGCCACGAGGAGGAGCCTGCCGCCGCCGTGCTCCCCCGCGGGGAGGTCGCGGGTGGCCGGGGCGAAGGTCTCGTACTGCCCGAGGACGCGTGAGGCGAGGAAGGAGAGCAGCATGCCCAGCTCCACGCCGGTGACCTTGCCGCCGACCGCACCGAGCACGGCGCCCGGACCGCCGGAGCGACGGTCCTGCATCTTGTCCAGGAGGGGCTTGAGGATCTCCCGGAAACCGGCGACGTTCGCCTTGATCCAGCCGGCTCGGTCGACGACGAGCACCGGGGTGTCGTGAATGTCCTCCGTGCCCATCCGGGTGAAGGCCCGGACGTGCTCCTCCGAGGACTTCGCATGCTTCCGGAGCTCGGCGACGATGGCCCGTGCCTCGTCCCGGCTCACTTCTGGACCCGGCCGCACGAGCCGGGTCGCGGTCGCCACCGCGAGATTCCAGTCGACCATCTCCGCACCACCGATGCTCGTCATGCGTCAACGGTACGTGGTCGTGTCCGCCTGCGGAGGGGGTTGAACCCCGAGATTGCCCCACTCCGCGCCCGTAGGGGTCAACGAGGCGTGGCCAGCATCAGCGGCAACCGCACTTCGCCACCGCTGATGCCATCTCGTCCAGTGCCGCCTGGGCAGCCTTGGGGTCCGTCGTGCCTGTCGTCATGAAGGCGAAGACCAGGAGGCGGCCCTCCCTGTCGACGACCGTGCCCGCCAGGGTGTTCACGCCCGTCAGGGTGCCGGTCTTGGCGCGGACGACGCCGGTGCCCGGGGAGTCCTTGGGGTAGCGGTCCACCAGGGTGCCCGTGAAGCCCGCCACCGGCAGGCCCGTCACCACGGAGCGCAGTTCGGGGTGGGCGGGGTCGGCGGCGCGGGCCAGGAGCGCGGCGAGCAGCTCGGCCGAGCTGCGGTCGGCGCGGTCCAGGCCGCTGCCGTCGGCGAACTTCGTTCCGTCGAGCGGCAGCTGCGCCTTCTTGAGCTGCGCGTCGATCGCCCGGCCGGCGCCGTCGAAGCTCGCCGGCTCCTTCGAGGCGAGCGCCGTCTGGCGGGCCAGCGCCTCGGCGATGTCGTTGTCGCTGTGCGTCAGCATCCGCTCGACGAGCGCCGAGAGGGGCGGTGACTCGACCTTGGCCAGGGACTCGGCCCGGTCGCCCGCCTTGGACGGGCCGGGGTCCTTCTTGTCCTTCCCGACGGTGCCGGTCTCGATGCCCTCCTTCTCGAGGAGGCCGGCGAACTTCTTGGCCGCGTCGCCCGCCGGGTCGCCCGAGCGCGGGGCGGGGCCGCTGGAGGAGTCGTCGAGGCGGCCCTCGTCGGCCATCAGGGCGCTGACCAGGGTGAGGTTCTCGTTCGGGCCGATGGGGTGCTGCTGCTCCCCGCTGTAGAGCGAGGTGTCGTACGTCAGGGTCACTTTCTCGGTGCCGCGCTCCTTCAGGGCGCGGGCGGTGTCCTCGGCCAGCTCGCGCAGGCTGGCGGCGCTTCCCGAGAACGGGCCGTCCTTGCGTGCGGTGAGCGTGGGGTCGCCGCCGCCGACCAGGACGACCTCCTTGGAGTCCGGCTCGATGACCGTCTTCGTGGTGATGCGGTGGTCCGCTCCCGCCGAGGTCAGCGCCGCGACCGCCGTGGCGATCTTGGTGGTGGACGCGGGCGTCAGGGCCTCGCCGCCGCCCTTGCCGTAGACCCGCCGCCCGGTGCCCGCGTCGATCACGACCGCCGAGCGTTCGGGGCCCAGCGCCTTGGCCTTCAGGAGCGGATCGAGGACCCCGGCCACCGCCTTGCCGTCCGGAGCGGGCGCGGAGCCGCCGTGCGCGGAGCCGGCGGGCACTCCGAGGCCCTTGAGCACGGACGGGGCGCTCGGGGCGTCCGCGGGAGCCCGTCCGGACGTACGACCGCCGTGATCTGTGCCACCCCCGGCCTCCTGAGAAGCCGCCCAGTCCCGCTCGGCCGTACGCTGACCCGAGGAGTCCCAGGGGCCGGCCGCGGCCACGGCACCAGCCGCGATCGCGAGTCCGACAGTGGCCGCACCCGCCGTGAGCTGCAAGGTCTTGCGCTTCGCAGGAATCTTGAGAGCGGCGGAGATCTTGGGAGCCGACGGCTTGGGAAGCTGCTCCAGCAGCTTCCCGACCTGCTGCCGGGTCTGCTGCCAAGGCTTGAGCTCGGGCACGACGACCAGCCCCTTTCGCGATCACACATCTGCGTGAGGGACACTTAACCACCCGAAGTATGTGCTGATCATGGAGGAGCCACCCGTGGAGTTCGACGTCACCATCGAGATTCCGAAGGGTTCGCGGAACAAGTACGAGGTGGACCACGAGACCGGCCGGATCCGCTTGGACCGTCGCCTCTTCACGTCGACCAGCTACCCCGCGGACTACGGCTTCGTCGAGAACACCCTCGGCGAGGACGGTGACCCGCTGGACGCCCTCGTCATCCTGGACGAGCCGACCTTCCCGGGCTGTCTCATCAAGTGCCGCGCGATCGGCATGTTCCGGATGACCGACGAGGCGGGCGGCGACGACAAGCTGCTCTGCGTCCCGGCGTCAGACCCCCGTGTGGAGCACCTGCGCGACATCCACCACGTCTCCGAGTTCGACCGCCTGGAGATCCAGCACTTCTTCGAGGTCTACAAGGACCTGGAGCCCGGCAAGTCCGTCGAGGGCGCCGACTGGGTCGGCCGCGCGGACGCCGAGGCCGAGATCGAGAAGTCGTACAAGCGTGCGGAGGCCCAGGGTCACTGAGTGCCCCTGCCCCGCCTCTGACGGGCCGCGCGATCTTCACGAAGACCGCGCGGCCCGTTCGCGTATCTGTGCGCATACTGTTCGTACTGGAGGTGCACAAGGTACGTATGTGGGAGCGAGGCAGTGAAAGTGGCTGACCAGGAGGCCGAAGACCGCAAGCCACAGTCGGACGAGGCACGGAGTGCGTTCACTCAGCCCACCGGCGTGATGCAGCAGCCACCACCACCCGAGGACGAGTCGCAGACCACGTCCGAGTTCGCGATCCCGAACGGCTTCGCGACTCCCTCGACGACCACGCAGGAGACGGAGAAGTCGGCGTTCACCACGCCGCACACCTACAGCTCCCGCAACGCGCCGCCCGCGTTCACGCCCCCGCACGGCATACCCCTGGTGAAGCTCACCAAGGAGACGCCCTGGCAGGACCAGATGCGCACGATGCTGCGCATGCCGGTCGCCGAGCGGCCCACGCCGGAGGCCACGCAGAAGCACGAGGACGAGACCGGGCCCGCGGTGCCGCGTGTGCTCGACCTGACGCTGCGTATCGGCGAGCTGCTCCTCGCGGGCGGCGAGGGCGCCGAGGACGTGGAAGCGGCGATGTTCGCCGTCTGCCGCAGCTACGGCCTTGACCGCTGCGAGCCGACCGTCACGTTCACGCTGCTCTCGATCTCGCACCAGCCGTCCCTGGTGGAGGACCCGATCACCGCCTCCAGGACGGTGCGTCGCCGGGGCACCGACTACACCCGTCTCGCGGCCGTCTTCCAGCTGGTGGACGACATCAGCGACACGGACATCGACATCACCCTGGAAGAGGCCTACCGCCGTCTGGCGGCGATCCGGCGTAACCGTCACCCGTACCCCGGCTGGGCGCTCACGGCGGCCAGCGGGCTGCTCGCGGGTTCGGCCTCGGTGCTCGTCGGCGGTGGCGCGCTGGTCTTCCTGGTCGCGGCGTTCGGCGCGATGCTCGGTGACCGGCTCGCCTGGCTGTGCGCGGGCCGCGGCCTTCCGGAGTTCTACCAGTTCGTGGGCGCCGCGATGCCGCCCGCGGCGATGGGCGTCACGCTCAGCCTCGTGCACTCCCAGGAGGTCAACGCCTCCGCTGTGATCACCGGTGGCCTCTTCGCGCTGATCCCCGGAAGAGCCCTGGTCGCGGGTGTTCAGGACGGCCTGACCGGCTACTACATCACGGCGGCCGCCCGCCTGCTAGAGGTCTGCTATCTCGTCGTGGGCATCGTCTGCGGCGTCCTGCTCGTCCTGTCGCTCGGCGTGATGCTCGACGCGACGAGCCTGCAGCCGGAGACGGCGTTCGTGGCGACCGACTCGCGCCCGGTGATCCAGATCCTGGCGTCGATGGCGCTGAGTCTCGCCTTCGCGATACTGCTCCAGCAGGAACGTCACACCGTGCTCATCGTGACCCTCAACGGCGGTATCGCCTGGGTCATGTACGGCGCGCTCGCGCAGACCTCGATCGCGCTCTCGCCGGTGGCCGCGACGGCCGTCGCGGCCGGGCTCGTGGGTCTGTTCGGCCAGCTCTTCTCGCGGTACCGCTTCGCTTCCTCGCTGCCGTACGTCACCGCGGCCATCGGCCCGCTGCTGCCCGGTAGCGCCACGTACTTCGGTCTGCTGGCGCTCGCGCAGAACGACATGAACACGGGCATCAACTCGCTCACCAAGGCGGCGGCGACGGCACTGGCCATCGCGATCGGCGTGAACCTGGGGAGCGAGGTCTCGCGGATGATCCTCAAGATCCCGGGCGCCACCACCGCGGCGAACCGCCGGGCGGCCAAGCGGACCCGAGGCTTCTGACCCCGGGTCCCGGCGTCCGTCCTACCGCTTGGCGTGCCGGCCGCGGGAGGCCGGGGCCGCGCCGGGGGTCTCGCCCCCGGCTGCCGCGGCCTTCTTGGACTTGCTGCGGGCCCGCAGGAACTCGATCGCGATCGGCACCACCGAGATCAGGACGATCAGGATGAGGATCGCCTCGATGTTCTTGTGCACGAAGTCGATCTTGCCGAGCCAGGCGCCGAGCATCGTGACACCGGCACCCCACAGGATGCCGCCGATGATGTTGAACGTGATGAACGAGCGGTACCGCATGCCGCTGACGCCGGCGATGATCGGCGTGAACGTCCGCACGATGGGCACGAAGCGGGCCAGGACCAGCGACTTCGGGCCGTACTTCTCGAAGAACTCGTGCGCCTTGACCACGTTCTCCTGCTTGAACAGCTTGGAGTCCGGGCGGTTGAAGAGCGCGGGGCCGACCTTCTTGCCGAAGAGGTAGCCCGCCTGGTCGCCGAGGATCGCGGCGATGCAGATGAGGACGATGCAGAGCCAGAGCGGGAAGTCGAGCTGCTTCGTCGTGATCAGCAGACCCGTCGTGAACAGCAGCGAGTCACCCGGCAGGAAGAAGCCGATGAGCAGGCCCGACTCGGCGAAGACGATCGCGAGCAGACCCCAGACCCCGAACGTGTTCAGGAGGTAATCCGGGTCCAGCCAGCTTGGTCCGAGCGCAAGCGTCGTCACGGTTCGGGGCTCCTGTGGGTGAGAGGGCGATGCGGCGGGGGGGATGGCCGCCCAAAGCTATCAACGCGAGGTGACGTGCCCAGGTTCCAGTGTTCTCCCCAGGGTGCACTGTGCGTGTTCCGGGGCAAAGCTGTGTGCCATGGGTATCGAAGACTTCGGCGGTGGCACCGACCCGCTCTCCGACGTACTGGTCGTGACGACGAACGACGTACCGGGCTACCGCGTACAACAGGTTATCGGTGAGGTCTTCGGCCTCACCGTTCGCTCCCGGCACTTGGGCAGCCAGATCGGCGCCGGTCTCAAGTCCATGATCGGAGGCGAGTTGAAGGGACTCACGAAAACGCTGGTGGAGACCCGGAACCAGGCCATGGAGCGCCTCATCGAGCAGGCACGCGCGCGTGGCGCCAACGCGGTCCTGATGATGCGCTTCGACGTGACCGAGGCCGCGGACGTGGGCACCGAGGTGTGCGCCTACGGCACGGCAGCCGTGATCACCAAGGAAGCCTGAGAGAAGACGGGTAAGGGGCGCCCACCCATGGTGGACGCCCCTTACCCGCTCTCCCCGTACCCGCTCCCGCTCCCGCTCCCCGCTCAGCTGTTGCGCGCCGCGTTCGCCGAAATCGCGTCCCGCATGTAGACGGCGAGCCCGGGCCGGATCGCCTCGTAGGTGGCCGTGAACCGCTCGTCCGTCACGTACATCTCGCCGAGGCAGGTGTGGATCTCGTGCGAGCAGTCGTAGTGGAAACGGCAGATGGAGCCGCGGTGTTCCTCCGCGACGTCCATCGCCTCCCGGGAGTCCGCGGGCAGGCCCCGGGCGAGCGCGTCGGCCATGCGCGCGTGCACCGCGTCGAACGTGTCGTTGATCCGCTGCCAGTCCTCCTTGGTGTACGAGGCGGCCCTGCGCTGCGACTCCTTGTAGCCGTCGGTGTCGCCCCAGCGCCGCTCGACCTCCTCCGCGTACTGCTCGGGGTCGTGGTCCCCGAAGACCTCGAACTTCTCCTCGGGAGTGAGGTTGATGCCCATCTTCTTCGCCTCCATGGCGTTCTCGACGGCGGCGGCCATCTCCTGGAGTCTGGTGATCCGGGCGGTCAGCAGCTCGTGCTGGCGGCGCAGGTGCGCACGCGGGTCCGTGTCCGGGTCGTCCAGAAGGGCCGCCACCTCGTCGAGGGGGAAGCCGAGCTCCCGGTAGAACAGGATCTGCTGCAGCCGGTCCAGGTCGCCGTCGTCGTAGCGCCGGTGGCCCGCGTGGCTGCGCTCGCCGGGTGCGAGCAGACCGATCTCGTCGTAGTGGTGCAGCGTGCGCACCGTCACTCCGGCGAAACCGGCGACCTGTCCCACGGAATAGCTCACGTGGCTCATGGCTTGCGCCCCTCTCTCGGTACACGCCTCAGCCTGGATCCTCACGCCACGTGAGGTGCAAGTGCAGACCCCGGCAACCGCCCATATCCTCGCCAGAAGGGACACGAAAGGCACGCCAGAGAACCTCACGGCCCCGAGGAGACCGCCATGCCGCTCCACCGCAGCGAGGACCCGGACGGTGACTCCAAGGGGCGCACCCTCGCGGTGAACCCCTTCTACGGAGAGGCGAACCCGGTCAGCGGCATGACCGAGGCCCCGCCCAAGCACCGCCTCCCCGACGGGCCGCTGCCTCCCACGACGGCATACCAGCTGGTGCACGACGAGCTGATGCTGGACGGCAACTCGCGCCTGAACCTCGCGACCTTCGTCACGACGTGGATGGAGCCGCAGGCCGGCGTCCTGATGGGCGAGTGCCGGGACAAGAACATGATCGACAAGGACGAGTACCCGCACACCGCCGAGCTGGAGCGGCGCTGCGTGGCCATGCTCGCCGACCTGTGGCACGCGCCGGACCCCTCGCTCGCCGTCGGCTGCTCGACGACCGGGTCGAGCGAGGCGTGCATGCTGGCCGGGATGGCGCTCAAGCGCCGCTGGGCCAAGGACAAGCGGAACAGCGACCGCTACCCGTCCCGCACCGCGCGCCCGAACCTGGTCATGGGCGTCAACGTCCAGGTCTGCTGGGACAAGTTCTGCAACTTCTGGGAGGTCGAGGCGCGCCAGGTCCCCATGGAGGGCGACCGTTTCCACCTCGACCCGGAGGCCGCAGCCGAGCTCTGCGACGAGAACACGATCGGCGTGGTGGCCGTGCTCGGCTCCACCTTCGACGGGTCGTACGAGCCGGTGGCCGAGCTCTGCGCGGCCCTGGACGACCTCCAGGAGCGCACCGGCCTCGACATCCCCGTGCACGTCGACGGGGCGTCGGGCGCGATGGTGGCGCCCTTCCTCGACGAAGACCTGGAGTGGGACTTCCGGCTGCCGAGAGTGGCGTCCATCAACACGTCGGGCCACAAGTACGGCCTGGTCTATCCGGGCGTCGGCTGGGCGCTGTGGCGGGACGCGGAGGCGCTTCCGGAGGAGCTGGTGTTCCGGGTGAACTACCTCGGCGGTGACATGCCGACGTTCGCGCTGAACTTCTCCCGGCCGGGCGCGCAGGTCGCCGCGCAGTACTACACCTTCCTGCGCCTGGGCCGCGAGGGCTACCGCGCGGTCCAGCAGGCGGCCAGGGACGTCGCCCGCGGCCTCGCGGAACGTGTCGAGGCGCTCGGCGACTTCCGGCTGATCACGCGCGGCGACCAGCTGCCGGTGTTCGCCTTCACGACGTCGGACGACGTGAAGGCGTACGACGTCTTCGACGTGTCCCGGCGGCTTCGCGAGCGCGGCTGGCTGGTCCCCGCGTACACCTTCCCGGCCCACCGCGAGGATCTGGCGGTCCTGCGCGTGGTCTGCCGCAACGGCTTCACGGCCGACCTCGCGGAGCTCTTCCTGGAGGATCTGCGCAGCCTGCTGCCCGAACTGCGGCGCCAGCCGCATCCCTTCACCCGGGACAGGGACGCGGCGACGGGCTTCCACCACTAGCGCCCTTCTGACGCTACTTGCTGAGGCCGCCGAACCTGCGCACCGCGAGCGGCATGAACACCCCCACGAGGACCACGGGCCACACCACCGCGAGCAGTCCCGCGTGCTCGGCGGCCCATGAAGTGCCCACGACGCCGGGGTCGTTGCCGAACAGGTCGCGGACCGCCGTGGCCGTCGCCGACATCGGGTTCCACTCGACCGTCGCGCCGAGCCAGCCCGGCATGTTCTGCGGAACCGTGAAGGCGTTGGAGAGGAACCCGACCGGCCAGACCAGGATCTGCACGGCCATGACCAGCTCCGGCTTGCCCGCGACCATCGCCAGGTGGATGCCGATCCAGAGCATCGCGAACCGCAGCAGGAGCAGCAGCCCGACCGCGCCGAGCGCCGCCCCGAAGGAGCCGTGCCAGCGCCAGCCGATCGCGAGGCCGACGCCGATCATGACGAGCAGCGAGGCGAACGACTGCAGCATGTCCGCGACCGAACGGCCGACAAGCACCGCGCCGTTGGTCATCGGCATGGACCGGAAGCGGTCGATCACGCCCTTGTTGAGGTCCTGGGTGACGGCGACCATGGTCGCGTCCAGGCCGAAGGCCATGGTCAGTGCGAACATGCCGGGCACCAGGAACTCGGCGTAGTCGCCCGCGATGCCCTTCCCGCCGCCGATCAGGTAGTTGAACATCAGCAGCAGCATCACCGGGAAGACCAGGCCGACGAGCACCTGCACGGGCTGGCGCGCCCAGTGCGCGAGTTCGCGCCGCGTCATGGTCCAGGAGTCGATCGCGGCCCATCGGACGGGCGAGGAGCCCGCCCCCGGCGTACGGCTGATCGTCGTCGTGCTCACACGGTCTCCTTCGTACGTTCCTGGCCGCCGGTCGTGCGCTCCTGATCGTCCGCCCGGCCCGTCAGGCGCAGGAACACCTCGTCCAGGGTCGGCCTGCGCACCGCGATGTCCTCGGCCTCGACACCGGCCTCGCGCAGGGCCTGTACGACGCCGGTGAGCGCCTCCATGCGGTCGGCGACCGGGGCACTGGCGAGGCGGCGGTCGGCGTCCACGGTGGCGTCGCCGGGCAGGAGACCTGCCGCCAGCTCCAGTTGGGCCGCGTCGCGCACCACCACGTCGATGCGGTCGCCGCCCGTCTTCGACTTGAGCTCGTCCGCCGTGCCATCGGCGATGACCCGGCCCCGGTCGATCACCGAGATGCGGTGGGCGAGCTGGTCCGCCTCTTCGAGGTACTGCGTGGTGAGCAGCACCGTCGTGCCGCCGTCGACCAGTGAGCGCACCGCCTCCCAGACCTCCGTGCGTCCGCGGGGGTCGAGTCCGGTCGTCGGCTCGTCCAGGAACAGCACGTCGGGCTCCGTGATGAGCGAGGCCGCCAGGTCGAGGCGGCGCCGCATGCCGCCGCTGTACTGCTTGACCGCCTTGCGGCCGGTGTCCCCGAGCCCGAACCGCTCCAGGAGCTCGTCGGCCCGCACGCGCGCGTGGCGTGCGCCCAGGTGGTGGAGCCGCCCGAACATGTCCAGGTTCTGCCGGCCGCTCAACTCCTCGTCCAGGGCGGCATGCTGACCGAGCAGCCCGATGCGCCTGCGCACCTCGTCGGGACTGCGCCGCACGTCGTACCCGGCGACCTCCACCCGGCCCTCGTCCGCCCGCAGCAGCGTGGCGAGCACCCGCACCGCGGTGGTCTTGCCGGCGCCGTTCGGGCCGAGCACGCCGTGCACCGTGCCGCGCCCGACCGTCAGGTCAAGGCCGTCGAGCGCCCACTTCTCCCCGTACCGCTTCCGTGCGCCCTCGACAGTGATCGCGTCCGTCATCCGACTCCCTCCGAACCCCTGGCTCCCTGTAGTCAAACTTGACTACGAATCCAACGCGAGGGAAGGTATCCCCGAATCCCGAATTAGTCAAACTTGATCAGTGGTTGGATCGCCTGCGGCTCAGAGGTCGTCCCCCGCGTGCGGCTCCCCGGCCCCGAACGGGTTCTCCTCACCCTCGGCGAGGACGCCCACAAAGGGCTCCCCCTCCCCCGCGAACGTGTACGCCCCGCCCTCGATCCGTTCGATCAGTCCGCGTGTCCACTCCACGCCCCCGTCGGCCGTGTGGACCCAGAGGTTCATGATCTCGCCGATGTGCCCGAGCTGCTCCGGACCCTCCTCGGGCGTGTAGTACTCGGTCACGGACCTGCGCCACTCCTCGATGCCCGCCACCCGTTGCCTCAGCAGGTCGGCCGCCTCGGCACGGGGCAGGTCGACGATGAAGCCGAGCGCCGCGGAGAGCATGTCAGGCCGTTGGTCGTACGAGACGAGGTTCGACCGGAGCAGGTTCAGGAACTCCTCGGTGCCCGCCTCGGTGATCTCGTACTCCGTGCGCGGCGGGCCGCCTGCCGTCGAGGGGGCGATCTCGTGCGCGAGGAGCAGGCCTTGCTTGGCCATCTGCTTCAGCGCGTGGTAGATCGAGCCGGGCTTGGCGTTGGACCACTCGTGGGCGCCCCAGTACTCCAGGTCGTTGCGGACCTGATAGCCGTGGGCCCGTCCGTGCTGACGGACGGCGCCGAGGACAAGGAGTCGGATCGCCGACATCAAAGCCACCTCCTTCTAATCAATTTTGATTAGAGTAGCGGCATGGCCGAGACAATGATCCCTCTCCTGCCCTGCCATGAGCTCGACGAGACCCTTGATTTCTACAAGGCCGTCGGCTTCGAGGTCACCTTCTACCAAAAGGCCCCCAACGCGTTCGCCGTGGTGCGGCGCGACGACATGGAGCTCCAGTTCTTCCGCCTCAAGGGTTACGACCCGCAGGCCTCGTACAGCACCTGCTACGTCGTGACCGACCGCGTGGACGCCCTCCACGAGGCCTTCCGCACCGGGCTCAAACAGACCCTCGGCCGGATACCGACCCGCGGCCTGCCCCGGATCGGGACCGTGCGGGACATGAGCTACGGCGTCCGGCAGTTCCTGATGTCGGACCCGGCCGGCAACTGCGTACGCATCGGGCAGCCCATCGCCGAGTCCTTCGAGCACACGCCGGTACCGAGGGAGAGGTACGCGCGCGCCCTGCACCAGGCCATCCTCCTCGGCGAGTCCAAGCAGGACCACGCGGCCGCCCTCCGCGTCATCGACCGCGCCCTCGCCGCCGACGGCACCCCCACCCCCGACCAGCTGCGGGAGTTGCACGCCCTGCGGGCGGAGATGGCCGCACAGCTCGACGGCCCCTGACCGCAGGGTCTAGCCCCAGCTCTCCCCGCGCTCCAGGGCCACCAGCTCGAAGGCGGTCTTGCCGTCGAGGGTCTCGCGGATGATGTCGGCGTGGCCCGAGTGCCGGGCCATCTCGCTGATCAGGCGCAGCAGGACCCACCGCATCGACACGTCCTCCTTCGGGAACCACGGCTCGTCCGGAAGCGCGAAGGTCTCGTCGAGCGTGGGCCGGGAGCGGATGAACTCCTCCGTGCGCTCGGCTACTTGGCGCCAGTACGCGAGCGCGGAGTCGACCGTCTCGCCCTCGGTCAGGCGGAAGCACTCGTCCCAGTTCGCCTCGGTGCGCTCGATGGCGGGGGCGACACCCATGGCCCGCGAGATCCAGCTCTCCTCGACCTCCGCGACATGCTTGAGCAGCCCGGAGAGCGAGAGTTCACTGGCGCTCGGCTTCGTGGCCGCCTGCTCGTCGGTCAGGCCGAGCAGGGCCCGCCGGATGCCGCCGCGCTCCGCGTCGAGGAAGGCGAGCAGAGCGCCGCGCTCGTCGCCGGGGGCCTCTGCGTTGACGTGGGTGACCATGGGGTCCGCCTCTCTTGGAGGGCCAGGTGGAGCCTGCCGGGCTTTCCGACACCACGAACGTTACGGACCCTTGCGGTCAGGTTCTGTCCGCAAGGGTCCGCGAGTTCTCGGGTGGATCGGGTGGGTCGGGTGGATCAGGTGGCTCGTGGCCCGGGTGGCTCAGAAGGGGAACTGCGAGCGCCCGTGCTGCACCGAGATCCACTTCTGCGTCGTGAACGCCTCCACCGTCGAGTCGCCGTTCAGGCGGCCGACACCCGAGGCCTTCTCGCCGCCGAAGGGCACGATCGGCTCGTCGTGCACGGTGCCGTCGTTCACGTGGAACATGCCGCTGTCGATCCGCCGCGCGAACCGCACTCCGCGCTCGACGTCGGCGGTGTGAACGGCGCCGCTGAGCCCGTACGGGGAGTCGTTGGCGATGCGGACGGCCTCTTCCTCGCCGTCGAAGGGCATGAGCAGCGCCACCGGGCCGAAGATCTCCTGCCGCAGGGCGGGAGAGTCGGCCGGCAGGTCCGTCAGGACGGTGGGCGCCACCAGATTGCCCTCGGTGCGGCCGTGCAGCAGCGCCTTCGCGCCCGCCGCCACGGTCTGGTCGACGAGCTTCGTCACCGCTTCCGCCTGCGAGGAGTTGATCAGCGGGCCGATGTGGGTGGCCGGGTCCGCCGGGTCGCCGACGTTCAGCGAGGCGACCTTCGCGACGAACTTCGCGGTGAACTCCGCCTCCAGCGACCGGTCCACGAGGATGCGGTTGGCGGCCATGCAGACCTGGCCCTGGTGCACGAAGCGGCTGAAGACCGCCGCGTCCACGGCGTAGTCGATGTCCGCGTCGTCCAGGACGACCAGCGCGCTGTTGCCGCCGAGCTCCAGGATGGAACGCTTGAAGTGCGAGGCGCAGACCGTGGCGACATGGCGGCCCACGCGGTCCGAGCCGGTGAAGGAGATGACGCTCGGCACCGGGTGCTCGATGAACGCGTCGTTGATCTCGGCGATGTCGGTGATGACCACGTTCAGCACGCCGGCCGGCAGGCCCGCGTCCTCGAACACCTTCGCGAGGAGGCTGCCGCCCGTCACCGGAGCGTTCTGGTGGGGCTTGAGCACCACCGCGTTGCCGAGGGCCAGCGCGGGGGCGACGGTCTTGGTGGAGAGCAGGAGAGGGAAGTTGAACGGGCTGATGGCTCCGATCACACCCACCGGCTCGCGATAGAGGCGGTTCTCCTTGCCCTCGCCGGGCGACGGCAGGATGCGGCCCTCGGGCAACAGCGCGAAGTTCACCGCCTCGCGCAGGAACTCCTTGGTGAGGTGGAGCTCGAAGGCGGCCTTGAGCCGGGTGCCGCCCAGCTCGGCGACTATCGCCTCGGATATCTCTTCCTCACGGTCCTCGATGATGCGCAGGGCACGCTCGAGGACCGCGCGCCGGGCGTAAGGGCTGGTCGAGCCCCACTCCTTCTGCGCGCGCTCGGCCGCTCGGTAGGCCTGGTCCACTTCGTCGGCCGTCGCCACGGTGATCGACGCCAGCTTCTCCCCGTCGTACGGATTGAAGTCGATGATGTCCCAGGAGCCGGAACCGGCCTTCCACTCACCGTCGATGTACTGGTGAGCCAGGTCAGTGAAGAAGGACATGAGACCCCTTGCCGCAGACAGACGATGCAGACACCTGATTGCACGTCATCGTACTGACCGGTCACGTCAGTTGGAGCAGGCCCCGCAAAAGATCGCGACTATCGGCCGGATCGGGGCTGTCGCTCTGCAGCTCGCCGACCACCCGCTCGTACTGGCCGACTTCCTCGGGCTTGTCGAGGTACAGGGCTCCTGTCAGCTGCTCCACGTACACGACGTCCGAGAGGTCCGATTCCGGGAAGCGCAGCATGGTGAACGCTCCGCTCTCGCCCGAGTGCCCACCGAAACTGAACGGCATGACCTGGAGGGTGACATTCGGCCGTTCCGAGATCTCGATCAGATGCTGGAGCTGACCCCGCATCACTTCCCGGCTCCCGTACGGGCGTCGCAGCGCGGCCTCGTCGAGTACGCAGTGGAAGCGAGGCGCACGCTCGGAGATGAGGAGCTTCTGCCGTTCGAGGCGCAGGGCGACGCGGCGCTCGATCTCGGCCCTGCTCGCGCCCTTCATGCCGCGGGCGACGACCGCGTGGGCGTACGCCTCGGTCTGCAACAGGCCGTTGACGAACTGGACTTCGTAGACGCGGATGAGCGATGCGGCGCCCTCGAGACCCACGTACGTCTGGAACCAGCCCGGCAGGACGTCCGAGTAACTGTGCCACCAGCCTGCGAGGTTGGCCTCTTTGGCGAGCGAGAGCAGCGCGACGCGCTCGGCCTCGTCGGTGACGCCGTACAGCGTCAACAGGTCCTCGACGTCCCTGGACTTGAAGCTCACCCGTCCCAACTCCATGCGGCTGATCTTCGATTCGGAGGCTCGGATCGAGTAGCCGGCCGCTTCACGGGTGATGCCGCGCGATTCCCTCAGGCGCCTGAGTTGCGAGCCAAGGAGCATGCGCCGTACGACCGAGCCGCTCGACTCCCCTGCGGTCACTTCGCTCAATCCTCCCCATCACTTGGAAGCCAGCAGTCTGCCATTAAACGCTTCAGGCCGTACTCGTTCGGTTACAGAAACGGAAAGCCTTCGGAAGTCCTCCACAAGAAGTCGTAGGAAGAAATGGGCAAGAAGTGGCACGGGATCGACCAAGTCCGGCGCGTGCACGTGCATCTGCCCTTGCATCTGCTGTACGCATTCGGAACCATGGTCCGCGCGCCACCACTTGTTCACCGTCGCACCGAGCTGTACCGATGCGTCGCGGCGCCGCTGTACCGACCGCACCACCGCTCCATCGCTATGTACCGCGAAACCGGGGAGTGCCTCGCATGGGGACGAATGGATCGACCATGCTCGAGCCGTTACGGCAGGGGCTTCCCCCACTCGACCCCTCAGCCGTCTCCAGCGCCGCGTCCTGCTCGCTGCCCGCCCGCTACGAAGCGGTGGGCAGCGCACGGCAGTTCACCCGCAAGACGCTGTGTCAGTGGGAACTGGAAGAGCGCTTCGACGACATCGCCCTCGTCGTCTCCGAACTCGTCACCAACGCCCTCAGACACGCGCTGCCCTCGGACACCCCGCGCGACCACGGCCCGCCGGTGCGCCTGCACCTGATGCGCTGGACCTCACGCCTGGTGTGCGCGGTGCGCGACCCCAGCGACGACAGTCCGGTCGCGCGCGAGACCGACGACGACTTCTCGGCCGAGTCGGGCCGCGGCCTGTTCCTGGTGGACTCGTTCAGCGACAGCTGGGGCTGGCACCCGCTCGCGGGCGCGCTGCGGGGCAAGGTCGTGTGGGCGCTGTTCCAGCTGGCCTGACGTTCCGGCCGGCGGCTGCGATTCAGATTCAGTGGCGTGAACACTGTTCAGGTGCGGGGCCGGCCCCGCACGGCTGACCGAGCGGGTCAGCCGCCGATCAGATGGTCGAACTCCCCGTCCTTCATCCCGAGCAGCATGGCCTCTATCTCGGCGCGCGTGTAGACGAGCGCCGGCCCCTCGGGAAAGCGCGAGTTCCGCATGGCGACATCGCCGCCCGGCAACTTCGCGAACTCCACGCAGGCGCCCTGCGAGTTGCTGTGCCTGCTCTTCTGCCAGACCACCCCATGAAGCTCCGTGGCGGCCATGCCGTTATACACGTGATGCACAGTCGCTCCCCGGTGGTGCAGTGCCTGGTGTGGCTCTAGATCGCTCTAGATGCAGTGGTCAACTGTCCCGGATCATAGCTGTGTTCACATGCTGATGCATGGGCAGATGCACGTGCACGCGGGGTGCTCTCTTGGTTACAGCTCTGTCAGCACCTGCCCAAGTCGCCCCGGGCCATGCGAACACCGTCCAGGCCGAAGCCTTGACGTACTGCTTGGATTACCGCTTGCCGCTTGCCGTACTGGTTCGTGTATTAGGTAGAGACGCACGGCGTGCCCTTCCTGTTCCAACGTTTACGCAACAGCCTGACGGCGGTGCGGTTCAGCGGGCCGAGCCGTAGGGCAGCAGGGCCATCTCCCGCGCGTTCTTGATCGCGCGGGCAAGCAGCCGCTGCTGCTGGGCGGAGACCCGGGTGACCCGCCGGGAGCGGATCTTCCCCCGGTCCGAGATGAACTTGCGGAGCAACTCCGTGTCCTTGTAGTCGATGTACGTGACCTTCGCCTGGTCAAGGGGGTTGGGGCGCGGCTTCTGCTCGCGTCCGGACGGCTTGCGCGGGGACATTCAGACCTCCAGGAGAGTGTCGAAAGCGGGGGGCAGGTGTTTCCAGGCGGCGCGCCCGGCGGCGTACTCCTCGTCCGTCAGGAGGCAGGACTCCAGGACCATTTCGAGCCCTTCCCGGTCCAGGCCGGGCGAGACGAAGACCAGATGCTGGCAGCAGTCGCCGTGCTCGGGATGCCAGTCGAGCGCGGCAGCGGCCCGCCGCACCGGCGGCACCATCTCCCACGCGGCATCGGGCAGCGAGGCCAGCCACGGCCCCGCGCTCTCCACGCACAGCGCACCGCCCGCCGCGTCCCAGCCGAGCAGCGTGTCCGGGTGGTCGGCGAGCCAGAACCGGCCGCGGCTGCGGGCCGCCGCGCAGGTCAGATCCTCCAGGGCTTGATAGAGCCGCTCCGGATGGAAGGGCCGGTCCCGATGCCATACGAGAGTGGCGACTCCCGCCTCGTCGGCATCGGTCGGCAGCAGCGCGCAGGACGGATGCTGGGCCGCGGCCGCCGCCTCGACGTCGAATCCGGCGAGCGCGGCACCCGCCAGGTCCCCATGACCGCTGATCGGGACCTGTCGGGCGGTCGGGTGGAGCTGGGCGAGGAGCGCGCGGTCCTCGTCGTCGGCCTCGGGAGAGTCCGCGACGGCGAGCACCGGCGCGTATTCCAGCTGACGGGCCCAGGTGTCGGCGACCGTGCGGTGATCCGTGGCGGCCGCGGCGAGCCCGGCGTCCATCAGGTCGTCGCCGTTGCCGAGGTAGGGCAGCAGGAGCGCCGGGTCGACGGCCGTGATCACGCCGGTCAGCCGCATCCCCTCGCGGGCGTGCGACGTGATCACCTCGGCCATCGCCTTGGGCTCGACGGAGTCCCACAGCTCGACGATCGCGAGCCGCGTGAGACCGGAGTCCGCGAGCCGTTCGAGCTCGGGCACCAGGTCCTCGCGCAGGGCGCAGCACGCACAGTCGTTGACCAGCGGCGCTTCGCCGGAGGAGAGCACTCCGCCGGTGTCGCGCACGGTGCGTGTGACGGTGCCGTGCACGGCGGACGAGAGGTCGTGGTGGAGCGCGACGCTTCCGGGGACGGTGGCGAGGAGCCGCTCGACGGCCTCCTTGCGGGCGTCGGAGTGGAGGCCGGCGACGATCGCGACGTCCAACTGGTTCACCGGATTCACAGAGTTCACCGGGTTCACCGCGCGCCGTAACGGCGCTCGAAGCGCTCCACTCGGCCGGCGGTGTCCATGACCTTGGCCGTGCCCGTGTAGAAGGGGTGGCTCGCGGAGGAGACCTCGACGTCGATGACGGGGTAGGTGCGCCCGTCCTCCCACTCGACCGTCTTCTCGCTGGTCGCGGTGGAGCGGGTCAGGAAGGCGAAGCCGGCGGACTTGTCGCGGAAGACGACGGGGCCGTACGGCGGGTGGATGTCCTTGCGCATGGCGGTCAGCGCTCCTCTCGGAAATCGACGTGGCGCCCGACGACCGGGTCGTACTTGCGCAGCGTCATGCGGTCGGGGTCGTTACGGCGGTTCTTGCGGGTCACGTACGTGTAGCCGGTTCCGGCCGTGGACCGGAGCTTGATGATCGGGCGGAGTTCGTTGCGAGCCATGGCGCTAGTATATGAAAATGAATCCCGTTTTCAAAACGGTTCCGCAGGGGCCCCCGTCCCCACGACCGAGAGGTGCGTCACCATGTCCGCCCACTGCCAGCTGACCGGCGCCACGCCGGGCTTCGGCAACCAGATCTCCCATTCGCACCGGCGCACGTCACGCCGCTTCGACGTCAACGTCCAGCGCAAGCGCTACTGGCTGGCGAGCGAGGGCCGCCACGTACGGCTGCGGCTCAGCGCCAAGGGCATCAAGACCGTCGACGCCATCGGCATCGAGGCCGCCGTCGCCAGGATCCGTGCGCGTGGGGTGAGGGTCTGATGGCCAAGAAGAGCAAGATCGCGAAGAACGAGAAGCGGCGCGAGATCGTCGCGCGGTACGCCGTGCGGCGGGCCGAGCTGAAGGAGATCCTGCGCAGCCCCTCCACCGGCGAGGCCGAACGCCGTTCAGCGCAGGCCGAGTTGGCGCGGCAGCCGCGGGACGCGAGCGCGACACGCGTCCGCAACCGGGACAGCGTCGACGGCCGCCCGCGTGGCTACGTCGGGAAGTTCGGCCTTTCCAGGGTGAAGCTGCGTGACCAAGCGCACGCCGGATTCCTCCCCGGGGTGCGCAAGTCGTCCTGGTAGCTTGGCGCGCGGTTTCATCGACTGCCATGTCTGTCTTGCGGGGGGACTTCAGTGCGCATGCACGTCCGGAACGTACGTATCGGTGCCGCGGCGGCGGGTCTTGTCGCCGCCCTTGTCCTGACCGGTTGCAGCAGTGACGGCGGCGACGGTGAGGACGAGGGCAAGGACAAGGGCTCGAACTCGGCGGGTTCCTCCGCCGGGACCGACGGGTCCCCGACACCGGACGAGGGCGGCGCGGACTCCGGGGCCGATGACGGCAGCTCCGAGGGCAGCTGGGTGGCCACCGCCGACGGGAATCCGCTGGCGCTGGTCATCGCCGGGAAGCAGGCGACGCTGCTCGGGGAGAACGTCCTGTGCAGCGGGACCGCCGGTGGCGAGAAGATCCGGCTCAAGTGCGTCAAGGGCGACTCGGACCGTACCGAGGGCACGGTCGAGTCGGTCAACGGCACGTCCATGACGGTCTCTTGGCAGGGCGCGGGCGAGGACCAGTTCACCAGGACGAAGGGCGGGAAGCTGCCGGAAGGCCTGCCGACGGCGGGACTCCCTGAGTCCTGAGTCCTGAGCGGTGGGTGGTGCTCCGGGTGGGTGATGCTCCGGCTCGGAGCTGCTTGATGTGACGCGGTCAGCGGGCCGTGGGGCCTTGTTCGGGGCCCTGCGGTCCGTTGTCTGTTTGCGTGGTTGTTTCCGAGCCGTCCACCAGCATGGGCGGCGGTGCCGTGGACAGGGCGTCCGACAGTTCGTCGAGGGTCGCGAGGAGGAGCCCCGCTCCCCTGCGCACGACCCGGTCGGGGACGCCCTCGCCGTCCCACTCGCCGAGAGCCTCGCGCACGGCTTCCCACTTCGGCACGCGACGCTCGCGTACGGCCTTCGCGCCGTCTTCGGTCGCCTTGCGCAAGGCTTCCGCGAGGCGTTCGGCCGCGGGGACGGGGGTGGCGTCGCGGTCCGGTAGGTGAGCCTCCATCAGCATGGCCACGCGGCCGAGTTGGGCGAGGGCGTCCTCGGCGTCGGCGGCCGCGGCGCGGGAGAGGCCGCGGTGGCGTACCGGCTCGTTCTTGGCGCGGGCGCCCGCTTCCTGCCAGGCGATACGGGCGTCGCGGGCGGCCAGGAGCGCCTCGCGGACGTCCGGGCACGAGCTGCCGGCGGGGTCGGCGTAGCGGCTGACGACGGCCGCGGCGTAGCGGCCGTCCGCGATCAGCCAGTCGGCGAGGCGGTTGCGCAGGCGCGGGGTCTCCCAGGCCGGATACACGGCGTACGCGATCATCGCGAGGACGCCGCCGAGGAGCGTGAGGACGACGCGTTCCGGCACGGTCTGCGTCCACTGCTCGCCGCCCATGCCGAGCAGGAACACGACGTACGCGGCGACGCAGGCCTGGGCGGCGACCTGGCCCGTGCGCATCAGGAGGTACATCATCCCGGCGCAGAGCACGGCGAGCGCCGCGGAGAGCCCGGTGTCGGGGTGCGCCAACTGCACCACGCCCGTGGCCAGCGCGACGCCCACGAGTGTGCCGCCGAAACGGGCCACCGCGCGGGAGTACGTCTGCGAGAAGTCCGGGCGCATGATCATGACGGAGGCCATGGGGGCCCAGTATCCGTGACCGAGGGGAAGCCAGGTGCCGAGGAGATACCCCGCGGCGGCCACCCCGGTGACGCGGATCGCGTGCCGGGTGACGGGGGATTGGTGACGCCGGCGCAGCTCGGCCCGCATGGCGCGGAGGGCGGCGGGGAGGAGCGCGGGGAAGGTGGGGCGGAGGAGGGGGGTGGGGGTTGGAGGGGGTGGGTTTGGGGTTGTTGGGGGCGGGGTTGGGGTTGTTGGGGTGGGGGGCGCTGGGGCTGGGGTGGGCGGTGGGGGTGATGCGGCGGGGGCTGGGTCGGCGGGGGGTGATGCGGCGGGAGCCGAGTCGGCAAGGGGCGCTTCGGCGGGAGCCGAGTCGGCAAGGGGTGATCCGCCGGGCGCCGGGTCGCCAGGGGGTGATCCGCCGGGCGCCGGGTCGCCAGAGGCTGATCCGCCGGGCGCCGGGTCGCCAGGGGCTGATGCGGCAGGGGCCGGGTCAGCAGGGGCCGGGGCGGTAGGGGGTTTGCCTGCGGTTTCGATTACGTCTCTCAGGAGCGCGGCCAGGCGTTTCGCCGCTCGCTGCGCCGGGCCCGTGAGGATCGTGCCGGTGTCCGGGGTGCGCAGGGTGGCCACGGCCTCGGGTGGGATCTTCACCGGCTCGCCCTGCCGGATCGCCCTGGCCGCCGCGTCCAGGATCGCGCCCGACGCGGCCAGGATCTCGCGTACGCGGTCGCGTTCGGGGCCCTCTTCCGGGACGCCCACTGCGGGGTCGGCCAACGAGGCGAGCACCGGACGGATGCGTTCCGCGACGCCGCGGGCGCCGTGGAGTTCGGCGGGGCGGGTGCGGGCCTGACGCGGGGTGATGGTCGCCGCGTCGCGGGCCGCCATCAGGGGTTCCGGGTCGAAGTCGGCGTGGGGATCGTGGCGGAGGCGGCGGGCGTAGTCGGCCTCGGCCGCGAGCGCGTCGGCGAGGGCGTCCCGGTGGGCGCCCCATCTGCGTACGGGGAAAAGGATGACGAGGGCGGCCTGTACGGCGCCGCCCACCACCATCATCGCGGCGTGGCCGGCCGCGGCGGCGATGGAGCCGGGGAGGGTGACGGTGACCAGCATGATCGCGACATTGGACGAGGCGATGATGCCGATGGTCGGGCCCGCGGCCCAGCTCAGCCCCGAGAGGAAGGTCCAGAGGGAGAGGAGGGCCAGGAAGAGGAGGAGGTGGGAGCCCGTGAGGTAGCCGAGGAAGGTGGAGACGGCGAGGCTCGTGCCGGAGGCCAGGGCCAGTTCCGGGCGGGGGCGCCAGCTGCGTTGGAACGTGGCGATGGCGGCCTGGAAGGCGCCGAAGGCCGAGCTCGCGGCCACGGCCGGCCCGAAGAGGGTGAGGCTCAGGCCGATGACGACGGCGAGACCGGCTGCGCCACGGAGCGCGATCAGCGGCTCAAGCCGCTTCCGCTCGACGGTAAGCCCCGAGCGGCTGGTCTCCTTCAGCGCTCGAAGCCAGGTCACTCTGTGATGATACGGGGCATTTGGGGTGGCGTGGCGGGGGGCTGTGACGGGGGCGCCGTGACGCTGCGGGGTCACCCGGGGCGCTAGGGGAGGTGACGCCGCCCGGGGGCCACCCGCGCCTCGTCCGCCGCAGCCGTCCCATGCTCCCAACCCTCGCGATCCGTCGCGCCCCGCACCCGGGTGGTCGTGGTCCGAGGGAACATCCGCTCCGCATGCGACGTGACGGCCACGTCCCTCGCGGCCAGGACGGGGAGCAGCTCTCCCGCCTCCGGCGACCCCGCGGTCACGTCCTCCGCGGCGGCGGCCAACCGTGCACCGAGCCGGTTCGCGTACGCCAGGAGAAAGGCCTGACGGAACGTCTTCGTACGCTTCCGGCCGCCCGCCCGCTGCCCCGCCTCCGCCTTCGTCATCGCCGCCGTCCCCTGTACGAGGAGGGAGGTGTGCAGGAGTTCGACCACTTCCAGGTCGGACTCGAAGCCGACGACGGTCGAGAAGCCGTATGCCTCGTTCCACACCGCACGGCACCGGTTCGCCGTGGCGACCGCGTCCAGGAGGATCGCCTTCGCCGTCTCGTACGGGGCGTCCACGCCGATACGGCAGGCGCCCGGAGTGTCCTTGGCATGGGTGCGGGAGGCAAGCAGAGCCTCGTCGATGGTGTGCCTGGCCATGAGCTCCTGTGCCTTGGCGGTGAGCGCTTCCGCCTCCTCGGGAAACCCGGTGGCCTCGGCCTTGGCGAGCAGGGCGCGGATACGGGTGAGGATGCGGGGCTCGTCGTGCCCGGGCGGCGGGGGCGCGTGGAGCGGGGCGCCGGGAGCCGGGCCGACGGGCTCGATCGCGGGGAGGCGAAGGAGGAGCCGGTAGAGGGCGAGGGTGATGGTGGCCTGCGAAAAGCGATCCAGCTTCGGACCGGCCGGGGATGAGCGGTCGGCCCGGGGTCCGCCTGCGGAGGAACGGCCCGACTTCTCCGCTCCGGACCGAGACGAGCGGCCTGCCTTCGGACCTCCCGGGGACGAGCGATCCGCCCTCGCGTCGGACCTCCCGGACGAGCGGCCCGACTTCGGCCCGCCTGAGGACGAGCCGTCCGATCCGTCCGGCCACACGCCACCCGGAGACGAGCCGCCCGCCCTCGCGCCGGACCGGGACGAGCCGTCCGACCACGCGTCGGACCGAGACGAGCCGCCCGAGTTCGTGCCGGACCGGGGCGAGCCGTCCGGCTTCCCGGGTGTTGGGGTCGGTCGGTTCGGCCAGGTGACGGGGGTGACGTGGTGGGCCAGTTCGGAGAGTTGTGCGTGCCATCGTGGTGGGAGGGTGTCGCCGTACCGCCCGGTCTCCGTGGTGATCAGGCCTGCGGCCAGCTGGATCTGATGGGCGCGGTCGGCATCGTCCTGCCCACGGCCGACCATGCGTATGACGTCCGCCGGCTGCCAGCCCCGCTCCCATGCCCGGCGGACCAGCTCCTCGCCCCTGCGCCACAGCTCCGCGTCGGCCTCGGGGGCGGCCGCGAGGAGGGACGCGCCGGTGTCGAGTCCCTCGTCCCCGTCGGCGTACAGCGCTGCCGCGAACGCCTTGTCGATCACCTCTGTCACCTCGGCCACCGGATCATCCATACGTCAAGGGTATGGCTGGCCATACCCCCAGGACGCCCCCCAGTGGTCGTGCCCGGCGGGGCCGTGGGCGATTGGGTTGGGGCATGACCTCAACTGCCGTACGGCTCACCGCCGTCCGCCGCCACCACCACCGTGACGTGACCGCCCTCGACGGCGTCGACCTCGCGATACGTGCCGGCACCTTCACCGCGATCATGGGACCTTCCGGTTCCGGCAAGTCGACGCTGCTGCAGTGCGCCGCCGGGCTTGACCGGCCGACGTCCGGGACGGTCGAGGTGGGCGGCACGGAGCTGACGGGGCTGAGCGAACGGCGGCTGACCCTGCTGCGGAGGGACCGCATCGGCTTCGTCTTCCAGTCCTTCAACCTCCTGCCGTCACTGACCGCCGCGCAGAACGTCGCCCTGCCGCTACGGCTCGCCGGCCGCAGGCCTTCGCGCACGGAGGTGGGGGACGCGCTGGCCCGGGTGGGGCTCGGCGACCGCGCCCGCCATCGCCCGGGAGAGCTTTCGGGCGGACAGCAGCAGCGGGTGGCCCTGGCGCGGGCACTCGTCACCCGCCCCGCCGTCCTGTTCGGCGACGAGCCGACCGGCGCGCTCGACACGTCGACCAGCCGTGAAGTGCTCGCACTGTTGCGGGAGTTGGTGGACAGGGAAGGCCAGACGACCGTGATGGTGACGCATGACCCCGTGGCGGCGTCGTACGCGGACCGGGTGGTGTTCCTGGTGGACGGACGGTTGGCCGACGAGGTGCTCGCACCGGATCCGGGGGAGGTGGCCCGGCGGATGGCGGGGCTTGAGGCGGGTGCGGGTGCGGGTGCGGGTGCGGGTGCAGGCGTGGACGCCGGCGCGGGCGTGGGGCGTTCCGCCGTCAGCGGCACGGGCGCCCCGATCGTGGGTGGTCGGTGATGTTCTTCGCCTCCCTGCGTACCCCGTGGGTCGGTCTTCTGGGTGCGTTTGTCGCTGTCGCACTCGGCGTGGCCCTCACCGCCGCGATGGGGCTCGGACTTGCCTCGACGCTCAGCGCGCCTGAGCGGGATCCGGTCCGGTTCGCCGGGTCTCCCGTGGTCGTCATGGGCCAGAACACCCTGACCGTGCCTGTGCGGCGCGGCCCGGACACCACCCGCGTATCGAAGCCGCTCGCTCATCCACACCCTGTGGACATCGAACTGCTGCGCGACCTTCGGCGCCTCGGGCCGGTACGGCTCGACGGGACGAAGCGGGACGCAGTGGGGGTAAATGCCCCGGTCGGGAAGGTGCGGGACGTCGTCGGGGACCGGGCACGCGTCCTGACCGGCGGCGACCGGCGGCTCGCCGATCCGGAGCCGGGGCGTGACGCGGAAGCGTTGGTGGCGGTGAACTCGTTCCTCGGGACGGCGGGCGGGGTGTCCGCGTTCGTGTCCGTTTTCGTCACGGCGTCCACCTTCTCCTTCGTCGTGGCGCTGCGGCGGCGGGAGTTCGGGCTGCTGCGGATGGCCGGAGCGACACCGGGGCAGATGCGCGGGACGGTGCTCGCGGAGGCGCTGGCGGTGGGCGTCGTGGCCTCCGGGGCCGGGTGCCTGCTGGGGTCCTGGGGCGCGCCGGTTCTCGCCGATGCCCTGGTGGACGCGGAGATCGCTCCGGAGTGGTTCGGGATCGGCGGGGCGGTCTGGCCGTACCACCTCGCGTTCTGGGTGGGCGTATCGGTGGCCTTCTCCGGGGCCTGGATCGCCTCGCGGCGTGCGGGTCGCGTGGGTCCCGTCGAGGCCCTGCGGGACGCGTCCGTCGACACCGGGGTCATGCCGTGGAGCCGGCGCGTCGTGGGGAGCGTGCTGCTGGCGGCGGGGCTCGGGCTGATTGGCTGGACGCTGTGGAGCGATCCGTCCGCGCTGATGAAGCGGAAGACGTACACGACCCAGCCGATGATCCTGATCACGGCGCTCGCCGTGCTCACCCCCCTTCTCGTACGGCCCGTCCTGCGCGCCGTCCGCCTTCCCGGCGCGATCGGCCTCCTGGTCCGCGAGAACTCGGCGGCCTCCGTGCGCCGCACCGCGGCCGTCGCCGCGCCCGTCCTGGTGACGGTGGCTCTCGCGGGCTCGCTGCTCGGCTCGGCGGAGACGGCGGGCGAGGCGCGGGCGGCGGAGGCGCGGGAGCGGACCGGGGCCGAACTGGTGCTGACGGGCAAGGATCTGAGGCAACCGGAGCTGCTGGGGAGGACCGAAGGGGTCGCGGTGGCCGTGCCGTCCGCTTCTACGGCCGTGTTCGTACGGGAGGAGGGCTCGGCGCTCGTCCGGTCGGAGGCGCGGGCCGTGCGCGACCCGGCCGCGTTCGCCTCGGTTTCACGGCTTCCGGTGGTGGCGGGGGACGTACGCGATCTCGACGACCGGTCGATCGTCGTCAACGAGGAGTGGGAGCGGCGGCGGGTGGGCGAGTGGGTCGGCGTCTGGCTCGGGGACGGCAGACCCGCGCGGCTGCGGATCGTCGCGGTGCTGGCGCGGGGTACCGGGGACAACGGTGCATACGTCACGTCCGCGAACGCGGGAGCCGGCGCGGCGGTGGACCGCGTCGACGTGGGGCTACGGGACGGGGCGGACCCGGCTGCGGTGGCGGCGGACCTGCGGGAGCGGGGCGGGGGCGGGCTCCGGGTCCGCACGGCGGATGAATGGCTGACGGACACGCACCCCGCGACGAAGCCGCAGACACGGCTGGGGCTGCTGATGCTGCTGGGCATCGCGTTGCTCTACACGGCGATCTCCCTCGCGGGAACCCTGCTGATGGCGACGTCGGCACGCGGCCCTGAACTGCGCTCGCTGCGGATGGCGGGGGCCACGCGGTCACAGGTACGGCTGGTCGTCGCCGGTGAGTCCCTGCTGGCCGTGGCCGTGGGCGCGACCCTGGGCCTGGCGGTGACCGCACTCAACCTGGGCACGCTGAGCGCAGGCCTCACGCGCCTGTCGGCACCGGCGGGGGTGGCGGTCCCGTGGGAGATGGTGGGGGCGGCTGCGGGGGCCTGCGCGGTGGTGGGGCTGGCGGCGGGGGTACTGGGGGTGCGCCGGCGGGGGTGAGGAGCCGGAGGCTTTGCTTTGGCACTGCGGGTCGCCTGGTGTCGGATCGCCCGCGCGACCCGCCGCTCGGGGACACACCCCCCGACCTCCGGCACCCCAACGCCCGGACGTGGAGCATCCCGCCCTGCGACCCCGCGCCTCGGAGCGACCCGGACCCGCCGGCCGGGGTAAGGGGCCGGAGGCTTTGCTTTGGCACTGCGGGTCACCTGGTGTCGGATCGCCCCGGCGACCCGACGCTCGGGGACACACCCCCCGACCTCGGCACCCCAGCGCCCGGACGTGGAGCATCCCGCCTGGGGCCCCGCACCTCGGAGCGACCCGGACCCGCCGGCCGGGGTAAGGGGCCGGAGGCTTTGCTTTGGCACTGCGGGTCGCCTGGTGTCGGATCGCCCCGGCGACCCGACGCTCGGGGACACACCCCCCGACCGCCGAAACCCCAGCGCCCGGGCGTGGGGCATCCCGCCTGGGACCCCGCGCCTCGGAGCGACCCGGACCCACCGGCCAGATCGACCCAGCCCCGCTGGCCAGACCGACCCAGCCCCGCAGGCGAGTGGCCCCGGCCTGCAGGTGACCCGAACCTCGCAGCCCGGAGCAGCCAACCGTGAGCCCAGAACGCCCCAAGCCCCGCACAAGTCCCGCACAAGCCCCACCAGCAGCACCGATCCCTCCTGCCCCACCACCCCTCCCCACCACCTTCCGCCGCATTGTCAGTGCCTGCTGACACACTCGGGCGTATGACCGAAAGGTGGGCCCTTGCTGCCGCCGAGGCTGGTGGCGTCGTCCTTGCCCCCCTCGGGGACGACGGCCTGCCCGCGGGGCCGGTGCGGCATGAGCGGGACCTTGTCGCCGCCGTCCGTGCCAGGCCCGAGGTGAGCCGCTGGGTCTGGCGCTCCACCGCCGAGACCTATCCCGCGCTGCTCGCGGCAGGCGTCCGGGTGAGCCGGTGTTACGACATCGAGGACGCCGAGCTCCTCCTCCTCGGTCACGAGGGCCGCCTCGGCGAGCCCCGCTCGGCCGCGGCCGCCTGGGCCCGGCTGCACAACGCCCCGGTGCCGGCCGACCCTCCCCCCAGAGCGGCCTCCCCCGGCGCCCAGGACTCCCTCTTCGAGCCCGCCCCCTCGACGGCCCTCCCCTTCGACGCCCTCCTGGAGGTGTATGCCGCGCAGCAGCGAAGACACGAGGCCGCCGAGCACCCCGGCAGGATGCGGCTGCTCACGGCGGCCGAGTCGGCCGGCCTGCTGGTGGCCGCCGAGATGAACGTGGCGGGGCTGCCCTGGCGCGCCGACGTCCACCACGCCCTGCTCACCGAGCTCCTCGGCGAGCGCTACGCGGGCGGCGGCAGGAACGCGGGCGCGGCCGAACCGCGCCGCCTCGCCGAGCTGGCCGACGAGATCTCCGCCGCCTTCGGCCGACGCGTCCGCCCCGACCTGCCGAACGACGTCATCAAGGCCTTCGCGCAGGCCGGGATCAGGATCAAGTCCACCCGCCGCTGGGAGCTCGAGGAGATCGACCACCCGGCGGTGCGGCCCCTCGTCGAGTACAAGAAGCTGTATCGGATCTGGACGGCGCACGGCTGGAGCTGGCTCCAGGACTGGGTGCGCGACGGCCGCTTCCGGCCCGAGTACACCCCGGGCGGCACCGTCAGCGGCCGCTGGACCACGAACGGCGGCGGCGCGCTGCAGATCCCCAAGATCATCCGCCGCGCGGTCGTCGCCGACCCCGGCTGGCGGCTGGTCGTCGCCGACGCCGACCAGATGGAACCGCGGGTCCTCGCGGCGATCTCCCGCGACCGGGGCCTGATGGAGGTGGCCGGAAGCCACGAGGACCTCTACACGCGGCTGTCCGACCGCGCGTTCTCCGGCGCCCGCGACCACGCCAAGATCGCACTCCTGGGCGCCGTGTACGGACAGACGTCGGGCGACGGCCTGAAGAACCTGGCGGCACTGCGCCGCAGATTCCCCGCCGCGGTCGCGTACGTCGACGACGCGGCGAAGGCGGGCGAGGAGGGCAGGCTCGTACGGACCTGGCTGGGGCGCACGAGCCCGCCGGCGGCAGGTGCGGACGACTTCGACGAGGCGGGCATCCCGCAGGACACCCCGGCCGAAGTCCCGTCCCAGGACGGCGAGTTCACTCCCGGGTACGCCTCGAGCAACACCCGCGCCCGTGGCCGCTTCACCCGTAACTTCGTCGTCCAGGGCAGCGCGGCCGACTGGGCCCTGCTGATGCTGGCGGCGCTGCGTCAGTCCATCGCCGCGGCCGGACTCCGCGCCGAGCTGGTCTTCTTCCAGCACGACGAGGTCATCGTGCACTGCCCTCAGGAGGAAGCCGAGACGGTCACGGCGGCGATCCGCGCGGCCGGGGACCTGGCGGGGCGCATCACGTTCGGCGAGACACCGGTGCGTTTCCCGTTCACCGTCGCGGTGGTGGAGTGCTACGCGGACGCGAAGTAGCCGCCGTCCACGGTCAGGCAGGTCCAGGCCCCCGGCCGGCCCCCCGGTCGGCCCCCCGCCGGGGCTCGCCGGCAGGGCCCGTCAGCAGGCTCTTCAGCTCGCCGACCACCTCGCTGCTGTCCGTGCCGTCCAGCGCCGCCAGCGCCGACTTCCACTGGGCGTACGCCTCTTCCGCGCGCCCCTCCGCGTACAGCAGCAGCCCCAGCTGATGGCGGGCAAGACCCGCCATGTGGGCGTCGGCCCGCTGCTCCGCACGCTCCAGAAGACCGGCGCACTCACGCCCCGCGTCCCGCGTGCGGGACATCTCGCGCAGGGCGCGCACCATGCCCAGACGCACCTTGGACTCGTTGTGCCAGTCCTCGGCCTCGCCGTGGATGCGCAGGCTCTCCTCGAAGTGCCCGAGCGCCACGTCCGGTTCGCCGAGCACGAGGTGGGCCTTGCCCATGTCGCAGTGGAGCTCCTGGCGCAGACCCACATGCCCGAGGGTCTCGCCGATCGCGAGGCTCCGCTCGTAGTAGGAGATCGCGGCGCGCGCGTCGGTGTGTTCGAGGACGTTGCCCAGGGTGCTGAGGGCGAACGCCTCGCTCAGCGGGTCGTCCGCGGCCTTGGCGAGCTCCAGGCTGTGCCGCAGCGCCTCGGCCGACTCCTCGTAGCGGCCCAGCGCTTCGAGGAGCAGGCCGCGGTTCATGACGCCGCGGTGGACGCACGACATGCGGTCGAGCGACCGCCACAGGTCGAGGGCCTCGTCGATCAGGTCGAGCGCCGTGCCGCTGCGGCCCGACACATAGCTGAGCCCCGCGAGGTCGGTGAGGGCCTGGGCCTCGGCCGCCGTGTCCTGCCGGTGGCGGGCCGCCGTCACCGAGAGACGGTTCAGGAGGTCGGCCTCGGCGAGGCGGCCACGGCGCTTGAGGTACGAAAAGAAGCAGCGGACGAGTACGGGCAGGAGGGCGGACTCGCGGCCGTGGCGGTCGGCGAGAGCGATGACGTTCGCGAGTTCGGTGTCGCCCCAGGCGAAGGCGTCATCGGTGGACATCGGCGCCACGTCCGGTACCGGACGGCCGTCGTCGGTGTGCCGTGCCGACAGTTGGTCGGGGAGCTCCCCGAGCCGGTCGTCACGGTCGAGCCCCTCCGGCATGATCGCGAGCAGGGTCTGCCGCGCCGACTCCGCGTACCACCGCAGGGCCCGGTCCACGACGTCCGCGGCCGCCGACTCGTCCTGGTGGGCCGCCTCCCGAGCGAAATCGCGTACGAGGTCGTGCGGGGCATAGCGGCCGTAGGCCGTCTCGTCGAGTAGCGCGACGTCGACGAGACGGTCGAGTGCGGCCCCCGCGCGCCACTCCTCCAGGCCCAACAGGCGTGCGACGAGGGGTACTCCGTACGCCGGGAGGTCGAGCGCACCGAGCGCGGCGAGGGCGGCGGCCGCGTCCCGGTCGGACTCGCGCTCCGACGTACGCAGCGCGTCCAGGGCCACGGCCAGCGAGCGCCGGACGCTCAGGTCGTCGTGCTCCAGGTGGTGCAGCCGTCCGCCGCTTACCGTGAGGAGTTCGGCGAGGGCGTCGGGGGTGAGGGCGCGGCGGGCGGCGAGTCGGGCGGCGATGATCCGCAGGGCCAGCGGGAGCCTGCCCGCGAGTTCGACCAGGGGGTGCCCCTCGTCGAGCCCCGCGCGCCCGGAGACCGCGCGCAGCAGGGCGACGCTGTCCCCCTCGGAGAGCGGCTCCAGCGGGAAACGGCCCGCTCCGTCGAGCGCGGTGAGCGGTGAACGGCTGGTGACGATGACCGCGCAGCCGGGTCCCGCGGGCAGCAGCGGCCGCACCTGCGCGGCGGTCGCCGCGTCGTCGAGGACCACCAGGGTGCGAGTGGGAGCGAGCAGCGAACGGAGCAACGCGGCTGCCGCGTCCGGGTGTTCGGGACTGTGACTCGCATCGACGCCGAGGTCCCGGAGCAGGGCGGCGAGGGCCTGACTCGGCGTGAGGGGCGTCATGCCGGGGGTGGCCCCGCGCAGATTGATGTAGAGCTGCCCATCGGGAAACCGCGTACGCAGCCGGTGGGCCACGTGCAGGGCGAGGGCGCTTTTCCCTACGCCGGCCATGCCGGAGATGACGGCTACGGGTGGGGTGGGGGCGGGTGGTGCGGTGGCGGGTGGTGCGGGGGCCCCACGCCGGGGGCGCGCGCCGCTACCGGCGTCGCTGCCGCCACCGCTGCGGTAGCCGTCATCTCCGGCATGGTCGGCATGGCCGCCGAGCAGCTGCGCCAGGGAGCGTACGACTTCCTCGCGGCCGGTGAAGTGCAGAGGGGATGGCGGGAGTTGAGCGGGTGCGGCTTTAGCCGCACCCGCCCCGCCTACCACCCCCGCGACACCGGCTACACCTGTCCCGCCGGCAACCCCCACCGCACCGGCCGCACCGACCACACCAGCAAGGTCCACGGCACCGTCCGCACCCACGGCACCCGGGACACCCACGGCACCGCCTGCACCATCAGCACCCACGGCACCCGGAACGCCCACGGCACCGCCTGCACCATCAGCACCCACGGCACCCGGAACGCCCACCGCACCGCCTGCACCATCAGCACCCACGGCACCCGGAACGCCCACCGCACCGAGGACACCCGCCGCCCCTGCAACTCCCGCAGCACCCGTGACGCCCGCAGTCCCCGCAACTCCCGCAGCACCCCTGACGCCCGCAGCGCCGGGCGCACCCGCATCGCCCTCCGCACTCGCCGTTCCCCCAACACCCGGGGCACCCGCAGCACCCGTGACCCCCGTAACGCCCGTAGTCCCCGCAACCCCCGCAGCACCGAGCGCACCCACATCGCCCCCCGCACTCACCGCGCCCCCAACACCCAGGGCACCCGCCACTCCCACAGCCCCCGCAGTACCCGTAACGCCCGGAGCCCCCACGACTCCCACAGCACCCCCGACGCCCTCAGCACCGGGCGCACCCACACTCGCCGCGCCCCCAACACTCGTGACGCCCGCCACCCCCTCAACCCCTGCAGCACCCGCAGTCCCCGCAACTCCCGCAGCACCCCCCATGCCCGCAGCGCCGGGCGCACCCGCATCGCCCTCTGCACTCGCCGTTCTTCCAACACCCAGGGCGCCCGCCACCCCCACAACACCCGCAGCACCCGTACCGCCCGCAGCCCCCACAACCCCCGCAACACCCGCGACACCCGCGACACCCGCGACACCCGCAGTCCCCACAACCCCCGCAACACCCGCGACACCCGCGACACCCGCAGTCCCCACAACCCCCGCAACACCCCCGACGCCCGCAGCACCGAGCGCACCACCACCCCTCACCCCCACCGCACCGCGCCCCACCAACGCACCGCGCCCCACCAACGCCGACCCCGCAGGCTCCCGCAGGACCTCGCGATGCGCTTCCCGTATCGAGGCGCCGGGCTCCACGCCCAGTTCCTCCACCAGCCTGCGCCGTAGCTCGCGGTGGACGGCCAAGGCTTCCGCCTGGCGGCCCGTGTGGTGCAGCGCCAGCATCAGCTGGCGGTGGAAGGCCTCCCGCAGGGGATGCTCGGCGACCAGTTCCGCGAGCTCCGGCACGAGCCCTCCGCCACCGGCCCCGGACGCGAGCTCCGCGTCGTACCGCAGTTCGAGGGCGAGGAGCCGCGCCTCCTCGAGGCGCGGTACGAGCGCGTGCCCCGTCGCATCCGCGGGCACCCCGCCCAGCGGAGTACCGCGCCACAACCCGAGCGCGCCGGACGCGGCGTCCACGCAACCGTCCCAGTCACGTTCCGCGTGCGCCGCCCGGGCCCGTGCGACCAGCTGCTCGAAGACCCGTACGTCCAACTCCCCTTCGGCGACCCGCAACCGATACCCCGGCGGCACCGCCCGCAACCGGTCCGGGTCGTCCAGGAGTCGGCGCAGCCGCGTCACGTGGTTCTGCAGCGATGCGTGCGCGGACGCGGGCGGCGCCCCGCCCCACAGCGCGTCCTTGAGGGCCTCGACGGACACCACCCGGCCCGGTTCAAGCAGCAGCGCGGCCAGCAGGGCGCGGCCTTTGGCGCTCTGCACGGGCTGTGGCTCGCCCTTGGCGTCGTACACGGCAGGCGCGCCCAGGAGCCCGAACCGCAACCCGTCGCACCGTACGTCCACGCCATCTCCCGCCAACCGTTGGCCACATGTTAGCGATCGGTTGGCGAGCCCTGATGGGATCAGAACATCGGGCCCGGCCCCGCCGGTACTCGCGCTGAACGCGTAACTCGGGGGAGTGTCACCGTTGCGGCCGGGCCCGCTCAGTTTCCGCGAGGCACTCTTAACTTCCTGACGGGGTGGGGGAGTTGAGGTGCTCGCGGAACGAGAGCGGCCGCACGCGCGTCACCGTACGTACGCGGGGAGCACGGAGCCCCCGTGGGAAGCCCGGACGCACAGCCCCCGGCCTCACGCTCCGGCCACCGGATTCCGGCACCAGTTGCTCACGGATCGCCCACCATTCGCTCACGCGGGCCATCGGCGACAGCGCCCCTCCCGCCTCTCGCCTGCCGCCACCGACCGCCGTCTCCTGTCCCGTATCTCGTATCCCGCATTCCTTGTCCCTAAGACGACGACGGCTCCGGCGACTCGGGAACGTCCCTCGACTCCGGCGCCTCCGATGAATCCGATGAATCCGACGACTCCGACGACTCCGGCGCCTCCGGCGCCTCCGACGGCACCCGCACCGTGAACACCGCCCCCTCCCCCGCAGCACTCCGCGCCGTCACCGTCCCGCCGTGCCCCTCCACCAGCTGCCGGACGATCGCGAGGCCGAGCCCGCTGCCGCCCGTGGACCGCGTACGCGACTTGTCCGCGCGCCAGAAGCGGTCGAAGACGTGCGGCAGGTCGTCGGGAGCGATACCGGTACCGGTGTCGGCGACCTCCACCACCACCGCGTCGAGCGTGGCACGGCAGTCGATCGTGACGCTGCCGCCCTCCGGGGTGTGCCGGATCGCGTTGGAGACCAGGTTGCCGATGGCCTGGCGGAGCCGGAGCGGATCGGCGGTGAAGCAGGGGTCGCCGATCGTCGTCGCGCTCAGCCGTACCCCCGCCGCCTCGGCACCCGCCTGATGCGCCGCCGCGACCTGGTCCACGACGTCGGAGGCGTGCACGGGCTCGCGGTGCAACCGGAGGGTACCGGCGTCGGCGGCGGCGAGATCCTGCAGGTCATTGACGATGTGCTGGAGCAGCACGGCCTCTTCGAGGAGCGAGGAGACCAGCTCCGGGTCGGTGGCGACCACGCCGTCCTCGGCCGCCTCCAGCCACCCGCGGATGTTGGACAACGGCGTACGCAGCTCATGCGCGACGTCGCTCACCATGGCCTGGCGCTGGTCCTCCAGGGCCTTGCGGTGGTCCTCCAGGGCCTTGCGGTGGGCGGCCATGTCGTTGAAGGCGTCGGCGAGTTGGCGGATCTCCCCCGCCGACCCCGCCGAACGCGCGTTGACGGGTTCGGCCGCCTCACCGGTCTTCATTCGCTGCGTCGCGGTGGTCAGTGCCCGCAACGGCCGGGTCAGCCGGCTCGCGGCGAAGGCGGTCACGGCGACCGTCACGGCGAGGATGGCCGCGGAGAGGCCCGCGAGCCGGGTGGTGTTGGCCCGGGAGAGGCTGAACCCCGAGGTCTCGCCCGCGCGGGCCGCCGCGGAGCGCGAACCATCGGAGTCGGTCACGAAGAGGAGCGCGGGCGAGGAGACGTACGGGCCGAGCTGCTCGCGGCGGGCGCTGCCCAGGCAGGCCGCGGCCTTGGCGTCGGCCACCCGGGTGCCGTCCATGGGATCGGCGGGGACGGCCGCTCCGGTGGGGGCACGGCGGGCGGCGCTGCGGGGGTCCGCACCGGGGCCGTCCGGCTCGGTGGGGGTGGACTTGGGGGCGGGCGTGTACGTGGCCTCGGGGGTGGGGGTTGCGGCGGGCGTCGGGGCGCGAGTGGCGCGCCCCTCCGTCCGAAGCTCCGGCTCCGACCCCGGTTCCGGTTCCGCTTTCTGCTCCGGTTTCTGCTCCGGCCCCGGTTCCGGCTCCGCACGCATGCCCGACTCGGCGGGCGGACCCACCACACCCGGTACGGGGCCGACCCCTCCGTCCGACCGCCGCCAGGTGAGATCGAGCTCGACCGCGACGGGCGGCTGCGACCCACGGCGCAGGCACGCGTTGGTGAGTTCGTTGAGCCTCTTGAGTGCCTTGCTCTCCGTGCGGGTGGGGACGACGAGCCGCGTGTCGTTGCAGGTGAAGTCCAGGAAGCGGTTGGGGTCGTTGGCGGCCTCGATACGCGGACGCCCACCGGGCCCCTGGACGGAACGGGCGACGACCCCGAAGTCGTGCATGCAGCCGACGACGCCGGCGGCCACCTTCGCCAGTTCGTCCCGCTCCCGCCCCGAGAGCCGGAAGGGGCCGACGGCACGCGGATCGATGCGGTCGAGCCCCGCGGTGTCCTCGCCCCCGCCCCCGGCGTCGTCGCCGCTCCCCGCACCCGCGGTCAGCGCCCCGTCGACGGCGAGCGGATCGACGACGGCCGAGGCCTTGGAGGGCAGCTCGACACCGGCGCCACCGTCCTTGCCGTCACTCCCGTCACTCCCGTCACTCCCGTCACGCTCGTCACTTCCGGCACTTCCGGCACTTCCGTCACTCCCGCCCGTGCTCCGCGAGTCGGCGATGACGGCGCGGTCCTGGGTGGTCAGGGTGATACGCCGCCCGGTCTGCCGGGCCAGCTCCCGCACGGTCTTCTCGGCGCCCTGCCACCCGGGCGCGGTCGCCGCGAGGCCGAGCAACTCGTCGTAGACACGCGCGTCGTCGGCGAGCACCTGCCCCTGCTCCTGCCGGATGGCGCCGGACGTGGTCTGCGCGGCGAGCCAGGCGGTGGCGGCGATCGACACGACGGAGACGAGGACGGAAACGGCGAGCAGCCGGGGCAACAGGCTCTTGCGGAACGGTATGTCACGCGCCACGACGCGCCGCCGCCCCGATGGGCGCCCCGGGGGCAGCCCGGGTGGCCGCGCCGAGGGCCGCGCCCGTGAGCTTGTAACCGACGCCGAAGACGGTGACGAGATGACGCGGCCTGCGCGGATCGACCTCGATCTTCTTGCGCAGATTCAGTACGTGTACGTCGACGGTGCGCACCGATATGTACCCGGACGACCCATGAATACGATCGAGCAGCTGGGGCCGCGTGAACACCCGCTCCGGCTCCGCGGCCAGCGCCGCGAGCAGCTCGAACTCCCCCGGAGTGCACTCGACGAGCCGCCCTTCGACGGTCACCTCGTGCCGCACCGGATCGACGGTGAGCCCACCGACGCGCAGCACACGCGGCACGGCTTCGCCGCCCTCGACGACGGGATGGTGCGTGCCCTGGGAGCGCCGGAGCAGCGTACGGACACGGGCCATCAGCTCGCGGGGGCTGTACGGCTTCGTCAGATAGTCGTCGGCGCCGAGATCGAGGCCGAGCAGCAGATCGTCCTCGGTGGACCGGGCGGTGAGCATCAGAATCGGAATCCCGGGGGTGGGGGCGGGGCCGCCCCCACCCCCATGGCCGTGCCCGCCACGCAGCACGCGGGTGACGCCGAGCCCGTCGACGCGCGGCATCATCACGTCGAGCACGAGCAGATCCGGCGGCCTGCGCCGCACCTCGTCGATCGCGGCGCGCCCGTCGTGGACGACGGCGACCGTGTGGCCCTCGCGCTCCAGATAGCGGCGGACCAGCTCGGCTTGTTTCTCGTCATCCTCCGCGACCAGGACAAAAGCGCACATGGCGTCGAGCATAAGCGGGCCCGCACGGGCCCAACCGGAATCGGACAGCGGCCTGACAGGATCCACATAACTCCCGCCGGGCCACCTACGCCTCGTAAGGCACGACCACGACCTGGAACTCGTCCTCGTACACGACCCGCCCAGGATCCGAGGACCGCACCACCCGACACTCGACACCGTGCGCGTCCAGAATCTCCAGATAGCCGGGTACGCGCTCGATGAGATGGGTGGCGGTGACCTTGAACCAGGCGACGGCGCAGGGGTTCACGTCGTAGTCGTAAATGGTGGGATCAACGGTCGAGGGGTCCGGATAGGCGCTGTCGTACCAATCGTTGTTGGTACGCCGGAACAGTTCTTGCTCGGCAGTCAGCTTCCCGGCCTTGGCAAGGCCGTTGACCAGCCCGAACACCCCGGTGAAATGCCCCCGCTGATGGCGCGCGGGCGACTGAAACCGAACGTAGGACTCAACGTCAACACTCATCGCGGCATCCTCGCACTCCCCGACACACACGCAAGCAAAAACCTCCCCACCCATCCCCCCGCCACCACGCAACCACCCACCACCCCGCAGTCACCCCACCCGAGCAAATTTTTCCCACTTGCCGGCCCGATTGTCCGGCGGGAGCGGGATTTTTCTGCGGGTGAGGGCCGGAGGGCGCGCCCGGGAAGCAGAGGCGAGCGGGTGACCCGCGCGACGAGGCGAGCCTGGGAGGCGGAACCCCACGCAACCCCCTTACGCCCCCGCACCCATACGGCCCGCCCCACTCGCGCCCACCCCCCACCACCCCGAAGGTGGTCCGCATGACCCGCACCAATACCGACCGCACCCAACCCACCCGCACCAACACCGACCGCACCCACGCCACCCGCATCGCCACCGCCGCAGCCACCGCCGCCCTCATCGCCCTCTCCGCCACCGCCTGCTCGGAGAGTGACGTGGACAAGGCCAAGGACAGGGCCGCGTCCGCCACGGCCAGGGCGGGCGAAGCCGTCTCGTCCGCGACGGAAGCCGCCGCCTCCAAGATGGCCGAGGTGAAGGACGGGGTGGACTCGAAGGGCGACGTAAAGGTCGACGGCCCCACCAAGACCGAGAACGACCGGGCAACGGCCGAGATCACGGCCACCAACCCCAAGGACAAGAAGGCGGACTACACCATCTCCGTCAACTTCCGCGACGGCGACGGGAATCTCCTGGACACGGCCGTCCTCAACATCACCGACGTGGACCCCGGCAAGTCGAAGTCAGGCACGGCCCGCAGCAACCGTTCCCTCTCCGGCACCCCCAAGGCGGAAATCAGCAAGGCCCTACGCCACTGACCGCCCGAACGCCCACCCGGCCACCCGGCCACCCGGCCACCCACCCTCAAGGAACGATCGAACGCCAGATCCGCTCCGGCAGGACACGCGCGGCCTGATCGAGATCCACGTCGTCGAACCCGGCGAGCCAACGACGGGCGGTGGCGACGACAGGCCCCAGGACCAGCCCCTCGACCAGGGACATGGGAAGCGGGGCGACCTCCCCCGAGTCGACGTGCTGCTGCATCCAGGCGGTCAGCGGCGACAGCCTGGCCTCCTGGGCGTCACGGATCTGCCGGGCCTGAGCCATCCCGAGCCGGTCGGCGTACGAGGAGTGCAGGAGCCGGGCGGCCTCAGGGTTCTCCTGGATGAACTTCAGGTAGGCACGCACGAGGGCGCGGATACCGGTCCTGGCCGTACGGGACCGCTCCACGGAAGCGGCCATCTCGATGAGCAGCCGACCGAGCCAGCGCTGCAGCAAGGCGCTCATGAGCCCGTCGACGCTGCCGAAGTGGTGGTAGAGACTCCCGAGGCTGACACCACTGGCCTTGGTGAGCGCACCGACTGTCACACCTTGCTCGCCGGAGTCGGCAAACACGCGGAGCGCGGCATCCAGGAGTCGGTCGGCGGTCTCTTCGCCACGCTGTTGCTTGGGGCTCATGGTGCCCCAAGCCTAGAGCACCCACCCGCCAGGCCCCCGCACCCCACTTCTAGAACTAATTTCTAGAAACCCACTCCACCAAAGCCCCTGCAAGACACATACTGACCCGATGCCCGAACCCACATCACCAGCGCCGCCACCCGCACCACGACCAGGCCCCTCACGCGCCTCCGGCCCCGGCTCCACGGCCGTGCTCGGCGTCCGACGCCCACTACGAGGTGATCCAGACGATCCCCATGACCTCGGAGATGAGCCGCTGCAACGACAACCCCAAGACGCAGTACGCCTTCTCGTACCGCTACACCCTCAACGGCTCGACCATCAACGAGCACGTCTACTGCCTGATAGGCCTGGGCTCCTACGCCCGCTGAAGCCACCCCGCAAAACGGCAAAGCAAAAGCCCCAGGTCACGGCGAGTGAGTCCTGGGGCTTCCACAGAGCCGCCTTCGGGATTCGAACCCGAGACCTACGCATTACGAGTGCGTTGCTCTGGCCATCTGAGCTAAGGCGGCGCACGCGTCCCGCACCTATGGTGCGATCAGCAGCGACGCCAAGTCTACACAGTTTCCGGGGGTGCTCCGCACACCCCCGGTGCGCGGACCCCCTGGGCCCGCGTCAACCCTGTGAGCAGCGCTTTCCGTCGTCCGGGGCCTTGCCGTCCAGCAAGTAGGCGTTGATCGCCGAGTCCACGCACTTGCTGCCCCGGCCGTACGCCGTGTGGCCGTCGCCGTCGTAGGTGAGCAGCTTGCCGGAGGAGAGCTGGTCGGCCAGGGCCTCGGCCCAGCGGTAGGGGGTCGCCGGGTCGCGTGTGGTGCCGACCACGACGATCGGAGCCGCGCCTTCCGCCTTGATGCGGTGCGGCTCGCCGGTCGCCTTCACCGGCCAGTACGCGCAGTTCAGCGAGGCCCAGGCCAAGCCCTCGCCGAAGACCGGGGACGCCTTCTCGAAGTCCGGGAGCGACTTCTTGACGTCGGCGGCCGTCTTGAAGGCCGGGGGCAGGTCCAGGCAGTTCACGGCGGCGTTGGCGAACATGAGGTTCGCGTACGTCCCGTCGGCGTCACGCTCGTAGTAGCTGTCGGAGAGCGAGAGAAGGGGCGCGCCGTCCTTCTCGTTCATCGCGGCGGACAGCGCCGTGCGCAGTTGGGGCCAGGCGCCCTCGTCGTACATCGCTGCGATCACGCCTGTCGTGGCGAGCGCCTCGCCGAGCTTGCGTCCGTCGGAGTCGCCTGCGGGGAGCGGCGCACGGTCCAGTTCGTCGAAGAACGACTTGAGGCGCTTGCCCGCGTCCGTCTCGTCCCCCGTGCCCAGGGGGCAGTCCGACCTGCTCACGCACTCCTTCGCGAACGACGTGAACGCCGTCTCGAAGCCCGCCGTCTGGTCACGGTTCATGCGGCGCGCCGGCAGGGACGGGTCCATCGCGCCGTCCAGGACCAGGCGGCCGACGCGGTCGGGGTAGAGCCCGGCGTACGTCGCTCCCAGGAACGTGCCGTACGAGGCGCCCACGTAGCTCAGCTTCTCGTCGCCGAGGACCGCGCGCAGGATGTCCATGTCGCGGGCCGCCTCGACCGTGGAGACATGTGGCAGCACCTCGCCGGAGCGCTTCTCGCAGCCTGTCGCGAACTTCTGGAAGGAGTCCGACAGTTCGGCGGTCTCGCGCTCGTCGTCCGGGGTGACGTCCGTCTGCGTGTACGCGTCCATCTGCTTGCCGTCGAGGCAGGTGACGGGCTCGCTGCGGGCCACACCGCGCGGGTCGACCGCGGCCATGTCGTACCGGGCACGGACCTCCTCGGGGTAGCCGAGGGCCGCGTACGACTGGAGGTAGCCGATCGCCGAGCCGCCGGGGCCGCCCGGGTTGACCAGGAGGGAGCCCAGGCGCTTGCCGGGGCCCGTGGCCTTCTTCCGGGAGACGGCGAGCTTGATCTGCGGGCCGTCCGGCTTCGCGTAGTCCAGCGGCGCCCTCATCGTGGAGCACTCGAAGCCGGGGGCGCCGCATTCGCGCCAGCTCAGCTTCTGGCCGTAGTACGAAGACAGCTCCTGCGGGGTGGCGCGGGGCAGCGCGGCCATGGACGCGTCCGCCGTCGAGCTCCCGGCCGAGCAGCCGGAGATGAGCAGTCCGGCGGCCAGGAACGCGGTCGCGGGGGTGCGGAGTCCTCTGATGCGCATCACGTGAGCCTAACGCCAGGTGTTGGGCTTGTTACGCAATGTGCTCGTACGGGTGATTCCGTCAACCGCGTTCCGGCCGGGCTCGAGACCCGCGCGGTCGGCGGCCCCGCGTCCTAACCCGCTCGCAGCGCCACCGTCATCGCCTCCACCGCGAGCAGCGGCGCCACATTGCGGTCCAGTGCGGTGCGGCAGGCGCTGATCGCCTCGATGCGGCGCAGGGTGGACTCGGGTGATGTGCCGCGCGCCAGGCGCTCCAGCATGTCGAGCACCTCCGTGTTGGCCAGGGCCACGCGCGAGCCGAGCTGCAGGGTGAGCACGTCGCGGTACACGCCGGTCAGTTCGATGAGGGCGAGGTCGAGGCTGTCCCGCTGGGTGCGGGTCCTGCGGCGCTTCTGCCGGTCCTCCAGTTCCTTCATGACGCCGGCCGTGCCGCGCGGCATCCGGCCGCCCTTCTCCGCGCCGAGCGCCGCCTTCAGGTCGTCGGTCTCCTTGACGTCGACTTCCTCGGCGACCTGCTTCGCGTCGTCGCCTGCCGTGTCGATCAGCTCCTGCGCGGCCTTGAGACAGCCGCCGATGTCCTGCACCCGCATCGGCAGCTTGAGCACGGCCGCCCGGCGCTCGCGGGCCCGCGGGTCGGTCGCGAGGCGGCGGGCGCGGCCGATGTGCCCCTGGGTGGCGCGCGCGGCGGCGGAGGCGACGTCCGGCTCGATGCCGTCACGCCGGATGAGTACGTCGGCGACGGCGTCCACCGGAGGCGTACGCAGCGTCAGATGGCGGCAGCGGGAGCGGATGGTGGGCAGCACGTCCTCCAGTGAGGGCGCGCAGAGCAGCCATACGGTGCGGGGAGCGGGCTCCTCCACGGCCTTCAGCAGGACGTTGCCCGCGCCCTCGGTGAGGCGGTCGGCGTCCTCCAGGACGATGACCTGCCAGCGGCCGCCGGCGGGCGAGAGCTGGGCCCGCCTGACCAGTTCGCGGGTTTCCTTGACGCCGATGGACAGCAGGTCCGTACGCACCACTTCGACGTCGGCGTGCGTGCCGACCAGGCTCGTGTGGCAGCCGTCGCAGAAGCCGCAGCCGGGGGCGCCGCCGAGCGCGCGGTCGGGGCTCGTGCACTGGAGCGCGGCGGCGAAGGCGCGGGCGGCGGTGGACCGCCCGGAGCCGGGCGGTCCGGTGAACAGCCAGGCGTGCGTCATCTTCGACGACTCGGGCCGCGGGGAGCCCGAGGCCACGGCGGTGACCAGCGTGTCGGCGTCCCGGGCGGCGGCGCCGAGCTGCTCACTCACCCGCTCCTGGCCCACCAGGTCGTCCCATACGGTCATCGGTCACCGCCTCCGCCCTGCACACCTGCGTCGCACACGTCGCGCACGTCGCGCCTCACGCTGTCGAATTCATTGTGGAGCACGCCACTGACAACGCGGTCCGCTCGCCCGGCGAGGCTCAGCGCCTGTTGCGCCCCCGGCCGCCGCGGCCACCGCCCCGGCCGTCCTCGTCCTCGTCCCGATCCCCCAGCAACTCGTCCGCCAGGGAAGGCAGATCGTCCAGCGGAGTCTCCTCCGCCCAGTCCGAGCGAGGCCGCTGGACGGGCTCTCCGTTCTCGTCGACCTGGGGCAGCTCGCGGGTGCGGTCGTTGCCGCCGCCCTCGGGCGAAGGCGAGTGCGCGGGCGCGGCCTCGGGCCGCTCGTCGCGGAAGTACCCCGGCGGCACCTTGTCCTCCCGTACGGGAGGCAGCACGGCCGTCTCGTCGGCGGCACCCGGCACCGGCGGCTGCGGCAGCACCTCGGTCTCCTCCGAGCCGCGGGTGTCCTGCACCTGCGGAAGCACCGCGGTCTCGTCGGCCGCACCCGGCGCGGGAGCGGACGGAGCGGACGGCGCGGACGGAGCCGAGGCACCGGGCTTCACGACGGGCGTGGGAATCGTCGTCTCGTTGTCCGGCACGGCATCGGAAGGTGACGCGGACGGAGCATCCGCCGCCTTCGGAGCCGAAGCCGACTTCCGAGCCGGAGCTGACTTCGGGGCAGGAGCCGCCGCGCTCGCCGCAGCCGCGGCTGCAGCCGCCGCCGAGGCCGCAGCAAGCCGCCGCGCCTCCTCGGCCCGCAACAGCGCCTCTTCCGCCTTGCGCTGCTTCTCCAGGCGCCGCGCCTCGGCCTCGGCCCGGAGCCGCGCCTCTTCCTCCGCCTCCCGGCGGCGCCGCGCCTCCTCGGCCGCCCGCACCTTCTCCTCGGCGAGCAGGCGAGCCTGCTCCTCCTCGGCCTTGCGCTTGGCCTCCTCGGCGCGCTGCCTGGCCTCCTCGGCCTGGCGCTCGGCCTCGCGGCGCTGCGCCTCCTCCAGCTCGCGGCGCTTGCGCTCCTCCTCCTCGGCACGGAGCTTGGCGAGCTGCTCCTGGCGCTCGCGCTCGACCCGTTCCTCCTCGGCCTTGCGCGCGGCTTCCTCCTCGGCCTTGCGGCGCGCTTCTTCCTCGGCGGCCTTGCGGGCCTCTTCCTGTGCCTTCACCTCGGCCTCGGAGAGCGGCAGCATCAGGTCGAGCCGGTGCCTGGCCACGGTCGTGACCGCCTCCGGCTCCTGGGCGGCGTCGATCACCAGATAGCGCCCCGGGTCGGCCGCGGCGAGCGTCAGGAATCCGGACCGCACGCGCGCGTGGAACTCGGCGGGCTCCGACTCAAGGCGGTCGGGGGCCTCCGTGAACCGTTCGCGGGCCGCCTCCGGCGCCACGTCGAGCAGCACCGTCAGATGCGGCACGAGCCCGGCCGTCGCCCACCGCGAGATACGGGCGATCTCGGTCGGGGACAGATCGCGGCCCGCGCCTTGGTAGGCCACGGACGAGTCGATGTACCGGTCGGAGATGACGACCGCGCCCCGCTCGAGGGCGGGACGTACGACCGTGTCGACGTGCTCGGCGCGGTCGGCGGCGTACAGGAGTGCCTCGGCGCGGTGCGAGAGACCGGCCGACGACACGTCGAGCAGGATCGACCGCAGTCGCTTGCCGACCGGGGTCGCCCCCGGCTCACGCGTCACGACGACCTCGTGGCCCTTGGCGCGGATCCACTCCGCGAGCGCCTCTGCCTGCGTCGACTTGCCGGCGCCGTCGCCGCCCTCCAGGGCGATGAAGAACCCCGTGGCCGCTATTCCCTGCTCGGGGTCGTCGCCGCCGCGCAGCGCGTCCCGCAGGTCGTGGCGCAGCGGCACGCCCTGCCGGTCGTCGATCTTGGCGAGGACCAGCGCGGCCACCGGCAGGAGCAGAGCGCCCACCAGCATCAGCGTGAAGGCGGCGCCTCCGTGGTCGAAGACGAACTTGCCGTTGACGAAGCGGTGCGGCCCGATCGCCGCCGCGACCACGGGGGCCACGAGCGCGCCGAGCGCGATGAAGAGGCGTACGACCGCCTGGAGATGTTCCGTCGTGCGCGCCCGGCGGTAGTCCTCGACCTCCTGGTCGAGCAGCGCGTGCCCGGTGTGCGCGGCGATGCCCGCGGCCACCCCGGCGAGCGCCAGGAGCAGCAGCACGGTCGTCACGTCGGGCACGAGGCCCGCTGCGAGCAGTGCGACGCCGGTGAGGGCGATCGCGAGCGCGAGCAGCCTGCGGCGCGAGAGGGAGGGCAGCAGCGAGGGCGCCGTGCGGATGCCGACGACGGTGCCGCCGGTCAGCGCGAGGACGATCAGGCCGTACGTGACGGGCCCGCCGTCCAGGTCCTTGGCGTGCAGCACGGCGACTGCCACGGAGGCCGCGACGGCCCCGGCGATCGCGGCGCAGGCGGCGACGAGCAGCGGGATCGCGCCGGTGCGGCCCCGGTCGGTGCCGCTGCCGGTGCGCGGCCTGCGCAACCCTTCGAGCGGGCTACGCGCGCGTGGCGTCTGCGTGGCGGGAAGTTCGAGGAAGAAGACGATCGACAGCGAGGCCGCGAAGAGCCCGGCGGCGACGAACGACGCGAGCCCCGCCTGGTGCACCTCGAACCAGTCGATCCCGGCACCCAGGAGATTGCCGACCAGCGTGATGGCGACGAGCGCGGCGGCCGCGATGGGCAGCGCCACGAAGCCCGTACGCAGCGACAGGCGCCGCAGAGCGTCCATGTGGTCCGGCAGCGGCCGCACCGTGGCGCCCTCCAGAGGCGGCGCGGGCAGCAGCGCGGGCGCCGCGCTCTCCCGGCAGACCGTCCAGAAGCGTTCGGCGACGCCGATCACGAAGGCGGTCACGAGGAGCATCGCGAGCGCGTTGTCCGGGGCCCAGTCGATCCACAGCGGCGCGACGATCAGGAGCGCGGCCCGCAGCCCGTCCGAGACGACCATCGTCCAGCGCCGGTCGAGCGGCCCGTCCGGTGACGTGAGCGAGCTCAGCGGCCCGAGGAGCACCGCCCCGAAGAGCAGCGTCGCGAGGATCCGTGCCCCGAAGACGGCGGTGACCGCGAAAGCGACCCCGCGATAACCGCCCCCGAACGCGCCCTCGGCGATGGCCGCTTGCAGAGCGAGCACCACCAGGACGAGAAGGGCCAGGGCATCGCCGACACCGCCGACGAGCTGGGCGCTCCAGAGCCGCTTCAACTGCGGCACGCGCAGCAAGGCGCGGACAGCACGCTCTCGGGAATCTGCGACCAGGGCGTCGTCGGGGGCCGGGTTTCCGACCGTTGGCTGCTCGGCACGCGTCATCCGTCCAGCCTATCCGGACGGTGTGACACTCCGAAGGGGCGCCCGAACAAACGGGCGCCCCTTCGGTTCACACCTTCACAACTCACTCGTTCACAGCACCGGACGGAACGGCGCCGTGAACCGGCTACTCGGCGTCGGACGCCTTCGCGGCCGAAGCAGCGGTCTTCTTGGCGGCCGCCGTCTTCGTAGTGGTCTTCTTCGCGGCCGTCGTCTTCTTGGCGGCCGTTTTCTTCGCGGTCGAAGCAGCCGTCTTCTTGGCGGCGGTCTTCTTGGCCGGGGCCTTCTTCGCCGCCTTCTTGGCGGTCTTCTTGGCCGGACCCTTCGCCCGCTTCTCGGCGAGCAGTTCGTAGCCCCGCTCGGCGGTGATGTCCTCGACGCTGTCGGCGGCCCGCAGCGTCGCGTTCGTCTCGCCGTCCGTGACGTACGCCCCGAAGCGGCCGTCCTTGACGACGACGGGCTTCCCGCTGACCGGGTCCTCGCCGAGCTCCTTGAGCGGCGGCTTGGCGGCGGCCCGCCCGCGCTGCTTGGGCTGGGCGTAGATCGCGAGGGCCTCTTCCAACGTGATGTTGAAGAGCTGCTCCTCGGTGTCGATGGACCGCGAGTCCGTGCCCTTCTTCAGATACGGGCCGTAGCGGCCGTTCTGCGCGGTGATCTCCACGCCCTCGGCGTCCGCCCCGACCACCCGCGGCAGGGACATCAGCTTCAGGGCGTCCTCGAGCGTCACCGTGTCGAGCGACATGGACTTGAAGAGCGAGGCCGTCCGCGGCTTGACCGCGTTCTTGCCCGTCTTCGGGGTGCCCTCGGGGAGCACCTCGGTGACGTACGGGCCGTAGCGGCCGTCCTTGGCGATGATCTCGTGACCCGACGTGGGGTCGGTGCCGAGCGCGAAGTCACCGCTCGGCTTGGCGAGCAGCTCCTCGGCGTACGCGACGGTCAGCTCGTCCGGCGGCAGGTCGTCGGGCACGTCGGCGCGCTGGTGGCCTTCCGAGTCCTTCTCGCCGCGCTCGATGTACGGGCCGTAGCGGCCGACGCGCAGCAGGATGCCGTCGCCGACGGGGAAGGAGGAGATCTCCCGGGCGTCGATCGCGCCCAGGTCGGTCACCAGTTCCTTGAGCCCGCCGAGGTGGTCGCCGTCGCCGTTGCCCGCGCTGGAGGCGACACCGGAGTCGTCGCCCTCGCCGAAGTAGAACCGCTTCAGCCACGGCACGGACTGGGCCTCGCCCCGCGCGATGCGGTCGAGGTCGTCCTCCATGCGCGCCGTGAAGTCGTAGTCGACGAGCCGCCCGAAGTGCTTCTCCAGGAGGTTGACCACGGCGAAGGACAAGAAGGAGGGCACGAGGGCCGTGCCCTTCTTGAAGACGTAACCGCGGTCGAGGATCGTGCCGATGATCGACGCGTACGTCGACGGGCGGCCGATCTCGCGCTCTTCGAGCTCCTTGACCAGCGAGGCCTCGGTGTAGCGGGCCGGCGGCTTCGTGGCGTGGCCGTCGACGGTGATCTCGTCGGCGGTCAGCGCGTCACCCTCGCTGACCTGCGGAAGCCTGCGCTCACGGTCGTCGAGCTCGGCGTTCGGGTCGTCCGCGCCCTCGACGTAGGCCTTCATGAAGCCGTGGAAGGTGATGGTCTTGCCGGACGCGCTGAACTCGGCGTCGCGGCCGTCGGCGGCCGTGCCACCGATCTTCACCGTGACGGAGTTTCCGGTCGCGTCCTTCATCTGGGAGGCGACGGTCCGCTTCCAGATCAGTTCGTAGAGCCGGAACTGGTCGCCGGTCAGGCCGGTCTCGGCGGGCGTGCGGAAACGATCACCTGAGGGGCGGATCGCCTCGTGCGCCTCCTGCGCGTTCTTGACCTTCCCGGCGTACGTACGGGGCTTGTCCGGCAGGTAGTCGCTGCCGTAAAGCTGCGTGACCTGTGCGCGAGCGGCGGTGACCGCCGTGTCGGACAGCGTCGTGGAGTCCGTACGCATGTACGTGATGAAGCCGTTCTCGTACAGCTTCTGGGCCACCTGCATCGTGGCCTTCGCGCCGAAGCCGAGCTTGCGGCTGGCCTCCTGCTGCATCGTCGTCGTACGGAACGGCGCGTACGGAGAGCGGCGGTAGGGCTTCGACTCGACGGAACGGACCGCGAACCTGGTGTTCTCCAGGGCCGCGGCGAGCGCGCGGGCGTTGGTCTCGTCCAGGTGCAGGGTGTCGGACTTGAGCTGTCCGACCGAGTTGAAGTCGCGGCCCTGGGCGATGCGCTTGCCGTCGACCGCGGTGAGACGCGCGACGAGCTGCGAGGGGTCGGACGCGTCACCGGTGCGGCCGGTGCCGAAGGTGCCCGTCAGGTCCCAGTACTCGGCGGAGCGGAAGGCGATGCGCTCGCGCTCACGCTCGACGACGAGGCGGGTCGCCACGGACTGGACACGGCCGGCCGACAGGCGCGGCATGACCTTCTTCCACAGGACCGGCGAGACCTCGTAGCCGTACAGACGGTCGAGGATGCGGCGGGTCTCCTGGGCGTCGACCATGCGCTTGTTGAGCTCGCGCGGGTTGGCGACGGCGCCCTGGATCGCGGCCTTGGTGATCTCGTGGAAGACCATCCGCTTGACCGGGACCTTGGGCTTAAGGACCTCGAGGAGGTGCCACGCGATGGCTTCGCCCTCGCGGTCCTCATCGGTGGCGAGGAAGAGTTCGTCGGAGTCCTTCAACAGGTCCTTGAGCTTCTTGACCTGCGCCTTCTTGTCGGCGTTGACGACATAGATGGGCTCGAAGTCGTTCTCGACGTCCACGCCGAGCCGGCGCACCTCGCCGGTGTACTTGTCGGGTACCTCCGCGGCGCCGTTGGGGAGGTCGCGGATGTGCCCGACACTCGCCTCGACTACGTAGCCGGGGCCGAGGTAACCCTTGATCGTCTTCGCCTTGGCAGGCGACTCGACGATGACGAGTCGGCGGCCGCCCTTTGCGGTCTCGCTGGTCGGGGACAACTTCGCTCTTCTCTCCGGTCGGTACTCGGTGGCCGTGCTGCGCGGGCTCGTGGCCGCTCTGCGTGGCCTCGCTCGGTGCGCTTGAGTTGCGCTGACGCTGCGGAGTGTGACGGTACATCCCGCCCCCGTGTCAAACGGGAAAAGCCCGCAACGGCCACTCGAACGGTAACCCGACTACCGCCATTCCTGCCGCCCGGAGTGGCGACCTGCCCTTTCACCACCGGCTTCACCACCGGCTCGGCGCCGTCGCCGGGCCTACGGCCCGTACGCGCCCCGCGGCCACCGGCCACTCCCGTCAGAGGCGAGTGAAACACCACACTCCGAGCACCAGTGCACCCGATCCGGCGAGCGCTGCGAGTGTCGCCGATGCGACAGGGTTCACACCGTCGGCGACGGGCGCGCGGTGTGCCACGCGTGCTCCGGTCCACAGCAGCAGTCCCGCTCCGAACAGCGCGAACACCGTGCCCGCGAAGATCGCTGGTCCACTCTCCATGTCTTTGCCTCCCCGTACTGAGTTCCCGGATCGGCAAACTGACACGCCCGGGAATCCGGGGCGCGAACCTCGGGTGAACGGAGGGCGCCCGGCCTGAATCACCGGCCGGCGCCCGGCCCGACTCGACCGGAACCGATCGCCGCGGGGCTGGTTCGTACGGTCCACCTTCTCGATGTACGTCCAACGGTCGCCGATGTCCGTCCATCCCACCCACAACGCGGAGCCCATGTCCGCGAAACGTACGAGACACGCCGTACGCGTACCGCCAACGGCCCGGCGGCCCCCGCGGTCCCGCCGCACGCCGGTTACATGTCGACCGGCTCCAGGAAGCCCTGCTCGACGAGGAGCCGGATCTGCGCGGGCGTGCGGTCCCGCAGCAATACGGGGTCCTCTCCAACCAGTTGCGCGATGGCGTCGAGGATCCGTCCGGCGCTCAGCGTGCCGTCGCACACACCGGCGAAACCCGCGCCCACCGTGTCCACCTTGGTGGCCCGTCGCATCCCGCGGTGCTGGCGCAGCACGACATGCTCGGGGTCCTCGGCGCCGGGCAGCCCGACCTGCTCCTGCACCACCTCGGCCGCGAGCTTGAAATGCCCTGCGAGCAGCGCGGCGTCGTCGTGCGTCCGCAGGTAGTCCTGGCGCGCGAAGTGCTCCCGAACCGTCTCGCCCAGCGGCTGCTCGACGGGGTGCGGCCACTCCTCCACGGTCACGGTCGGCTCGGCGGACCCGGCCCCTGCCGCGGGCTTGCGCAGCGTGATCCACCCGAACCCGACCGCGCGTGTCTTGCGGGCGTCGAACTCGTCGAGCCACGCGTCGTACCGCGCCGCGTACTCCTCCGGGTCCGTGCGGTGGTCCCCTGCGTCCCGCAGCCACAGCTCGGCGTACTGCGTGACGTCCTGCACCTCACGCTGCACGATCCACGCGTCGCAGCCGCGCGGCACCCAGGACCGGAGCCGCTCGGTCCACTCCTCACCCTCCACGTGCTGCCAGTTGGCGAGGAAGTGCGCATACCCCCCTTCGTTCAACCGCTCCCCTGCCTGCTGAACGAGCGACCGGCACAGATCGTCCCCGCCCATCCCGCCGTCGCGGTACGTGAGACGCGCTCCGGGAGAGATCACGAACGGCGGATTGGACACGATCAGGTCGTACCTCTCCTCGCCCACGGGTTCGAAGAGGGAGCCCTCGCGCAGGTCCGCCTCGGGAGCGCCGGACAGCGCCAGCGTGAGCCGCGTGATGTGCAGCGCACGGGGGTTGAGGTCGGTCGCCGTCACCCGGGTCGCGTGTTGCGCGGCGTGCAGCGCCTGGATCCCGGAGCCGGTGCCGAGGTCGAGAGCGCCGGCCACAGGCGTACGTACGGTCAGACCGGCGAGCGTCGTCGACGCCCCGCCGACTCCGAGTACGACACCCTCGTCATGGCTGCCGATGCCACCGGCGCCGCCGACCGCGCAGCCCAGGTCCGAGACGATGAACCAGTCCTCGCCGCTCGGTCCGCCGTAGGGCCGTACGTCCACCGTCGCCTTCAGCGCGCCCTCACCGTCCGCCGCGGAAAGCCAACCGCTCTCCTGTAGAGGGCCGACCGGCAGAACGGCCGCCACGCGCGCGTGCGGCACGGAACGCTGCAGCAGGAAGAGCCGTACGAGCGTCTCCAGCGGCCCTTCGCCGCGGGTGGCCCGCAGCGCGGGCACGGTCTCGCTGCGGGCGAGCGCCGTGTAGGCAGGCGCCCCGAGCAGCTCCAGCAGCCCGTCAGCGGTGAAGTCGGCCGCCAGCAAGGCTTCCCGCAACTGAGCGGAGACATCGGCACGATCGGACGAGGGCAGGGGGGCGCTAGCGATACTCACCCCTTCATTGTGACCCGCATCCGACGGTTTCCCACTGTGGGCAGGCGTTCCGGAAGGGCGGAACGGGTGGGCACAGCCCGGAGCTGCCGGGCGCTGGTCGACGCAACGCTGCCCCGGACGCCGGGGGGTCTCCCCCCAGGCGTCCGGGGCAGCACGTCAAAGAAGGGGGCCAACCCCTAAGCGGCAGAAGGCGTGGCGCTGGCCGACTTGCAGCTGTCCTGCTTGCTCATCGCCTTGCCCACCTCGCCCTCCTGCAACTTCTCCAGGGCCTCGTTGCCGCTCTTGCTCAGCTTGTCCAGCTCGCCCGCGACGCTCTTGAGCCCGTCCGCGAAGTCCGCCTGGTTCTTGGTGTCCAGGCCGTCGACCTTCTTCTTCAGGTCGCCGTACGACTTGGAGATGGCGTTCAGTTCCTTGACCGCGTCGTCGGTCTTCTTCTGACCGCCGTCGACCGGCGGGGCGCCCGCGTCCTTCACCGCGGTGCCCATCGCCTTGTAGGCGTCGGACATGTCCTGGAACGCCTTGGAGTCGGTCTTCTGTACGTCCTCCGGCGAGCTGTTGTCCGAGGTCTCCTTCTGGATCGCGGCGTTGGCGGCGGCGATCTTCTTCGACTGCGGCTGAACCGAGTCACAGACGTCCTTGGCCCAGGAGTCCAGCTTCTCGTTGCCGTCGTCGCTGCAGCCCGACAGCGCCAGTACCAGTACCGCACCGCCGGACAGTGCGGCTGCAAGCTTCTTGTTCACCGGATTGGTCCCTTCCATGGCTCTCGGCCCCGGAACTTACACGCCAACTGGGCTACGACCGCATGCCGGGGGTCCGGTACCACCCCTATTGAAGCCATTTGCACCAAGGGAAGAGCGCATGAGAAGGCTCACCAGACGGCGCATCACACGCACGAAGGGCGGACGCCGCGTCAAAACGCGCCGCCCGCCCTCGTGTTGGGCAGAGTCTGACCCGGTGTTACGAAACCACGGTTGCCGGGTCAGTCGAATTGCCTACCCGCTCCGTACCACCTTCCTCCTCGTCGCCCACGGCGATGCCCCGCCTCTTGGAGACGTACACCGCGCCGATGATGACGAGGATCGAGAGCACCGCGATCAGTGCCCGCATCCCCGCGCTCGCGTCGTCCCCGTAGCTGAACTGGACGACCGCAGGCGCGATGAGCAGCGCCACCAGGTTCATCACCTTCAGGAGGGGGTTGATCGCGGGCCCCGCGGTGTCCTTGAACGGGTCACCGACGGTGTCACCGATCACCACCGCGGCGTGGGCCTCACTGCCCTTGCCGCCGTGGTGGCCGTCCTCGACGAGCTTCTTCGCGTTGTCCCAGGCGCCGCCGGAGTTGGCGAGGAAGACCGCCATCAGCGTGCCGGTGCCGATCGCGCCCGCCAGGAACGAGCCGAGCGCGCCGACGCCGAGCGAGAAGCCGACCGCGATCGGCGTGAGCACGGCGAGCAGACCTGGCGTGGCCAGCTCGCGCAGCGCGTCCTTGGTGCAGATGTCGACGACGCGCCCGTACTCCGGTTCCTCGGAGTAGTCCATGATCCCGGGGCGCTCGCGGAACTGCCGCCGCACCTCGTAGACCACCGCTCCGGCCGACCTCGACACCGCGTTGATCGCAAGCCCCGAGAAGAGGAAGACGACCGCGGCGCCCAGGATGAGGCCGACCAGGTTGTTGGGCTGTGAGATGTCCATCACGAGGTTCATCGGAGCGCCGTCGCCCATCTTCTCGCCGACGTCCTTGGCCGCGCTCGCGATGGCGTCGCGATACGAGCCGAAGAGCGCCGCGGCCGCGAGGACGGCCGTGGCGATGGCGATGCCCTTGGTGATGGCCTTGGTGGTGTTGCCGACGGCGTCCAGGTCGGTGAGCACCTGCGCGCCGGCACCTTCGACGTCACCGGACATCTCGGCGATGCCCTGCGCGTTGTCGGAGACCGGACCGAAGGTGTCCATCGCGACGATCACGCCGACCGTGGTGAGCAGGCCGGTTCCGGCCAGCGCCACCGCGAACAGGGCGAGCATGATCGACGTGCCGCCGAGCAGGAACGCCCCGTAGACGCCGAGCCCGATGAGGAGCGCGGTGTAGACGGCCGATTCGAGCCCGATCGAGATGCCGGCCAGGACGACGGTGGCCGGTCCGGTGAGGGACGTCTTGCCGATGTCCTTCACCGGACGCCTGGTGGTCTCCGTGAAGTAGCCGGTGAGCTGCTGGATCAGCGCAGCCATGACGATGCCGATCGCGACGGCGACGACCGCGAGGACCCGCGGATCTCCGTCATGACCGGCGATCGCCGCGTCCGTGACACCGTTCAGGTCGGAGTACGAGCCAGGCAGGTAGACGTAGACCGCCGCGGCCACGAGCGCCAGTGAGATGAACGCGGAGATGAAGAATCCGCGGTTGATGGCGGTCATGCCGCTGCGGTCGGAGCGCCTTGGCGCCACCGCGAAGATCCCGATCATCGCCGTCACGACGCCGATCGCCGGAACGATCAGCGGGAAGGCGAGTCCGGAGTCGCCGAAGGCGACCTTGCCGAGGATCAGCGCGGCGACCAGGGTCACGGCGTACGACTCGAAGAGGTCGGCGGCCATGCCCGCACAGTCGCCGACGTTGTCGCCCACGTTGTCGGCGATGGTCGCGGCATTCCTCGGGTCGTCCTCCGGAATGCCCTGCTCGACCTTGCCGACCAGGTCGGCGCCGACGTCGGCGGCCTTGGTGAAGATGCCGCCGCCGACACGCATGAACATCGCGATCAGCGCCGCCCCGAGGCCGAAACCTTCGAGGACCTTCGGCGCGTCGGCCGCGTAGACGAGCACCACACAGGAGGCGCCCAGAAGACCGAGCCCCACCGTGAACATGCCGACAACGCCGCCCGTGCGGAAAGCGATCTTCATGGCCTTGTGCGAAACGGCGGTGAGATCCTTTTCGGGTTCACCGGCCGCCGGAGTGGCCTCTCGGGCGGCTGCCGCCACACGAACATTGCTGCGTACGGCGAGCCACATGCCGATATAGCCGGTGGTCGCCGAGAACACCGCACCGATCAAGAAGAAGATCGATCGGCCGGCACGCTGATTCCAGTCGTCTGCGGGCAGCAGCATGAGCAGGAAGAACACCACGACGGCGAAAACACCGAGAGTGCGCAACTGCCTGCCTAGGTAGGCATTGGCGCCCTCCTGGATCGCCTTCGCGATCTTCTTCATGCTGTCGGTGCCCTCGTCGGCCGCGAGTACCTGGCGTACGAGCACCCAGGCGACCGCGAGAGCCGCCACCGCGACGGCCGCGATGACCATCACGATGAGGCGGTTGTCGTCGGTCAGTACTGCGGCTGCGAAGGTTGAGGGATGGTCAAACTGATGAGGGGTAGAAAGCCCCGCCATTCGTCCTCCTTGACGCTTGGGCTGAGCTCAAGATGTGGACGGATTGTAGGGAGCTGAACCTGATCAAAACAGAGCGCCGCAAACGGAATTGGCGCGAGATTGCTTCCCAGCAAATGATCGCGACCACAGATTGACCCCGAAAGCGGTAATGCCCCAAAAGCGTTGACGGCGACCGCCAGTCCCCAGGCAATTGACCGGGGCAATGATCCAAAAAGAAAAAGGCCCTGCTCCCGAGCGGGGAGCAAGACCTTGGTGTGGCGAGTGGAGCCGAAGCTTGCCGGGCCGGAGCCCGACTCGGGAACCGGCGCGTGGGCGGCTCGGGGATTGGCTCAGACGAGCGGCACCGGGGCCGTCGGCCACGTCATCCGGATGAGACCGCCGCCCTCGCCGGCGGTGACCTCCACGTCGTCCACGAGCCCGCTGATGACGGCGAGACCCATCTCGTCCTCACCCTCGGGGTCCAGATCATCGGGCGCTTCGGACCCCGATCCGGGTGCCCGGTCGCCGGGAGTCGCGTGGGGGGCCTCGTCGCCGACCTCGATGGAGAACTGCTTCTCGTCCTCGATCAGGGCCACTCGCACCGGCGCCGAGACGCCGTTGCTCTGGTGCAGCCCGACGGCGCGTGTGCAGGCCTCGCCGACAGCGAGCCTGACCTCGTCGAGGACGGCCTCGTCCACTCCGGCCCTGCGCGCGACCGCCGCCGCCACGAGCCGAGCGGTTCTGACGTGCTCGGGCAGCGCGCTGAAGCGGAGTTCAACGGTGGCCATGCATTCCCCCTCGGACATACGCGCGTGCTGTCAGGGGGCCGGGCCGAGGGCCCGGTCCCCTGCTGTACTGCCACCCCCGGGCCGCGCAAGCAGGCGACCCGGGACATCCGGCTCTCAGTCGGTGGCCGCGACCGCTTCCTCGACCGAGGTGTGAATGGGGAACACCTTGGTCAGGCCGGTGATACGGAAGATCTTCAAAATGCGCTCCTGGTTGCAGACCAGGCGCAGCGAGCCCTCATGGGCACGCACCCGCTTCAGGCCGCCGACCAGTACGCCGAGCCCGGTGGAGTCGAGGAAGTCCACGCCCTCCATGTCGACGACCAGGTGGAAACTGCCGTCGTTCACCAACTCGACCAACTGTTCGCGCAACTTGGGCGCGGTATAAACATCGATTTCGCCACCGACCTCGACGACCGTACGATCGCCGACGGTACGGGTCGACAGGGACAGGTCCACGGATCCTCCAGCACCTTGCTATCGAGCGGTCATCCCTCGGGACACCTCGGCAGAGCCCCCAGGACGGATCGCCAGCCGCGATGGCATTCAATCACTTACAAGCAGGCATGCACGACGCCTTGGGACCATTGTCCATCCCGCCAGTGACACACTCGGTGCCGATGGCCAACTTTTCTCCGCCCGGAGGACCCGCCACGGGCGCCCCGGTACGCACGTCTCCACGGACGGTCCTGGACCGGCTCACCGCGGGGCCGAGCCGTGCTTCGCGCGTCACTCATACGGAGCACTTGCCCCCGCGCGAGGCCCGGTATGCAGTTTGGCCTGATCGCATTCGTTCCGAGGTCGTCGCCGCGGTGCAGTCGGCCGGGATCGAGCACCCCTGGGCCCACCAGGCGCTCGCCGCCGAGCACGCCCTGGACGGCGAGTCGGTCATCGTCGCCACCGGTACGGCCTCGGGAAAGTCGCTGGCGTATCTCACTCCCGTGCTCTCGGCCCTCCTGGACGGCTCCGAGGCCCCCAACGGGCGTGGCGCGACCGCGCTGTACCTCGCCCCGACGAAGGCGCTGGCCGCCGACCAGCGCCGCGCCGTACGCGCGCTCGCGGAGCCCCTCGGCAACGCGATCCGCCCCGCCGTGTACGACGGCGACACCCCCGTCGAAGAACGCGAATGGGTACGTCAGTACGCCAACTACGTCCTGACCAACCCCGACATGCTGCACCGCGGGATACTCCCCTCCCACCCCCGCTGGTCCTCCTTCCTGCGCGCCCTGCGCTATGTCGTCATCGACGAGTGCCACACCTACCGCGGCGTCTTCGGCTCCCACGTCGCCCAGGTCCTGCGCCGCCTGCGCCGCCTCTGTGCCCGCTACGGCTCCGACCCCGTCTTCCTCCTCGCCTCCGCCACCTCCGCCGAGCCGGCCATCGCCGCGGAACGCCTCACCGGGCTGCCCGTGAAGGAGGTCGCCGACGACGCCTCACCCCGCGGCGACCTCGTCTTCGCCCTCTGGGAACCGCCGCTCACCGACCTCCACGGCGAGAAGGGCGCCCCTGTCCGCCGCACCGCCACCGCCGAGACGGCGGACCTGCTGACCGACCTGACCGTCCAGGGCGTCCGCTCGGTCGCCTTCGTACGGTCGCGGCGCGGCGCCGAGCTGATCTCGGTGATCGCCCAGGAACGCCTCTCCGAGGTCGACCGGTCCCTCGCCCGCCGTGTGGCCGCCTACCGGGGCGGATATCTCCCCGAGGAACGCCGCGCCCTGGAGCGCGCCCTGCACTCCGGGGAACTCCTCGGCCTCGCGGCCACCACCGCCCTCGAACTCGGCGTGGACGTCTCCGGTCTCGACGCCGTGATCATCTCCGGCTATCCGGGGACCCGCGCCTCGCTCTGGCAGCAGGCGGGCCGTGCCGGACGCTCCGGGCAGGGCGCGCTGGCCGTGCTCGTCGCCCGCGACGACCCGCTGGACACGTATCTCGTCCACCACCCCGAGGCGCTGTTCCAGCAGCCGGTGGAGTCGACTGTCCTCGACCCCGACAATCCGTACGTCCTCGCGCCGCACCTCTGCGCGGCCGCCGCGGAACTCCCGCTCACGGACGACGACCTGGCCCTCTTCGGCCCCGCCACCGAGGACCTGCTCCCGCAGCTTGAGGCCGCGAAGCTGCTGCGCCGCCGCACGAAGGCCTGGCACTGGACCCGCAGGGAGCGGGCCGCCGACCTCACCGACATCCGCGGCGAGGGCGGCAAACCCATCCAGATCGTCGAGGAGGGCACGGGCCGGTTGCTCGGCACCGTCGACGCGTCCGCCGCGCACACCGCCGTCCACGAGGGCGCGGTCCACCTCCACCAGGGCCGTACGTATCTCGTGCGCAGGCTGGACCTGGAGGACTCGGTCGCCTTGGTCGAGGAGGCCGGACCGCCGTACTCCACGACCGCCCGCGACACCACGGCGATCTCCATCCTGGAGACGGACACCGAGATCCCCTGGGGCTCCGGCCGCCTCTGTTACGGCTCCGTGGAGGTCACCAACCAGGTCGTCTCCTTCCTGCGCCGCAAGCTGATCACCGGCGAGGTCCTCGGCGAGACCAAGCTGGACCTGCCGCCCCGCACGCTGCGCACCCGCGCCGTCTGGTGGACGGTCACCGAGGACCAGTTGGACGCCGCCCGGGTGAATCCGGAGATCCTCGGCGGCGCCCTGCACGCCGCCGAGCACGCCTCCATCGGCATGCTGCCGCTCTTCGCCACCTGCGACCGCTGGGACATCGGCGGCGTCTCCGTGCCGCTTCATCCGGACACGCTCCTGCCGACCGTCTTCGTGTACGACGGCCACCCCGGCGGCGCGGGCTTCGCCGAGCGGGCCTTCCACACGGCCCGGGAATGGCTGACGGCCACCCGTCAGGCCATCGCCTCCTGCGAGTGCGAGGCCGGCTGCCCCTCCTGCATCCAGTCCCCGAAGTGCGGCAACGGCAACGACCCCCTGCACAAACGCGGCGCGATCCGCCTCCTCACCACCCTCCTCAAGGACGCGCCCACGCCCTGAGGGGCCGCGTGTCGTCTTCCTCGGATCTCGCTCTTGGCCGGCATGTCGGTGTGCGGGGCCCGGACCCGCCTCCTGCCTCCGCCCAGCAAGCCCCACGAGGGCGTCTGGCCGCCCTCCGGCGCCACGCGACGCCCGCGCCTCCGGCCGCCACCCGGTGGGCGCCACAGCCCCTGCTCCCGGCCTTGGCTCCGGTTTCGGCTCCGGCTCCGGCTCCGGCTCCGGCTCAGCAGCGACCGGTCCCGCCGGGCCCGCCCGGGATCTGACCTCCGTCACGAACGGGCCGAAGCCCGCCGCCGCCGTGACGTCCGAGATCTCGCCGTGCACCGCGCACCGCACGAGCCTCGCCCCTTGCGCCTCGGCCACCCGACCGCCCGTGGCACATGCCCCCGAGCGCCCGTCCATCCAGTGCTCGGCGGCCGCAAGTGCCGCCAAGTCCGCCGCACCGCCCGCTCGATGGCGAGCCACGATCACCTGCCCCATCGCGAGCACCGCGCCGCAGACCACGCACAGCACGGCCATCACGACGACCACCCACACCGTGGCGGCTCCCCGGTCCGACGCCCTTCCGGCAGCCCGCCGTCCGGCCCGCCCAATCACGCGCCCACCCCCACCGTCTCCTCCGCCAACGCCACCGCCTCCGACCGCAGACGCAGCCCGAGTCCCAGCGCCCCTGGCCCCGGTGAGTCCGCCACGACCTCCACCCGCACCAGATCGCCGTCACGCCGCACGGCCACCGCCGCGCCCCGCGGCGCAGCCTGTTGAGCCGCGGCGACGGCCGCGCTCACGGGGTCCTGCCGGGCCATCACCCGCGCGCCCGCCCGAGCCGCGTCCACGCACTGGATCTGCGCGGACGCGGTCAGCAACGCCCAGACCAGCGCCATCGTGAACAGCACGAGCGTGGGCAGCACCACGGCCGCCTCCGCCGTCACGAAGCCCTGGTCACCACCGCGACCCCGGCCACCCCGCGCCCGCTCAGAACTGGACATCGAGCGCCTTCTCCACGACCGCCTGCAACGCCGCCCTGACCTGCCCGCTCGTCACCACCTTGTAGAGCAGTCCGGCGAACCCCACCGCCGCGATGAGCCCCATCGCGTACTCCGAAGTGACCATCCCCGCGTCCCCTCGCACCACGCGCGACCTGCGCTTCAACGCCCGCGCACACAGCTGTCCCCACATTTCGACCCCCGTGAAATTTCCGTACGTTCCGGCATCTGTCATCTGTCATCGGGACTTCGATCGGTCGAGCCGTTCAGCCACCGCTCAACAACCCACCTGCCAGGCCGATCAGCACCGGCAGCACCCCCACCGCGATGAACGCGGGCAAGAAGCACAGCCCCACCGGCGCCGTCATCAGCACCCCGGCCCTGCGCGCCGCCGCCGTCGCCGCACGGCTCCGTTCCGCCCTGCAGTCCGCCGCGAGACGCGCCACCCGCTCGGCTGCCGGAGCCCCCGAGTCCCCCGCCCGCTCCAGCAGCCGGGCCAGCCCCGCAGCGCCCGGTATCGCGCCCAACCTCCGCCAGGCGTCGACTGGTTCGCCGCCGAGCCGCATCTCCGCCGCGCCCTGCGCCAGCCGTTCCCCGACCGGCCCCTTCAGCGCGTCGCCGACAGCCCGAGCAGCCACGACAGGCCCCGCCCCGGCGGCCACGCAGGCCGCCAAAAGATCTGCGGCAAGCGGCAGTTGCCGAGCAGCCTCCGCCGCGTCGAGTTCAGCGACGCGGGCCCCTTGCCCCCGCCACCAACGCCACACCCCGTACCCGGCACCCGCCCCCACCAGGCACCCAGCGACACCGCCCACCAGCACCCACCCGGCGCTCACCGCCCCGGCCACCGCCAGCCACCCCCGCATCGCGCCCCGCCACCGGAACCGATGCCTCCGCCGATCCCCCGGCAACCGCTCCACCACCCCGAGCACGGCTCCCGTACGCCCCCGAACGAGCCGCTCACGCCGCGCGGCGAGCGCGGCCGACATCAGCCACAACACGGCCGCCACACCCCACACGGCAACGCCCAGCCGGTGGACAACAACAAGGTTCATCGCTCCTCCGCCCCTCGTACGATCCGCAGCGCCCACCACACGCCGGCCACCTCCAACACCCCGCCCACCGCCAGGCATCCGAACCCCGCCCCGGTGTGCAGCAGCACCCGCAAGGGCTGCGCGCCCAACGCGCTCCCCATCAGCAGCCCGAGGGCCGGCAGCCCCGCGAGCATCACCGCTGTCGACCGGGCACCCGCCAACTGAGCGCGCAGATCAGCGCGTTGGTCCCGCTCCACCCGGAGCGCGCCCTCCAGCCGCTCGAGCCCCGCCGCGAGCCCGGCGCCACGGTCCACCGCCACCCGCCAGCACGCCGCGAGCCCCGCAAGCCCCCGCGCCCCCGGCTCGCGCGCCGCATCCTCCAGCGCCCCCGGCACATCACCGCCGAACCGCGCCGCCGCCAGCACCCCGGCCCGCGCCTCACCGAGGCCGGCACCGGTTCCGGCCACCGCGGTCCGCAACGCCTCCCCCGGCTGCCGCCCGGCCCGCACCTCGCCCGCGAGCGACCCGCACAGCGCGATCACCTCGGTGGCCCGGCGTTCCTCTTCGAGCCGTGCGTCCCTGCCCCGCCGTACACGCCGTATCAGCGGCACCCCGGCCGCTCCCAGGGCCAGCGGCAGCACGGACTCCCCGAGCAGCGCGACCGCCGCCCCACCCGCCAGCGCCCACCACTCGTGCCGCACCCGGCCGCCGACGCTGTTCCTTGCCCGCCGCCATGCCGAAGGCCCCGTCGAGACCTCGCCCCCGAGCACCGCCCGCGTCCGCTGCCGCCACCCGCGGTCCCGGCCGACCACCAGGAAGGCCGAGCCTCCCGCGCACACAGCCGCCGCCAAGCCCATCGCGCTCATGGCCCCTCACCCCAACCACCGTGCACCAGAAGCGACTTCAGCTGCTGCCATCCCCGCTCCCGGACGAACTCCTTCTCGCCCCACCGCAGCGCCGGCACCGTCACCACGAGGCCGGAGGGGTCGCGTTCCAGGACGTGCACCTCGGCGATCCGCCGCCGGCCTGCCCGGTCCCGTACGAGATGGAGGACCACGGACAGCGCGGCCGCCAACTGGCTGTGCAGCGCCGCCCGGTCGAGCCCTGCCGCCGTCCCCAGCGCCTCCAGACGGGCGGGCACATCCCCCGCGGCGTTGGCGTGGACCGTGCCGCACCCGCCCTCATGCCCTGTGTTCAGGGCGGCCAGCAGATGGACCACCTCCGCGCCGCGCACCTCGCCCACGACAAGCCGGTCGGGGCGCATCCGCAGCGCCTGCCGCACCAGGTCGTCGAGGCCCACCTGACCGGCCCCTTCCTGGTTCGCGGGCCTGGATTCCAGGCGCACCACGTGCGGGTGATCGGGGCGCAGCTCGGCCGAATCCTCGGCGAGCACGATCCGCTCGTCCGTCCCGACGAGACCTAGAAGGGCACTCAGGAGCGTCGTCTTGCCCGAGCCCGTGCCGCCGCTGATCACGTACGAGAGCCGGGCGTCGATCAGCGCTCGCAGTACCCGGTCACCGCCCGGCGGCACCGTCCCCGCCGCGGTCAGTTCCGCGAGGGTGAAGGCCCGGGGGCGTACGACACGCAAGGAGAGGCACGTCGATCCGACGGCGACCGGGGGCAGCACCGCGTGGAGGCGGGTGCCGTCGGGGAGCCGTGCGTCCACCCAGGGCCTGGCATCGTCGAGGCGCCGCCCCGCGACGGCCGCGAGTCGCTGTGCGAGCCGCCGCACGGCCGTCGCGTCCTCGAAGGACACTCCGGTCAGCTCCAGGCCGCCGCCGCGGTCCACCCACACCCGGTCGGGCGCGGACACCAGCACATCGGTCACCGAGTCGTCCGCGAGCAATGCCTCAAGGGGTCCGGCGCCCACCAGCTCCGACCGCAGGCGCGCGGCCGTCCCGAGGATCTCCGCGTCGCCGAGCACCCTGCCCTGGGCCCGCAACGCCTCGGCGACGCGGGCCGGGGTCGGCTCCGTGCCGTTCTCCGCGAGCCACTGGCGCACCCCGTCCAGCATCCTGGCCCCGACGACGGCGCTCATGAGGTGCCCTCGGTGGCGTCCACCGGAACCCGGTCCCAGAAGGCCGTGCAGAACCGGGCCAGCGGTCCCCGCGCGAAGCCGCCGGGCGGAACGCCCCCGGCCTGCGCGGCCAACAGGTCCGTTTCCCTCGGCACTTCGCCGACGAGCGGCAGTCCGAGCAGCCGCGCGACCTCTTCCGCGTCGAACTCTCCGAGACCGTCACGCCCGCCGAGTCCGCCGCCTCCCGCGCGTCCGACGCCGCCCCGGCCGACCACCACCCGCAGGTCCCGCAGCACCATCCCCACCGCTGAGGCGACCCGCCGGGCCCCCGCGACCGCGCGCAGTTCCGCGGGCACCACCATGAGCCCCAGATCAACCTGGGCCAGCGCCTCCGCGACGCCTTCGTCCACGCGGCGCGGCAGGTCCACAACCACCACCCCGCCCCGCCTGCGGGCCGCGGCGACCACCGCCCGCATGGCTTCGGGCGCGATGACCACCGCATCACCCCGATCCCAGCTCAGGACCCGCAGGGAGTGCAGCTCGGGCAGCGACTCCTCGAGCGCGCCCCCGCCGACCCGGCCCCTGGACTGCGCGAAGGCGGGCCAGCGGAGTCCGTCGGCGGCCTCGCCACCCAGCAGTACGTCGAGCCCGCCGCCGAGCGGATCGGCGTCCACAAGCATCGTGCGCCGCCCCGCGCGGGCCGCCGTGACGGCGAGGGCACACGCCAGCGTCGAGGCTCCGGCGCCTCCGCTCCCGCCGATCACCCCCACCGTGAGCGCGGGCCGCCCCACTCCCTCTGCAACATCGGCGATGCGGTCCACCAGCCAGCGCTCGCCGTCGGGCAGGACCAGCACGTGGTCGGCCCCGATCTCTACGGCGCGCTGCCAGACTCCGGAGTCGTCCTGATCCCGGCCGACCAGGACGACCCCGCGCCTGCGCACGGCGCCCCGCACCCGGTCCACCGCGTCGTCCCCGACGAGGATCAGCGGCGCCGCGTCCCAGCCGCCTCTGCGCTCCGGCACGCCGTGCTGCACCTCGGGCCGCGCCCCGGCCGCGGCGCACAGCCGCAGCAGGTCGTCCAGCAGGTCCACATCTTCCGTGACGATCAGCGGTCCGCCCTGCCGTCCGTCGGACGACGGCGACCCGTCACGTGTCATCACTCCGGCCACGATCTCCAGCCCCCTCTCACTGCAAGCCCGTTGAATGCCGCGTTCCACATGAGCGATGAGCCGGCCAAAGCAATCCGGCCATGAACTTCGCGTGCAGAAGCAGCGGAATCAGCGTGCAGCGGTCCCGGATAACGTGTGGATCTTGGTCAATAACTGTGGACAAGGCGTGGGCTGTGAATATCCCCTTCACCCATACCGGTGACATCTCGAAGACTTCCGCAGAGCAGCCTGGCGACTACACACCGTGACGGATCTTGGACATGCGAAAGATCGCCCAAATCGGCCGTCAGACGGCGCCGGGCGATCAGATGAGGGTCGAGAGAGGTCCGGAAAACCCATCCGGACATGCGACGACCCCCGCCGGGGGGGAGAGCGGGGGTCGTCCCCACGGTCCGACTCGGGGGGGGAGGAGCCAGACCGGGTTAGCACGGTCGCGAACGATCCGTGACTTCCATGGTGTACCCGAGAGCCTTCTCAGGCAAACCCACGCGCCTCACCTTACGCCGAATGGTGGGCGCCTATGCTCGGCCTCGTGGAAAACCACTCCTTGCCTCGCACAGCTGCCTTCTTTGACCTGGACAAGACGGTCATTGCGAAGTCGAGCACACTCACCTTCAGCAAGTCGTTCTACCAAGGCGGGCTGATCAACCGCAGGGCGGTTCTGCGAACCGCATATGCACAGTTCGTCTTCCTCGCCGGCGGAGCCGACCACGACCAGATGGAGCGGATGCGCGAGTATCTCTCCGCGCTGTGCCGTGGATGGAACGTGCAGCAGGTCAAGGAAATCGTCGCCGAGACGCTGCACGACCTGATCGACCCGATCATCTACGACGAGGCCGCGTCCCTCATCGAGGAGCACCACACCGCGGGCCGTGACGTCGTCATCGTCTCCACTTCGGGCGCCGAGGTCGTCGAACCGATCGGTGAACTGCTCGGCGCGGACCGGGTGGTGGCGACCCGGATGGTGGTCGGCGACGACGGCTGCTTCACCGGCGAGGTGGAGTACTACGCCTATGGCCCCACGAAGGCGGCCGCAATCAAGGAACTCGCGGAATCCGAGGGATACGACCTCGACCGCTGCCACGCCTACAGCGACTCCGCGACCGATGTCCCCATGCTCGAATCCGTGGGATATCCGCATGCGGTCAACCCCGATCGGGCCCTTCGCCGCGAGGCTCTCGCGCGCGGGTGGCCGATTCTCGACTTCCACCGCCCGGTGCGCCTGAAGGAGCGGCGCCAGAAGCCCTCCCGGCCCGCGCTCGTCGCGGTGGCGGCCGTGGGTGCCGCCGCGGCGACGGCGGGCCTCGTGTGGTTCGTGAGCCGCCGCCGGACGCCAAGCGCCCGATTCACCCTTGTTTGAACCTAAAAGTAAAGAAGTAGTGCCAGGACTTCCGCTTGCCCCAGGACAGGAGTACAAAGGAGTCAACGGCCCGCGAGACCAAGGACATCCGAGAGGATTACCTTTAAACGCAACCAAGGCCCCACGGACCGAAGCATGAACACCGAGCACCCACGCGACGTCGACCCGTCGATTACGGGCCAGCCGCACCAGGTGACGGGCAAAGTTCCCGACCTGATGGGCAACCTTCGAGGACGCTTGGTAACCCGGTGAACATGCCAGCGGCGGTACGAGAAGTTTCGTGCCGCCGCATCCCTGTGCAGGGTCGCCGTATCCCCGCGTGAGGATCTTCTACGCGGCGCCGCGCTGCATCGCCTCGCAGACCGCCGTCGACTCCCTGGCCCCCAGTTCGATGGCACGCCCGCAGTGGGCGATCCAGGCCGCCATCCCTTCCGGCGTCCCGGACGCGTAGCCGTCGAGCGCCCCCACGTAAGCCGCGCGCCCCTCTTCCGCGTGACCCGCCTCCGCCGGGCAGACGGACTTCGGGTCGAGACCGCTGCCCACCAGGACGATGCGCTCGGCCGCCCGCGCGACCAGGCCGTTGTGCGAGCCGAAGGGGCGCAGGCTGAGCAGTTCGCCGTGCACCACGGCCGCTGTCACGAGAGCCGGCGCGGAGCCGCCCGCGATGATCAGCTGCGACAGACCCTCCAGACGACCCGCGACCTCGTCGGAGTCCGGCACGGCCAGTTCGACCAGCGGCTCGTCGACCGGCTCGCCCGCCAGGCGCGGCCGCCCCGCCGCCTCGTCGTTCTCGGCGGCGGCCACCAGGTGGAGGCGCGCGAGAACGCGGAGCGGCGACTGCCGCCAGATGGACAGGAGTTGACCGGCTTCCGCGGTCAGCCGCAGGGCCGCGCCGATCGTGCGGGCCTCGCCGTCGCCGCCGAAGTCGCTGCGTCGGCGTACCTCTTCGAGTGCCCAGTCGGCACCGGAGAGCGCCGCCGAGCCGCGCGCGCCGCGCAGCGCCGCCTCGGAGGTGACCTCATTGCTGCGGCGCCGCATGATCCGGTGCCCGTAGACCCGGTCCACGGCCTTGCGCACGGAGTCCACGGAGTCGGCCACGCCGGGCAGTGCGCCCAGGGCCGCGAGCGGATCGGCTGTCGTACTCATGAGTACGACCCTACGCACCCCGGGCGCCCGCCCCACGAAGGAGTGGTCTTCTTCACGCCGGATCGATACGCCAGGTGATCGTCCGGCTACCCTTGGTGAACATGAAGATCGCTTTCGTAGGGAAGGGCGGCAGCGGCAAGACCACGTTGTCCTCGCTCTTCATCCGACACCTCGCCGCCACCGGAGCGCCGGTCCTCGCGGTGGACGCCGACATCAACCAGCACCTGGGCCCCGCGCTCGGCCTCGACGAGGCGGACGCCGCCGCGCTGCCCGCCATGGGCGCGCGCCTTCCCCTGATCAAGGACTACCTGCGGGGCTCCAACCCGCGGATCGCCTCCGCCGACACGATGATCAAGACGACACCGCCCGGCGAGGGCTCGCGGATCCTGCGGGTGCGCGAGGACAACCCCGTGTACGACGCGTGTGCGCGGCCGGTGGAACTCGACGACGCAGCCGTGCGTTTGATGGTCACAGGGCCGTTCACCGAAGCCGATCTCGGTGTCGCCTGCTACCACTCCAAGACGGGGGCGGTGGAGCTGCTCCTGAACCACTTGGTCGACGGGCGCGACGAGTACGCGGTCGTGGACATGACCGCGGGTTCGGACTCCTTCGCCTCCGGCATGTTCACCCGCTTCGACATGACGTTCCTGGTGGCCGAGCCGACCCGGAAGGGGGTCTCCGTCTATCGCCAGTACAAGGAATACGCACGGGACTTCGGCGTCGACCTCAAGGTCGTCGGCAACAAGGTGCAGGGCCAGGACGACATCGACTTCCTGCGCGAGCAGGTCGGCGACGACCTCCTGGTGACGGTCGGGCACTCGGACTGGGTGCGCGCCATGGAGAAGGGCCGTCCGCCCCGGTTCGAGTTCCTGGAGGACGACAACCGCCGTTCCCTGCGGGCACTTCAGAGCGCCGTCGACACCTCGTACGACCGCAGGGACTGGGACCGCTACACCCGTCAGATGGTCCACTTCCACCTGAAGAACGCGCAGAGCTGGGGCAACGAACGGACGGGTGCCGACCTGGCTGCCCAGGTCGACCCCGACTTCGTACTGCGTGAGCGGACCGTCGCCACGGCCTGAAGCGCGCCAAGGGCGCTGCGGCGAAGGGCTACGGCTTGGCTGCCGGAGCGCCCGGTACGCCCTTCGGGGCCGGTGCGGGCCTGGCGGAGAGGAAGGACTTCCAGCCCTCCTTCGGGGCCTTGCCGACCGGGAGCTTGGTGAGGCGCTGAACGGTCTGCGGGTCCTGGGCGTCGAGCCAGTCGGCGAGTTGGCGGAAGGAGACACAGCGCACTTCGCGCTTGGTGCAGACCGTCTCGATCGTCTCCTCGATGGCACGCATGTACGTGCCGCCGTTCCAGGACTCGAAGTGGTTGCCGATGATCAGTGGGGCGCGGTTGCCCGTGTAGGCGCGGTCGAAGCCCTGGAGCAGCCCGTCACGCATCTGGTCGCCCCAGTACTCGTGCTTGCTGGGGTCGCCCTGAGACGTCGTGCCCGACTGGTTCACCATGAAGTTGTAGTCCATGGTCAGCGTCTCGAACTTGCGGCCGGGGACGGGGACCAGCTGCATCGACAGGTCCCAGAGGCCTTCCTTCTTCTTGGGCCAGACCTGGTTGTTGACGCCGCTGGTGTCGTAGCGGAAGCCCAGTTCGCGGGCCGCCCGCATGAAGTTCTTCTGTCCTTCGAGACAGGGCGTGCGGGCGCCGATGAGTTCCTTGTCGTAGTCGAAGGGCAGCGGCTGCGCCTTCTTCATGCCCGTGTTCGTCTTCCATGCCTTCACGAAGGACTTGGCCTGCTCGATCTCGCTCTTCCAGTCGTCGACCGACCACTCACCCACGCCGCGGCCCGGGCCGCAGAAGTGGCCGTTGAAGTGGGTGCCGACCTCATTGCCCTCGAGCCAGGCGCCGCGGAGCTGCTCCACGGTGTCCTTGATTCCCTTGCGGTCGTTGAAGCCGATGTCCGAGCTGCCGGCCATGTGCTTCGGCGGGTCGTAGAGCTTCCGCTTCGCCTCGGGGAGCATGTACACGCCGCTGAGGAAGTACGTCATCGTGGCGTCGTTCCGCTTGGCCACCTTGCGGAAGTGCGAGAAGAGTTTCTGGCTGTCCTCGCCGGCGCCGTCCCAGGAGAAGACCACGAACTGGGGCGGCTTCTGGCCGGGTCTCAGCCGGGCGGGATCGGGCAGGTGCGGCTGGCGGCCGGTGAAGGCCGTGGAGCCGTCGCCGATCATGCGGACCGCGCTCTTGGGGGCCGGGGCGGGAGATGCTTTCTTGGCGCCCGGGGCGCCTGACTTGGCGCCGGTGTCGCCGCTGGAGCAACCGGCCAGTACCGCGACGCATGCCACGAGGGCGGTGGTGCCCGCGGCGATCCGCTGGGTCCTCTGGGTGGCGGCCATCTTCCGCCCACCTTCTTCCTTCAAGTCGGCTTCGAATGGGGCACGGCTGCAGGGGACTGCAGGAGCCCACGGGGGCACTTCAGCGGTCACCACCGGGACGCGATTGGTCCGCAATTGCCCGGGAATGAACCGCAGCGCCGCCAACGTCGCACGGGGCCGTGAGCCAAGTGGTACGACAAGCCGACAAAATGCTTTATTCACCCTTCGGAGTGATCTAATGCCCCATTTGCCCCGCTTGTCTATCCATAGCCTTTACTCTCCATTACGATTCGTTTACCGAGAGTTGATAAATCCCGCCGCTGCAACGCCGTGACCCACGGCCGCGACCCCGCCCGCCGGAGACCCTCCGGAGGGCCCCCTGTCCCGCGACCGCGCTGCCCCGGAGGAGACGGGAAACATGTCTGCCTGCGTCCCCACCCATGCCACCGACCCGGCCCACGACTCACGCGACCACGAGCCTCACGCGCCGCCGCCCGGCAAGTTCCGCAAGGGCCGCAAGTTCCGCATCGCCGGTGCCGACGTCTCCGCGTCGATCGCCGTCTTCTTGATCGCCCTTCCGCTGTCCCTCGGCATCGCGCTCGCCACCGGCGCGCCGCTCCAGGCGGGCCTCGTCGCCGCTGCCGTCGGCGGGCTCGTCGCCGGATGGGTCGGCGGATCGCCGCTGCAGGTCAGCGGACCCGCCGCAGGGCTCACGGTCGTCACCGCCGACCTCATCCACCAGTACGGCTGGCGGACCACCTGCGCCATCACCGTTCTCGCCGGGTTCTGCCAACTCGCCCTCGGCTGCCTGCACGTGGCGCGCACGGCGCTCGCCGTCAGCCCGGCCGTCGTACACGGCATGCTGGCCGGCATCGGTGTCACCATCGCCGTCGCCCAGCTGCACATCGTGCTCGGCGGCACCCCGCAGAGCTCCGTGCTCGACAACCTCCGTGGACTGCCGGCCCAGTTGGCCGACGTACATCCGGCGGCCCTGTCGATCAGCCTGCTGACCCTGGCGTTGCTGCTGCTCTGGCCGCGGATCCCCGGGCGTACGGGCAAAGCCCTGCGTGTCGTACCAGCACCCCTGGTCTCCGTCGCCGCCGCCACGGCCGTCGCCGTGGCCGCCGGGCTGAGCGTGGCCAAGGTCGATCTGCCGTCATGGCGCAGTCACGCGCTTCTCGGTCTGCCCGAAGGGCCCGCCCTCGGGCTCGTGGCCGCCGTCCTCACGGTCACGCTGGTCTGCAGTGTTCAGTCGCTGCTCGGTGCCGTCGCCGTGGACAAGCTGGTCTCCGCGCGCCGCGACCCGAGCGCCGGCGGCGTCCGCTCCGACCTCAACCGCGAACTGCTCGGCCAGGGCGCCGCCAACGCCGTGTCCGGAGCGCTCGGCGGGCTCCCCGTGGCCGGCGTCGCGGTGCGCAGCGTGGCCAATGTGCGAGCGGGTGCCGTCAGCCGGAACTCCACGATGCTGCACGGCGTTTGGGTAGTAGTGGCCGCCCTGCTGCTGGTCCCCCTCCTGGAGCTGATCCCGCTCGCCGCGCTCGCCGCCCTGGTGATGGCGGTCGGCATCCAGATGGTGAACCTGAACCACATCCGCACCATCACCCGCCACCGCGAGATCCTCGTGTACACGACCACGACACTCGGTGTGGTCCTCCTCGGGGTGCTCGAAGGCGTGACCATCGGCGTCGCCGTGGCCGTGGCCGTCGCGCTGCACCGCCTCGCCCGCACCCGGATCACCCACACCGAGGAGGACGGGGTCCACCACGTGCGCGTGCGCGGGCAGTTGACCTTCCTCGCCGTGCCGCGCCTCAGCAGGGCGCTGCATCTTGTGCCGCACGGCGCTTCGGCCGTCATCGAGCTGGACGGATCATTCATGGACCACGCCGCGTACGAAGCATTGCAGTGCTGGCAGGACGCGCACACCGCGCAGGGCGGCGCCGTCGAGGTGACCGGGCGTGCCGGGACGCGGATCGCCGAGCCCGCCAGTTCGTCGCACTCCTGCTGCCGGCCCTGGACGGCATGGCGCAACCACCACTGCGACCGCCCCCAGGAGGCACCGCAGGGCGAGACAGGGCCGAGCGGGTATCAACTGGCGAGCGGAATCAGCGCGTTCCAGCGGAACACCGCGCCGCACGTGCGAAGGGAGCTCGCCCGGCTCGCCCGCGAGGGGCAGCAGCCCTCGCAGCTCTTCTTGACCTGCGCCGACTCCCGGCTCGTGACCTCGATGATCACGTCGAGCGGCCCTGGCGACCTCTTCGTCGTGCGCAACGTCGGCAATCTGGTGCCGCTGCCGGGCGCCGAGAGCGGCGACGACTCGGTGGCCGCGGCGATCGAGTACGCGGTGGACGTGCTGCGGGTGCGGTCCATCACCGTGTGCGGGCACTCCGGGTGCGGGGCGATGCAGGCACTGCTCACCACTCCGCCCGGGGGCGCCCAGACGCCCCTGAAGCGGTGGCTGCGGCACGGGATGCCGAGCCTCGAGCGCATGGCGGCCCACGAGCAGGAGGGCTGGGCGCGGCTCGCCGGGCGGGCGCCCGCCGACGCGGTCGAGCAGCTCTGCCTGACCAATGTGGTCCAGCAGTTGGCGCATCTGCGTGGCCATGAGTCCGTGGCGCGGCGCATCGCCGAGGGCTCCCTCGAACTGCATGGCATGTACTTCCATGTCGGCGAGGCGCAGGCCTATCTGCTGACCGACAGCCCGGACGACGTATTCGACCAGGTGACGCCGTCACCGCACCAGGGAGAACCCCACGAGGAGCCGCCGAGGCGAGTAAAGGTCTAAACCAATTTTCGGCAAGCTCTTGTCACCAGGGGTTCGGGTCTGATGAGCTGTGGCTTTGGACACAACGGACACCCTGGGAATGGGAGATGTCGTGAGCAACGAAAGCCTGGCCAACCTTCTTAAAGAAGAGCGAAGGTTCGCGCCGCCGGCCGACCTGGCGGCCAACGCCAACGTCACCGCGGAGGCGTACGAACAGGCCAAGGCTGACCGGCTCGGCTTCTGGGCCGAGCAGGCCCGCCGGCTGACCTGGGCCACCGAGCCGACCGAAACGCTCGACTGGACGAACCCGCCGTTCGCGAAGTGGTTCGCCGACGGCAAGCTGAATGTCGCGTACAACTGCGTGGACCGGCACGTCGAGGCCGGTAATGGCGACCGTGTGGCCATCCACTTCGAGGGTGAGCCCGGCGACAGCCGGGCCATCACCTACGCCGAGCTCAAGGACGAGGTCAGCCGGGCCGCCAACGCGCTGACCGAGCTGGGCGTGCGGCAGGGCGACCGCGTCGCCGTCTATCTCCCGATGATCCCCGAGGCGGTCATCTCGATGCTGGCCTGTGCCCGTATCGGCGCCGCGCACTCCGTGGTCTTCGGCGGGTTCTCGGCCGATGCCATCGCCAAGCGCGTGGCGGACGCCGACGCCAAGGTCGTCATCACCTCCGACGGCGGCTACCGCCGCGGCAAGCCCGCCGCCCTCAAGCCCGCCGTGGATGACGCCGTCGCGCGCGAGGGAAGCTCCGTCGAGCACGTCCTGGTGGTGCGCCGCACGGGTCAGGACGTGGCGTGGAGCGAGGGCCGCGACGTGTGGTGGCACGAGCTGACCGAGCGCCAGTCGTCCGAGCACACGCCCGAGGCGTTCGACGCGGAGAACCCGCTCTTCATCCTCTACACGTCGGGCACGACGGGTAAGCCGAAGGGCATCCTGCACACCTCCGGCGGCTATCTCACCCAGGCCGCCTACACCCACCACGCCGTCTTCGACCTCAAGCCGGAGACCGACGTCTACTGGTGCACGGCCGACATCGGCTGGGTCACCGGGCACTCGTACATCACGTACGGCCCGCTGGCGAACGGCGCGACGCAGGTCATGTACGAGGGCACGCCCGACACCCCGCACCAGGGGCGCTTCTGGGAGATCGTCCAGAAGTACGGCGTGAGCATCCTCTACACCGCGCCCACCGCGATCCGGACGTTCATGAAGTGGGGCGACGACATCCCCGCGAAGTTCGACCTCTCCAGCCTGCGGGTCCTCGGCTCTGTCGGTGAGCCGATCAACCCCGAGGCATGGATGTGGTACCGCAAGAACATCGGCGCCGACAAGTGCCCCATCGTGGACACCTGGTGGCAGACCGAGACCGGCGCCATGATGATCTCGCCGCTGCCTGGCGTCACCGAGACCAAGCCGGGCAGCGCCCAGCGCGCCCTGCCGGGCATCGCCGCGACCGTCGTCGACGACGAGGCCCGCGAAGTGCCCGACGGCGGGGGCGGCTACCTCGTCCTGACCGAGCCGTGGCCCTCCATGCTGCGCACCATCTGGGGTGACGACCAGCGCTTCCTCGACACCTACTGGTCGCGCTTCGAGGGCAAGTACTTCGCCGGCGACGGCGCCAAGAAGGACGACGACGGCGACATCTGGCTCCTGGGCCGCGTGGACGACGTCATGCTCGTCTCCGGGCACAACATCTCCACCACCGAGGTCGAATCCGCCCTCGTCTCGCACCCCTCGGTCGCCGAAGCAGCCGTCGTGGGGGCCGCGGACGAGACCACCGGTCAGGCCATCGTCGCCTTCGTGATCCTGCGCGGCACAGCCAACGCCGACGACGAGGGCCTCGTGGCCGACCTGCGCAACCACGTGGGCGCGACCCTTGGGCCGATCGCCAAGCCCAAGCGCATCCTCCCGGTGGCCGAGCTGCCCAAGACCCGCTCCGGGAAGATCATGCGGCGCCTGCTGCGGGACGTCGCCGAGAACCGCGAGCTGGGCGACGTCACCACGCTCACGGACTCCTCCGTGATGGACCTGATCCAGACCAAGCTGCCCGCCGCGCCGAGCGAGGACTAGTCAGGCCTACGCCAGAGAGGGGCATCCGGCACCGCGCCGGGTGCCCCTCTTGCGCATAAAGTGAAGATCGCCGGATAGGTCCGGTCGCAAGTTGGGTACGCTGAGGACCGCGTCAACAGCGCGACAAGAAGAACCTAGGTGCGCCGGGAAGTCTGGTCGGCAAGTGTTTTGTCCTGCCTACCGACCGGAGGTCGACCCCCGTGGCCGCGCCCGAACCCCGCAACGCACCCCGCAACAACCGCAAGGTCCTGGGACGGCTCTCGCTGCCCGAACGGACCTTCGTCGCCAACGCGCTGCGTGCCGAGACGGTCGGTGGCGTCCTCCTCCTCGTGGCCGCCGTCACCGCGCTGATCTGGGCGAACACCGCCGGTGAGTCGTACAGGTCCGTGAGCGGATTCCACCTCGGGCCCTCCGCCCTCGGCCTCGACCTCTCCCTCGCGCACTGGGCGGCCGACGGACTGCTCGCCGTCTTCTTCTTCGTCGCCGGCATCGAACTCAAGCGTGAGCTCGTCGCGGGCGATCTGCGCGACCCGAAGGCCGCGGCCCTGCCCGTCATCGCCGCGCTCTGCGGCATGGCCGTACCGGCTCTCGTATACGTCCTGGTCAACACCGTCGGCGGCGGCTCCATGAACGGCTGGGCGGTGCCGACCGCCACCGACATCGCCTTCGCGCTCGCCGTCCTCGCGGTCATCGGCACCTCGCTGCCGTCCGCGCTGCGCGCCTTCCTGCTCACGCTCGCCGTCGTCGACGACCTCTTCGCGATCCTGATCATCGCGGTGTTCTTCACCAGCGACCTCGACTTCGCGGCGCTCGGCGGCGCGGTGATCGGCCTCGTGGTCTTCTGGCTGCTGCTCCGCAAGAACGTCCGCGGCTGGTACGTCTACGTTCCGCTGGCCCTGGTCATCTGGGGCCTGATGTACAACAGCGGCATTCACGCCACGATCGCCGGTGTCGCGATGGGCCTGATGCTGCGCTGCACCCGCCGCGAGGGCGAGGAGCACTCGCCGGGCGAGCACATCGAACACCTGGTGCGCCCCCTCTCCGCGGGACTCGCCGTACCGCTGTTCGCACTGATGAGCGCCGGTGTGGCGGTGTCGGGCAGCGCACTTCGCGACGTGTTCGGCCAGCCCGAGACGCTCGGTGTGGTGCTCGGCCTCGTGGTCGGCAAGACGGTCGGCATCTTCGGCGGCACCTGGCTCGCTGCCCGCTTCACCAAGGCCGAACTCAACGAGGAACTCGCCTGGGCGGACGTGTTCGCCGTCGCCTCGCTGGCCGGCATCGGCTTCACCGTCTCGCTCCTGATCGGCGAACTCGCCTTCACCGAGGACCCGCTCCTCACCGACGAGATCAAGGCAGCCGTCCTGATGGGCTCTCTCATCGCGGCCGTGCTCTCGGGGATCCTGCTCAAGGTGCGCAACGCCCGCTACCGCGCGCTGTACGAGCACGAGGAGCGCGACGACGACCTCGACGGCATCCCGGACGTGTACGAACAGGACAAGCCGGAGTACCACCTGCGGATGGCCGCGATCTATGAGAAGAAGGCGGCCGAGCACCGCAGGCTTGCCGAAGTGTCGGCCGGGGCACGCGCCGAGGACGACGGTCCGGCATGATCTGAGCAGACTTGACTGCGCAGACTGAGCTGAGCGGTCGTACCGGAACAGACGTATGTGAGCAGGCTTACGCAGGCTTACGGAGAAGGGGAGAAGCGATGAGCGCACCCGACGGGCCCGTCGGCACCGAACGCAGCCTCGGCCAGCTGGTCTCCACGGCGACCAGCGAGATGTCGGCGCTGGTGCACGACGAGATCGCGCTGGCCAAGGCCCAGCTGCGGCAGGACGTCAAGCGGGGTGCGGTCGGCGGCGGCGCGTTCGCCGCCGCGGGGGCGGTGCTGCTCTTCTCGCTGCCGATGCTGAGCTTCGCCCTGGCGTACGGCATCCGTACCTGGAGCGGCTGGAACATGGCCATCTGCTTCGTGCTCTCCTTCGCGGCGAACGTGCTGGTGGCGGGCGTGCTCGCGCTGATCGGCGTCGTCTTCGCGAAGAAGGCCAAGAAGGGCAAGGGGCCGCAGAAGGCCGCTGCCTCGGCCAAGCAGACGGCTGCCGTACTGCAGAACGTGAAGCCGCACCCGCGTTCGGTCGGCCCCGCGCCTGCCGTGGGCGCCACCCTCGACCGTGGCAGTGAGAAGCCTGCGGCTGTGGCACGCTCGTCTTCATGACGGACCCCGCCACGCCCGCCCCCCATCCGGCCCAACCCGCGTCACTCGTACGCATCGAAGGCCCGTGGACCCACCGGGACGTCGCCGCCAACGGCGCCCGCTTCCACATCGCCGAGATGGGCGACGGGCCGCTCGTGCTGCTCCTGCACGGCTTTCCGCAGTTCTGGTGGACCTGGCGGCACCAGATGGTGGCGCTCGCCGACGCGGGCTTCCGGGCGGTCGCGATGGACCTGCGGGGCGTGGGCGGCAGCGACCGTACGCCGCGGGGTTACGACCCGGCGAACCTCGCGCTCGACATCACGGGCGTCGTACGGTCGCTCGGCGAGCCGGATGCCGCGCTCGTCGGACACGACCTGGGCGGCTACCTCGCGTGGACGGCGGCCGTGATGCGGCCCAAGCTGGTGCGCCGCCTCGCCGTCTCCTCGATGCCGCACCCGCGGCGCTGGCGCTCGGCGATGCTCTCGGACCGCCGGCAGACCGCCGCGGCCTCGTACGTGTGGGGCTTCCAGCGGCCGTGGGTGCCGGAGCGTCAACTCGTCGCCGACGACGCCGCTCTGGTGGGGCGTCTGGTGCGGGACTGGTCGGGGCCGCGGCTGCCGGACGATGAGTCGGTGGAGACGTACCGCCGTGCCATGACGATCCCGTCGACGGCGCACTGCTCGGTCGAGCCGTATCGCTGGATGGTGCGGTCGATGGCCCGACCCGACGGCATCCAGTTCAACCGGCGCATGAAGCGCCCCGTGCGGGTTCCCACGCTGCATCTGCACGGCTCGCTGGACCCCGTGATGCGCACGCGCAGTGCCGCCGGCTCGGGCGAGTACGTCGAAGCGCCCTACCGGTGGCGGCTGTTCGACGGTCTGGGGCACTTTCCGCAGGAGGAGGACCCGGTCGCCTTCTCCACCGAGCTGGTCAACTGGCTGAAGGACCCCGAGCCGGACCGGTAGGTCGCACGGGGCCTGAAACAGGGTCAAGGGAAGGCCGGAGGACGACCCAAGGGAACACCTGTTCTTCGAACGGCCAATTGCCTCCCGCATAGGCCAATTGGGGCCCGTGGGCGCGATTACCGACCTTGGGGCACGGGCAAACGTCGGGGTATGGGCTGGACGCACGACTACAGTGACGCAGCACGCAACCGCCGCTCAGCCATCGCGCTGAACAGCCGTGAGAGGGGCGGCCCCCATGATCCGGGCCATGAAGGCCCCGCTCAAGGCATCGGCATCCCCCGCATCCTGCGCCGCAGGGCCCGCTGGGTCTCGGCGCGGCTGAGGCATACACGCGACTGAGGCCAACGCGCGACCGGACCAGGCGTACGCGGCTACACCAGGCGTACGCGGCTGATCCATCCGGACCGATCCGGCTGCTCCCCCGCCTGCGCGCCGTCTAGAGCGCGCAGCCCTCGCTGTCGACCTCTTGGTTGGCGGTGCGGCCTGCCTTGATGTCCTCGCGGACCTCGTCGGCGGTGAGGGCGTATCCGGTGTCCGGGTCGTCGAGCGACTTGGCGAACACCACGCCGTAGACCTTTCCTTCGGGCGTGAGCAACGGGCCGCCCGAGTTTCCCTGGCGGACGGTCGCGTAGAGCGAGTACACGTCGCGGCGCACGGTGCCCCGGTGGTAGATGTCCGGGCCGTTGGCCGTGATGCGACCACGCACGCGCGCCGGGCGGACGTCGTACGGGCCGTTCTCCGGGAAGCCCGCGACGATCGCGTTGTCACCGCTGACCGCGTCCTTCGACGTGAACTGCAGCGCGGGCGCATCGAGCGTCGGCACGTCCAGAACGGCGATGTCGCGCTCCCAGTCGTAGAGCACGACCTTCGCGTCGTACGTCCTGCCGTTTCCGCCTATCTGCACCGTCGGCTCGTCCACGCCGCCGACCACGTGCGCGTTGGTCATCACGCGGCGCTCGGAGAAGACGAAGCCGGTGCCTTCGAGGACCTTGCCGCAGCCGCGCGCCTCGCCCTGCACCTTCACGATGGAGCGCCGGGCCTTCGTGGCGACCTCGCTCTTGGCGAGCTTGGGGTCGGGGGCCTGGACCTCGGTGATGGGCTCGTTCGAGAACGGGCTGAAGACCTGCGGGAAGCCGTTGCGCGCGAGGACCGAGGAGAAGTCCGCGAACCAGGTGTCGGCCTGGTCGGGCAGCGTGCGCGAGACGCCGAGCAGGATCTTGGAGTTGCGTACTTCCTTGCCGACCGTCGGCAGCGTCGTGCCCGCGAGGGCGGAGCCGATCAGCCAGGCGACCAGGAGCATCGCCAGTACGTTGACCAGCGCGCCGCCCGTGGCGTCCAGGGCGCGGGCCGGCTGCCAAGTGATGTACCGGCGGAGCTTGTTGCCCAGGTGGGTGGTGAGGGCCTGGCCGATGGAGGCACAGACGATCACGATGACCACGGCCACGACGGCGGCCGTCGTGCTGACCGCTCCCTCGTCGTCCGTGAGGGCAGCCCAGATGACGGGCAGCAGGTACACCGCGACGAGTCCGCCACCCAGAAACCCGATCACCGACAGGATGCCGACGACGAATCCCTGGCGATAGCCGACGACCGCGAACCATACGGCGGCGACCACCAAAAGGATGTCCAGCACGTTCACCGATTCAATCCTCGCCTCGCATCGCGGTCGCCACGTCCCCGCAACCTTGTCATGCGCGCCAGTCGAGCGGCACCTGCTTGGTGCGGTCCCAGGGGCGCTCCCAGCCTGCGAAGTGCAGGATTCTGTCGATCACTCCGGCCGTAAAACCCCAGACCAGAGCCGATTCGACGAGGAAGGCCGGGCCTTGGTGGCCGCTCGGATGAACTGTCGTCGCGCGGTTGCCGGGGTCCGTGAGATCGGACACGGGGACCGTGAAGACGCGGGCCGTCTCGGCCGGATCGACGACGCCCACGGGGGTGGGCGTGCGCCACCAGCCGAGCACCGGGGTCACCACGAAATCGCTCACCGGGATGAAGAGCTTGGGCAGCACGCCGAAGAGCTGAACGCCCCGGGGGTCGAGTCCGGTCTCCTCCTCGGCCTCACGCAGGGCGGCGCGCAGGGGGCCGTCGGCGAGGGGATCGCCGTCCTCGGGGTCGAGGGAGCCGCCGGGGAAGGAGGGTTGTCCCGCGTGCGAGCGGAGGCTTCCCGAACGCTCCATCAGGAGCAGCTCGGGGCCGCGTGTGCCCTCTCCGAAGAGGATCAGCACGGCGGACTGGCGCCCGGCGCCGCTCTCCGGGGGCAGGAAGCGGCTGAGTTGCGTCGGTCGGACCGTCTCGGCCGCGTGTGCGACCGGATCCAGCCAGGCGGGGAGGCCTTCGGTGCTGAGGCGCACGTGTCCGATGGGGCTGCCAGTGCGGCCGGGGTCGTGACCGTGGCCGCGCTCCTGACCAGGGTTTCGGCCCAGTTCCTGACCAAGACCCCGTCCGAGTCCCTGGCCGGGCCTCTGGAAGCCGTTTCCATCTCTCATGTGCGTATCGCTCGTGTCGGTTGTCTCGCTCGTGTCGCTCGCGTGCGTCATCGGCACCCCCGTCCAACTGTGGACAACGCCTGTGGACCCTCGGTTGGTTCCTCGCTCATGCGGCGCCCAGCGGGGGCGCGGCCTTCCCCGGATAGTCCGGCGGGGGCTTGAGGCGCTGGCCCGGCAGGCCGCCCATCTCGTACTTCAGGAGCTTCTTCGCCTTCTCCGGGTCGGTCTCGCCCTCCCCGTACGCCGGGCAGAGATCGGCGATCGGGCAGGCGCCGCAGGCGGGCTTGCGAGAGTGGCAGATCCGGCGGCCGTGGAAGATCACGCGGTGCGAGAGCATCGTCCACTCGCTCTTCGGGAAGAGGTCAGCGACGGCGGCCTCGACCTTCACCGGGTCGGTCTCCTCGGTCCACTTCCAGCGCCTGACGAGGCGTCCGAAGTGGGTGTCCACGGTGATGCCGGGGACTCCGAAGGCGTTCCCCAGCACGACGAACGCGGTCTTGCGTCCTACGCCGGGGAGCTTGACCAGGTCCTCTATACGGCCGGGGACCTCGCCGCCGTGGTTGTCCCTGAGGGCCGTGGCGAGCCCCATGATCGACTTCGTCTTGGCCCGGAAGAACCCGGTCGGCCGGATCAACTCCTCGACCTCCTCGGGGCTGGCGGCGGCGAGGTCCTCCGGCGTCGGGTACGCGGCGAAGAGGCGCGGGGTCGTCTGATTCACCCGCAGGTCGGTCGTCTGCGCGGAGAGGACCGTGGCGACGAGCAGCTCGAAGGGGTTCTCGAAGTCCAACTCGGGGTGGGCGTACGAATACACCTCGGCGAGCTCACGGTTGATGCGGCGGGCTCGGCGGACGAGGGAGGTGTGCGACTCGGGCTTGGCCTTGGTCTTGGTGCTGGTGGCGGCCCTGGTCGTGGTGGTGGCCTTAGTCGTGGTGGTGGCCTTAGTCGTGGTGGTGGCCTTGGCTTTCGCTGGAGCGGCCTTCTTGACTGCCGCGGCCTTCTTGACTGCCGGGGCCTTCTTGACTGCCGGGGCCTTCTTCGCCGCGGGCACCTTCTTGGCCACAGGGGCCTTCTTTGCCGCGGGGGCCTTCTTTGCCGGGGTGGATTTCGCCGTGTCGGCAGTGGCCTGATCTCGCTCCGATGGCTTGCTCACCGGTGGCACCCTTGTCCCTTTTGTCGCATTCTCTGGCTCAGTGGATGTATGTTCGCCCACAGCGGAATCCGGTTGGGCTGTAGCCTTCCCGGTACCCCTGGCCTGTGCTCCCACCGGCTTTTTGGACACCCGGCCAGCCTAGAGCCCGACACTGACATCCGCCCTGGACCCCATGGATCGGCCCCCAATTGGCCCCCTCCCGCACAGCATGCGACGTCAGTGCGGCAGACTTGTGACTGATCACACTGTTTGGACCGTCCGGCAAAATGGGGAGCACGGTCCCCTGATGCAGGTCGACAAGGAGAGAACTCGTGGACGACGTTCTGCGGCGCGCCCCGCTCTTCGCGGCGCTCGATGACGAGCAGGCCGCGGAGCTCCGCGCCTCCATGAGTGAGGTGACGCTCGCGCGCGGGGATGCGCTTTTCCATGAAGGTGACCCCGGAGACCGCCTTTACGTGGTCACCGAGGGCAAGGTGAAGCTTCACCGCACCTCACCCGACGGCCGCGAGAACATGCTCGCGGTGCTCGGCCCCGGCGAGCTCATCGGTGAGCTCTCGCTGTTCGACCCGGGTCCGCGTACGGCCACCGCCTCCGCGCTCACCGAGGTCAAGCTGCTCGGCCTGGGCCACGGCGACCTCCAGCCGTGGCTGAACGCACGGCCCGAGGTGGCCGCGGCGCTGCTGCGTGCCGTCGCGCGGCGCCTGCGCAAGACGAACGACCAGATGTCCGATCTGGTCTTCTCCGACGTGCCCGGGCGTGTGGCCCGCGCCCTTCTCGACCTGTCGCGCCGCTTCGGCGTGCAGTCCGAAGAGGGCATCCACGTCGTGCACGACCTCACGCAGGAGGAGCTGGCCCAGTTGGTCGGCGCGTCCCGCGAGACGGTCAACAAGGCTCTGGCGGACTTCGCCGGGCGCGGCTGGCTTCGGCTCGAGGCTCGCGCGGTGATTTTGCTGGACGTGGAGCGGTTGGCCAAGCGTTCTCGCTGACGCTGTTTCGTACGCGGATGGGGTCCCGTCTCTTTGAGGCTGGGCCCCATCCGCGTTCTCGCACATGCTTTTCCCACTGACCAACCCGATCGCCCCGCGGTGTGGGGTGGCCCAGTGGGCGGGTTCCAGGTGGCCAGGTGGGCGGGTGCGCTAGATCAAGCCGTGTTCCCGCAAGTAGTCCAGTTGGGCCCTGACCGACAGTTCCGCTGCCGGCCACAAGGAGCGGTCCACGTCCGCGTAGACGTGGGCGACCACGTCCGAGGGGGCCGCGTGGCCGTTCTCCACGGCCGTCTCGACCTGGGCCAGGCGGTTCGCCCGGTGGGCCAGGTAGAACTCGACGACGCCCTGGGCGTCTTCCAGGACCGGACCGTGGCCCGGCAGGACCGTGTGCACGCCGTCGTCGACCGTCAGGGACCGCAGGCGCCGCAGGGAGTCCAGATAGTCCCCCAGGCGGCCGTCAGGGTGCGCCACGACCGTCGTACCGCGACCCAGGACCGTATCCCCCGTCAGGACCGCCTGCTCGGCCGGGAGATGGAAGCAGAGGGAGTCCGCGGTGTGGCCCGGCGTCGGGACCACCCGGAGTTCGAGGCCGCCCGTCGTGATCACGTCACCCGCGCCCAGCCCTTCGTCGCCCAGACGCAGCGCGGGATCGAGGGCCCGGACCTTGGTGCCGGTCAGCTCGGCGAAGCGGGCGGCGCCCTCCGCGTGGTCGGGGTGGCCGTGGGTGAGGAGGGTGAGCGCGACCCGCTGCCCGGCCTTCTCGGCCGTGGCGATGACGTGCTGGAGGTGTCCGTCGTCCAGGGGCCCCGGGTCGACGACGACCGCGAGCCCGGAGCCCGGCTCGGAGACGATCCAGGTGTTGGTCCCGTCCAGCGTCATCGCGGACGCGTTGGGGGCGAGGACGTTGACCGCGCGGGCGGTGGCGGGACCGCTGAGGACTCCGCCCCGGGGCTGCCCGGGAAGGGCGGCGGCTTCGGTCATGCGGGGGTGACTCCCGTCCGGTTCGTGGCAGGCAAGGCGGCAGGCAAGGACGTGCTCATGAAGGGCGTGGCCACGGTCATGCGGAGCCCCTCGTAGGGATGTGCTTCGTGAACTCTTCGTGACCCGGCCAGGTCAGCACCAACTCACCCTCCTCCAGGCGCGCTTGCGCCAGGACCGGGGTGAGGTCGCGCTCCGGGGCGGCGGCCAGGGCGTCCGCGGCCGACCCGTAGGGGCTCAGTTGGCGCAAGGTCGCGATGGTGGGCGGCATCATCAGGAGGTCGCCCTTGTCGTAGCCCGCCGTGGCCTCCCCCGGGGCGATCCACACCGTACGGTCGGCCTCCGTGGAGGCGTTGCGCGTGCGCTGCCCCTCCGGGAGGGCCGCCACGAAGAAGAACGTGTCGTAGCGCTTCGGCTCGAACTCCGGAGTGATCCACCGGGCCCAGGCGGCGAGCAGGTCGCTACGGAGGACCAGGTCCCTGCGGTCGAGGAACTCCGCGAAGGAGAGCGCGCGGGCCACCAGCGCCTCGCGGTCGGCCTCCCAGTCGTCGCCCGTGGTGTCGCCGACGACGCTCGACGGGGTCGGCCCCGCGAGCAGTACGCCCGCCTCCTCGAACGTCTCGCGCACGGCGGCGCACACGATCGCCTGGGCGCCCGGCTCGTCCACGCCGAGGCGCGCCGCCCAGGTAGCGAGGGACGGGCCCGCCCAGCGCACGAGACGGTCGTCGTCGCGCGGGTCCACTCCGCCGCCCGGATATGCGTACGCGCCCCCGGCGAAAGCCATGGAGGCGCGTCTGCGCAGCATGTGTACGGCGGGGCCCGCCACGGAGTCCCGGGAGTCCCGCAGGAGCATGACCGTGGCCGCCCGGCGCGGAGTGGCGGGCGTCAGTTCGCCGCTGCTCAGCGCACGGATGCGGTCGGGCCACTCCGGGGGGTACCACTGCCCATTTGCCATGGGCGGAGGCTATCCCCTGGTGGGCGGATGTTCGAGAGGCAATCATCGGGTGCCGGAAGGCAGCGACAAGGCCTCCTTGCGGCTGCCCTACGCCTCGGTCAGCTCCACCTGGATCTCGACCTCGACCGGCGCGTCCAGGGGCAGGACCGCCACGCCCACGGCGCTGCGGGCGTGCACGCCCTTGTCGCCGAGCACCTCGCCGAGCAGCTCGCTCGTGCCGTTGAGCACCGCGGGCTGGCCCGTGAAGTCCGGGGCCGAGGCCACGAAGCCGACGACCTTCACGACGCGGGCGATCCGGTCGAGGTCACCGGCCACGGACTTCACCGCGGCGAGCGCGTTCAGCGCGCACGTGCGGGCCAGTTCCTTGGCCTCCTCGGGGGTCACCTCTCCGCCGACCTTGCCGGTCATCGGAAGCTTGCCCTCCACCATCGGGAGCTGGCCCGCGGTGTAGACGTACACACCCGACTGGACAGCCGGCTGGTAGGCGGCGAGCGGCGGCACGACCTCGGGCAGCGTCAGGCCGAGTTCGGCCAGCTTCGCCTCGACGTTGCCGCTCATGCCTGCCTCTCCCGCTTCAGGTAGGCCACGAGCTGCTCAGGGTTGTTCGGCCCGGGCACGACCTGGACGAGCTCCCAGCCGTCCTCGCCCCAGGTGTCCAGAATCTGCTTCGTGGCATGGACGAGCAGCGGCACGGTTGCGTATTCCCACTTGGTCATATGGCCGACTGTAGCCGTTGTGAGGCACTGCTCACGGTGGCCTCCTGCTTAGCCCGGACGGCGACTGGTTAGGCTCGGAAGTGTGAGCAGGCTCCAGGTCGTCAGCGGCAAGGGCGGTACCGGCAAGACCACGGTGGCCGCCGCACTCGCGCTCGCCCTCGCGACGGAGGGCAAGCGCACCCTCCTCGTGGAGGTCGAGGGCAGACAAGGCATCGCGCAGCTCTTCGAGACCGAAGCGCTGCCGTATGAGGAGCGGAAGATCGCCGTCGCTCCCGGGGGCGGGGAGGTGTATGCCCTCGCCATCGATCCAGAACTGGCGTTGCTCGACTACCTCCAGATGTTCTACAAACTGGGGGGCGCGGGACGCGCGCTCAAGAAACTCGGCGCGATCGACTTCGCCACCACGGTGGCTCCTGGTCTGCGGGACGTCCTGCTGACCGGCAAGGCCTGCGAGGCCGTACGCCGCAAGGACAAGAGCGGGCGTTACGCGTACGACTGCGTGGTGATGGACGCGCCGCCCACCGGCCGCATCACGCGCTTCCTGAACGTGAACGACGAGGTCGCGGGGCTGGCCAAGATCGGCCCCATACACAATCAGGCGCAGGCCGTGATGCGCGTCCTGAAGTCTCCGGAAACAGCGGTCCACCTGGTGACGCTCCTCGAGGAGATGCCCGTCCAGGAGACCGCCGACGGGATCGCCGAGCTGCGCGCGGCCAAGCTCCCCGTGGGGCGCGTCATCGTGAACATGGTGCGGCCCGCGCTCCTCGACGAGGCATCCCTGGAGCTCGGGCTCGACCAGGCCCCGCGTACCGCCATCGCCAAGTCCCTGTCCGCCGCCGGTCTCGGCGGGGCCCGCCGCGGCGGCGTCGCCGAACGCCTCGTGGACCCGCTCCTGGAGCAGGCCGCCGAGTACGCCGAGCGGCACGCCCTGGAGGGCTCCCAGCGGGCCGTTCTGGGCGATCTCGGCCTCCCCCTGCACGAACTCCCCCTGCTGGCCGGGGGAATGGACCTGGCGGGGCTCTACGAACTCGCCACGGAACTGCGGAAGCAAGGGATCGCATGACCTCGGACCCGGCACGACACCCGGACACGACACGCCCCCTGGACCCGGCCCGCACGCTCGACGTGGACGCCCTGCTCGACGACCCGAAGACCCGCATCGTGGTGTGCTGCGGCTCCGGAGGCGTCGGCAAGACGACCACGGCGGCCGCGCTGGGCCTGCGTGCGGCCGAACGGGGCCGCAAGGTCGTCGTCCTGACCATCGACCCGGCGCGCCGGCTCGCCCAGTCCATGGGGATCGATTCGCTCGACAACGTCCCGCGCCAGGTCAAGGCCATCGAGGGCGCCTCAGGCGAGGGCGAGCTGCACGCCATGATGCTCGACATGAAGCGCACCTTCGACGAGATCGTCGAGGCGCACGCGGACAAGGAGCGCGCGGCCGCGATCCTCGGCAACCCCTTCTACCAGTCGCTTTCGGCGGGCTTCGCGGGCACGCAGGAGTACATGGCGATGGAGAAGCTGGGGCAGCTGCGCTCCCGTGACGAGTGGGACCTGATCGTCGTCGACACGCCGCCGTCGCGTTCCGCCCTGGACTTCCTCGACGCGCCGAAGCGCCTCGGCTCCTTCCTGGACGGGAAGCTGATCCGGGTGCTCATGGCCCCCGCGAAGGTGGGCGGCCGGGCCGGGATGAAGTTCCTGAACGTCGGGATGTCGATGATGACGGGGGCCCTGGGCAAGCTGCTCGGCGGTCAACTGCTGCGCGACGTCCAGACGTTCGTGGCCGCGATGGACACCATGTTCGGCGGCTTTCGCACCCGCGCGGACGCCACGTACCGGCTGCTCCAGGCACCTGGCACGGCGTTCCTCGTGGTGGCGTCGCCGGAGCGGGACGCGCTGCGGGAAGCGGCGTACTTCGTGGAGCGCCTGGCGGCCGACGACATGCCGCTCGCCGGTCTCGTGCTGAACAGGGTGCACAGCAGCGGCGCCGCTCAGCTCTCGGCCGAGCGGGCTCTCGCCGCCGCGGAAAATCTTGATGAGAGCCGCATTGTGGATCAGGAGGACGGGAAGGAAGGTGTTCGTAACTCCCGCGAGGCTTCCCCCGAGGCATCTCCCGAGGCTCCCGGCAACTCTCACGAAGCCCCCGGCAGTTCCGAGACCCCCGCACCTTCTGACACACCTTCCGAAGAGACCTCTGACGAAGAGACCTCTGAAGCCTCCGCCGAGGAAGCTTCTGCTGAAGAAGCCTCTGCAGAAGAAGCCTCCGCAGCAGCCTCAGCCGCACCTCATGACGCTCGGCAGCCCGTGGCACAGCTGACCGCCGGTCTGCTGCGACTGCACGCGGAACGCATGCAGCTGCTCGCGCGCGAACAGCGCACGCGTGATCGCTTCACCGCGCTTCACCCCGAGGTGGCAGTGGCCGAAGTGACGGCGCTGCCGGGCGACGTGCACGACCTGGCAGGCCTTCGGGCCATCGGGGAACGGCTCGCGGCCGGTGCTGATGGTGATTCGGCCGGAGCAGCCTGAACAGCAGGTCTCACCCACTGCCACGCGGTCGGTGGGGGCACTCCCTCACCGGTCGGTGGGGGCACTCCCCCACCGCCACGCGGCCGACGGGCGCTAACCCACTGCCGCGTAGCTCTCGTACGTCTCGTCGTCCTCCAAGTCCACGGGCAGCAGGCCCGCGCCACGCTCGTACTCGGAGCGCGCCGTCTCCAGCAGACGGCGCCACGAGGTGACCGTGGGACGCCTGCGCAACAGTGCGCGGCGCTCCCGCTCAGTCATGCCACCCCACACGCCGAATTCGACGCGGTTGTCCAGCGCGTCGGCCAGGCACTCCGTGCGCACCGGGCAACCGGTGCACACCGCCTTGGCCCTGTTCTGCGCTGCTCCTTGAACGAACAGTTCATCTGGATCGGTAGTGCGGCAGGCCGCCTGCGCACTCCAGTCGGTTACCCAGCCCATACCGGCGCCGTCCTCTCCCGAATCGAGGCTCCCCCACGGCGGCAGCGGCATATTCACCGCCGCCAGTTGAGGACGTTACGGAAGGTGGGCACAGCGCAACACCCCCTTCGGGCCCAATCTTGAATGGCCCGAACGGACTATGCGTAAGCGGCAGATCACCCGACGGAGTGAGCTGGCGACATGCGTGATTAACCCGGCAAATGCGGGCACTTCAGCTGAGTCACAACGGGCATCGAATGCCGCATGAGGCGAATTCGGGCACTTCCCCGGGCCATCTGGACGAGCAGAGGGGGGACCCTGTTCGGGATTCGGGACCGAGGGAGGGGTTGTTGCCGAACCGCACTGCTGTGACAGTTGAGAGCAGCTTAGGCCAAGGCATTGAGGCGTGTCCGGCGAATCAGAACGTAGGCTGCCCCCATGGGAAAGAAGCGCTCGGGCGGTGGTCTGTCACCAACTCAGCAGGCCGCGAAGTTCCTAGGTGTCAGCGTGCTCGCGGGGGCCGTGCTGGCAGGCATCGCCCTGCCCGCGGCCGGCGCGCTCGGCCTCGCGGCGAAGGGCTCGGTGGAGGAGTTCGACGAGATCCCGTCCAACTTGGAGCAGCCGCCGCTGAGTCAGCGCACCACGATCCTCGACAGCGAGGGCGGCTCCATCGCCACGGTCTACTCGCGTGACCGCACGGTGGTCCCCCTCAAGGAGATCTCGCCGTACATGCAGAAGGCGATCGTCGCCATCGAGGACTCGCGCTTCTACGAGCACGGTGCGATCGACGCGAAGGGCATCCTTCGCGCGCTGAACCAGAACGCGCAGAGCGGCGGCGTCTCCCAGGGCGCGTCCACACTCACGCAGCAGTACGTGAAGAACGTCTTCGTCGAAGAGGCGGGCAACGACCCGACGAAGGTCGCCGAGGCCACCCAGCAGACCCTCGGGCGCAAGATCCGCGAGCTGAAGTACGCGATCCAGGTCGAGGACAAGCTGGGCAAGAAGCGCATCCTCAGCAACTACCTGAACATCACCTACTTCGGGCAGCAGGCGTACGGAGTCGAGGCCGCGGCCCAGCGCTACTTCTCCAAGCCCGCCAAGGACCTGCAGGTCCAGGAGGCCGCGCTGCTCGCCGGCATCGTGCAGTCCCCCAGCCGGTACGACCCCGTGAACGACTCGGAGGAAGCCACCAAGCGCCGCAACACCGTGCTGCAGCGGATGGCGGAGACGCACGACATCACGCAGGCGGAGGCCGCGGAGGCGAAGGAGAAGCCGCTCGGCCTCAAGGTGAGCAAGCCCAAGAACGGCTGCATCACCGCGGTCAGCGGCGCCGGGTTCTTCTGTGACTACGTACGCGAGGTCTTCCTCTCCGACCCGGTCTTCGGCAAGACCCAGAAGGAACGGGCCAAGGTCTGGAACCAGGGCGGTCTGCGGATCAAGACGACCCTCGACCCGAAGGCCCAGCAGTCCGTGCAGGCCTCGATAAAGGATCACGTCAACCAGAAGGACGACGTGGCGACGGCAGCCACGATCGTCGAGCCGGGCACCGGCAAGATCCTGGGCATGGGCCAGTCGCGGCCCTACGGCATCAATCTCAAGGCCAACGAGACCTCGATGAACCTGTCCGTGGACCACGCCATGGGCGGCGGCGCGGGCTACCAGCCGGGCTCGACCTTCAAGCCGATCGTGGCGGCGGCCGCCCTGGAGGGCGGGATGCCCGCCACGAAGAGCTACGACTCTCCGTACGAGATGCCGTATCCCAGCAGCGTCGCGGCGTGTGACGGCAAGAAGTGGCTGAACTCGGGGGGCGCGAAGCTCACCAACGAGAACGAGACCGAGGTCGGCCCGTACGACATGCGGGAAGCGACCGCGAAGTCGGTCAACACCTACTACGTGGAGATGATCGGCGACATCGGGATCTGCCCGGTGACTCAGATGGCCGAGAAGATGGGCGTCGAGCGGGCCGACGGCAGGAAGATCGACCAGGCGCCGTCGATCGCGCTCGGCACCCAGGAGATGTCGCCGCTGACGATGGCGGGCGCGTACGCGACGTTCGCCGCGCGCGGTAAGTACTGCTCGCCCGTCGCGATCGAGTCGATCGCCGCTCCGGGCGGCAAGACGCTGCCGGTCCCGAAGTCGACGTGCTCGCGCGCGATGTCGACGAAGACGGCGGACACGATCAACACCCTCCTGAAGGGCGTGGTCGAGGACGGAACCGGCAAGCAGGCCGGCCTCGGCTCCCGCGCGAGCGCGGGCAAGACGGGTACGACCGACTTCCGCTACGCCGCCTGGTTCGTGGGCTACACCCCGAACATGTCGGGCGCGGTGTGGGTCGGCGACCCGCAGCACAAGCGGCGGATGGTCAACATCCCCATCGGCGGAGTCACGTACGACAAGGTCTTCGGCGGCGAGGTCCCGGGCCCGATCTGGCGGGACGCGATGAGCGGGGCGCTCGCGGGCAAGCCGGCGCCGGGCTTCAACACCGTCCATATCCCGGGCGGCGACAAGGACAAGGACAAGCACGACGAGGACAACAAGCCGCCGGGCAACGGCGGTGGCGGCAACGGTGGTGGCGGGGGCGGCAACAACGGCGGGGGCGGCGGGGGCGGCGATCCCTGGCCGGACATCTCCCTGCCGCCGGACGTCATCGGCGGGGGCGGGAACGGCGGGGGCGGGAACGGCAATGGGGGCGGGATCGGGGGTTGGGGGCGTTAGTGGGGGTTGGGGGCGTTAGTGGGGTGCTTCCGTAGCGGCACTCTCCTTGCGGCGCTCCCGTAGCGGTCCCGTAGCGGCACTCTCGTTGCGGCGCTCCCGTTGCGGCGCTCCCGTAGCGGCACTCTCGTTGCGGCGCTCCCGTAGCGGCCGTGCGTCGACCTGTTCTCCGTCTGCCTACTCGCTCATACGTGAATGGGGGCGCCTCCCGAAGCCGGGAGGCGCCCCCATTTCGCGTTGGCTCGTCAGCCCGCGAGCAGCTTCTTGACGACGGCGGCGACGCGGCCGCCCTCGGCCAGGCCCGCGACCTTCGGGTTCACGATCTTCATGACCTGGCCCATGGCGCGCGGCCCCTCGGCGCCGGCGGCCTTGGCCTCCTCGACGGCCTGGGCGACGATCGTCTGGAGTTCGTCCTCGGAGAGCTGCTTCGGCAGGTACTCGGCGAGGACCTCGCCCTCCGCCTTCTCCTTGGCGGCCTGCTCGGCGCGACCGCCCTGGGCGAAGGCCTCCGCGGCCTCGCGGCGCTTCTTGGCCTCGCGGGCGATCACCTTCTGCACCTCGTCGTCGGAGAGTTCGCGGGCCGTCTTGCCCGAGACCTCCTCCTTCGTGATGGCGGTGAGGGTCAGCCGGAGCGTGGAGGAGCGCAGCTCGTCACGCCCCCTGATCGCGGCGGTGAGGTCTTCCTGCAGCTTCGACTTGAGCGTGGTCATGCCGTGATTGTCGCAGGTGCGCACGGCCCGACGCCCGCCGATTTACGGGGCCTTCGGGTCTGACACGATGGGAGGATGCGCGCGCAATACGCAGTACCCCTGGGAATCGCGGCGACGGCCGCCGCCGGTCTGGCCTACTCGGTGGGCTTCGAAGCCCGCTTCTTCCGACTGCGAAGGATCACGGTGCCGGTCCTCCCGCCCGGGATGCGACCGCTCAGAGTTCTCCAGGTGTCGGACATCCACATGGTGTCGGGGCAGCGCAAGAAGCAGCGCTGGCTGCGTTCGCTCGCGGGTCTTCGCCCCGACTTCGTGATCAACACCGGGGACAACCTCTCCGACCCCGAGGGCGTGCCGGAGACGCTGGACGCGCTCGGCCCGCTGATGCAGTTCCCCGGGGCGTACGTCTTCGGCTCGAACGACTACTACGGCCCCAAGCCGCGCAACCCCGTCCGCTACCTGGTCGAGAAGTCGCAGGGCAAGCACGGCCTGAACGGCAACGCACCGGCCGTCGGCGTGATCCACAACCCGTGGGAGGACCTGCGCGACGGCTTCGACGCCGCGGGCTGGGTGAACCTGACGAACACACGGGGCGCCCTGAAGATCGAGGGCTACGAGATCGGGCTCACCGGCCTGGACGACCCGCACATCAAACGCGACCGGTACGCGCGCGTGGCGGGCGGTCCGGACACGGGCGCCGACTTCTCGATGGGCATCGTGCACGCCCCGTACCTGCGCGCGCTCGACGCCTTCGCGGCCGACGGCTACCCCCTGATCCTCGCGGGCCACACGCATGGCGGCCAGGTCTGCATCCCCTTCTACGGGGCGCTGGTCACCAACTGCGACCTGGACACGGAGCGCGTGAAGGGCCTCTCGAAGCACGAGGCGCAGGGCCGGACGTCGTACATGCACGTCTCCGCGGGCTGCGGCGCCAACCGCTACACCCCGATGCGCTTCGCCTGCCCTCCGGAGGCGACGCTGCTGACGCTGGTGGCGGGGGCCTGAGGCTGGGCCGGGGGCGGGCGCGGGCCCGGAACCCCGGCCCGCGAAAACCGGATTTCGTCTCCGGGCGCCGGTCCGCTAAAGTAATCGATGTCGCCACGGCCAGCAGCAATGCGGGCAGGTGGAGCAACGACATCGGGGTGTAGCGCAGCTTGGCAGCGCGCTTCGTTCGGGACGAAGAGGTCGTGGGTTCAAATCCCGCCACCCCGACAGCTGAAACACCAGGTCAGGCCCGGTACTGAGAGATCAGTGCCGGGCCTGATTTGCGTGCTGGCCCACTTTGGGAGCCGTTTGACCTGTACGTGCTCAACGTCCTGGAGCTGGCCGGCCCGCTGACGCCCGGCGAGCTCGGTGCCCGTACCGGGCTGACCACCGGGCCCACCACCCGGCTGATCGATCGCCTTGAGCAGGCCGGATACGTACGCCGTGCCGCCGATGCCACCGACCGCCGCAAAGTGATCGTCGAGCCCATCGGCCAACCGGCCGAGCTCGACGAGGTGATGGCCCCCGCCCGCGAGCAGATCGCCCAGATCCTCCGCGGCTACAACCCCGACCAGCTGAAAGTCCTGTTCGACTACTTCCACCGCGCGGCCGACGCCTACCAGCACACGGCCGAACAGCTGCGAACGACCCACCCCTCCTGAAGCCACGGCGGATCTTTGGTGGCGGAAACGCCTGGAGGGCCCCTGACGCGGTGGAAACGGTGGGGCCCCCGGACGCGGTGGAAACGCCGGGAGGGCCCCTGACCGGTATCGCTGGTCAGGGGCCCTCAAGCGTCATGGTCAGTTGTGGTAGCTGATGCTGCCTCGCCCGGCCTGCGGCGTCGCCGTCTTCGCCGCTGTGTGCGTTCTGGCGCTGCTCCTCCACGCACCGGGACCGTGCAGGCCGTACGACTACTCGGCCCGCGCCGGCGCATCCTGCGCTGCCCACTCGACGAACTGGACTATGACGCCGTTCGGGTCGGTCAGTTGGAAGAGCCGCTCGCCCCAGGGCTCTTCGCGCAGCGGCATGGTGATCGGGGCGCCGGCCTCGCGCAGGCGCCGTTCCTCGGCCTCGATGCCGGTGACCGTGAGCGCGAAGATCAGGCCCGTGGCCCGCTGGTCCCGCTGTTCGGGCGGGAGCACCTCGCTGCCGCTACGAAGCAGCACGATGTCGGCGGCTCCGTCACCGCGCGTCAAGGACGCGAAGCCGTCGGCGGCCATGGCCACCTGATAGCCGAGATGAGTGCAGAAGAACTCGCGCGAGGCGTCCACGTCGGCGACGGTGAGGGAGAGGGTGGAAGCGGTGACGTTCAGGGCAACTCCAGACAGGTCGGGGCGTGGTGGGTTCGAGCGGTGGGCGAGCGCTTTGACGCTTCTCCGGGCCGGACTCAGCTCAGCGGCCTCGGCCAGCAGTTGAGCGAGCGGACCTGCGCCGCGGCAGCGGCAGATCCCGGGCCCGGATGCCCGCTTGCGTCTGCTCGCCGGGGTGAGCGGGTCCCCGTCGGCGGGCTCTACTGCCGGGGACGGGTTCGTGAGCGAGCGGGAAGGGGCGGTCTGCTGCTGTCGGGCGTACGGGGCTGCCCATGGCCGTGGCCAATGAACAGGCCGTGCGTCCCGCGAGCCGGCGCGGCCGCCGCCGCTGCCGTTGGCGCGGCCGCCGCCACTGCTTCTGCCGCTGCCGCTGCCACTGCCGCTTCGAAGCCAGCAGGGCGTGGGTTCGCCAACTCCTCGGTCAGGAAAGGCAGCAAGTTATCCGTGACGTGCGGGGAGGTGGCGGTTTCGAAGACACCGTCGACGGTGGCGGCAGTGGAGCACTTGAGCTGCGGCTGGAGCTTGTACGGCTGGGGCAAATCTGAGTCCGTTTCCTCGGGGTAATTTTGCAACGGACGTAACTTTAGCCATGACCACCCACTCGGTCAAGCATATTTTTACCTCGGATGTAAGATTCCCTCATGACCACCACCGAGATGGGACTCCGCGAGTCCAAGAAGCAGGAGACCAGGCAACTGATCTCCGACTGCGCCACCAGGCTCTTCATCGATCAGGGCTTCGAGCAGACCACCATCGCCGAGATCGCCGCCGCGGCCCGCGTGGCCAAGAAGACGGTGACCAACTACTTCCCTCGCAAGGAAGACCTGGCCCTCGACCACCACGAGGCGTTCACCGAGGGCCTGGCCCGGGCCGTCGCCGAGCGCGAGCCGGGCGAGGAGCCGCTCGCCGCCCTGCGACGCACGTTCCGCGCCGCCCTCCTCGCGCACAGCCCCGTCGTCGGCTTCACCGGCCCCGCGTTCGCCCGCATGGTCGCCGAAAGCCCCACCCTCACCGCCCGCCTGCGCGAACTGCACGACCTGCGCGAGGAGTCACTCGCCGTCGCGCTGGCCGCCGCGTCCCCGGGTGCCGACCCGGACCCCGCCCCGAACACCGACCCGGAGACCATCCCGGACACCGCCCCGAACACCGCCCCGCCCATCACGCACCGTGCCGACGCAGCCCTGATCGCCGCCGCGGACCGGCTCCTGTTCCGGCGTATCCAGGAACTCACCCTGGCCGGACACACCAACGACCACATCGAGGCCACGCTGCTCCCGGAAGCCGATCACCTACGCGCTCTCCTCGCCGCCGCCCTCGGCGATCGCGGACGGACGGACAGCGGCCCGCCGCACTCGCAACGGGCGTGACGGGCATGGCGGGCGCCTTCACGCAGCCGTGACTTCAAGTGGCCCCCACACGCCCCGTTCCGCTCGTCGTTCCGTGGTGTCACCATGCGGAGTCCAGGGGTGTCGAGGGGTGTCGAGGGGACCCTCGGCGGGGGCGGGCGGAGGAACGAATGACTGAGGTGTTCTTGCGGCGGCTGACCCGGTGGCAGGCGGAGCAGCAGCGGGAAGCGATCGCCGATGTCTATGTCGCGGCCTACGAAGGGGACGCGGGCGCCGAGTACCGCGACCGGCAGGGGTTCCTGCGGCTTTTCGAGAACACCGTGCAGCGGCCCGACTTCGACATGGTCGTCGCCGACGCGGCGGGACTCGTCGGCTGTCTCTACGGCTACCGCGCGGCGCGTACCGGCGACTGGTGGGAGGGCTTCAGGGGCGTTCTGCCCCCGGAGGTGGAGGAACGCACGGCCTCGGGCCGGGTCTTCGTCCTGACCGAGCTGATGGTGGTGCCCGCCTACCGGCGCCTGGGCATCTCGGAGCGCATGCGCACCCTGCTGCTGATACGGCACGCCACGGATCTGGTCGTCGCGGTCATCAAGCGGGACGACGACCTGGGGCGCGAGATCCTGCGCTCGTGGGGCTGGACGAAGCTCGGCGAGTTCGATCCGGCCGGCCCGGGTTCGACGGCCCCGCCCCGCCGGGGGGAGAGCGAGGCGGCGAAGCCCGACGGGCTCGTGTGGGAGGGGTGGCTGCGGCCGACGGACGCGCGGCCCTGAGCTGCGCGCCCGGGGACGCGCTCGGGGACGCGCTCGGGCTCAGGCCCTCGCTTTGCGGTCCTTGCTCGCCCTCAGGGAGTACATGAGCGGGATACGGGGGCGAGATGCCGGGAACTGATAGGTGCCGTCCCGGAGTTCGAGGGTGCCGAAGCGTTCGAAGAGTGTCGTGTCGTGCTCGTGGAGGAATTCGATCCGCAGGCCGGCCGCCGCCAGCGCCGAGACGACCTCCCCCACCGGATGCTGCCACTCCACGGTGCGGTTGTGGACCGTGGGGGTGGTGTTGTCCGCGTAGCCGCCGGGGGTCTCCTCGATCCAGGCGTCGCGGGCGAAGTAGTCGTGCTCGATCCGTGAGCCCGTGGCGTCGTCCAGGATGTCCGCGAGAGGGTGGAACTCCGAGAGGTAGAGGAAGCCGCCGGGCGCGACGAGCGCGGCCGCGGTCTCGGCCCACCGCTGGATGTCGGGGAGCCAGCACAGGGCGCCCACCCCGGTGTAGACGATGTCGTACGAGGAGTCCGGCACCGCGTCCGCCGCGTCGTACACGTCGGCGGCCACGAAGGACGCCTGGTCGGCGCTGAGGCCGAGCTCGGCGGCGAGGTCGCGGGCCGCGTCCACGGCGGGTTCGGAGAAGTCCAGGCCGACCACGCGGGAAGCCCCGTGCCGGGCCCAGGAGAGGGTGTCGAGGCCGAGGTGGCACTGGAGGTGGAGCAGGGAGCGCCCGGTGACGTCACCGACCTCGGCGAGCTCGAAGGCGCGCAGCGGGTCCTGTCCCGCGCGGAAGGCCGGAAGGTCGTAGTAGTCGCTGGCCAGGTGGAGAGGGACCCGCTCGTCCCAGCGTTTTCGGTTGGCCTCGCGCCAGTCGGACGGGGTCGGTGAGTACATTCCAGAAAGTTATCCACAGGCTGGGGACCCTCGCCAGCGGATTGTCGGCGCGTACGTGCACTATGGGGTCCATGAGCGACTTGGGTGCGGGTGCAGGGAAGACGACGCCGACGGCTGCGGGCGGGGACGCGGGTGCGCCGATGCCGGACTGGGAGAAGCGGTTTCGTGCGCCGCGGGTCTCCCTGCCGGACTGGGCGGAGGACGCCCCCGACCGCTCCTTGTTCGTGTCGAACGCGACAGGGACATACGAGTTGTACGCGTGGGACCGCGCGACCGGCGAGCAGCGCCAGGTGACGGACCGGCCGAACGGCACGACGGACGGGGTGCTCACGCCGGACGGCGAGTGGATCTGGTGGTTCAACGACACGGACGGCGACGAATTCGGCGTGTGGATGCGCCAGCCGTTCGCGGGCGGCGGCACCGACGAACCCGCGGTGCCGGGACTCGACCCGTCCTATCCGGCGGGCCTCGTCCTCGCGCGGGACGGACGGATGTCCGTCATCGGCCGCTCGACGGACGACGAGGGCTCGACGATCCACGTCGTACGGTCCCCCGGCGCTGACCCCGTCGAGATCTACCGCCATCGCGAGTCCGCGGGCGTCGGCGACCTCTCCCACGACGGTTCGCTGATCGCCGTCGAGCACACGGAGCACGGCGACGCGATGCACTCCACCCTCCGGGTGATCAGGCCGGACGGCTCCACGGTCGCCGAGCTCGACGACACCGAGGGCGGCACGGTCGAGCTGGGCCTGGAAGTCCTCGGCTTCGCGCCGGTCGACGGGGACACGCGGCTCCTCGTCGGGCATCAGCGGCGCGGCCGCTGGGAGCCGATGGTGTGGGACGTCGCGACGGGCGAGGAGACGGACCTGGCGCTCGACCTGCCGGGTGACGTGAGCGCCGAGTGGTATCCCGACGGCTCCGCCCTGCTCATCGCGCACAGCTTCGAGGCCCGCAGCGAGCTGTTCCGGTACGGGTTCGCCGCGGGTGACCTCGTCAGGGTCGAGACGCCCGCGGGGTCGGTGTCGGGGGCGACGGCACGGCCGGACGGCAGCGTGGAGTACCTGTGGTCGTCGGCCGCCGAGCCGCCGGTGGTGCGCTCGACGTCGGGCGGCGTCGTGCTCGACCCGCCCGGCATGAAGGCCCCGGCCTCCGTGCCGGTGGAGGACGTGTGGGTGGAGGGTCCCGGCGGCCGGGTCCACGCCCTCGTACAGAAGCCCGCCGACGCGACCGGCCCCCTCCCCACGGTCTTCGAGATCCACGGCGGCCCGACGTGGCACGACAGCGACGCGTTCGCGGCGGGGCCCGCGGCCTGGGTGGACCACGGTTATGCGGTGGTGCGCGTGAACTACCGCGGCTCGACCGGGTACGGCAGGGAGTGGACGGACGCCCTCAAGCACCGCGTCGGCCTGATCGAGCTCGAGGACATCGCCGCGGTGCGGGAGTGGGCCGTGACGTCGGGCCTCGCGGACCCGGACCGCATCGTCCTGGCCGGCGGCTCCTGGGGCGGGTATCTCACGCTCCTCGGCGTCGGCACGCAGCCCGACTCCTGGGCGGTGGGCCTTGCCGCGGTCCCCGTCGCGGACTACGTGACGGCGTACCACGACGAGATGGAGGCCCTGAAGGCCATGGACCGCACGCTCCTCGGCGGTACGCCCGAGGAGGTCCCGGAGCGCTTCGAGGCCTCGTCCCCGCTGACGTACGTGGACGCGGTGAAGGCCCCGGTCTACATCTCCGCGGGTGTGAACGACCCGCGCTGCCCGATCCGCCAGGTCGAGAACTACGTGGACCGGTTCAAGGCGCGGGACGCGGTCCACGAGGTGTACCGCTATGACGCGGGGCACGGGTCACTTGTCGTGGACGAGCGGATCAAGCAGGTGCGGTTGGAACTGGACTTCACCGAGCGGCACCTTCGCTAGCCGGACCGCGGGGACGGGGAGGGCGGGGGCGGCGGGTTCGCGGAGCGGCGGATTCGGCAACCCCGCGGCCTCTCCCCCGCGGGCGCCCCCGTACCGTGGGGGTGTGTACCGGTTCCTGCTGACGCCCCGCTGGTGGGGGATCAACGTCTTCGTACTGCTGGCCATCCCCGTCTGCGTCTTCATGGGGTCATGGCAGCTGGGGCGGTTCGAGGACCGCGTCGAGGCGCATGACGCCGCACAGCAGCAGGCGGACCGGCAGGCCTCACCGACCCGGTCCGAGGAGAAGCCCCGGCCACTGAACTCGATGCTTCCCGTGGACCAGGAGACGTCCGGGGAACAGGTGTCGGCCACGGGGCGGTACGGCAAGCAACTGCTGGTTCCGGGCCGGGAGTTGGACGACAAGTCGGGGTACTACGTCCTGACTCTGCTGCGCACCGAGAACGGCAAGGACCTGCCCGTCGTACGCGGCTGGCTCCCCGGCAGGGCGAGCACGGCGAAGGCTCCCGCGGCGCCCTCCGGTGAGGTCACCGTGACGGGCGCGCTCCAGGCCTCCGAGAGCCCTGGTTCGAACGGGGTCAGCGCGGCCGGCGGGCTGCCGGACGGGCAGCTGGGCGCCATCAGCGCGGCCTCGCTGGTGAACGTCGTCCAGGGCGATGTGTACGACGCCTGGGTCACCCTGGCGAAGGGTGACTCCGGGATGAAGGCGGTGCCCGCGGCCGCGCCGGAGAACTCCGGGCTCGACCTCAAGGCCTTCCAGAACCTCGGTTACACCGGCGAGTGGTTCGTCTTCGCGGGGTTCGTCGTCTTCATGTGGTTCCGGCTGTTCCGGCGGGAGCGGGAGTTCGCGCGGGACGCCGAGCTGGGGCTTCTGCCGGAGGATCCCGCCGCGGGCGGTGGAGCGGCCGACGCACCGGCCGGGGTCCGCGCGGGCTGACTCCCGCTCCCCCACACACTCGCCGCACCCGCCGCACCCACCTACACAGTCGGCGCACCCACACACCCGCCACACGCACCTGCACCCACACCCGCACCCACACGACGACGGCCGGGTCGGAACCTTTCACAGGTTCCGACCCGGCCGTCTCTGTCCGTCGTGCCGACCGCCGTTCCGACAGTCGTGCCGACCGTCCGTCGGCCGTCCGTCGGCCTCGCCTACGACGCCGACAGCATCCCCGTCCGGTACACAGTCCCCGCGCACGCGTTGACGATCGTCGCGCCCGCGGCGGGCGAACCCTGGGCGGCGGTCAGGGAAACCGTCACGCCCCCGTCCAATACGCCGCCGTCCTCGCGCACCATCTGGGGCTCCACGCCACCCGTCGTGCCGCCGTCCGTGCCGCCGCCGTTCTCGGTGGGGGTCGGGTCGGGCGAAGGCTCTCCGCTGTCCGTCGGACACGCCTCCGATGGCACCCAGGCGAACTTCACCTCGTACGCGGCGCCCGGCTGGAGGACCAGCGAACTGACCGCCTGCGACGGGTCCGGGAGGCCCGTCGCCGCGTCGCCCGCCACGTGGTCGGTGACGACGATCTTGGCGGGATCGGCCGCCCCCGTCGTCGCCGTGCTCACGCTGCCCGGGGCGCTGACCGTGCAACTGCTGCCGGAGACGTTGGCGACGCGGAACGTGCCGTACACCTTGCCCTCGGCGTCGGCCACACCCGCGCTGCCCGAGGCGTTGCCGAGCTGGTCCACCGCGCAGGCGGGCGAGCCCGCGGACTCCGTGCCCGCCGGGTCGGGGCCGCCGGTCGCGCCGCCGCTAGCCTCACCCTTCCCCTTGCCGTCCTTCTTGCCCTTCTTGTCCTTCTTGTCCTTGGACTTGGAGGGGCCGGAGCCGCTGCTCTCGCCCTTCTCCCCGCCGCCGGGACCCTTGCCCTGGCTCGAACCGCCCTGCGTCTGCTCGCTGTTGCCCGCGATCGACGGCCGGTCGTCCGAGCCGCCGCCGGAGTTCGTCACGTGCACGAGAGCCGGGATGGCGGTGCCGATGAAGAGAGCGGCGGCCGCCATGCCGACCACTGCATGCCGCTTGCGCTGCCTGCGCGCCGGCACCGCGTGCCGCAGGCGCTCCAGGGCGCGGTCTCCCGGCTCGATCTCCTGGACCGCCGAGCGCATCATCCTGCGCAGCGCCAGCTCGTCGGAACCGTCGTCACCGCCGAAGAGGGAATCAAGCGGGGACCCCGCCCCGGAGCCCTTGCTCGCGGCGGGCTCGGCGACCTCAGCGGGCCCGGCGGCGGCCGGAGCGGTCTCGGCAGCCGCGACGGCGTTGTCGTTCTCAGCAGCCGCGACAGTCTCGTCGCTCTCCGCACCCCCGTCGGCCCCATCGGCCCCCGAGTCACCGACCCGAGGGCCCGCGGCCCCAGACTCCCCCGCCCCAGAGCCTTCAGCCCCAGACTCCTCGGTCACGGACAACGCATCGGTCCCGGACGACGCCTCGGTCGCGGACGACGCCTCGGTCGCGGACGACGCCTCGGTCGCGGACGACGCCTCGGTCGCGGACTCTTCGGTCCCGGAACCGTCGGCCCCTGTCCCGTTCTCGGAGGCGGTGGGCTCGTCACCCTGGCCGTGTTCCACAGTTCCGTCCCCAGCACGCTGCTCAAACTCGGCGCTCTCGTCCCGCTCACGCCCGTACTCCTGCTTGCTCATGCCGGTGCCTCCATGGCGACCCGCAGAGCCGCGATCCCGCGCGAGCCGTATGCCTTCACCGACCCCAGCGATATGCCCAGGGTCTCGGCGACCTGCGCCTCGGTCATGTCCGCGAAGTACCGCAGGACCAGAACCTCGCGCTGGCGGCGCTGGAGGCCACGCATCGCCTTGATCAGCTCGTCCCGCTCAAGGAGGTCGTACGCACCCTCCTCGGCGCTCGCCATGTCGGGCATCGGCTTCGAGAGCAGCTTCAGCCCGAGGATGCGGCGACGCAGCGCCGACCGCGAGAGGTTCACGACGGTCTGCCGCAGATAGGCGAGCGTCTTCTCCGGGTCCCGGACGCGTTTGCGCGCCGAGTGCACCCGGATGAACGCCTCCTGCACCACGTCCTCGCAGGAGGCCGTGTCATCGAGAAGCAGCGCCGCCAGGCCGAGCAGCGACCTGTAGTGGGCGCGGTAGGTCTCGGTCAGGTGGTCGACTGTGGTGCCGGCGCTCATCGCCTCCTCAGCGCCCTCGCGCTGCGTCGGGATGCGGGCCGATCTCGTGGTGGGCATGGGGGCGATCACCGGCATGCCGGCGGGCGCACGGGGACGGCGGGGCGGGCGCAGGGTCGCACCCCTCGCCTGAACCGCTGTGAAATCGAGAACCTCTGCCACGCCAGTTGGACACGCCTACCCCCTGGAGGGTTGTACGCATCGCGCGGCGCGTTTGCGGCAGGCAGCGTCGCCGTCGGTGACGCTGCATCAATTGCCCCCATGCGTACCAGCTCTTCCCCTATGCCCAATTTTCGCAGCGCTCAGGTCACGCCCCCGGGAGGGCGCTCGCAAAGACGCGCCCCGCCCTGCTGCTGGTTGCAGAGGACGGGGACGAATATCTTCGAACGCTTATTGCGAATCTTCGAACGCGGCAATGGTCCAGATCAAGCGATCCCGGCCACCAAGTTGGACACAGAATTTACACAGATCCCACAGAGGCTCCCGCGCCGGGGACCGGTCAGGCCTGGCGCCCGGTGAGTTCCGCCGCCACCAGCTCCGCGATCTGGGCCGTGTTCAGCGCGGCCCCCTTGCGCAGGTTGTCCCCGCACACGAACAGCTCCAGGGCCGTCGGATCGTCCAGTGCGCGCCGCACCCGGCCCACCCACGTGGGGTCGGTGCCCACCACGTCCGCGGGCGTCGGGAACTCCCCGGCGGCCGGATCGTCGAACAGCACGACGCCCGGGGCGGTGGCCAGGATCTCGCGCGCGCGGTCCACCGTGACCTCGTCCTCGAAACGCGCGTGCACGGTCAGGGAGTGCGTGGTCACGACCGGCACGCGTACGCAGGTCGCCGCGACCTTCAGGCCGGGCAGGCCGAGGATCTTGCGGGACTCGTCCCGCACCTTCATCTCCTCGGACGACCAGCCGTCGTCACGCAGCGTCCCGGCCCACGGCACCACGTTCAGCGCCACCGGCTCCGGGAAGGGCCCGGTGTCGTCGCCGACAGCACGTCGTACGTCACCGGGGCTCGTGCCGAGCTCCGAGCCGGCCACCAGCTTCAGCTGGCGGCGCAAGGTGTCCACGCCGTCCCGCCCGGCGCCGCTCACGGCCTGGTACGAGGAGACGATCAGCTCGCGCAGACCGAACTCGGCGTGCAGCGCGCCGATGGCCACGATCATCGAAAGGGTCGTGCAGTTGGGATTGGCCACGATGCCGCGCGGGCGTACGCGCGCGGCGTGCGGATTGACCTCCGGGACGACCAGCGGCACGTCCGGGTCCATCCGGAAGGCGGCGGAGTTGTCCACGACGACAACGCCCTTGGACGCCGCGATGGGCGCCCACTGCGCGCTGACCTCGTCGGGGACGTCGAACATCGCCACGTCTACACCGTCGAAGACTTCCTCGCCCAGCGCGAGGACCTCGATCTCCTCACCGCGCACGGCCAGCTTCTTGCCGGCCGAGCGCGGTGAGGCCACGAGTCGGATCTCGCCCCAGATGTCGGCGTGCTGCGACAGGATCTGGAGCATGACCGCGCCGACGGCCCCGGTCGCTCCGACGACCGCGAGCGTCGGCTTTCCGGTCATCGCCCGGTGCCTCCATAGACCACGGCCTCGTCCGTGTCGGAGTCGAGGCCGAAGGCGGTGTGCACGGCGCGCACGGACTCGTTCGCGTCATCGGCGCGGGTCACGACCGAGATGCGGATCTCGGAGGTCGAGATCAGCTCGATGTTCACGCCCGCGTCGCTGAGCGCCTCGAAGAAGGCGGCGGTGACGCCGGGGTTCGTCTTCATGCCCGCGCCGACCAGCGAGATCTTGGCGATCTGGTCGTCGTAACGGAGCGAGTCGAAGCCGATGGCCGAGCGCGTCTTCTCCAGGGCGTCGATCGCCTTGCGGCCCTCCGCCTTGGGCAGGGTGAACGAGATGTCCGTGAGTCCGGTCGAAGCGGCCGAGACGTTCTGGACGATCATGTCGATGTTGACCCCGGAGTCCGCGATGGCGCGGAAGATCGAGGCGGCCTCACCCGGCTTGTCCGGCACGCCGACGACCGTGATCTTGGCCTCCGAGGTGTCGTGCGCGACACCGGAGATGATGGCCTGCTCCACCTTGCGGTCCCCTTGCGGTTCGTTGCTGACCCACGTGCCCTGAAGTCCGCTGAAGGACGAGCGCACGTGAATCGGGATGTTGTAACGGCGGGCGTACTCCACACAGCGGTGGAGCAGCACCTTGGACCCGGAGCTCGCGAGCTCCAGCATGTCCTCGAACGAGATCCAGTCGATCTTCTGGGCCTTCTTCACCACACGGGGGTCGGCGGTGAAAACGCCGTCCACGTCCGTATAGATCTCGCAGACCTCGGCGTCGAGCGCGGCGGCGAGGGCGACAGCGGTCGTGTCCGACCCACCTCGGCCCAGCGTGGTGATGTTCTTGCCCTCCTGGCTGACACCCTGGAACCCCGCGACGATGGCGATGTTGCCCTCGTCGATGGAGGCCCGGATGCGGCCCGGCGTGACATCGATGATCCGCGCTTTGTTGTGGACGGAGTCGGTGATGACACCGGCCTGGCTGCCCGTGAACGACTGGGCCGCGTGACCCAGGTTTTTGATCGCCATGGCCAGAAGGGCCATGGAGATCCGCTCCCCGGCGGTCAGCAGCATGTCGAATTCACGCCCGGCAGGAATCGGGGAAACCTGCCCGGCAAGATCGATCAACTCATCCGTCGTGTCACCCATGGCGGACACCACGACAACGACCTGATGGCCGTTCTTCTTGGCGTCGACAATCCTCTTGGCGACCCGCTTGATGCCCTCGGCATCGGCTACGGAGGAGCCTCCGTACTTCTGCACGACAAGGCTCACGTGCGCTCCTCGCTCAGTCCGTCTTCACCGCACTGCTGCGGTCGGCTCAGTCTAACGAGCGGCCGAAATTCGCCGCACGGATATCGCATGGTGAGATGTCCCGCCCACCAGGTGATCATCCGCCGGCATACGCTCCCGCTGATCGGGACGTACGTTTCGACCGCTCGGCTTGGCACATGCCCGTTTGGCAGGGGGCCACTCGCAAAGTGGGGCGGGTCACAGGGTCGCCGGGCCCGGCGTCAGCGCGTTCCGGAGCCTTGCCCGCCCTGGGGCCACTGCCGACGCGGTACCTCTCGCAAGGGATGCAGCTCGTCGTCGCTCGCGGCGTGCGAGTTCTGCTGGGCCACCCGGGTGCCGAACTCGATGTGCGAGCGCACCGCACCCAGGAACGGCTCGTCGTCGGGCAGTCCCGCCTCCCGCAACGACTACAGGTAGAGCGCGGCGAACCGCTCCCGCTGCTCGTCGGTGATCTTCAGATTCCGGTGTACGTCGATGAGGTGCCCGAAGCCGAGCTCGCGCGTGAACCGGTCGGGGCCGCCGAAGGACTCGGCCGTGAACCACGTCAGGCGGTCGACGTGGTGCGGACGGCGCCGCGGGAAGAGGGTGCGCAGTACGGGGTCGGCGAGAGAATTCGTATAGAAGATCTCCTCCAGCCGGTGGAGGGCTTCCTCTCCGCCGGCGTGCTCGTAGAGGCTCGCTCGGGGCGGGCCGCCTGCGCTGCCCTCGCGGTCCTTGCCGTCCTTGCCGTCCTTGCCGTTGACGCGCAGCTCAACTCCCGTGTCGGGCTGGTTGGTTGGATTTCATCTCCTGACCAACCAACCCAGGGAGGAGCTCGGGGCTCGGGGCCTGGGGCTCGGAGCTTGAGCTCCGGGGTGAAGTGCAGAAATGTCCCGCGTGGGGCCCGTAAATGGCCTTCGGTGGCGGGATTTTATTGAGAACGGGTGGCGTACGCGAGGAAGGCAGACCAGGCGGACGCCGGGAGGGCCAGGCGAGGGCCGGTCTCCGGGGGGAGCTTGGAGTCGCGTACGTGGATGGCGGTGGGGCAGGGGGCTATCTCCAGGCAGGCGCCGCCTTCGTCATCGCTGTACGTTGACTTGCGCCAGTCGAGGGCGACTTCGACGCAGGCATCCCCTTCAGGGCCGCTATAGCTGGACTTGAACCACTGCAGCTCGTCACTCACAGCTCATCCGCCATCCGCTCGATAACGCGAGCCGAGTCCTCGGCCCCGAGGGCCTCCATACGGATCACGCCAAGCCGCTCCGTGTACGCACTCACCACCTCGGCATCGGAAGTGAGCTGACTCACCGATGAGCCGTCCGCGTATGCGAATCGTTCACGATCACGCATTTCCATCAGGCTCAGCTGTCCCATGAGCCCGGAGGAGACTGCCCGTTCGTGGGGGCAGGACTTGGATCGAGACGTTGTTTCGGCGCCCCAGCTCCAGCAGATGAACCAGCAACGTCGAGGTCTACGCGCTGCGGCTCAGCGAAGGGCCGGAGAAGACACGGCGTGCGGCGCGGGCCGAGGTGGTGCCCACCGTCCTGTTCACCGGGGGCCTCCTCTGGTGGGGCGTCGACCTGGTCAGCGATAGCTGCGCCCCGCCCGCGCGGGTGGCGCAGGCAGGGCGGGTGGCGCAGGCAGGGCGAGTGACGCAGGCAGCGCAGGCGGCGTGGACGGCAGGGCCTGAGCGGACGGTGGTGCGGCCCGCGGCCCAGGACGGGGTCGGTTACTGCACCGACCGCAGGCCCAGTGGACCGGCGATCTCCTCGGCCATGACCTTGCCTGCTGCTTCGGCGAGGGCGTCGTCGGCCAGGTCCTCGTCCGTGTCCAGGCCGTCGAGGTCTTCGAGGGGCTGGTTCAGGCGGACGTGGGCCACCAGGGACTGGAGGGCACGGAGGGTGGCCGAGGCCGTGGAGCCCCAGTTGGAGAAGTACGAGAACTGCCACCACCACAGGGCCTCGGTCGTGCGGCCCGCGCGGTAGTGGGCCAGGCCGTGGGAGAGGTCCGCGACGACGTCCGCGAGGTCGTCGGAGATGCGGGCCGCCACCGGGGCCTTGCGCGGTTCGTACGGGTCGAAGACCTCGGAGTAGACGTCCACCGGCTCCAGCATGACGGCCAGGCGTTCGCGCAGGTCGTCCACGTCGCGCTCCGGGCCGAGGTCCGGTTCGTAGCGCTCGTCGGGGACGATGTCCTCGTGCGCGCCCAGGCGGCCGCCGGCGAGGAGGAGCTGGGAGACCTCCAGGAGGAGGAAGGGCACGGCCGAGTCCGGCTCGTCGCCCTTCGCGACCTCCGTCACCGCCACGATGAAGCTCTCGATCTGGTCCGAGATCTGCACCGCGAAGGAGTCCGGGTCCTGGGCGGAGGCATGCAGCAGGACGGCTGGCTCGGGGGCCGGGACCGCGGCCGGGGTGATGGCCGTGGCCGGAGTTTCTGCCGGATTCGTGGACTTCTCTTGCTGGTTCTCAGACATCTAGGAGTCGTCTCCCCTCGAAGGCGCGGCCCAGGGTGACCTCGTCCGCGTATTCCAGATCTCCCCCGACAGGGAGCCCGCTGGCCAGGCGGGTGACCTTCAGGCCCATGGGCTTGATCATCCGTGCGAGGTACGTCGCCGTCGCCTCGCCCTCCAGGTTCGGGTCCGTGGCCAGAATCAGCTCGGTGACCGTGCCGTCCGCCAGGCGCGCGAGGAGTTCTCGTATGCGCAGGTCGTCCGGGCCGACCCCTTCGATCGGGCTGATCGCTCCGCCCAGTACGTGGTACTTCCCCCGGAACTCGCGCGTACGCTCGATCGCCACGACATCCTTCGGCTCCTCGACCACGCAGATGACGCTGAGGTCGCGGCGCGGGTCGCGGCAGATGTTGCAGAGCTCTTCCTGCGCGACGTTCCCGCAGGTCGCGCAGAAGCGGACCTTGTCCTTCACCTCGAGGAGGGCGTGGGCGAGGCGGCGTACGTCCGTCGGCTCCGTCTGCAGGATGTGGAAGGCGATCCGCTGCGCGCTCTTGGGACCGACGCCGGGCAGCCTGCCCAACTCGTCGATGAGGTCCTGAACCACGCCTTCGTACACGGGGTGCCTTTCCCTTTCCTGTTCCTGGTCTTGCCGAGTATGGAGCTTTGATACGTACGGTAGTTGGCCGGTGGCCCTCTTAGAAGGGAAGGCCCGGGATGCCTCCGCCGCCCAGGCCCTGCGCCAGCGGGCCCAGCTTCTGCTGCTGGAGCGTCTGCGCGTTCTCGTTCGCCGCCTGGACCGCCGCGACGACCAGGTCCGCGAGGGTCTCGGTGTCCTCCGGATCGACCGCCTTGGGGTCGATCACCAGGCCGCGCAGCTCACCGGAACCGGTGACCGTGGCCTTGACGAGGCCGCCGCCCGCCTGGCCTTCGACCTCCGTGCGCGCCAGTTCCTCCTGCGCGGTCGCGAGGTCCTGCTGCATCTTCTGGGCCTGCTGGAGCAGCTGCTGCATGTTGGGCTGGCCACCACCGGGGATCACGATCAGCTCCTGTTTTCGTCGGTCTGTCGGCGGGTCTGCTGGTGGGTCCGGCAACGCCTTTTCCACCTGGAATGAGCCTACGTGGTCGAGGGGGCCCTCGCCCCAGCACTCTTTCGAGTGAGACCGGCCGCCCTCCTATACCTGATCAAGAACCTCTTCCGGGCGGAAATCCCGTGAAAACGGGCTCATGGCCACCCATTGGGCGGTAGGACTGGGGCTGCGCATGCGCATGAGCAGATGACATCAGTCGCGTCAGCACCAGAAGTGGCATCAGTACCAACTGTCACAGTGCGAGCACGGTACGGAACCGCCGCAGGTGACAGTCAGGGATCTCGTAGAGGTAAGAGGGAGTGCCGGGTGAGCCAGCCGGAGATGCAGCCCGAGGGGGTGCCCCAGGAGGGGCAGGGTGCCGGGGCGGGTGCGCACCAGGGCGGTCCTGGAGGTGTTCCCGGGGGTGCTCCCGGTGGGATCTCCGGGGGTGGGGACGGCTCCCGGGCCGGGGATCTGACGGGGCGGGCCTTTCCCCTCGGCGACTGGGGCGAGCCCGCCCAGCGGCTCGACGAGCTGTACCGGTGGGTGGAGCGGGGAGCGCTCAACACCGCGGAGTGGTACCTGTCCGACCGGGCGTGGAAGCGGCGCGGGGCGCGGCTCGCGCGGGTGGGGGCGGCGGCGGGGGCCGTGGGCGCGGGGGTGCTTCCGCTGCTCGATCTGGCGGGGGCGGTGGCGGGTGTCGCCACCTGGGGGTTCGTCTCGTTGCTCGCGGGTGCGGCGTGCGTGGCGTGCGACCGGTTCTTCGGGCTCACGTCCGGGTGGATGCGGGACGTGGCCACCGCGCAGGCCGTGCAGCGGCGGCTTCAGGTGCTGCAGTTCGACTGGGCGTCGGAGAGCGTGCGGGAGGTTCTCGGGCCCACCGAGGGGACCGCCAGTGAGGCTGCCGAGCGATGTCTGGGGGTGCTGCGGCGGTTCTCGGAGGATGTGACGGAGCTTGTGCGGGCCGAGACCGCGGACTGGATGGTGGAGTTCCGGTCGGGGCCCGCGCCGTTGGCCATGCAGGCGGTGGTGCCCGCCTCCCGGGGGGAGGCGGGCGCCGCTCCCGTCCGGGCCGCCTTGCCGCCGGGGGCGCGCCCGAACATGCCTCGGCAGCGTCCGCCCGAGCCGCGGTGAGGGGCTCGGGCGGATTCACCTGCGGGGTGGGGGTCCCTGCGGGGTGAGGGTCCCTGCGGGGTGGGGGTCCCTGCGGGGTGAGGGTCCCTGCGGGGTGAGGGTCCCTGCGGGGTGGGGGTCCCTGCGGGGCTCTCCCCGATCCCACCCCGTGCCGAGAGACCGGGGCTCCGCCCCAGGGGCCGGTGACTAGCTGTAGATGATCATTGAGCCCTGGGCCAGGCTCCGGGTCGTTGCCGCGTGCAGGCCCAGCCATACGTGGCGTTCCCTCGCGAACGGACTGTCGTCCGGTGGGGCCGGGGCCGCCGGTTCCTCCAGGGAGGTGGGGGCCTCGGGCGGGGTCGGCGGGCGAGGCGGGTTGGCCGCGTCGATGCCGATGGACGGGGCCACGAACTCCAGCTCCCGGAGCAGCGCCTGGGCCGAGCCCAACGGGCCGCCCCCGGAGAGGAGTTCGTCGTTCGAGAGGGGCGCGGGGAAGTCCACCGGGACGTACGCGCCCGCGTGGTCGTAGTGCCAGACCAGATGCGACTGCTGGGCCGTCGCGTCGAACATCTCCAGCAACTGCTCGTAGTCCCCGCCCAGTTCGTCCACCGGCGTGACCTCGAGGCCGCAGACCTGGAGGAGGTACGCCCGGCGCAGGAAATGCAGCGCGTCGTAGTCGAAGCCCGCGACCGGGGCCACGTCCCCGGAGAGGCCCGGCATGTAGGCGAAGACGGGAACGGGCGGCAGACCGGCCTCGTGCAACGCCTTGTCGTACGTCGCGATCTCCTCCGCGAAGGGATTGTCGGGGCTGTGGCACAGCACGTCGACGAGCGGGACCAGCCACAGGTCACAGGCCAAGGGTGCTCCTCAGGTCAGATCGAGTAGGTCGGTCATACGCGGACGGCATATCGGACGTCGGACGTTCCTGGCGTGCAGGCAGCGTAGTCCGGGCGGACGCCCCTAGCTCCCCTCGTGCAGATCCCAGATCCACACCCCGTCTACCCACTTTGCGGGCCGGTCAAGGAGTTCCTCCACCGTCTCCCGCAGTTCGGCGTCGTGCTCCTGCGGCGCGAGGACCAGGACGCCCGCCTTCCAGTACGCCAGATCCTCGCGCGCCGCCCTGCGCCACGCGTCCGTGATCTGCGGGGCGCGGCCCGCCGAGCGGACGTCCCGCAGGAGGTTGGAGGTGTTGCGGGGCGACGCGCCGTAGATGCCGATGCGGTCGGGGCCCCACGGCCCGTTGAAGTAGCCGCCGGGCAGGCTGAAACCCAGGCCGGCGGTGGTCTGCCAGTGCAGCGCCTCCGCACCCGCCGGGTCCGGCAGCGGTACCGGTACGAGGGTCTCGCCCTCCCCCACGTACTTCCGCCACGTCCCGTCGGCGATGAACTCCGGGGGCCGCGCCCGCTCCACCGCCTTCAGCGGCGCCGGCACGATCGGCAGCAGCGCGAGGGCGACCGCGGCCACGCCCGCGTAACGCGCGGCCGTCATGGGGCGCGCGGAGGTGAGGAGATCGGCCAGCGCGAGCGCCACCAGCATGCCGAGCGCCGGGGCGCACACCATGGCCACCCGCGACTCGATGACCGACTCGAAGAGGGGTGCGTGCGCGAGGGGTGCCCAGGGTCCCGGCAGCACGACGTCCGTCAGCGGGATGCGGAACCTCGGGCCGAGGGAGAGGACGGCCGCCGCGAGGACCGTGCAGGCCAGCGCCTTCACCACCGTCCGCTCCCAGAGGCGTACGACGATCGCGAAGGTCAGCGCGACCAGGGGCCAGCCGTAGAACGCGTTCTGCTCGGTCGGGTTCTGGGAGAGGGCGGACGCCGTCTCCTCGTTGCCCGCCAGGGAGCGTTCCGCGAAGGAGATGAGCGCCAGCGGGCTGTTGCCCGCGTTGTCGCCGTGCAGCACGCTCGTGTAGCTCTGCGGCCCGAAGAACTGCCAGTAGAGCGGGAAGGCGACCAGCGGCAGGGTCACCGCCACCGCCACCCCGAGGCCGCGCGCCAAGGGGCGGAACGTTTCCCTCGCCACGTCACGGCGGACCACGCCGTACGCCGCGGCGAAGAGCAGCATGCCCACCGCCGCGAGCAGCAGCGGCTCCTCGCCGAGGAAGATCTGGTACGTCGTGAAGAGCCCGAGGACGACCCCGTCCCGCAGGACCCGGGCGCCCTCGCAGAGCCGCAGCGCCCTGTCGATGATCAGCGGGATCATGAACAGGACCATGAAGTTCGGGTGCGCGTGCGCGTGACTGATCATCGGCGGCGCGAAGGCCGCCAGTGCCGCGCCGACGGCTGCCGCGCCCCGGTGGCGTACGAGCCGCCTGCGGATCAGCCAGTACCAGGCGACGGCGGTCACGGCCAGGCCGAGCGTCATCGCCGCGTTGAGGGCGACCGCCGGGCCGAAGAGCCAGGTCACGGGGGCGAAGGGGACGGAGAGGCCGAGCATGACCGTGTTGGCCATGAGGTTCACGCCGTCGGGTTGGTTCTGAAGGGTCGTGAAGAGGGGGTTGTGGAGGTGGCGGACGTTGTCCGCCGTCACCGCGAAGAACCACTCCCACTGGTTCTGGTCCTGCAGGGAGTCGGGGAGATAGCGGGCGCCGGGCGCGACCCAGCGGCCCGAGTAGAGGGTGACCGCCATCGCCAGGAAGAGCGCCACCACGAGCAGGTCCTTCGGGCGGACCGTACGGACCTTGAGCGAGGTCAGCTCGGCGAGGACCTTCACGTAGTCGAACGGGCGGACCTTGGAGCCCTCCTGGTGCGCCCAGCGCACCGGCACCTCGGCGACCGGCCAGCCGGAGCGGCGGAAGTACTGCAGTATCTCGACGTCTATGCCCCAGCCGCGCAGCCGGGACGCGGCGAAGGCCTCGCGGGCACGGTCGCCGTCGAAGAGCTTGAAGCCGCACTGGGTGTCGCGGACTCCGGGGACGGCGACCGTTCGTATCAGGAAATTGCCGGTACGGCCCAGGAGTTCGCGCAGCCGGTGCTGGTGGGCCTCGATCGTGGCGTCGGCGCCCGCGCGGGAGCCGATCGCGGCCGCGTGGCCGTCGGTGAGCGCCTTGTCGAGGCACTCCAGCTCCTCGATGGGCGTGGCCAGATCGGCGTCGGTGATCAGGACGCGGTCGCCGCGCGAGGCGAGGACGCCGAGGCGCAGGGCGTGGCCCTTGCCGCGGTTGCGGCCGGAGTGGATGAGCCGGACGCGGGGGTCGGCGGCCTCGGCGTCGGCCGCAATGTCGAGGGTGCCGTCGGTGGAGCCGTCGTCCACGACGATCAGCTCCCACCGGGTGCTGCGGTCGCCTCCCTCGGAACCGTCCTCCAGGTACGCCCGGATCGCGGCGAGCGTGGGGGCCAGGCGCCGCTCCTCGTTGTAGGCGGGGACGACGACGGTCAGATCCACGCTCATGCAGCGGCCAGCCGCTCGATGAGGGCGAGTGAGTGGGCGTTGTACTCGTCGATGATCGCGTGCGCGGTCCGCGGGTCGCGGTGCGCGAGGGCGTCGACGAGCTCGGTGTGCCGGGCCCACAGGGTGCCGCGCAGGTCGCCGTCGCCTTGTTCGACGGCGCGGCGCAGATAGGTGACGGCGCAGACCCAGGACTGGACGCGGATGCGGTGCAGGAAGTCCGAGAGGTAGGGGTTGCCGAAGAGGGCGCTGAGCTCGCGCCAGAAGCGCAGGTCGTAGCCGATGAGGACGTTCAGGTCGCCCGCGCAGGCGGCGCGCGCCGCTTCCTCGCCACGGCGGCGTACGGAGATCAGCGCGGCGGTCGTCTCCTTCTGGCTCTTGGGTCCCAGCGGGGTGCCGTTCTTCGCGAGGTCGCGGAAGATTCCGTCGGCGACCAGGCCGCGGGCCTCCAGCATGCCGCGGTAGTCGGCCAGGGAGTGCTCGTGGACGCGGTAGCCGCGGTGCTGGTCGGCGTCCAGGAGGCCCTGCGCGGCGAGGTTCACCAGGGCCTCGCGGACCGGGGTCGCGGAGACGCCGTACTGCTCGGCGATCTCCTTGACCGTGAACTCCTGCCCCGGCTCCAGACGGCCGCCGAGGATCTCGTCGCGCAGCGCGTCGGCGATCTGCTGGCGCAGAGTGCTGCGGATGACGGCGGAGCCGTCGGTGCCGGGCATCTGGGTTCCCTCGCGGAGTGGTCTTGGTGGTCGTCGTTCGCTTACGAGCACGTCAGACTACGCGGTCGGGGTTCCCGGGGGCCGGGGCGCTTTCGCGTGCGGCGCCACCCGTGCCCTGTGCCGCCGCTTCGCGGCGGATCTTTCCCGCCCACCCAGCCGATGAGTGCGCGGGTGAGGGAGATCCTCCGCGAAGCGGCGGTCAGGGTCCCGTGCGGACGGGCGCAGACCCTCCGGGGTCAGGACACGTGTTCGTCCGCCACGCTCAGCGCGGCGTCCAGCGCCGCGAGGCCCTCCTTGGCCTCCGTGTCCGTGATGTTGCACGGGGGGACCACGTGGGTGCGGTTCATGTTGATGAAGGGCCACAGGCCCTGCTTCTTCGCGGCGGCGCCGAACGCTGCCATCGGGGCGTTCGCCTCGCCCGTGGCGTTGTACGGGACGAGGGGCTCGCGGGTCTCCTTGTCCTTGACCAGGTCGAGGGCCCAGAACATGCCGAGGCCACGGACCTCGCCGACGCTCGGGTGCCGCTCGGCGAGCTCCGCGAGGGCGGGGGCGATGATCTCCGTCCCGACGCGGGCCGCGTTCTCGACGACGCCTTCGTCCTCCATGACGTTGATCGTCGCGACGGCGGCGGCGCAGGCCAGGGGGTGCCCGGAGTACGTGAGACCGCCCGGGTAGGGCCTGCGGGCGAACGTCTCGGCGATGGCGCCGGAAATCGCGACGCCGCCGAGCGGTACGTAACCGGAGTTCACGCCCTTGGCGAAGGTGAGCAGGTCGGGCACGATCCCGCCGTCGAAGTGATCGGCGGCGAACCACTTGCCCGTGCGGCCGAAGCCCGCCATCACCTCGTCGAGGACGAGGACGATGCCGTGGCGGTCGCAGATCTCGCGTACGCCCTTGAGGTAGCCCGGCGGCGGCGTCATGATGCCGGCCGTGCCCGGGACGGTCTCGAGGATGATCGCCGCGATCGTCTGCGGGCCCTCGAAGGCGATGGTGTCCTCGAGGTGCTGGAGGGCGCGCTCGCACTCCTGCTGCTCGTTCTCGGCGTAGAAGGGGCTGCGGTAGAGGAACGGCGCCCAGAAGTGGACGACGCCCGACGTGCCGTTGTCGGAGGCCCAGCGACGGGGGTCGCCGGTGAGGTTGATCGCGGTGGAGGTGCCGCCGTGGTACGAGCGGTAGGCGGAGAGGACCTTGGGGCGGCCGGTGTGCAGACGCGCCATGCGGGTCGCGTTCTCCACGGCCTCGGCGCCGCCGTTGGTGAAGAAGATCTTGTCGAGGTCGCCGGGGGTCCGCTCGGCGATGAGGCGTGCGGCCTCGGAGCGGGCCTCCACGGCGAAGGCGGGGGCGAAGGTCGTCATCTCCGCCGCCTGCTTCTGGATGGCGGCGACGACCTTGGGGTGCTGGTATCCGATGTTGGTGAAGACGAGGCCGCTGGTGAAGTCGAGGTAGCGGTTGCCGTCGTAGTCCCAGAAGTACGAGCCCTCGGCGCCGGCTACGGCGAGGGGGTCGATCAGCTCCTGTGCGGACCAGGAGTGGAACACGTGCGCGCGGTCCGCTGCCTTCACGGCGGCGCCGACCTTGGGGTTCGGGTTCGGCTGAGGGGTCATGTGGGCGAGGGTAAATGTCCACGATGCGGATGGGACATGGGCGCTGTGTTTCGCGGGGGTCGGGGGGACTGGACAGTGTGTCTGGCCTCTGGTGGCCGCAGCGCCATCACCGGCTTCGCCGAGTGCGTCTCGCACGCCGGACGGGCTGGAACCCCCGGACGGGCTGAAACCCCCGGGCGGGCTGAAACGCAGCTCCTCAGTCGTCCGCGTCCGCCACCACCCTCGCCCGCGGCTCCCCCCTCTCCCCGCAGCGGATCTCGTACGGCAGGTCGTCCCGGTCCTCGTCGTCGTCGCTCGGTTCCGCCTCCAGGCGGGTCACCGCGGCCGGGCCCCGTTCCACGTCGTCGTCGATGTGGAAGCCGTCCGCCGGGCTCCATGAGACGAGGTACACCGTGCCGTCGGTCCGGCACTCGACCGTCGCCGTGCCGCCCGTGAAACGCAGGGTCGACCGGTCGGAGGCCGCTTTCGTGGGGGCGCTCGGTGTGGCCGAGGCGGGGGCAGGCCGGGGTGAGGCCGAGGTCGCCGCCAGCGCCCTCTCCACCGCGCCCTCGTCCAGTGGACGGCTGTGTGCCGCGCCCCCGCTGTCCGAAGTGGCCAACTGCCAGGCGCCGAGCGCCCCGGCGGCCGTACCCACCGCCACCCATGCCGCGGTCACCACCGCGCTCCGCCACTTCCTCATCCGGCCACTGTGCCGCACAGTTTCCTAACGCCCGGTTAAGAGCTGCCCAAAGCACCTGACTACGGTGGATGTATGGCCCATCTTCTCGTCGTGGAGGACGATCCGCAGCTGCGCGGTGCCCTGGTGCGGGCGCTGCGCGACAAAGGGCACGCCGTGGCCACCGCGCCCAGCGGCATGGCGGGCCTGGACGCGGCGGTCACCCACCGCCCCGACCTCGTCGTGCTCGACCTGGGGCTGCCGGACGTGGACGGCGGGCAGGTGCTGCGCATGCTCCGCGCCGTCAGCGACGTCCCCGTGATCGTCGCGACCGCGCGTGACGACGAACCGGAGATGGTGGCGATCCTCGAGGACGGTGCCGACGACTACATCGTCAAGCCGTTCGGCGCCGCCCAGTTGGACGCCCGCGTCAAGGCCGTCCTGCGGCGGCTCGGCGCTGCCGACGCGGCGGAGGAGCCACTGCGGGTCGGGGGCCTTGCCATCGACCCGTCCTCCCGCGAAGTCACCCTGGACGAACGCGCCTTGGACCTGACCCCGCGTGAGTTCGACCTCCTCGCCTACCTCGCGCACCGCCCGGGCCAGGTGATCTCCCGCCGCGAACTTCTCGCCGAGGTGTGGCAACAGCCCCTGGGCGGCGCCGACAAGACGGTCGACGTCCACCTCTCCTGGCTCCGCAGAAAACTGGGCGAGACGGCTCAGGCCCCCCGCTACCTCCACACGGTCCGCACGGTGGGCGTGAAGCTGACCCCGCCGGAGGCGTCCGACGGCGCGGCTCCCGCGGCTCCCCCCGCCCAAGGCCCCGGGGCCCGCTGATGCGGCGCAGGCTCCTCCTCCTCACCGCCGCCACCACCGCCCTCGTGCTCACCGCCCTGCTCGTACCCCTCACCCTGCTCACCCGCACCCACGCCGCCGACCGCACCACCGCCGAGGCCACCGCTCGCGCCCAGTGGGTGGCGCATGCGCTCGGGCCCGCTCTGGCCGGTCCCGATGAGCGCGAGACCGCCGAGCAGACCGTGGAGAGCGTCAACACCCAGGATCTGCCGACCACTTCGATCGTGCTCGGCGACGGCACCGTCATCGGGCCAGGGCCGCGCGGCCACGTCTCGGACGCCGTCCGCCTGGCCCGCACCGGCCGTGCCTTCACCTACGAGCCCTCCACCGGTGGCCGTCAGGTCCTCGTTCCCGTCCAGGGCGCGACGGGCGGCACCGCGGTCGTGCAGGTCACGGTGACCGAGCGGCAGTTGTACGCGGGCACCATGACGTCCTGGCTCGTGCTCGCCGGGATCGGGGTCGGCCTCGTGCTCATCGGGCTGCTCCTCGCCGACCGGCTGGGGGCCCGGCTGGTCGGCGCCACCCGCCGCCTGGCCGGCACCGCGGACCGTCTCGCCGCCGGCGATCTCACCGCACGCGCCACACCCGAAGGCCCGCCCGAGCTGCGCCTGGTCGCGGGCGAGCTGAACCGCCTCGCCACCCGCATCGACGAACTCCTCGCCGCCGAGCGCGAGAACGCCGCCGACCTCGCCCACCGCCTGCGCACCCCCGTCGCCGCCCTGCGCCTGGACGCCGAGTCCCTCCTCGCCCGGAGCGACTCCGAGGAGGCGCACCGCATCGCCGCGGACGTCGCCGCCCTGGAGCACAGCGTCGACGACGTGATCCGCAAGGCCCGCAGGGCCTTCCGGGACACCCCGTACGCGGACCTGGCGGCCGTGGCCCGCGAACGTGCCACGTTCTGGCTGCCGTTGGCCGAGGACCAGGGGCGCACGACCGAGATCGCGGCAGGGGAGGACGCGCGTCCCGTCCCCGTGCCCGAGGACGACCTGGCCGCCGCGATCGACGCCCTCATCGGCAACGTCCTGGACCACACCCCCCAGGGCACCCCGTTCCACATCACCGTCCGCACCGGCCCGGCGGGCGGCGCCGAACTCATCGTCGCCGACGAGGGCCCCGGCCTCCCGCCCACTTACGCGGCCGAACGCGGCTCCAGCGGCGGCGGCTCCACCGGCCTCGGCCTGGACATCGCGCGCCGGACGGCCGAGGACGCGGGCGGCGCCTTCGGCATCGCGTCGGACGCCACCCGCGGCACCCGCGTGACCCTCACCTTCCCGAAGGCGCCCCCGCGGCCCGTGGAAACGCGACCCGGACGGCCCGGGCCCAGCGGTTGACGCCCAACTCGGGGCGCAGCGCGGCGAACCCGCCGCAGTACTTCGTGAACTCCGCGGCCCGCACCCCGTACCGGTGCAGGACCCGATCCGCCTCCGTCAGATGGCCCTGCGTCTTGGTCTCCACCAGGACGAGCCCGGAGTCCGCCGCCACCGACCGCCCGGTGGCCACGTCCCGCACCACCAGACCGGCATCGCACGTGATCCGCTGGCCGTCGGCCACGAAGGTCGCCCGCTGGTACTCGGTGACAAGGGCCGTGGTCAGCCCGCCGGGCGCCTCGATCCCGTACGACCCGCTCAGCACTCCCGCCAGGAATCCCTGCCGCTCGGCGTCGAGCACGCGGTCGTCGCCCTGAAGGCGTTGGCGGTGCTTGACCGTCTCGCCGCGGCCGCTCTTCAGCTTGATCTCGAACTGCCGCTCGCCGCTGTCCTGGTAGACCCGCTCCCGGATGCGGTAGCGCAGCCGTCTGCCCTGCCGGTGGTGGTGGTAGGTGAGGAGATCGGGGGTGTCGTAGTACGTCGAGTGGTAGCTGAACCAGCGCTTCCCGCCGATGCTCAGGGCCCGGAACGGGCCCGATGCGCGGCGCGGGTCCGTGAGCAGCGCGGCCAGGTCGTCGAAGATCTCGACCGGCACGAGGTAGCTGTTGTCGTAGCGGGCGAGCAGTTCGGCCCGCGCGTTGACCTCGTCGAGCGAGATGGGGTGCGCGGCGAGCGCGGCCCGTCCGATGGCGCGTACGGCGGGGTTCACACGGTCTCCTTCTGGTGGGGGACGGCAGGCGTGCGGGACCGGGTCGTGCGGCGTCGTGGTGCTGTACGTACGAACTCCCCGGCCCGCTCGGAAGGTTCCGGTTGCCGGAAACGGACTTCCAGAACCATCAGGTCCCGTACGTAGTCGACCTCCCGGACGTTCCAGCCGAGCGGCTGCCCGAGGCGCCGCGCCAGCTCGGCGCGGAGCGCGGTCTCCTCGCGGTACACGGCGTCCAGGGTGACGACCGCGCGCCGGTCGGCGGCGAAGAGGCGGGGGTGGTCGGCGCCGTACATCACCAGGAGCAGCACGGCCGCGAGCCCGGCGGCTACCGGCAGGTCAAGGCCCGGCAGACCGCAGAGAAGACCCAGGACGAGGGTGATGAAGTAGTACGCCACCTCCTGGTGCTGCAGCGCGTCCGAGCGGAGCCGCACGATCGACAGCACCCCGAAGAGGCCGAACCCGAGGGCGAGACCACCGTTGCCGCCGGCGCTCGCGAGGGCGGAGACGACCGCGAAGAGCGCGACGTTCAGGGCGAGGTAGGCGGGGGCCAACTCCCTTCTGCGGTGCCGCGGATAGAAGACCCCGAAGGTCAGGAGGGTCACGGCCACCAGGTCGAGGCCGAGATGGGCGGCCATCTGTCCGAGGTTCTCTGCGCTGTCCATGACCAGGACGCTAGGGACGGGCGGGTTAAGGGCGCCCCCGGTGCGGGTTAACGGGCCGGAGCCGGGGCCGGAGCCGTCTTCCGCAGGCCATTGACAGCATGCTGTCGAGATGACAGCATACTTACATCACAGCACGACGGAGCCAAGCCAACGGAGGCAGCCATGTCCCGCAAGCCCGTGCACCTCGCCGTCTACGACACGCTCGCCGACTGGGAGCCCGGATTCGCCACGGCGTTCCTCGCCCGCGCCGGGTACGAGATCCGCACCGTCGCCGCGGACGCGTCCGCCCTCGTCACCACGGCCGGCGGCGTCCGCATCAAGCCCGACGTCGCCCTCGCCGACCTGCGGCCCGAGGACAGCGCCCTGCTGATCCTGCCGGGCGCCGACCTGTGGGACGCGGGCGACGACCTCGCCCCCTTCGGCCGCGCGGCCCGCGCCTTCCTCGACGCGGACGTCCCGGTGGCCGCCATCTGCGGGGCCACCGCGGGGCTCGCCAAGGAGGGGCTGCTCGACGACCGCGCGCACACCAGCGCGGTGTCGTTCTACCTCGCGGCCACCGGCTACAAGGGCGGCGAGCGGTACGTGGACGTGGACGCCGTCACCGACGGCGGGCTGACCACGGCGGGACCGACCGAGCCCGTGGCCTTCGCGCGCGAGATCCTCGGGCGGCTCGGCGCCTTCGAGGGCGAGAAGCTCGACGCCTGGTACCGCCTGTTCCACGACTCGGACGCGTCGGCGTACGAGGTGCTCGAATCGTGAGCGGCAGCGCGGAGCGCGGGGTGCGGGAGCAGCAGGAGCTGTTCTCCCGCACCGCCCTCGGGATCTTCCGGCTCAACGGACAATTCCTCTCCGTGGCCGATGAGTTGGCGAAGCCGGGCGGGCTCACCGCCGCCTGGTGGCAGGTGCTCGGAGCCGTCCTGCGCGAGCCCCTGCCGGTCGCCGGGATCGCCCGCTCGATGGGCATCACCCGGCAGAGCGTGCAGCGCATCGCCGATCTGCTCGTGCGGCGCGGCCTCGCCGAGTACGTGCCGAACCCCGCCCACCGCCGCGCCAAGCTCCTGCGCCCCACGGACGAGGGTTTGGCCGCCGTCCGCCGGATCAGCCCCGGCCACGCGGACGTGGCCGAGCGGCTCGCGGCAGCACTCGGCGCGGAGGAATTCGCCGAGACCGTACGGGTATTGGAGCGGCTTTCCGAAGTCCTCGCCGAGAAGGTCCTTCCCGCCATGGAAGGAAATGCGGCGGCGGATACGGAACAACCCGTTACGGAGCCGTAGCAGGCAGTCCGCACCCCGATGTCCTGCCGCCCCACTATCCTCGATCTGTTGCACACCAACGGGGGAGGTCGGCGCGGCGATGGAGAAACTGGGGTCCGGGGATCCACAGCGAATAGGGGCCTATCGACTGCTCGCGCGACTCGGCGCGGGCGGCATGGGGCACGTCTATCTCGCGCGATCCGACCGAGGGCGGACGGTCGCGGTGAAGCTCGTGCGGGAAGAGCTCGCCGAGCAGGAGGAGTTCAGGAGCCGCTTCCGGCAGGAGGTTCTCGCGGCGCGGCGGGTCGGCGGCGCGTGGACGGCGCCGGTGCTCGACGCGGACACCGAGGCGACGATCCCCTGGCTGGCCACGGGATATGTCGCGGGTCCCTCCCTGCAGAGCGTCATCTCGCAGGACCACGGGCCCCTGCCGGAGCGGTCCGTGAAGATACTGGCGGCCGGGCTCGCCAACGCGCTCAAGGACATTCACGCGGCGGGCCTCATCCACCGCGACCTCAAGCCGTCGAACGTGCTCGTCACGATCGACGGACCGCGCGTCATCGACTTCGGCATCGCCCGTGCCCTCGAAACCGTGACCGAGGGCGGCCTGACCCGCACCGGCGCGCTCGTCGGTTCGCCCGGCTTCATGGCGCCCGAGCAGGTGCGGGGCGACCGGATCACCCCGGCCTGCGACGTGTTCTGCCTGGGTTCGGTCCTGGCGTACGCGGCGTCGGGCGCGCTGCCGTTCGGCACGGCCAACAGCGGTGTGCACGCGATGATGTTCCGTATCGCGCAGGAGGAACCTGACCTGCAGGGGCTGCCCGAGGAGCTGGCCGAGCTGGTCGGCGACTGCCTGCGCAAGAACCCCGCCGACCGGCCGACGCTGCGACAGCTTCTCGAACGGACGGGGGCCGAGGACACGCTCGGCGACGGCGGCCGGACCCGGGACCCGTGGCTGCCGGGTGCGCTGGTGGCCCAACTGGGCCGTCACGCCGTGCAGTTGCTGGACACGGAGAATCCGGACGAGGGCGGCGCGGAGGCGCCGTCCGCGAAGGACTCCGCGGCCAAGGACCCCGCGGCGAAGGGTTCCGGTGCGCCGGTGTCGCTCGCGCCGCCGAAGGAGCCGGCCGCGGGCGGCGGGGGCGCCGCGGCGGCCGGGGCCGGAGCCGGAGCCGGGGCTGCTGCCGGAGCCGCCGCAGCCTCCGCCTCAGCCGAGAGGAACGGCGCCGGCCCAGGGCCCGCCGCCGGTGACACACCGCCGCCGCCGGGCAGGCCCGGCGAGGCGGCCCCCTTGGACCACCTCCCCACGATGATCACCGGGCAGACACCGCCGCCCACTCCCCCGCCGGGACAGGCGTACGGCTATCCCCAGCAGCACCCCCAGGCACAGCAGCACCCCCAGCAACCGCCACCGCCCGGTTACGGCTACCCCCAGCAGGGTCCGTACGGCCCCACGCCTCCCTACGGACCCACACCTCCGTACGGCCCCCTCGTCCACCCCCAGAGCGAGCCCCCGCGCCGCAGCGGCCGCTCCACCGCCGCGCTCATCGCGGTCGCCGTCATAGTGGCCATAGGAGCGGGCGGCACGGTGTACGCGGTGATGAAGGGCGAGGGCAGCACGAAGGCGGGCGCCACGAGTTCCGACTCCCCGTCCGACAGCGCGCCCTCGACGCCGGGCACACCCTCCGAGGACGGGTCGTCGGAGCCCGACGACCCGCCCACGTCCCCGGCGTCCGAGGACAAGAACAAGGACGAGGGCACGATCCCGGACAAGTTCCTCGGCACCTGGAGCGGGTCCATCCAGAACGACCTGGGCAGCAACTCCCGTCAGCTCGTCCTCCAGCAGGGCGAGGTCGGCGACACCGTCATCTCGATCACGGCGGACGGCCCGACCGACACGGGCGGCACGTATCACTGCGTGTTCCAGGGCAAGCTGGAGTCGGCGAGCGGCAACACCCTGCGCATCGGGCCGACGGACGTGATCGTCGGACAGCCCGCGAGCTCCTGCAGGCCGGGCCAGGCGAGCACGGTGACGCTGCTCTCGAACGGCAGGCTGCACCGCGAGAACACGGGCACGGACAAGGGGCTCACGTATGACAAGGAGGGCTGAACCAGCCGCCCCGCGCGGCTAGTTGAACCCCCGGCGAACAGATCACGTCCGGACGGACAAGCACGGTCCGGCGGCCGGTGCCGCCGCCTACCGTGCCGCCCATGAACTGGTTGAGCACCGAAAACGTCATCGCCGTGCTCGCCATCCTGGTCGGCATCGCCGGCGCGTTCGTCCCCGTACTGCTCGAACGCCGCGTACCGCGCCGCAAGCGCATCGGCTACCGCAAGCAGATGGACACGGCGATAGGCGACAACGTCCGTACGGGCGACGCGAACGCGCGTCTCGGCCTCTTCGACGAGGCCCCCGAGATGTCGGACGCGACGCTCGTACTGCTGCGCGTCGAGAACGACGGCTCGCTGCCGATCGACGTGGCCGACTACACGGGCCGCTCACCGCACGGCCTGACGGCGGTCTTCGAGAACCGCATCATCCGGGCGGTGGCGGTCACGCTGCCGCCCGAGGCCGACCACCTGATGGAGCACTTCGCGCCCGGCACGGGCCTCGGCTACGAGTCCGGCAGGCTGCACATCCCGCGCGTACCGCTCAACCGAGGCGAGTACTACAAACTCCTCGTCCTGCTGACCGGCGGCCCCGTGGACAGCGGCTACACGGTCATCGGCGGCATCCAGGGCGGCGAGACGCACGAGAACCACAGCGCCGCGCCCGACGAGAAGCCGCCCGTGTTCAGCAGGCTTTCGCAGCGGGTGGCCATCGCGCTCAGCCTGGTGATCCTCGGCCTCGCGGGCCTCATCCTGCGCCCCGACGCCGAGCCGCCGCCGTCGTACTGCGAGACGGGCGACCTCACCCTGACCGGGTCGACCGCGTTCGAGCCGGTGGCCGCCGAGCTCGCCGAGAAGTACATGACGGCCTGCGAGGGCTCCGACATCGAGGTCAGCGCGCACGGCAGCCGGGGCGGCGTCAGGGAGCTGGCCGCGGCGGACACGGAGCCCGGCGATGGCTCACCTCCGGTGATCGCCTTCTCCGACGGGCCGCGCCCCGGCAGCTACACGCAGCTGAGCGAGACGCGGGTGGCGGTCTCCCTGTTCGCCGTCGTCCTGAACGACAAGGTGCCGGTCAAGAACCTCTCCACCACGGACGTACGCCGCCTGTTCACCGGCGAGATCCGCAACTGGAAGGAGCTGCGGGGCGGCCCCGACCTGCCGGTGGTCCTGGTCAGCCGGGGGTCGAGCTCCGGCACGCGGGTCACCCTCCAGCAGCGGGTCCTCAAGGGCGCCCCGGAGATCCAGGAGTCCTCGAGCGACTGCCTGACGAAGGACATCGGGCCCCGGGCCCCGGTGATCCGCTGCGAACTCGACTCCACGCAACAGGTCCTGGACACGGTCGCCGCCACCCCGGGCGCGGTCGGCTACAGCGAGCTGCGCGACACGACCACCCTCAAGGGCGTGCACCGCGTGAGTTTGGACGGCCACACCCCGTCCGTCGACCACATCCAGTCCAGCGGCTACCCGTACCGCGAGATCGAGTACGCCTACACCTACGGCAGCCCGCCCGCCGACTCCCTGGCGTCGAGCTTCCTGGCCTACGCGCTCCGCGGAAACGGCCAGGACGTGGTCCGCACCCACGGGCACCTGCCGTGCCAGACGCCCGTGGGACTGCGGATGTGCGGCGAGGACCAGTGACCGGTCTCAGCCGTGCATGAAGCCGTCTCCGTTCGACCCGGACCCACGCCGATCGCGGAGATCGGGGCGCCGGACATGGGGTCAGTCCTCGATCCGGATGGCCCGTACGCCGGTGCCTTGATAGCGACTTGGCGACCGGGTCAGCACCGGGCGGCCGCGTGGCCACTCGACCGACGGCAGCGCGAGGTGCAGTGCATGCGCCCCACCCCAGTCCGACGTGTCATGGACCCGCATCCGCTTGCCGACGGCCGCGGCCGCCGCGAAGTCCAACTCGGTGACGTCGATCGACGGAAGCGAGCCGACATGCTCCGCGACTCCGGCACGGTCACGCTCGGCGGCCGCGAGGGCCAGAGCCGGGATGTAGACCTTGAGAGCGGGGTCCTTCTCGGCCTCCACCACGAGCCGGGACGCCATCCGGTTGCCCGCTCCGAGCGCCAGCGCGGCGGAGTCATCGAAGATGACGGCGCGCGGCAGCGGGTACTTGTCCTTCCTCACTGGACCTCCCCGAGGCGCCCGGCCTCAAGGTCAGCCCAGAGTTGCCTGCCCGCCTTCTCGTCCTCTTCCGTGTAGGGCCCGCCGAGGAAGTGCTCCTCGACGTACGCCTTCGTCTCCTCGTACCGCTGCCGTAGCTCCGCCTTGGTGGGCGTGGCACCGGCCAGCTGCGCGACGAGATCACGCATGGTCATCCCGCGTTCGCGGGCCAGCTCCAGGAGGCGGTCACGGACAGCGGGGTCGACCTTCATCGTGGTGTCGGACATGAGAGAAGTATACTCACGGTATACCACCTCCGGGCGTTCGAGAGTGAGGGCCATGGCACTCCATTCCTTTTCGAAGGACCCGGCCACACGGACATGCTCCGGGAGTCTGAGACCCGCCCCGCGCTCAGGCGGTCAGCGGAACCGCTCTGCCCCGCAGGGCGGCCCTGGCCACGACTCCGCCGCGCAACGCGGCAGCGACGAACCCCGGCAGCCCAGGGGCACGCATCTCCGCGCCCTCCCCGGGCGGCTCAGGCGGAGGCGGCGCTGCGGGCAGCTTCCGCCGCAGGCGGTCAGCGAGCAGTGCGGCCGCCGAGTACACGCGCGGTGGCAGCCCTTGCGTCAGCGCGGCCCGCACCTGCGGGGTGCTCGCGCCCACGGCCCACCACTCCTCGACGAGCGGGGCGAGCCGGATCACCTCCGCCGCACCGAGAGCGAGCCGGGGCTCGTTTCGCCCGAGCGAGGCCAGCAACTGCGCTGCTGGGCCGCGCGGTTCGGGCGACGGGGAGGGAGGTTCTTTCTCCCTGGTCTTTTCTCCCGAAGGGAGAGCGCCCGACACGCTGGAGGACGCCTCGCCGGGGGCCAGGTTTCGGACTTCTTCACTTTCACTCTTCGGGGCCTCCTCGTCGTATGGAGTGTCGAACACTTCGTAGACGGTGGAGAGTTGTCCGGTCCCCGGGTCCTTCAGGACCACGCGCCGCAGATACCTGGATTCCTCCAGCTCACGGAGGGCGGCGGCGATCCGCATCCGCCCTTCCTTGCGCTGCTCGGCGAGCGACCGGACGGTGGCGCGGGCACCGCTCGGGAGACTGAGGAGGTACATCAGTACGCCTGCCCCGCACCAGGAGATGCTCCGGTCGCGGAGAAGAGCGTTGGAGAAGCTGGAGAACGAGCGCGTGGGCGTCGTACGATGAATGTGCATCGGGAGGTCTGTTCCTGGTGTCGAGCCCCCGGGTGTTACCGCACCGCGGGGGCGTTCCATGCGCGGCCGCCGCGACCGCGCTGCTGACGGCGACTCTATGGGCACGCAGAGCGACGCCCGCAAGCCAGAACCCCCTTTCTCCACCCACGAGTTCGCGTTCTTCACCCCTGAGGGTGAAGCGCGTTGCGCAGCGGCAGCGGATGCACGAAGGGATCCGTCCCGCTGGGGCGGTAGCGGCAGGTCAGCGGCCGCTCGTCGGCCACAGCGCGGTCTGCGTCGCCGTCGACGCGGACCGCATCATTGATTTATGGCCGTTCGTGGAGCGAATACCGCTCACGACATAGCCGCTGCCTCAAGGCGCCGACCCGGAATCACGCTCCTTCCGGGGCCTCGCCGGACCGTAGGTCCAGACGATCAGTTCTCGGACCATCTCCAGGACAACCTGCTGCCGCCTTGCCGAGAGGAACGGCCAGACGAGCCACGCGGGCGTGGAGAGTACGACGACAAGCAGGACGGGCAGCAGGCGCAACACCTGTGTGAGGCGCAGCATCCATTCGGCAGCGAGCACGGTGACCTTCCCGAGCTGGAAGTTCTGGGGAGAAGGCCCCTGGGGCGGTCACGTCGGCCGCGGATCACCGGAGAAACTGACACATGTCACAGTGACACTTTGCGTTCTGCTGTGTTCACTCCCGGGGGCATTTTTTTTCTTCGCCCGCGTGACCGGCTCAAGTTGTGGAGCGAGAATCCCAACGAAAGGGTGCGCTCTTCTGCCGGTGCTGAGCCAGACGCAGATCCAGGCGGCGGAGCAGCTTGACTGGTCGCTTTCAAAGCTCAACCGCATAGAGAAGGGCTCGTTCGGCGTTTCGGTGACCGACCTGCGGGCGCTGCTCCAGCAGTACGGCGTGGACGACCCGGACCAGATGGCCTCCCTCGAAGAAGCCGCCCGGGGCTCCAAGGGACGGTCCTGGTGGTCTCCTTACAGTGACGCCGTGAGTCCCGGCTTCGCGGAGTACCTGAGCTATGAGGGAGCCGCGACCTCTCTGTCCGCCTACCACCCCGTCGTGATCCCGGGGCTGTTGCAGACCGATGACTACGCCGAGGCTCTGCAGGCTCCCGACGCCTCTGCTGCAAGAGGCCGCATGCTGGTCGAGTTGCTGATGGAACGCCAAGGGCGCGTCTTCGACGACGGCGGCATCGGCCAGATCCAGTTCGTGATCGACGAGGCCGCACTACGGCGCCGGATCGGCGGAACGGAAGTGATGCGGCAGCAGTTGGATCACCTCAAGGACATGGCCGGGCACCCGAGGGTGGGGCTCCGCGTCCTGCCGTTCTCAGCCGGGGCGCACTACGCCACGCAGACGCCCTTCATCCTCCTGGGGTTCGAGGGTGACGACGATCTGGTGTACAGCGAGAGCTTCAGCGGCGGCCCCATCGCCGCGAACGACTCGATCGAGGTGCTCTCCCGCTTCCGGGAGTGCGCCGCCCAGCTGCAGGAGATGGCGTACGACGGCGACCGGACCGCTGAGCTGATCGACGAGATGGCCGGGGACTTCGACAAGCCGTAACGCAAGGGCGCCCCGGCCAGGCCGGGGCGCCCCATCGTCGTACAGCCACAGCCGTCAGACGAACGAGTTGATCTCGATCGTCTCGGTGCGGCCCGGGCCCACGCCGATCGCGGAGATCGGGGCGCCGGACATCTCCTCCAGGGCCTTCACGTAGCCCTGCGCGTTCTTCGGCAGGTCGGAGAAGGTCTGGGCCTTGGTGATGTCCTCGGACCAGCCGGGGAGGTACTCGTAGACGGGCTTCGCGTGGTGGAAGTCCGTCTGGTTGTACGGGAGTTCCTCGACGCGCTTGCCGTCGATCTCGTACGCGACGCAGACCGGGATCTGCTCCCAGCCCGTCAGGACGTCCAGCTTCGTGAGGAAGAAGTCCGTCAGGCCGTTCACGCGGGTCGCGTAGCGCGCGATCGGCGCGTCGAACCAGCCGCAGCGGCGGTCGCGGCCGGTGGTGACACCGCGCTCGCCGCCGATGCGGCGCAGGTCCTCGCCGTCCTGGTCGAAGAGCTCGGTCGGGAACGGGCCCGCGCCGACACGCGTGGTGTACGCCTTCAGGATGCCGATGACGCGGCTGATCTTCGTCGGGCCGACGCCCGTACCCGTGCAGGCGCCGCCCGCGGTCGGGTTCGAGGAGGTGACGAAGGGGTACGTGCCGTGGTCCACGTCCAGGAGGGTGCCCTGGCCGCCCTCGAAGAGGACGACCTTGTCCTCGTCGAGCGCGTTGTTGAGGATCAGGGTGGTGTCGGCGACGTACTGCTTGATGTTCTGGCCGTGCTCGAGGAGCTGCTCCACGATCTGCTCCGCCTCGATCGCGCGGCGGTTGTAGAGCTTCGTGAGGAGCTGGTTCTTGATCTCCAGGGCCGCTTCGACCTTCTGCTGCAGGATCGACTCGTCGTAGAGGTCCTGCACGCGGATGCCGGTGCGGTTGATCTTGTCGGCGTACGTCGGGCCGATGCCGCGGCCGGTCGTGCCGATCTTGCGCTTGCCGAGGAAGCGTTCCGTCACCTTGTCGACGGTCACGTTGTACGGCGTGATGATGTGCGCGTTACCGCTGATCAGCAGCTTCGACGTGTCGACGCCGCGCTCGTTCAGACCGCTCAGCTCGGAGAGCAGGACCGACGGGTCGACGACGACACCATTACCGATGACAGGCACGCAGTCCGGGGAGAGAATCCCGGAAGGGAGGAGATGCAGCGCGTACTTCTGGTCGCCTACGACGACCGTGTGGCCGGCATTGTTGCCGCCCTGGTATCGCACCACATAGTCCACGGAGCCACCGAGCAGGTCGGTGGCCTTTCCCTTGCCTTCGTCACCCCACTGAGCACCGAGCAGCACAAGTGCGGGCACAGGCGTACACCCCTTCCGGGCGGGGCATGTCCAAGGTCAGGGGCCGTAGCCGCCATATGGGTGTGCCTTGGATGCTGCCCCGGAATAGACGAAGCCCCTGGCGCAATAGCGCAAGGGGCTCTTGCACAAAGATGCTACCCGAGGACTCAGAAAAGGGGCGCACGTTGTCGGCTCGCGACCAGCTGCTAGTCGTCATCGACCCGGTCGCCCGGCGCACGGACGGTGAGTCGGTAAGGATCGCGAAGGATGTCCTCGGCGCGGGCGCGTCCATTCGCGTCTGCCTGCCCGAAGGCCCCGATGACTTCGCGAAAGCCCTGGCCAGGAGGGGTGCGCGACGCCCTGTGGTGATCGGTGACGACCGTGCTCTGGCGCGGGCGGTGGGGGTCCTGCACCGCGAGCGGGAGCTCGCCCGGTGCGCACTCTCCGTAGTTCCCGTGGGTGCGTCGCAGACGCTCACGCGGGCGCTCGGAGTGCCCGCCGGGGCGGTCGCGGCGGCCCGGGCGGTGCTCGAAGGGGCCGAGCGGCGGCTGGATCTGCTCGTCGACGACCGGGACGGCGTGGTCCTCGGGGAGCTGCGGATCCCGCCGGTCGCCGCCTCGGCCACCGGGGGCATATCGATGGACGGCCACCCGTGGCTGCGGACCTGCCAGTCCTTCGTGCGCACCCTCGCCGCGCGGCCCTCGCGGGTCGCCTCGGCGCCGGGGCCCGCTCCGGCGCGGCTGCGGGTGGAGGCCGACGGGGTGGTCGTGGTGGACCTGGACCAGCCTGTCGAGGGGGTCGCGGTGAACCCCGCCGAGGACGGCTTCGCCGAGGTGGAGGTGCGCCCCTCGTCGGTGGGCGCCGAGGCGTCGCCGCTGCGGGTGCGGGCCCGGACGGTGACGGTGTCCGGCGCGGACTTCCGCTACCGGGCGGACGCGGTGGTGGGGGGTCCCGTGCGCACGCGTACGTGGTCGGTGCGGGCCAGTGCCTGGGGCCTGACCCTGCCGCGTTGAGCGCCGCGCGCCCCCGGTGGCCTGCTTGCTGATTCCTACTTGCCGAACAAGCTCTCCCGGCGCACGCGCCAGCGCTCCATCATGCCGTCGAACTCCTCCTGCATGAACTCGAAGAAGGCGAGGGTCTCGGCCAGGCGCTGTCCCGCGGGGGTGCCGGGGCCGAGGCTGGAGACGCCGTCGCGCAGGGCGGCCTCCCAGCGCTTGAGCACTCCCTCCCGGCTGCCCAGCGCCTCGTACCACTGGGTGCTGTGCACCCGGAAGATGTCCCGGCGCGAGCCGGGCTCGCGCTCCCGGGTCACCATGTGCTGCTGCGTGAGGTAGCGGACCGCGCCCGATACGGCCGCCGGGCTGACCTGGAGCCGTTCGCCGAGCTCCGCCGATGTCAGCGCTCCCGAGTCCGACGCGAGGAGCGCCGCGAAGATCCGGGCGGGCATCCTCGACATCCCCGCCTCGACCAGCTGCGCGGCGAACTGCTCGACGAAGCGGCCGACGAGCTCGGCGTCCCGGTCGCCGTCACGCCCGCCCGGCGGCGGCGCTGACTCCTTGGGCATGTGCTGACCCTCTCCCCTGTGCGATCGTGCGGTCCTCCGAGCCGAGTTTATACGCTTCCTTAACTTCACAAGTTTGTGAAACTAGCGTACGTTCTGAAACATGACGAAGGCAATCACCGTCTCCGGGCTGCACAAGTCGTTCGGCAGGACGCACGCACTGGACGGCCTCGATCTCGACGTCGAGGCCGGCGAGGTGCACGGTTTCCTCGGCCCCAACGGCGCCGGGAAGTCCACGGCCATCCGGGTCCTCCTCGGCCTGCTCCGCGCCGACTCCGGCGCCGCCCAGCTCCTCGGCAAGGACCCGTGGAGCGACGCGGTCGCACTGCACCGGCGCGTGGCGTACGTCCCCGGCGACGTCACGTTGTGGCGCAACCTCTCCGGCGGCGAGGTCATCGACCTGTACGGGAAGCTGCGCGGCGGCCTGGACCGGGCCCGCCGTGCGGACCTCGTCGAGCGGTACGAACTCGACCCCACCAAGAAGGGCCGCACGTACTCCAAGGGCAACCGGCAGAAGGTCGCCCTCGTCGCCGCCTTCGCGTCCGACGTCGACCTGCTGATCCTCGACGAGCCGACCTCCGGGCTCGACCCGCTCATGGAGGAGGTCTTCCAGACGTGCGTCGAGGAGGAACGGGACAGGGGCCGCACCATCCTCCTGTCCTCGCACATCCTCAGCGAGGTGGAGACGCTCTGCGACCGCGTCAGCATCATCAGGAAGGGGCGGACCGTCGAGTCCGGCTCGCTCGCCGACCTTCGCCATCTGACGCGGACCAGCGTCACCGCCGAGCTCGCGGGGCCGCCCAACGGGCTCGCGCGGCTGCCCGGCGTGCACGATGTCGACGTGACCGGACAGGGTGACGCGGGCGGGCATCGCGTCAAGCTCCAGGTCGACACCGACAAACTGGACGCCGTGCTGCGTTCGCTCACCGAGTCCGGGGTCCGCTCGCTCCTGTCCACGCCGCCGACGCTGGAGGAGCTCTTCCTGCGCCACTACCAGGACGACACGGGGGCGGTCGCGCGATGACCGCCGTCACCGGAGCTTCGGGGTTCGCTCCCCGCACCGCTCCCCGTACCTACCGTCAACTCGCGGGCACCGGAGCCCTGTTGAGGCTCGCGCTGCGCCGTGACCGCGTCATGATGCCCGTCTGGATCATCGTCGTCGCCGGCCTGGTCCTCGCGATGCCGGGCTCCCTGGAGAAGACGTACGCCACCGCCGCCGAGCGGGCCGACGCCATGCGGTCCATGAACGGCAACTCCTCGATGCGGGCGCTGTACTCACCGGTGTTCGGGGATTCCGTCGGCGCGCTGTCCGCCTGGCGCATCGGGGTCTACGCCGCGATCCTCGCCGCCGTGATGAGCCTGATCATCGTCGTACGGCACACCCGCGAGGAGGAGGAGACCGGCCGCCAGGAGATGCTCTCCGCCGCGATGGTGGGGCGGCGTGCGCCGTTGAGCGCCGCGCTGCTCGCCGCGTTCGTGGCGAACGCCGCCGTGGGGCTGCTCGTCGCGGGCGGGATGGCCGGGCAGGGCTCGGCCGGGGCCCTCGCGCTCGGGCTCGGCGTCGCGGGCACCGGCATGCTCTTCGCCACCATGGCGGCCATCGTCGCCCAGCTCACGGAGAGCGCGCGGCTCGCCAAGGGGCTGACGTCCGGGGTCCTTGGGGCGGCTTACGTACTGAAGGCCGCCGGTGACGCCGGGAGCGAGCGCGGGGAGTCCGTGCTGACCTGGCTCTCGCCCCTCGGCTGGACGCAGAACGTGCGCGCCTACGCCGGTGAGCGGTGGTGGGTGCTCCTCCTGACCGCCGCCGCGATCGTGGCGCAGGGCGCTGTCGCGTACGGCCTGGCGGGGCGGCGCGACGTCGGCATGAGCTTCCTTCCGACCCGGCCGGGGCCCGCGAAGGGCGGCATCGGCACGGCGGGCGGGCTCGCGTGGCGGTTGCAGCGGGGCAGCGTGCTCGGCTGGACGCTCGGGTACCTGCTCGCCGGTGTCGTCTTCGGCGGGATGGTCGAGGGGGCGGCGGACATCATCGGCGACAACCGGAACACCCGGGACGTCATCGAGCGGATGGGCGGCCAGTCCGGCCTCACGGACGCCTTCCTCGCCACGATGGTCGGCCTGCTCGGAATGGTCGCCTCGCTGTACGTCGTCGCCTGCGTCCTGCGGCTGCACGGCGAGGAGACCTCGCAGCGGGCGGAGCCGGTCCTCGCGGGTGCGGTGGGGCGGCTGCGGTGGGCCTGCGGCCACCTGGTGATCGGCTTCGGCGGTGCGGTACTGCTGATGCTGGTGGGCGGGTTCGGGCTCTTCCTCGGATACGGGAAGGACCTCGGGCCGATCCTGGGGGCGTGCCTGGTGCAGGTGGCGGCGGTCTGGGCGCTGGGGGGACTCGCCGTGCTGCTCGTGGGGGCGTTTCCCCGGGCCGCGGCGGGTGCGTGGGGGGCGGCGGGGGTGTGCCTGGCGATCGGCTGGATCGGCCCCGCTCTCGACCTTCCGCAGGTGGCGCTGGACGTGTCCCCCTTCGGTCACCTTCCGAAGGTGCCGGGCTCCGCGATGGCCTGGGGCCCGGTGGGTGTTCTCCTCGCCCTGGCCGCGGTTCTGGTGGCCGCGGGGCTGGCCGGCCTGCGCCGCAGAGACCTGACGACGTGACCCCGGGGAGGCCCTCCGGTCACCCCGTGTAGTACCTGCGACGGACCCCCGAGGACCCCTCCCTGGCGGGACGACCCCCTGACTCCGTCCCCGTACCTTCGTAAGCGTGACTGATGCGACCAAGACCGCCACCAGCGGCACCCGCAGCCCGGAGTTCCGCATGGCCGCGGGGGCGCTCGGGGGACTCCGGCAGGACCTCTTCCGGGACGCCTTCGCCTACCGCCCGCTGCACGCGATGCGCACGGACGGCCCGCTGACCCGGCGCCTGCCCGCCCGCATACGCCCGTACGCGGGCTGGGCCCCGCACGCGGCGGCCGCCGCGGCCGCCTTCTTCACCACCGTGCTCGCGTACGCCGTCGACCCCATCGGCCTCGACTACGTGATCAGCGGCCTCATCCCGGCCGCCGCCGTCCTCATGACCCTGCTCAGGCCCATCGGCGCCTGGTGGCTCCTGATCGCCGTCACGCCCTTCGCCGGCGTCCTCGGCGGCCCCTGGGGCGACTATCCGTGGCCCCCGAGCCTCTTCTTCGCGCACCTCACCGTGATGACGGTGATCACCCTGCGGACCCGCCCCCGCACCGCCGCGTGGATGTGGATCGGCACGGCGCTCTACGGCACCGCCGCCGAGGTCTTCCTCAGCCGCGGGTACGGATCGAACACCCCGGAGATGCTCTTCTTCTCCGCGCTCGCCCTCCTCGCCGCCTCTCTCGTGCACATCCGCCGCGAGGCCAAGCGCGAGGTCAGCGTCCAGCGGACCGTCACCGAGATGGAGCGCGGCAGGCGCACGCTCCTCGAGGAGCGGACGACCATCGCGCGCGAACTGCACGACGTGGTCGCGCACCACATGTCCGTGGTCGCCATCCAGGCGGAGGCCGCCCCCTACCGCGTCGAGAACCCGCCCCCGGAGCTGGAGCAGGCGTTCGTCACGATCCGCGAGAACGCCGTGGCCGCCCTGACGGAACTGCGCCGCGTCCTCGGTGTCGTACGCGCGGAGGACTACGAGGCGCCGGACGCCCCGCAGCCCACGCTGGCCGACCTCGACCGGCTCATCGCGAACGTCCGCGAGACGGGCCTCGACGTCGAGAAGGCCGTCACCGGAGCCGTCCGCGAGCTCCCACAGGGCGTCGAGCTCTCCGCGTACCGCATCGTCCAGGAGGCGCTGAGCAACACCCTGCGCCACGCGCCCGGCGCCACCGCCCGCGTCGAGGTCGGCTATGTGCTCGGCGGCCTCGGCCTGCGCATCGTCAACGGGCCCGCGACCGGCCTGGTCAAGCCGTCGCCCGGGGCGGGCCACGGCCTGACCGGCATGCGCGAGCGTGTCACGATGCTGGACGGCGCGATGACGACCGCCGAGACAGCCGACGGAGGCTACGAGGTCACCGTCTTCCTGCCGGTCGCGTCCGCGCCGGAACCCACCGGAGGCCAGGAATGACGATCCGCGTACTGATCGCCGACGACCAGATGATGGTCCGCGAGGGCTTCTCGGTCCTGCTCAACGCTATGCCGGACTTCGAGGTCGTGGGCGAGGCCGTCAACGGCCGCGAGGCGGTCGACCGCGTCCGCGAGCTCAACCCGGACGTCGTCCTGATGGACATCCGCATGCCCGAACTGAACGGCATCGAGGCCACCCGCGAGATCGTCGCGGCCGACGTCACGTCGAAGGTCCTCGTCCTCACCACGTTCGACCTCGACGAGTACGTCTACCAGGCGTTGCGGGCGGGTGCCTCCGGTTTCCTGCTCAAGGACGCCTCGGCCCGCCAACTGGCGGACGGGGTACGGGTGGTGGCCGCGGGCGAGGCCCTGCTCGCGCCCTCCGTGACGCGCCGCCTCATCACGGAGTTCTCCAAGCTGGGCGAGACGCCGCGCCTCTCGGCGACGGTGCAGGCACAGCAGTACGGCGAACTCACCGAGCGCGAGACGGAGGTGCTCGTCCTCATCGCCCAGGGCCTGTCCAACGGCGAGATCGCCTCGCGTCTCGTCGTCGCCGAGTCCACCATCAAGACCCACGTGAGCCGCATCCTGGTGAAACTGGGCCTGCGGGACCGTACGCAGGCCGCGGTCTTCGCGTACGAGGCAAGGCTGGTCACACCGGGCTGAGCGCCACTACCGTCCCTTCATGGACGCGCCCGAGCACCCCTTCGCCCCCTGGGCCCCGGAGTTCATCGCCGACCCGTACCCCGCCTACGCGCAGCTGCGGGCCGCCGGGCGCGCGCACTACTTCGCGCCGACCGATCAGTGGCTGATCCCGCACCACGCCGACGTGTCCGCGCTGCTGCGGGACCGGCGGCTCGGGCGCACCTATCTGCACCGCTTCACGCACGAGGAGTTCGGGCGGCAGGCCCCGCCGCCCGAGCACGAGCCGTTCCACGTCCTGAACGACAACGGCATGCTCGACCTGGAGGCCCCGACCCACACCCGCATCCGGCGCCTGGTGTCGAAGGCGTTCACGCCTCGCACGGTCGAGCAACTCGCGCCCTATGTACGGGGGTTGGCCGACCAGCTCGTACGGGAGCTGGTGGACGACGGGGGCGGGGACCTCGCCGCCCGCGTCGCCGAGCCGCTGCCCGTCGCAGTGATCGCGCAGATGCTGGGCATCCCGGAGGGCGACCGGGCCCAGCTGCGGCCCTGGTCGGCCGACATCTGCGGTATGTACGAGCTGAACCCGTCCGAGGAGACCGCGGGCCGCGCGGTCAGGGCCTCGCTCGAATTCTCCGCGTACCTGCGCGAACTCATCGCCGCGCGCCGCGAGAAGCCGGGCGACGACCTGATCTCGGGGCTCATCGCCGCACACGACGAAGGGGAGTCCCTCAGCGAGCAGGAGATGATCTCCACCTGCGTGCTGCTGCTCAACGCCGGGCACGAGGCAACCGTCAACGCCACCGTGAACGGCTGGTACGCGCTCTTCCGCAACCCCGCCCAACTGGCCGCCCTGCGCGCGGACCCCGGGCGCCTGATCCCCACCGCCGTCGAGGAGCTGATGCGGTACGACACCCCGCTGCAGCTCTTCGAGCGGTGGGTCCTGGACGACATCGAGGTCGGCGGCACGGTGATCCCGCGCGGCAGCGAGGTCGCCCTGCTCTTCGGCTCCGCGAACCACGACCCCGCGGTGTTCGCCGCCCCCGCCGCACTGGACCTGGCCCGCGCCGACAACCCGCACATCTCCTTCAGCGCGGGCATCCACTACTGCATCGGCGCACCCCTGGCCCGGATCGAACTCGCCGCGTCGCTCGAAGCGTTGCTGCGCCGGGCGCCCGGCCTGCGACTCACCACGGAGCCCGAGCGCAGGCCGGGCTTCGTGATCCGGGGGCTGCGGGAGCTGCTCGTGGAGGTCTGAGCCCTTCCGGGCCTCAGAACGCCAGCTGCGCGATCTCCTCCGCCACCACCGCGCACGCGTCGGCCGCCGGGTCGATCAGCGGGAAGTGCCCGACCTCTTCGAGAAGCGTCACCCCGACGACCTCGCCCGCCTTCGCCGCCGCGTCGGCGTACGCCTCGGCGACGGCCTGCGGCACGACGATGTCGGTGCGCCCCTGGACGACGGTCGTGGCGATGCCGGTCGGCAACAGGGCCGCCGGGTCGGCGTGCGGCAGCCGCTCCTCGAACTTCAGGGCGCCGCCCAGCAGTTGCAGGGACGCGTCCGAGCAGACGCCGAGCTCCTGCGCCGCCCGCAGGTCGGCGATGGGCGCGAGGGCCACGACACCGCGGAAGGGGGCCGGACGGCCGATGCGCCACGGGGAACCCTCGGGCAGGACATGGCGGGCGGCGGCCCACAGGGCGAGATGCCCGCCCGCGGAGTGGCCGGTGACGACCGTGCGACGCGTGTCGGCCACCGGCAGATGCTCCCGTACGAGAGCCGGCAGCGCGTCGAAGGCGGCGGCCACGTCGTCGAAGGTCTCGGGCCAGCGCCCCGCGACGGGCCCCTCACCCTGGGCGGGGATCGCACTGCCGCGGCGGTACTCGACATTGGCCACGGCGAAACCGCGCCGGGCGAGGAAGTCCGCGAAGGGCGTGAGGTGCAGGCGGTCGTACGGAGCACGCCAGGCGCCGCCGTGCAGCACGACGACCAGCGGGGCCGGGGCGTCGCCGCCGGTCCGGGGTTCGTAGAAGTCGATCACCTGGTCGGCGTGTTCGCCATACGCGGCGGTGGTGTCGGGCGTCACCGCTGGGTGCGAGAAGGCGGCGTCGGCCTCGGCGGCATCGCGGGCCACGGCGGCGTCGTCCGGCATGCGAGGGCCTCTCTGCGGGGTTGGGTGCCAGGAGCTGGGGCGGGGTGTCCGATTGATCTTCCCAGCGGGGTGTACGTGCGATCTTCCCCTACCCCGCCCCTGCCCGGTACCGGCTGCCGCCGTCAGCTCACGGAGTCGTCGAGCGTCGTCGCGAGCACCCGCGCAGCCCGCTCCACGTCGGCGAAGCCGACGTACAGCGGCGTGAAGCCGAACCGCAGCACGTCCGGTGCCCGGAAGTCACCGACCACTCCCTGCTCGACGAGGCGCCGCATCACGTCACCCGCGAAGGGGGTGCCTCCCTGCTCGAACGAAGTCGAGAGCTCGGGGGGGCACCGCAGGGCGACCTGGCTGCCCCGCTCGGCGTGCGCCGCCGGGGTGAGCACCTCGACCCGCCCCTCGGGGACATAGGCCCGCACGCACTCGACGAAGAAGTCCGTCAGGGCGAGGGACTTGGCCCGCACCGCCTCGATGGAGACGCCGTCCCAGACGTCGAGCGCCGCGTCGAGCGCCAGCATCGACAGGATGTCCGGCGTACCGACCCGCCCCCGCAGGGCACCGTCCGCCGCCTCGAACTCCGGCCGCATCCCGAAGGGCTCGGCGTGCGAGTTCCAGCCGGGCAGCGGGGAGTCGAAGCGGGACTGCAGATCCGCCCGTACGTAGAGGTAGGCCGGTGAGCCCGGACCCCCGTTCAGGTACTTGTACGTGCACCCGACGGCGAGGTCCACGCCGTGCGCGTCGAGCCCGACGGGCAGCGCACCCGCGGTGTGGCACAGGTCCCAGACCACGAGCGCGCCCGCGTCGTGCACGGCCGCCGTCAGGCCGGGCAGATCGTGCAGCCGTCCCGTGCGGTAGTCGGCGTGGTTGAGCAGGACCACGGCCGTGCGCGGCCCGAGGACGCCGTGCACCTCGCCCGGGGCGACCGGCAGCAACCGGCAGCCCGTCATCCGCGCCGCGGACTCGGCTATGTACCCGTCCGTGGGGAAGGTCGTCGCGTCGACGACGATCTCGTCCCGCCCCTCGTCCGCTTCACGGACCATGCGGACGGCGGCCACCAGCGCCTTGAAGACGTTCACGCTCGTGGAGTCGCCGACGACGATCTGGCCGGGGGCGGCGCCCACGAGCGGAGCTATGCGGTCACCGACGCGCTCGGGGGCCGTCCACCAGCCGCTCTCGTCCCAGGAGCGGATGCGGAGCTGCCCCCACTGGCGGGAGATGACATCGGCGACCCGCTCCTGGACGTTCGCCGGCAGGGCGCCCAGCGAGTTCCCGTCCAGGTAGACGGTGTCGTCCAGGACGAACTCCGCCCGCTTGGGGGCGAGTTCGTCGTCGCCGTCCCGCTTCGCCGCCTGCGCCTTGAGGTCGGCCTCAGACATGGCTCCTCGCAGTCCACAGCTCGGGGAACACGTTCTTCTGCGCGCGCTTCTCCAGCCAGGCCACGCCGGCCGAGCCGCCCGTGCCCGTCTTGGAGCCCATCGCGCGCCGGGTCGCCACCAGGTGGTCGTTGCGCCAGCGCCACACCAGCTCGGCGACGTCCGTCAACACCTCGCCCAGGCGGGCGAGTTCGTCGTGCTCGTCACCCGCGTAGAGGTCGGTCCACACCTTCTCGACCTCGGGCGACGGCTCGTACTTCTTCGTCAGGTCGCGCTGCAGCACGGCCGCCGGGACGGCGTGGCCGCGGCGGGCAAGCAGGGCGAGGACCTCGTCGTACAGGCTCGGCTCCTGGAGCGCCTTCTCCAGCTCCGCGTGGACGCGCGGCGCGCCCCGGTGCGGCACCAGCATGGACGCGGACTTGTCGCCGAGCAGGAACTCCATGCGGCGGTACATCGCGGACTGGAATCCGGATCCCTCGCCGAGCGCACCACGGTAGGAGTTGAACTGCGCGGGGGTCAGCTGGGCGAGCGGGCGCCAGGAGGCGTTCAGCGCCTCCAGCTCGCGCAGGCTGCGCTTGAGGGCGGCCACGGCGGTGGGGATCTCGTCGCGGCGCAGGGCATGCGACGCGGTCTCCCACTCGTGCACGATGACCGTGAACCACAGCTCCATGACCTGGGTGGTGACCAGGAAGACCATCTCTCCGGGGTCTTCCGAGCGCAGGTGCTGGAGGTGCGTGAGGACGTCCGCCTGGACGTAGTCCTCGTACGGGGTGGTTCCTGCGAAGTCGAGGTTCGGGGTGTCCACGTCTTGGGACATCGCGATCTCCTTGATACGTACTCCGGGTAGCGGTCCGCCCCTGCCGTTACCGACACGGGGGCCCCGGTCCCCACCGGCATCCTCCGCAACATCCCACGAAACGGCAAGACCTGCCTGGTCACAGCGGCGTCCAGGCAGGTCACGCACGTGCGGGGGCTAGCCCAGGGTGTCCGCCGCCGTCTCGGAGGAGTCCCGCAGGAAGCCGGCGCAGCGCTCGTACTCCTCCTGCTCGCCGATCGACTGCGCGGCGCGGGCGAGGCCGTGCAGGGCCCGCAGGAAGCCGCGGTTCGGCTCGTGCTCCCACGGCACCGGGCCGTGGCCCTTCCAGCCGCTGCGGCGCAGCGAGTCGAGGCCGCGGTGGTAGCCGGTGCGGGCGTACGCGTACGACTCGACGACGCTGCCCCGCTCGAACGCCTCGTCGGCGAGCTGCGCCCAGGCGAGTGAGGAGGTGGGGTACTTCGCCGCGACGTCCGCGGGCGCGGCCCCGTTCGCGAGCAGCTCGCGCGGCTCCGGGTCGTCGGGCAGGTGGGTCGGGGGCGGTCCCCCGAGCAGATCCTTGTGAATGGCCATGGGTTCAAGTCTGCGGCATGGCGACACGCGAAGGGCCCGGTACCCCGTCCTGGAACGGGGTACCGGGCCCTCCGGCGCGAAAAGTGGTGCCTACTTCAGCTTCGTGCCCGTGGAGCGCAGGTTCGCGCACGCCTCGGTGACGCGCGTGGCCATGCCCGCCTCGGCGGCCTTGCCCCAGGTGCGGGGGTCGTACGTCTTCTTCGAGCCGACCTCGCCGTCGACCTTCAGGACGCCGTCGTAGTTCTTGAACATGTGGTCCGCGACGGGACGCGTGAAGGCGTACTGCGTGTCCGTGTCGAGGTTCATCTTCACGACGCCGTTCTCCAGGGCGGTCGCGATCTCCTCGGCGGTGGAGCCGGAGCCGCCGTGGAAGACGAAGTCGAACGGCTGCGAGCCCGCGGCCTTTCCGTGCTTGGCGGCGACGCCCTCCTGGAGGTCCTTGAGGAGCTCGGGGCGCAGGACGACGTTGCCCGGCTTGTAGACGCCGTGGACGTTGCCGAAGGACGCGGCCAGGAGGTAGCGGCCCTTGTCGCCCAGGCCGAGGGCCTCGGCCGTACGCAGCGCGTCGTCGACGGTGGTGTAGAGCTCGTCGTTGATCTCGTGCGTGACACCGTCCTCCTCGCCACCGGTCGGGGTGATCTCCACCTCGAGGATGATCTTCGCGGCGGCGGCCTTCGCGAGCAGCTCCTGGCCGATGGCCAGGTTGTCGGCGAGGGTCTCGGCGGAGCCGTCCCACATGTGCGACTGGAAGAGCGGGTTACGGCCGGCCTTGACGCGCTCCGCGGAGACGTCGATCAGCGGACGGACGTAGGTGTCCAGCTTGTCCTTGGGGCAGTGGTCGGTGTGCAGCGCGACGGTGATGTCGTACTTCGCGGCGACGATGTGCGCGAACTCGGCGAGGGCCACGGCGCCCGTCACCATGTCCTTGTTGTGCTGGCCGCCCAGGAACTCCGCACCACCGGTGGAGATCTGGATGATGCCGTCGCTCTCGGCCTCCGCGAAGCCGCGCAGTGCGGCGTGCAGCGTCTGCGAGGAGGTCACGTTGATGGCCGGGTAGGCGAACTTGCCTGCCTTCGCCCGGTCCAGCATCTCGGCGTAGACCTCGGGGGTTGCGATGGGCATGTGTCCGCTCCTTGTGATGTGCGGGTGTGTGCTTGGCCCTGACCTAAGGGGGCGACGTCATCGTCGCCCCCATCTTTCCAGATGTGCCGGGCGGCTCCGGCCGGAAGCGGATCCTCAGTCGCTGAGGCCGAGGTCGTCCTTGGAGAACGCGAAGAGATACGGCACCCCGGCGCCCTCGGTGATCTTCTCGCCGGCCCCGGTGGCGCGGTCCACGATGGTCGCGACGCCCACGACCTCGGCACCCGCCTCGCGCACGGCCTCGACGGCGGTGAGCGGCGAACCACCGGTGGTGGAGGTGTCCTCGACGACGAGAACGCGGCGCCCCTTGATGTCCGGGCCCTCGACGCGGCGCTGCATGCCGTGCGCCTTCGCGGCCTTGCGCACGACGAAGGCGTCGAGGCGCTTGCCGCGCGCGGCCGAGGCGTGCAGCATCGCGCCCGCGACGGGGTCGGCGCCCATGGTGAGGCCGCCCACGGCGTCGAAGTCCAGGTCGGCGGTGAGGTCGAGCAGGACCTGGCCGACCAGGGGGGCGGCCTCGCCGTCGAGGGTGATGCGGCGCAGGTCGATGTAGTAATCGGCTTCGAGACCCGAGGAGAGGGTCACCTTGCCGTGCACCACGGCCTTGTCCTTGATCTGCTGCAGCAGGGCGCCACGTACGTCGTCAGTCATGCCTGTCAGCTTAAAGCCGCGTCCGGCAGCTCAGAGCCGCGTCCAGGTCCAGGTCGTCGACGCCTCGAGGGGCTCGATGGGGGTGACGAGGCGGGGCAGGGTGTTGAGCCCGTTCGGCGGGCCGGTCTGCGGCTCCACGCACACCGCGGCCTCCTGCTCGTCGTACACCACGACCCACTGCTCGCGGCTCCTCACCGTGAGTGCGAGGCGCTCGGGCCAGGTCAGGGTGACGTCGACGCCGTCGGGCATCCCGAAGCAGTCGTCCCAGGGGCCGGGGGCGGGGGCGACGCGGTTGCCGGTGGGGAGGTGGTCGTCGCCGCGCTCCTCCTGCCAGGCGGCGCTGAAGTTCACCTGCACGTTCTCGCCCCCCAGGCTGCGGTTGAACCACGGGTGCCAGCCCACCTGGGCGGGGAAGGAGTCGCCGTACGTCTCGATGCCGAGCGTGAGGGTGAGGGAGTCCTCGGTGAGGGCGACGATCTGCGTGACGCGGCCTTCGTAGGGCCAGGGGTCGGCGAGGTCGTACGTGAACGCGGCCTCGCTCCTGCCGGCGCGGGCGGTGCGCCATGCGGCGTCCCTCGCGAAGCCGTGGATGGCGTGGGGCGGGGAGTTGAGGGGCACCTGGTGGGTCGTGCCGCCGTTGCGGAACCGGCCCTCGCGGATGCGGCCGACCCAGGGGGCCATGGGGAAGCAGCCGTAGCGGGCGCCTTGCCTCAGCAGTTCCGTCCCGTCGACCTTGAGGCTCCCGACCCGGCAGCCGTTCCCCGCCTGCACGGTAACTTCCGCGTCACCCGCGGTCAGTGTCACGTCTTTGTCGCTACTCACGGGGTCGACCCTACGGGCCCGGTCACCGCCTGCGACGCAAAGCCCGCCCCACCACGATGGCCGAGGCCACCACCACCGCGGCCGCGGGCGCCGCCCAGCGCAGGGTGGCGGAGGAGGACAGCGACTCGGCCGCCGGGGCGGGGGCGTACCGCCCCCGGGGCGGCGCGTGGTCGACCTCCTCCGCACTGCGCCCGATCATGGTCCGCCGAGCGTGCGCCGCCTCCGCGGGCGGCACCAGGATCTCCTCGACGTCGTCCTCCTCGTCGAACGACGACGGCGGCACCTCCGTCTCGAAGACGGTGGCCGCCTCGACGGGCTCCACCACGACCGGCTCGGGCGTCGCGGGCTCAGGATCGGGCTCGGCCTGCGTCTCGGCCTGCGTCTCGGGCTTCGTCTCGGCCGCCCGGCCGAGTCCCTCCGCGAACCGTTCCAAGAGGCGTCGCGCCGCCCCCTCCACAGCCTGTGGAGAACTTTCGGTGACGCGCCCCTCCCCCGCACCCGTGCCGGAGAAGACCACCTGCGTCGCGGCGCCGTCATCGGCGGGATCCAGCCGCACCGTCAGCGAGAGCTTCACGGTGCCGCCGCCCCGCACCTCCACGCCCTCGCCCTCGATCGCGAAGGAACCGTCGCCGCGCGGAGCGATCCGCGCCGCGCCCCGGTACGTGATCGTGTGCCCGCCGACCCGCACCTTGAGACGGCCGGAGAGCGGCGACGCGGACTCGTCGGCGTCGCGCTGCAGTCCGGGCACCGCCCCAGCGACCTGCTCGGGATCGCTCAGCACCTGCTGAAGACGGTCGACGGTAAGCGGAACGAACACCTCATGCTCCATGGCAGTCGAGCCTACCCACGTGGCTGACACCATGTACGTCAGTTCGTCAGTTCGCGTACCGCGGGTGCACCAGTGTGGAGGGGGCCAGGCCCCGCATCCGCGTCCGTTCGGCTGACTCCACGCTCACCCGCAGCAGCGCCGCAGTGCCGGGCGGTTCGAGGGCCGGGCGGGACCTGGCCGCCAGCACGAAGCCCCAGTCGCGGGGCGCGGACGCACCGTCCTGCTCCCTCTCGGGGCCCGCCGCGAACCCGGAGACCCTGCCGTCCACGCGATACGGCGCGGTGCGAAGACCGGCCGCCCGCAGCGTGGCCTCCACCGTCCAGAACACGCGGGGCCGGTCGGCCATCGGCCCCGCGTGCACGGCGAGGCGCCCGCCGTCGGCCAGGGCCCGCCACGCCAGGCCGTAGAACTCCTGGGAGTAGAACTTGGCGCTCGCGGTGATGCCGGGGTCGGGCAGATCGGAGATCACCACGTCGTACGTACGCGGGGGCGAGCGCAGCCAGTGGAACGCGTCGGCGTGCACCACCCGCACCCGGGGGTCGCTGTACACGTGTTCGTTCAGCTCGCTCAGCGCCGGATCCCTGCGCGCCAACCGCACGACCCCCGGATCGAGTTCGACGACGTCCACCCGCCGCACCCCGGGATGCCGCAGCACCTCGCGCGCCGCGAGGCCGTCGCCGCCGCCGAGGACCAGCACGCGCGCGTGGCGTCCGGTCATCGCGGGGCCGACGAGCGCCCGGTGGTAGCGGTGCTCGTCACGGCCGCTGACCCGCAGGCGCCCGTCGAGGTAGAGATCCAGAGAATCGTGCCTGCCACCGGTGAGGACGACTTCCTGGACGCCGGTCTGCACGGCGACCCGGACGTCCTTGCCGTAGACCGCCCGGCGGGCCGCCGCCTCGAAGTCGCCGACGAGGACGGCGGCGGAGGCGAGCAGCCCGAGCACCGTGACGTTCGCGACGACGAGGACCCAGCGGCCGCGCACGCTCAGGTCGCGACGGAACAGGCCGAACACGAGCGCGCCGCCCGCGATCACGTTGACCGCGCCGGTGATCAGCGCGCCGGTCAACTGGCCGAGCAGGGGGAGCATGAGGAAGGGGAAGGCGAGCCCGCCCACCAGCGCGCCCACGTAGTCCGCGGCGAAGAGGTCGGACACGGCGCCGCTGGGGTCCTGCCGTCTGATCCGCTGCATGAGCACCATGAGCAGCGGCACTTCGGCGCCGATGAGCAGGCCGATGGCGAGCGAGAAGGCGACCAGCAGATACCGCGAGCCGCCCGCCCAGACCTCGCCCTGATCGCCGGTCCAGGCGAACGCCGCGTACAACGCCATCGCGCTCAGTCCGCCGACCAGCGCGAGCGCCGCCTCGACCAGGCCGAACCCGGCCGCGGCCCGGCACCGCAGGCGCTTGGCGAGCAGCGAGCCGATGCCCATGGCGAAGACCATCACCGAGAGGACCACCGACGCCTGGGTGACGGAGTCACCGATCAAGTACGAGGCGAGGGCGACGAGTTCGAGTTCGTACACCAGACCGCAGGCCGCGCAGATGAAGACGCCCACCAGGACGAAGAACCGTCCCGTCCTGGGCGTCACCGGTAAATCCGTTGACGGCTCGATCATCCTGGGAACGCTACGTCACCGGACTCGCACACCTGGTCACCCACAAGGGTGCAACTCGGCGCCCGAGGTGTATATGGGGCGCGACCGTCAGAGCACTGCCGGAACGCGCACACCCACGCGGGTGCGGGTCGCCACGAGTTGCCCGTCCTGCGGGTAGGCGTGCCAGGTGCGCCATTGCACCGCGCCTTCGTGCCGTTGCGCCAGCATGGCCGTGAACGCGTGCGGACTGCCGGGGAAGACTCCGGCGAGGCCGTGCGGGTGCTCGGCCACCAGGGCCAGTAATTCCTGTGCGCGGCCCGCGAACTGGCCGCGCGAGAGGGTCTCGACGCGCGCCGCGAATTCGTACTCCCACTCGCCGAGGCGCTTGGAGACACCGAGCGGAAGCGGCGTACTGCTGCCGGGGATACAGGCGACGGTCTCGGAACAGGTGCCCTGTTCCTCTTCGAGGAGCACCTGGTGCGAGGCCCCGAGGAGTCTCAGCTCCATTCTCGCGTCGCCAAGCTCCAGTTCGAGCGTGGCGAGTGCGGGCAGCGGCTCGCGCCCAAGGGTCCAGGCGAGGTCCGCGGCGCACGTGTCGGTATAGACAGTCTTCAGGGTCGTGAGCATGGGTCGGCTCCGCTAACACGCAATGGAGGGGGTGCCGGCGCACCCGGTCGGAGAACGGGTGGTCGGAATGCCGGCTCGTGCCCACGAGAACGTTCCTGATGTCCAAGTCGTCCGTTCGAGGGCGGTGCTGACGGTTAAGAGGGAATCATGGACTGCTGCCCTGCCACAGCGCTTTTACCCAACTTCGGAGGGTTTCCACCCCCGCGGGGGCTGCACAGTTCAACTGTTCAATGCGTCAACGACGAAGTGCCCGGCAGGAGTTGCCTCCCACCGGGCACTTCAACAGATGGACGGACCAGCTGCCCCGTGTCAGCTGCCTCCGCCACCGCCACAACCGCCGCCGCCGCCGCACGAAGAGCTGCTGCCGCAGGACGAACCACCACCACAGGAGCTACCGCCGTGGTGTCCCCCGCTGTCACCGCCGCCGGCCCACCAACTGCCACCGGAACCCGTCGCACCGGCCGCGCCGGAGTGCGAGCCGCTCCCCCGGCCGGCGTACACCGCGAGTGCGACGACCAGACCCACCGCGACCAAGACGAAGACCAAGACCATGACCTCCACGCCCCTTTCCGTTCCCCCGTAGCAGGCCCCCCGTGGGTCCGCCTTCTCTCACTTGTTCTTGCGTGAAAGGGAGATGCCCTCGCGTTACCCGGCCCAAAGCAGAGTTGAGCAACTCCAGAGGTTCGGCGCAGGATGGCGGGCATGACCTCCACATCCGGGAGCGGGCGCCCGTTGCTCAATCGCCGCCTCGCCGAGTTCGGTACGACGATCTTCGCCGAGATGTCCGCGCTGGCGGTGAAAACGGGGGCCATCAACCTCGGCCAGGGCTTCCCCGACACGGACGGGCCCGAGGAGATCCGCGAGGCCGCGGTCCGTGCCCTGCGCGACGGCCGCGGCAACCAGTACCCGCCGGGACCCGGTGTCCCCGAGCTCCGCGGGGCGATCGTCGCGCACCAGCAGCGCAGGTACGGCCTCGCGTACGACCCCGACCGCGAGGTCCTTGTCACGGCGGGCGCCACCGAGGCGATCGCCGCGTCCCTGCTCGCCCTGGTCGAGCCCGGCGACGAGGTCATCGCCCTGGAGCCGTACTACGACTCGTACGCCGCGTCGATCGCCCTGGCCGGCGGCAAGCGGGTCCCCGTGACCCTGCGCCCGGACGCGGCGGCGGGACGCTTCCGCCTCGACCTGGACGAGCTGCGGGACGCGATCACGCCCCACACGCGGCTGCTGCTCCTGAACACCCCGCACAACCCGACCGGCACGGTCCTGACCCGCACGGAGCTCGCCGAGATCGCGCGGCTCGCGGTCGAGCGTGACCTGCTCGTGGTCACCGACGAGGTGTACGAGCACCTGGTCTTCGACGACGGCGAGGGCACGGAGCACATCCCCCTCGCCTCCTTCCCCGGCATGCGCGAGCGCACGGTCACGATCGGCTCGGCCGGCAAGACGTTCTCGTACACCGGCTGGAAGGTCGGCTGGATCACCTCGTCGCCGGAGCTCGTGACGGCGGTCCGCTCGGCGAAGCAGTTCCTCACCTACGTGTCGGCGGGCCCGTTCCAGTACGCCATCGCGGAGGCCCTTGCCCTGCCCGACTCGTACTTCACGTCCTTCGCCGAAGGCATGCGCGCCAAGCGGGACCTGCTGAGCGAGGGCCTGACGGCCGCGGGCTTCGACGTCTACCGCCCGGCCGGCACGTACTTCGTCACGACCGACATCCGGGGCCTGGGGGAGTCCGACGGTTTCGCCTTCTGCCGGGCCCTGCCCGAGCGCGTCGGCGTGGTCGCCATCCCGAACGCGGTCTTCTACGACCACCGGGAGGCGGGGGCGCCGTTCGTGCGCTTCGCGTTCTGCAAGAAGGACGAGGTCCTCGCCGAGGCGGTCTCCCGGCTCAAGTCGCTGTAGCCCCAGCAGACCGGTCATGACCGGGACGACGAGAGCCCGGCCGGGGTGTCCCGGCCGGGCTCTCGTCCTGGCGTGACCAGCCGCGTCGGCTAGGCCTCGTCGTCGGGCTTGGTCTCACCCTCGGTGCCGTCGACCTCGGCCTCGAGGCCGAGCTGCTCGACCAGCCAGCGGTCGAACTCGATCGCGGCGCGCACCCAGCTGACCGTGGACGACACGAAGTGCTCGAGCGCGACGCCCGTGCCGATCAGCATCTGCGCCTCACCGATGAGGCGGACGGTGCCGTCGTCGTGGGTGTGCGTGTAGACCTTCGGCCACAGGGTGCGGCGGTTCCAGTCGTCGATCGCCTCGAGGATCTGGGCCTTCTCCTCGATGCCGTGCGCGCGGTCGTAGAACGTCCGCACCGAGAAGACCTGCTGGTCGTCCTCGCCACGGAACATGAAGTACGTGCGGAACTCCTCCCACGGCGCCGCGAGGTCTCCCTCTTCGTCGACGACGTGCTTGAGCTCCATCTGGTCCAGGAGCTGCTTGACCAGGTCCTGGTCGGGGACAACGGGGCCCGCCGGTCCATCGCCCTGCTGCGGTTCGGGCTGTCCCCCGAAATTCGGAATCGAGGACGGGTCGATGCTCACGTGCTTAGTCCCTTCGTACGGATTCCGCCATCCTGCCCCATGTCGGGCGGGGGCCCGCAACCCCCGCCCCGGATGTGACCGGGTTATGCCGTCTCGGCCGTCGCCGGACCGACGATCAGACCGTCCCCGAAGGTGTCCACGCGGACCGTGTCCCCGTCCTTCACCTCGCCCGAGAGGATCTCCTTGGCGAGCCGGTCACCGATGGACGTCTGGATGAGACGCCGCAGCGGCCGCGCGCCGTACGCCGGGTCGTTGCCCTCGTCCGCAAGCCAGGCCAGCGCCTCCGGCGAGACCTCGAGGGTGAGCCGCCGCTCCGCGAGCCGGGCCGCGAGGCGGTCGATCTGCAGCCGGGCGATGTGCGCCAGCTCGTCCTTGCCGAGCGCGGTGAAGACGACGAGGTCGTCAAGCCGGTTCAGGAACTCCGGCTTGAAAGAGGCGCGTACGACTTCGAGTACCTGCTGCTTCTTCTCCTCCTCGGAGGTCAGCGGCTCGACCAGATACTGGCTGCCGAGGTTGGACGTCAGGACGAGGATGGTGTTGCGGAAGTCCACCGTCCGCCCCTGCCCGTCGGTGAGCCGTCCGTCGTCGAGGACCTGGAGCAGGACGTCGAAGACCTCCGGGTGCGCCTTCTCGACCTCGTCGAGCAGCACGACGCTGTACGGGCGCCGCCGTACCGCCTCGGTGAGCTGGCCGCCCTCCTCGTAGCCGACGTACCCGGGAGGGGCGCCGACCAGCCTGGCCACGCTGTGCTTCTCGCCGTACTCGCTCATGTCGATGCGGACCATGGCGCGCTCGTCGTCGAAGAGGAAGTCCGCGAGGGCCTTCGCCAGCTCGGTCTTGCCGACGCCGGTCGGGCCGAGGAAGAGGAAGGAGCCGGTGGGGCGGTCGGGGTCGGCGATCCCGGCCCGGGTGCGGCGCACGGCGTCGGACACCGCGCGCACGGCCTCGGTCTGGCCGATGAGCCGCTTGCCGAGCTCGTCCTCCATGCGGAGCAGTTTCTGCGTCTCGCCCTCGAGGAGCCGGCCGGCCGGGATGCCCGTCCAGGCGCCGACGACGTCGGCGATGTCGTCGGGGCCGACCTCGTCCTTGACCATCGTGTCCTTGGAGACCTCCTCCTCGGCCTCGGAGGCGACCTCCAGGTCGTGTTCGAGGGTGGGGATCTCGCCGTAGAGCAGCTTGCTCGCGGTGTCGAAGTCGCCGTCGCGCTGGGCGCGTTCGGCCTGGCCGCGCAGCTCGTCGAGCTTCTCCTTCAGCTCACCGACGCGGTTGAGGGACTGCTTCTCCTTGTCCCAGCGCGCGTTGAGCCCGCGCAGCTCCTCCTCCTTGTCGGCGAGGTCGCGCCGCAGCCTTTCGAGGCGCTCCTTGCTCGCCGGGTCGGTCTCCTTGCTGAGCGCGAGCTCCTCCATCTTCAACCGGTCGACGGACCGCTGGAGTTCGTCGATCTCGAGAGGGGAGGAGTCGATCTCCATGCGCAGCCGGGACGCGGCCTCGTCGACGAGGTCGATGGCCTTGTCGGGGAGGAAGCGCGAGGTGATGTACCGGTCGGAGAGCGCGGCGGCCGCCACGAGGGCGCTGTCGGCGATCTGGACCTTGTGATGGGCCTCGTACCGTCCCTTGAGCCCACGGAGGATGGCGATCGAGTCCTCGACGGTCGGCTCGTCGACCAGGACCTGCTGGAAGCGGCGCTCCAGGGCGGGGTCCTTCTCGATCCGCTCGCGGTACTCGTCGAGGGTGGTGGCGCCGACCATCCGCAGCTCGCCGCGGGCGAGCATCGGCTTGAGCATGTTGCCGGCGTCCATGGCGGAGTCCCCGCCGGCTCCGGCACCCACGACGGTGTGCAGCTCGTCGATGAAGGTGATGATCTGCCCGTCGCTCTCCTTGATCTCGGAGAGGACGGTCTTGAGCCGCTCCTCGAACTCGCCGCGGTACTTCGCGCCCGCGACCATGGCGCCCAGGTCGAGGGAGACGAGGCGCTTGTTCTTCAGCGACTCGGGCACGTCGCCCTTGACGATGCGCTGCGCGAGCCCTTCGACGACGGCGGTCTTGCCGACGCCGGGTTCGCCGATGAGGACGGGGTTGTTCTTGGTGCGCCGGGACAGCACCTGCACCACACGCCGGATCTCCTGATCCCGCCCGATGACGGGGTCGAGCTTGCCTTCCCTGGCGGCGGCGGTGAAGTCGGTGCCGAACTTCTCCAGGGCCTTGTACTGACCCTCCGGGTCCGGTGTGGTCACCCGACGTCCTCCCCTTGCCTTCTCGAACGCGTCGAGCAGTTTCTTGGCGGTGGCCCCGTGCTTGCCCAGGACCTCGGCGGCGGAGCCGCCCTTGGCGGCGATGCCGATCAGCAGGTGTTCGGTGGAGAGGTACTCATCGCCCAGCTCCTTCGCCCGCTGAGAGGCGTCGGCGATGACCGCGAGCAGGTCGCGGTTGGGCTGCGGCGGCGCGACGGTCGATCCCGTGACGCTGGGCAGAGCGCTCAGTGCCCGCTCGGCGTCGGCGCGGACGGCGGCCTGGTCGGCCTCGACCGCGGCGAGCAGGTCGGTGATGTTCTCGTTGTCCTGCCCCTCGAGCAGCGCGAGCAGCAGATGCGCGGGGGTCAGGTCGGGATGCCCGTCCTTCACGGCCAGGCTGCTGGCCGCGTTGATCGCGTCCCGGCTCCTGTTGGTCAGCTCGGCGTCCACGGGTGTCGTCTCCTCCTTGCGATCCGATCCGTATGGTCCGGCGGGTCTCCCGTCCCACCTGACTTAAACAGCGTACATAAAGTTGAGTCTATTCCACTCAAGTGAGGTACGGGGCGGTCGAGCGGCTAAGTTCCACGTCCATGGCCATGGATCCACACCACCCCACCCCCGCCTACCTCAGCTTCTGGCGTGAACGGCACCTGTGCACGCTGACGACGCCGCGCCGCGACGGCACGCCGCATGTCGTGCCGGTCGGCGTGACGTACGACCCGGAGGCGGGTGTGGCCCGCGTGCTCGCGAGCAGGTCGAGCGCGAAGGTGCGCAACATTCTGGCGGCCGGGGAGACGGGGGCGCGGGTGGCGGTCTGCCAGGTGGACGGGCGGCGCTGGGCGACGCTGGAGGGGTACGCGCGCGTGCGCACGGAGGCGGCGGAGATCGCGGAGGGCGAGCGCCGCTACGAGGAGCGGTACGGGCGGCCGCCGAGGCCGAATCCGCACCGCGCGCTGATCGAGATCACGCTGACGCGGGCGATGGGCCAAAAGGCACTGCTCGCCCCCTGACCGCACCCGCACGCCCACCCGCGCCCCCACCCGCGCCCCTGAAGCGCCCCGCACACACCACAGCGGCGCCACCGTGTTCAGGTCCACGGTGGCGCCGCTGCTGGGGGAAGCACCTGCGCGATGTACAACGACGGGGGATCGCGTCAGGCGCTGCGGGGGGTGGCTGTGATGGCTCTTGTAGTGGTGGAACTCTGCTGGTCCTGCTGCTGCCGGCCGCCGGGCTGCCCCGGCTCACCGACCAGCTGGTGATCACGCCGGTCAAGATTGACGAAGACCATCCCGTACCGGATGGCGCACCGCACGGGCTGGGGGGCTCCACGCGGCTTGCGGAGGCACCGGTAGGCCCGGATCTCCTCCTCGTCGTCCCGGGTGACGACCACCGGCTCACCGAGGAGCGTGACCATCAACGAGTCGCCGGCGTGGGGTATCGCGGTGGCGAGATCGATGAAGTGCCAGCCGGATCGGTAGGCGGTGGCCATTTCTCGGCGGAAGGTGCGGTCGTCGGGAGGGGTGCTCATGACGCGACGCCCTTCCCTCCGATGGTCCAGCCTGTGTCCGTTTCGGCAGCAGCCTGCACCCGGGTCCAACCCGTGTCCGATATGGGGGCCGCCTCCACGCTGGTCCAGCCGGTGTCCGGTGGAGCCGCCTGTCGGTCATCCCCCACGCCGTGGCTCGAGCCACCCAGAGCACCGAGGGCCAGGGCGGCAGAGAAGACAGTGGCAAGCACTGAGCCAAGCATTCTCACGCGCATAGTCGGCTTCGTCCTCACTTGATGGATTCCTCTCCCCCGGCCAACATGACGATGGCTCATTCAGGCATGTCAATGCCACAGGAGCGATGCATCATGTTCCTGCACGTTCAGGACCCTGGGGGGTGGAGATATGGCTGCAAATGATTCAAAACCGACACATCCCCATGCTGTCACTGAGCTGTGCGACGAGGGGGCGCGGCTTTACGCCAGCGCGTTGCGTTCCGGACGCATCACCCGCATCGAGGTCGAACCCGCTCCTTGCCTGGTGGAATTCGGTCTGCTTCACCCCGACCCGGATGACGCGAACTGGCTCCGTGCCGTTCCGCCGTCCGTCGCGTTGGCCCAGCGCCTGCACCCGCTGGAACGGGAGATCCAGGACCGCCGACGACTCGCCATCGAACTGACGGATTCGTTCGACCCGTTCGTCGCCATCAGCACCCAGAGTCCGGCGAGCATCCACGCGATCACCGTGCTCGAGGGATTCGACCGAATCAACGCGGCGCTGAATTCCGCGACGGCCGAGTGCCGCACCACCGTACTGACGATCCAGCCCGGCGGCGGCCGCCCGGTGGACGCCCTGACGCAGGCCCTGGAGCGCGACAGGCCGCTCACGGACCGCGGAGTCAGCATCCGCACGCTGTACCAGCACACCGCCCGACACAGCCAGGGAACGCTCGCCTACGTGGACCGCATATCCGGCGGCAAGGTCCAGGTCCGCACCCTCGAAGAACTCATTGAACGCCTGATAATTTTCGACGGGACCGTCGCCTTCATCCCGGCGAGCGACGACCGCCGGGTAGCCCTTGAGCTGCGTCATCCCGGCTTGGTCGACTACCTCTGCAAGGTGTTCGAGCAACTCTGGCAGCGCGCTGTCCCGCTGACGGAGGAAGTCCCCTACGACATCGCCTCCGACGGCATCACCGGCGTGCAGCGCACCATCGCCAAGCTCCTCATCGAGGGTCACGTGGATGAGGCGATCGCCCGCCGGCTCGGCATGAACGTGCGCACCTGCCGCGCCCACATCGCTAAGATCGCTGCCGCTCTGGGCAGCGGCAGCCGCGCTCAACTCGGCTATTTGATCGCCCAGTCAGGAATCCTCGACAAGGGCCACTGATCTCGGCGAGGGAGCGGGTCGACGTGACAACTGAGCCCCACACGCACGGGGCTGACGAGCTGTGCGAAGCGGGCTCGGCCTTGTACGCCCGCGCGTTGGCCGAGGGGCGGATCCACACCGCGGACGCGGACGAGGCCCCATGCCTGATCGACTTCGGGCTCCTGCGTCCCGAGGCCGGGGACCCCGGATGGCTGTTGCCCACCCCACCCGCGGTCGCCCTTCCCCAGCTGATGCGGTCGATCGAGGAAGAGGTCGCGCACGAACGACGTCGTGAGGTGAGGCTGGCCGAGCTCTTTGAGCCACTCATGGAGCTCGACGCCCAGAAGATCTTCACGCCGGGAACACCTGGCATGACTGTTCTTGATGGTTTCGAGCGCATCAATTCAGCCATATCCGAAGCGATGGCCCCCGCTTCCCGTGAGTTGCTCACCGTCCAGCCCGGAGGCACCAGATCTCCTGAAGTCCTCGCGACGGCGCTACCGCTCGAGCAGGTGTTTCTCGCCCGGGGCGGCAGTATGCGCACGCTCTACCAGCACACGACCCGCCACGCGCTGCCCGTCCTGGCCCACTATGAACAGCTGGACGGAGACGTCGAGGTCCGCACGCTGGACGAAGTCATCGAACGCCTGGTCGTCGTGGACCGAACGGTGGCGTTCATTCCCGCGAGCAAAGACCGGACGGTCGCCCTTGAAGTTCGTCACCCGGCCCTGGTCGAGTACCTCGCCACCACCTTCGAGCGCTTCTGGCGCCTGGCCACCCCCATGTGGCCACAGGCCGCCCCGGAGCCCTCCGGCAACGGCATATCCGCCCGCCAGCGCGCCGTGGCCGGTTTCCTGATCGAAGGACTCACCGACTCCGAGATCGCCGAACGGCTCGGTCTCAACGTCCGCACCGCCCGCCTGCACATCGCCAAGCTCGCCGGCACACTCGGCAGCGACAGCCGGGCCCAGCTCGGCTACCTCATCGGCCGGTCAGGCATCCTCGACCAGAGGAAATGAACACACCGCACCGTCTTCCTCGTCCCACGTGTGACGCAACTGCCCCTGCATAGAATCGCGTCGCTTCAACCACATGGGAGGGAGCACGGCATGCCCGTCGCACACAGGTCGCACGGGGACGAGCAACTCTGCGACGCAGGCTCAGCCCTCTACGTCCGCGCCCTTCGCGCAGGCCGCATTCGATGCGAGGACACCGGAGAAGCCCCGTGCCTCCTCGACCTCGGCCTGCTCCGTCCCGACGTCGGCGACGACCGGTGGCTGCGTCCCACGGCCCCCGCCGTCGCCCTCCCCCGCCTCCTTCGCACCATCGAGGACCGCATCGCGGACCACCGCCGCCGCCAGGAGAGACTCACCGCGGTCTTCGAGCCGCTCATGGCGCCAAGAACGCATCCCGCCTCCACACCGGACGACGGGCAGCCCGCGATCACCGTCCTCGACGGCCTCGAGCGCATCAACTCGGCGATCGACCGGGCCATGCACGACGCCACGGACGAGTTCCTCGCGGTTCAGCCGGGCGGCACCCGCCCGCCGGAGACCTTGGCCGAGGTTCTCCCCCGCGACCAGGCACTCCTCTCGCGCGGCTGTCGCATGCGCACCCTCTACCAGCACACGACCCGCCACTCCCTCCCCGTCGTGGCCTACTTCGAGCGGCTTGAAGGCGACGTCGAGGCCCGCACCCTCGACGAGGTCACCGAGCGGCTCTTCGTCTTCGACCGGGCCGTGGCCTTCATCCCCGCGAGCAAGGACCGCAGCCTCGCCCTCGAACTGCGCCACCCCGCCGTGGTCGACTACCTCGCCACCACCTTCGACCGCCTGTGGCGCCTGGGCACCCCCATGTGGCCCCAGTCCGCCCCTCAGCCGACCGAGAACGGCATCACCGCGCGCCAACGCGCCATCGCCGGGCTCCTCGTCGAAGGCCGTACCGACTCCGAGATAGCCGCCCGCCTGGGCATGAACGTCCGCACGGCGCGCGTCCACATCGCGAAGCTCGCCGCCAGGCTGAACAGTCACAGCCGGGCCCAACTCGGCTATCTCATCGACAGGTCGGGCCTGCTGGACCCGGACGCCTGAACCACCGGCCAGGAAACGCCTCAGCCCTTCGCATGCAACCGCCGATGCAACTCCCTGATCTCGTCCGTCAGTTCAGGGGCCGGGCCCTCCACCCTCACGTTGGGGGCGATCTCGTTGATCGGGAGGGATGTGACCGGGGGCGGTGGGGCGTTGAAATGCTTCAGCCATTGGGAGAGCTGGGTGGAGGACGCCGCGTAGACGATTCGGCTCAGGCCCACCCAGCCGTGGGCCGCCGCGCACATGGGGCAGTGTTCGCCCGAGGTGTAGACCGTTGCCCTCGCTCGCTCGTCGGGGGTCATGTGGTCCGCCGACCAGCGGGCCAGTTCGAACTCGGGGTGGCGGGTGTGGTCGCCGCCCGCGACGCGGTTGCGGTCCTCCTTCAGGACCTTGCCGTCGCCCGACACCAGGAGCGAGCCGAAGGGTTCGTCGCCCGCCTCCAGGGCCTCCTCGGCCAGTTCCACGCAGCGGCGCAGGTGCTTCAGGTCCGTGGCATCCATCAGGACTCCGTCCAGGTTCGTAGCAGGTCCTCGCGCTCCGCCAGCCGCGGCGTGCCGCCCTCGTGGCGCCTGCCCCACTCCGCCATCGCGGCCAGCGTGGTCCGCAGGGTCGCCTCGCCCCGCGTCATGCGGGCCAGGAGCGCCTGGGACAGGTCGTACTCCGTCTGTGAGTACCCCGACGCCGCCGCCGTGTACACCGTCAGGTCCGTGTCGCTCTCCTCGCCGGGGACGCCCGTGACCCGCAGCGTCATCGTCGGGGCCTCGTCCTCCCCTCCCAGGCCGAGTGTCAGCGCCATGTCCACCAGGACGCCCACCCGGCGCTTCATGGACGTCACCGGGACGTCCCGCGCCACCAGGGCGTGCACGTCCTCCCAGAGCCACAGGCCCGACTGCTTGTCGCCCAGGGCCATCACGCCCTCCGGCGTCAGCCGCACGCCCGCCGCGAGGCCCGACGGCTTCGCGCCCACGTACACATCGCCCTCGGCGATCCAGAAAAGTCCCACCATGGCCATGGCGGCCCCCTACTCCCCCAGCGAAAATCTTCAGGTCGTTCGCGCCAACGCGCGTCGGGGCCGGGAGGTTCCCCTCCCGGCCCCGACCTGAGCGTACGAAAACTACTGCTCCGTCGTCCTCTTCGGACGCCACACCACCAGCGCGCTCGCCTGCTGCACGTCCTGGTACGGGACCAGGTCGCGGCGGTACGACGCGTGAACCGCCGCCTCGCGCTGCTGCATCGCGGCAGCCGCGCCCTCGACGGCGCTGGACAGTTCCACCACTCTCGCCTGCAGCGCCGCGACCTGGTTCTCCAGCTCGATGATGCGCTTGATGCCGGCGAGGTTGATGCCCTCTTCCTGCGACAACTGCTGCACTGTGCGCAGCAGTTCGATGTCGCGGGCGGAGTAGCGACGGCCGCGGCCCGCCGTGCGGTCCGGGGAGACCAGACCGAGGCGGTCGTACTGCCGCAGGGTCTGCGGATGGAGGCCCGAAAGCTGGGCGGCCACGGAGATGACGTAGACCGGCGTCTCGTCGGTCAGTTGGTACGCCCGCCCAAAATTGGACTGTCGACGACGGCCGTCCATCTCATGCTCCCTTCGCGGCCTGGAACAGTTCTGCCCGCGGATCGTCGTCCGCAGTCGCCTCGCGGTAGGTCTCCAGGGCTTCCTTCGCCTGGTCGCTCAACGACGTCGGTACGGATACCTCCACCGTCACCAGGAGATCGCCCCGCGAGCCGTCCTTGCGCACCGCGCCCTTGCCCCGCGCCCGCATCGTACGACCGTTGGGGGTGCCCGGAGGCAGCTTCAGGGTGACCGGCGGGCCGCCCAGGGTGGGGACCTTCACCTCGCCGCCCAGTGCCGCCTCGGCGAACGTCACCGGCACCGTCACCGTCAGGTTGTCGCCCTTGCGGCCGAAGACCGGGTGGGTGTCGACGTGCACGACGACGTACAGGTCGCCCGCCGGGCCGCCCCGTTCACCGGGACCGCCCTTTCCGCGCAGCCGGATCCGCTGGCCGTCCGAGACGCCCGCCGGAATCCGCACCTGCATCGTGCGCGACGACTTCGCCCGGCCCGAGCCCTTGCAGACGTCGCAGGCGTCCTGGGCGATGAGCCCGCGGCCCTTGCAGTCCACGCAGGGATCGGTGAGGGAGAAACCGCCGCCGCCGCCCCGCGTGACCTGGCCCGTGCCGACGCACGTCGGGCACACGCGCGGTGTGCCGTTCTTGTCGCCGGTGCCGGAACAGGCCTTGCAGGGCGCCTGGGAGGACATCCGGAGCGGGACCGTGGCCCCGTCCACCGCCTCCGTGAAACTCAGCGTGACCTCGGACTCGATGTCCTGGCCGCGCCGGGGCTGCGTACGCGTGCCCGCGCCGCCCGCGCCCGTGCCGCCTCGGTTGAACAGGCCCCCGAAGACGTCACCCAGACCGCCCCCGAAGCCGCCGCCGGCGCCGCCCGCTCCACCGCCGCCCGGGGCGCCGCCTCCGAAGAGGTCGCCCAGGTCGAAGTTGAACGAACCGCCGCCGCCCGCGCCCGGGGGACCGGCCCTGAAGCCGCCGTTGCCGAAGAGAGCACGCGCTTCGTCGTACTCCTTGCGCTTCTTGGGGTCGCCGAGGACGTCATTCGCCTCGGAGATCTCCTTGAAGCGCTCTTCCGCCTTGGTGTTGCCCTTGTTGGCGTCCGGGTGGTTCTCGCGTGCGAGCTTCCGGTACGCCTTCTTGATCTCGGCTTCGGTGGCGTCCTTGGGGACGCCGAGGACCTTGTAGTAGTCCTTCTCGATGAAGTCCTTGGTGCTCATCCCCGACGTCCCTCCTCTCGCTTCACGACAACTCCGATGTGTCAGCCCTCGTCCGGGCCGCCACCGGTCTCCTTGTCCTCCGCCGTGTCGGCGGAGTCCGTGGATGCGGCGGTCTCGGAGTCGCCCTTGACCGTCTGCGCGCCGGGCTGCGGCTCGGCCACGGCCACCCGCGCGGGGCGGATGGTGCGCTCACCGATGCGGTACCCCGGCTGCAGGATCGCGACGCAGGTCGTCTCGGTGACGTCCGGCGCGTACGAGTGCATCAGGGCTTCGTGGATCGTCGGGTCGAAGGGCTCGCCCTCCTTGCCGAACTGCTGGAGGCCCATCTTGGCGACGACCGTCTCCAGGGCTTCCGCGACCGACTTGAAGCCGCCGACCAGCTCGCCGTGTTCACGGGCGCGGCCGACGTCGTCGAGGGTCGGCAGGAGCTCGGACAGGAGGTTCGCCGCGGCGATCTCCTTGACCGTGACCTTGTCCCGCTCCACACGGCGGCGGTAGTTCTGATACTCCGCCTGCAGCCGCTGGAGGTCCGCCGTGCGCTCGCCGAGCGCCGTACGCACCTGGTCCAGCTGGGCGATCAGACCGACGTCCTGGGCGGACGGTGCGGACTGAGCCGACTGGCCCGACTGAGCGGATGCCTTGCTTGCGTCCCCGGCCGGGGCCGCCGTGCCCTCCTCGACGGAGGGCTCGGCGGCCTGCGGCGCCGCGTCATCAGGGGTGGCGCCGGAGGGGACGTCAGGCTTCTCGGCGTTCTCGCCGAAGCCCGGAGTCTCCTCGGTCATGCGGCGCCGCCCTTCGAGTCACCGGGCTTCTCGTCGTCGACGATCTCGGCGTCGACCACGTCGTCGTCCTTGTCCTTGGACATGTTCGGGGCCTCGCCACCTTCGGCACCGGGGGCAGCGCCCTCGGCACCGGCGGCCTGCGCGTCCGCGTACATGGCCTGGCCGAGCTTCTGCGAGACGGCAGCGACCTTCTCGGTGGCCGTGCGGATCTCGGCGGTGTCCTCGCCCTTGAGCTTTTCCTTCAGCTCTTCGACGGCGGACTCGACCTCGGTCTTCACGTCACCGGGGACCTTCTCCGCGTTGTCCGCGAGGAACTTCTCCGTCTGGTAGACGAGCTGCTCGCCCTGGTTGCGGGACTCGGCGGCCTCGCGGCGCTTGTGGTCCTCGTCCGCGTACTGCTCGGCCTCCTGGCGCATGCGGTCGACCTCGTCCTTCGGCAGCGAGGAGCCGCCGGTGACGGTCATCTTCTGCTCCTTGCCGGTGCCGAGGTCCTTGGCCGTCACGTGCATGATGCCGTTGGCGTCGATGTCGAAGGCGACCTCGATCTGCGGGACACCGCGCGGGGCCGGCGGCAGGCCCGTGAGCTCGAACATCCCGAGCTTCTTGTTGTACGCCGCGATCTCGCGCTCGCCCTGGTAGACCTGGATCTGGACGGACGGCTGGTTGTCCTCGGCCGTCGTGAAGATCTCGGAGCGCTTGGTCGGGATCGTGGTGTTGCGCTCGATGAGCTTGGTCATGATCCCTCCCTTGGTCTCGATGCCGAGGGACAGCGGGGTGACGTCGAGGAGCAGGACGTCCTTGACCTCGCCCTTGAGGACACCGGCCTGCAGCGCGGCGCCGATGGCGACGACCTCGTCCGGGTTCACGCCCTTGTTGGCGTCCTGGCCGCCGGTCAGCTCCTTGACGAGCTCCGCGACGGCGGGCATACGGGTCGAGCCACCGACGAGAACGACGTGGTCGATCTCGGAGAGCTGGATGCCCGCGTCCTTGATGACGTTGTGGAACGGCGTCTTGCAGCGCTCCAGGAGGTCGGACGTGAGCTGCTGGAACTGGGCGCGCGTGAGCTTCTCGTCCAGGTGCAGCGGGCCCTCGGCGGATGCCGTGATGTAGGGCAGGTTGATCGTGGTCTCCGTGGAGGAGGACAGCTCGATCTTGGCCTTCTCGGCCGCCTCGCGCAGGCGCTGGAGCGCCATCTTGTCCTTGGAGAGGTCCACGCCGTGGCCGTTGTTGAACTGCTTGACCAGGTAGTCGACGACGCGCTGGTCCCAGTCGTCACCACCGAGGTGGTTGTCGCCGTTCGTGGCCTTCACCTCGACGACGCCGTCGCCGATCTCCAGGAGGGACACGTCGAAGGTGCCGCCACCGAGGTCGAAGACGAGGATCGTCTGGTCGTCCTTGTCGAGGCCGTACGCGAGAGCGGCGGCCGTCGGCTCGTTGACGATGCGCAGGACGTTCAGGCCCGCGATCTCGCCGGCCTCCTTCGTCGCCTGGCGCTCCGAGTCGTTGAAGTACGCCGGGACGGTGATGACCGCGTCGGCCACCTTCTCGCCCAGGTACGACTCGGCGTCGCGCTTCAGCTTCTGCAGGATGAACGCGGAGATCTGCTGGGGGTTGAACCCCTTGTCGTCGATGTCCACCTTCCAGTCAGTGCCCATGTGGCGCTTGACCGAACGGATGGTCCTGTCGACGTTCGTGACTGCCTGGCGCTTCGCAACCTCGCCGACCAGCACCTCGCCGTTCTTCGCGAAGGCGACGACGGACGGCGTGGTCCTGGCGCCCTCGGCGTTGGTGATGACGGTGGGCTCGCCGCCTTCAAGAACGCTGACGACAGAGTTAGTCGTGCCCAGGTCGATGCCGACCGCACGTGCCATTTCGGTTCCTCCAGATGTAACTCTTGAGTGGATCTGACTCAACAATGCATGACGGGTGCGCCGGCGTCAACAGAAGTGAGTCGAGGGGGCTCAACTCTTATCCAGCCCTTACGCGCAACCAGGCCCCGTCAGGGGCGCGGGGAACTGCGCGACCAGCCACAACCGAGCCGCAGACAGATGTCGGCCCAGCGAAGCCGCAACGCAGGGTTGCCTGAGCGACGCAGATCACCGCCCTGCTGGCTACAGTGCGGCTGAGTAAGTGGGTAGTCTCAGACGGACTGCATAAGTTACCGCTTAGTAATAGTTCGCCTCGCAGGCCCGAGGAGCCCCCAAATGCAACTCGCCGCGATCATCGTGTCGCTGGTCCTAATCGCGGTCGGCGTCGCGCTGTTCGGCCGTGCCATCGTGCAGATCTACCAGTTCATGCGGCTCGGACAGCCCGTCCCGGCAGGTACCCGCACCGATCAGCCCGTGCAGCGCACCGTCACCGTGGCCAAGGAATTCCTCGGCCACACGCGCATGAACCGCTGGGGCGTCGTCGGCGTCGCGCACTGGTTCGTGGCGGTGGGCTTCTTCTCGCTGCTCCTCACCATCGTCAACGCCATCGGCCAGCTCTTCAAGGCCGACTGGATGCTGCCGATCATCGGTGAGTGGGCGCCGTACAACATGTTCGTCGAGTTCATCGGCACGATGACCATCGTCGGCATCCTGACGCTGATCGTCATCCGGCAGCTGAGCAACCCCGACAAGCCGGGCCGCAAGTCCCGCTTCGCGGGCTCCAAGAAGGGCCAGGCGTACTTCGTCGAGGCCGTCATCCTCATCGTGGGCGTCTGCATCTTCACGCTGCACGCCCTTGAGGGTGCCCAGCACCACGTGGACAGCTACGAGGCGTCGTTCTTCATCTCGTACCCGTTCGTCTCGTGGTTCGGCGGCATGGATCTCTCCACGCTGCAGAACCTCACGTACTTCTTCGCCATGGTGAAGATCGCGACGTCCTTCATCTGGATGATCACCGTCGCGCTCAACACGAACATGGGCGTCGCCTGGCACCGCTTCCTCGCCTTCCCGAACATCTGGTTCAAGCGCGACGCGGACGGCTCCACGACCCTCGGCGAGCTGCAGCCCATGACGTCCGGCGGCAAGCCGATCGACTGGGAGGACCCGGGCGAGGACGACGTCTTCGGCGTCAGCCAGGTCGAGCAGTTCTCCTGGAAGGGGCTCCTCGACTTCAGCACGTGCACCGAGTGCGGCCGCTGCCAGTCGCAGTGCCCCGCCTGGAACACCGGCAAGCCGCTCTCCCCCAAGCTCCTGATCATGTCGCTGCGCGACCACGCGCACGCCAAGGCCCCGTACCTGCTCGCGGGCGGCGGCAAGGACATGGAGGGCAACGAGAAGGCTTCGGCCGAGCAGCTCAAGGACGTTCCCGCGGCGGCCATCGCGGAGGCCGAGCGGCCCCTCGTCGGCACCGCCGAGGAGAACGGCGTCATCGACCCCGACGTCCTGTGGTCCTGCACCAGCTGCGGCGCCTGCGTCGAGCAGTGCCCGGTGGACATCGAGCACATCGACCACATCGTCGACATGCGCCGCTACCAGGTGATGATCGAGAGCGCGTTCCCGTCCGAGGCCGGGACGATGCTCAAGAACCTGGAGAAGAAGGGCAACCCCTGGGGCCTGGCGAAGAAGCAGCGCCTTGAGTGGCTCAAGGAGCTCGACTTCGAGGTGCCGGTCGTCGGCAAGGACATCGAGGACCTCACCGAGGTCGAGTACCTCTACTGGGTCGGCTGCGCCGGCTCCCTGGAGGACCGGGCGAAGAAGACCACCAAGGCCTTCGCCGAGCTGCTCAACATGGCGGGCGTCAAGTTCGCGATCATGGGCGGCGACGAGAAGTGCACCGGTGACTCCGCACGCCGCCTGGGCAACGAGCCGCTGTTCCAGCAGCTCGGCCAGGAGAACGTCGCGATGCTGAACATGGCGTTCGGCGAGGATGACGAGGACGAGTCGACCAAGAAGCCGAAGACGGCCAAGAAGATCGTCGCGACCTGCCCGCACTGCCTCAACACGCTCGGCAACGAGTACCCGCAGCTCGGCGGTGACTACGAGGTCATCCACCACACGCAGCTGCTCCAGCACCTCATCGACGAGGGCAAGCTCATCCCGGTGACGCCCGTCGAGGGCCTCATCACCTACCACGACCCGTGCTACCTCGGCCGGCACAACAAGATCTACACGCCTCCGCGCGAGATCATGTCCGCCGTCCCCGGCCTGCGTCAGCAGGAGATGCACCGCCACAAGGAGCGTGGCTTCTGCTGCGGTGCCGGTGGCGCGCGGATGTGGATGGAGGAGCGGATCGGCAAGCGCATCAACACGGAGCGGGTCGACGAGGCGCTCAGCCTCAACCCCGACATCGTGTCGACCGCCTGCCCGTTCTGCCTCGTCATGCTGACCGACTCGGTCAACGGCAAGAAGAACGACGGCAAGGCCCAGGAGTCCCTCCAGGTCGTGGACGTCGCGCAGTTGCTGCTCGACTCCGTGAAGACCCCGGTGGACCCCGCCGGTGAGTCCGAGACCGCGGACGAGCCGGAGCCCGAGCCGGTGAAGTAACGGCTCCTGGCGTACGCGAGGCCGGTTCCGCCCTCAGGGCGGGACCGGCCTTTCGTGTCCTGCGGAAGGGGGGCATCATGTGCTGGTTGTTGTCGGTTGGGGCGGTCGGGTCGGGAGTTGGGCATGCGGAGTGCCGGGATGCGTGGCATACGTGGCGGCAGACGCGGGGGCGCCGCGAGGCGCCGTGGTGTCATGGGCACGGCAGCCGCAGTCAGCTGTGCGCTGCTGCTCGCCGGGTGCGGCGGCGGTGACGAGGCGGGCAAGCCCGACGCCCGGCACAAGCCGGTCAGCATGGCGGGCAAGGGCGCTGCCCAGCAGCCCGTCCCCGAGGGCAAGGGCAGCAAGGCCGACGACGACTTCAACGGTGACGGCGCCCCCGACCTCGTGCTCGACGACCTGGTGCACAGCGGCCACGGCGACGACGCGGGCATCGGCGTCGTCTACGGGTCGAAGAGCGGGCTGCGGCCCGGGGCGCGGCAGTTGTTGAGCGCGCGGACCAACGGCGCGCGTACGAAGGGCGAGTTGCCCGCCGCCTTCGAGTCGGAGGCCGCCTGCGACCTCGACAAGGACGGCTTCACCGATCTGCTGGTCTCCACCGACCCGCCCTACGACGGCATCGGCCAGCCGCCCGTGCCGCTGCAGATCCTCTTCGGCTCGCCCCAGGGCCTGAAGGGCAAGGCCGTGAAGGTGCGGGTGCCCAAGCAGTCCCGCATCGGCAACGACTGGTCCGACCAGCCGGTGTGCGGCGACTTCGACGGGGACGGCGCGAGCGACCTCGTCCTGCACGCGAGCGGCGCCCGGCTCACCTTCCTGCGCGGCCCCTTCAAGCGGACCGGCGCCCCGCGCGCCGCGGGCAAGCCGCTGGCCGCCCCCGGCAACGACCTCGTGACCGGCGAAGCCACGGACGTCGACCGGGACGGCTACGACGACCTCCTCGTCCGCAAGGCGGCGAACGCGTCCGGCGCCGCCGCCGGGGCCCTCGTCCTGGGCGGCCTGAAGGGCCCCGCCGAGACCGGGGTGCTCTTCCCCGCGGGCACGGACACCGCGTTCGGGCGCTTCGGCAGGGGCAAGGGCACGGACGCGGCCGTCGCGGGTCCCGGCGGCGTCGCCCTGCGCTACGACGTGCCCGGCACCGCGCGTGCCGCCATGGAGTCCAAGAACGCCGCCGTGGACACGGGTGACCTCGACGGCGACGGCCTGAGCGAGCTGATCCTGAGCGGCGGGAGCAGCGGGGACGGCGGCGGCACGGGCGAGGTGCGGGTCTTCAGGGGACGTACGACGGCGCTCGACCGCAACGCCTCGGCGCTCGTGGTCCCGTCCGCCAAGGGCACCACGCAGGTGCTCGCGATCGCGGACTTCGACGGGGACAAGCGGGCCGACCTGGTGCTGCGGACGTACCGCGGTGACGGCGAGGACACCATCGGGGTCTATCCCGGGGTGAAGACCGACCTGGTCTCCCGCAAGCCCCGGCTGACCTTCTCCAGCGCGGAGTTCCTCGCGCTGGGGGACGGCGCCTGACGGCCCCGGCGTTCACCCGCCGGACACCTGACCTCTCCCGTCGCACAACCATTCGTACGCCCCGCATGTCACACCCCCGGAAGCAGTCCTCCACTCCCGGGAGCCTCACGTGCGCGTACGTAATCTGGCCATCGCCGCGAGCGTCGCGGCCCTCGCCGCCACGGGTCTGACGCTGCCCCTAGCGGGCACGGCGAGCGCCGCGTCGACGCTCAAGGACGACTACAACGGCGACGGCTACCGCGACCTCGCGATCGGTGCGCCCCGCTCCAACTCCGTGACCGTGACGTTCGGTTCGGCCTCCGGCGTCTCCGAGGGCCGCTCCGTCACCGTCACCCAGAACACGGCCGGAGTGCCCGGAGTGATGGAGGACGAGGACGAGTTCGGCGAGAACATCACCAGCGGCGACACGAACGGCGACGGCTACGCCGACCTGATCGTGGGCTCCCCCGGTGAGCAGGTCGAGGGCAAGCCGTCCGGCTCGGTCACCGTCATCAAGGGCGGCAGGAACGCCTTCACCTCCGGTGGCCACGTCCTGAACGCCCCCGGGGAAACAACGGGCCGCTTCGGCGAGGCCACCACCTGGTCCGACTTCGACGACGACGGCTCGCCCCAGCTGGCCGTGATCAGCGGCGACAACTGGTGGTACTACTCCGGTGCGCAGGGCCAGGCGTTCGGCCTGGAGGTCGACTTCATCCCCGAGGGCGCCCACCTGGACGGCATGGTCGCGGGCAACTTCAAGCGCAAGGACGGCATCGGCCTGGTCCTGTACGGCGAGCGCGCGGACGGCGGCGCCTGGACCGCGCACATGAACGGCGGCGCCGGCGACTACGGCTACCAGGCCGAGATCCTCGGCGAGGGCGCCGACCCGACGGCCACCCGCGACGCCGCCGCCACCGGCGACGTCAACGGCGACGGCTACGCCGATCTGATCACCGGCAACCCCGGCGCCACCAAGGGCGGTTCGGTCACCGTGCGGTTCGGCGGCGACGGCAAGTTCGGCGCCCCGGTGACGTACGACCAGTCCTCCACCGGCATCCCCGGCGCCGACGAGGCGAACGACGGCTTCGGCTGGTCCGTGGCCGCGGGTGACGTCACGGGTGACGGCCTCGCGGACCTCGCGGTGGGCGCGCCCGGCGAGGAGGTCGGCACGGTGGGCGGTACCGGCAGCGTGACGCTCCTGAAGTCCACCGCGGGCAAGTTCACCTCGGGCAAGGCCTGGCACCAGGAGACCGCGGGCGTGCCCGGCGTCGCCGAGGCGGGCGACAGCTTCGGTGCGTCCGTACGCCTCAAGGACATCAACGGGAACGGCAGGGCGGACCTGGCCACCGGCGCGATCGGCGAGGACATCGGCACGCAGGTGGACGAGGGCGCCGTATGGGTGCTGCGCGGCACGACGACGGGCCTGACGTCGTCGTACGCGGCCTCCTTCAACGCCTCGGACTTCGGTCTGGGCGGAGGGACCGCGAGCTTCGGCGAGACGCTGCGCTGACGGACAGGAAGGGTGGAACCGCCCGAACCCCCCCTATCGCCGCCGCAACACCCACACCACCCCCAACACCCCCAACACCCGTACCCCATACAACCCTTGCCCCCTTCCGTGAGTCTCCCGTTCGCCAACAAGGCGTGACGCCAGGGCCAAGGCCCGGCAAACACGCCTTGTCGGCACCCCATCGACTGCGGATGTCCGCCAGACATCCCCGCATGCAGCAGGAGACCAACGGAATGGCCAAGCACAAGCGCACTTCCCCGCTCGCCCGATCCAGACGCGGCCGCCTCGCGGCGGCCACGGCCACGGCCGCCGCGCTGACGGGCGGACTCCTCACTCTCACGGCCACCACGGCGACCGCCGCGCCCGCCGCGGCCACCCAGCCGGACGACGCCGACTTCAACGGCGACGGCGCGGCCGACCTCGCCACCTCCGCCGCGGGCGCCACCGTCGGCGGCAAGGACAGCGCGGGTCAGGTCGTCGTCACGTACGGCGGCGCCGAGCAGCGCCACGTCACCTACAGCCAGAACAGCGCGGGCGTGCCCGGCACCGCCGAGAAGGGCGACGTCTTCGGCGCCGACACCGCGTACGGGGACTTCGACGGCGACGGCTACGACGACCTCGCCGTCGGCGCTCTCGGCGAGGACGTCGGCTCGGACGTCGACGGCGGCACGGTCCAGGTCCTGTGGGGCTCCCCGAGCGGTCTGTCCGGCGGGGCCACGATCAAAGACCCGCGGCCCACCAAGCACGACCTCTTCGGCGGCCCCCTCCAGTCGGGTGACTTCGACGGCGACGGCAAGGACGACCTCGCCGTGGGCTCCTCGTCGGGCGCCGCCACCATCGACATCCTCGACGGCGGGATCTCCCGCAGCGGCGCCACCGGCGGCCGCTACACCGTGCTTCCGCCCATCCACAGCGGTGAGGACGGGGGCCCCTTCAACCTGCACTCCGGGGACGTCAACGGCGACGGCAAGGACGACCTGATCGTCAACGGCTTCTCCACCGCGGACGACTACAACGCCAACCTCTGGCTGCCGGGCAGCGCGAACGGCGTCACCACGAATGGCGTCCAGCGGCTGCCCGCCGGCCACATCACCGACGTGGGTGACACGGACGGCGACGGTTACGGCGACGTCATCATCGGCCTCACCTGGGACGAGGGCATCGCGGGCGCCTACAAGGGCGGCACGGTGTACGTCGTGAAGGGCAACGCGAACGGCCCGTACGGCGACAGCCAGGCCATCACCCAGGACACGCCGGGCATCCCGGGCGGCAGCGAGAACGGCGACTCGTTCGGCGCGGAGCTGGACCTCGGCGACATCAACGGCGACGGCCACCTCGACCTGGTGGCGAGCTCCCCCGGCGAGGACCTGGAGGGCGTCTCCGACGCGGGCTCGATCACCGTCATCTACGGGGCGGCGGACGGCTCCGGCCTCTCCACGCAGGATTCCGTGCTCTACAGCCAGAACACCCCCGGCGTCCCCAACTCCAACGAGAAGAACGACTTCTTCGGGTCGGACGTCCACATCGACGACCTGAACGCGGACGGCCGGGGCGATGTCTCCGTCGGCGCGTACGGCGAGAACGGCTCCAACGGCGCGGTCTACGTCCTGGACTCCCTCCCGGACGGCTCCCTCGCGGGCACCTCGGGCGTCTACACGTCCACGGTCGGCGTCTCCTCGGCGGGCACCCCCCGCTTCGGCGCCAACTTCGCGGACTGACCCCGCCCTTCTCTCCCCCCTCTCAGTACACCGGGCCCGCACCCCTCCGTGCGGGCCCGGCCTCTGCCTCTGCCTGTGCACCCGGAGCCTTGATGCGCAACCCCGCACGTGTCCCCGCCCGTGTCCTCCTGCCCGCCGCGGCGCTCGCCGCGGGCCTGCTCACCGCCCTGCCCGGCACCGCCACCGCCGCCCCGTCCGGCCTCTCGGGCGACTTCAACGGCGACGGTTACCGGGACCTCGCGGTCGCCGCCCCCGAGGCCACCGCCTCCGGCAAAGTCGCCGCGGGCACGGTCGTCGTCTTCCACGGTTCGGCGAACGGCCTGAGCGCCGACCGCCGACAGACCCTCTCGCAGTCGAGCACCGGGATACCGGGCGCGGCCGAGACCAACGACAGGTTCGGCCAGACGCTCGCAACTGGTGACCTCGACCTGGACGGCCACGCGGACCTGCTCATCGGCGCACCGGGCGAGGACCTGGACTCCGATCGCGACGCGGGCAGCCTCACCATCGTCTGGGGCGGCGCGTCCGGCCTGGGTGCCGGAGCAACGGTCAAGCCGTCCGCCGTACCGGACGTCGGGTGCGCCTTCGCCGAAGGACTGACCGCCGGGGACACCGATGGCAACGGCGCCGCCGACATCGCGGTGGGATCGCGCTGCGGCGCCCAGTACTTCCAGGGACCGTTCACCCGCCGTGGCGTTCCCCTCACCCATGACACAGACCATCAACTCGGCTCCACACGCGGCGCGGTCACGGGCAGCGTCGACAGCGACAAGGCCGCGGAGCGCATCATGCTGCCCGGGCTGTACGACGACGACCCGGGCGGCCGCGTCTACGTCGACGACTGGACCCAGGGCCGGTACAAGCGGACCGAGTTGACGCGTGCGGACGGCACGGCCGGCACGGTCGGCGACGTCAACGGCGACGGCTACGGCGACCTGGTTCTCGGCGACGGCCTGGACCCGGAGAGGGACCGGCCCGACGCCCGTACCGGTGGACAGATCTCCGTCTGGTACGGCGGGCCCGCCGGCATCGATCCCAGCGGGACTCCGACCCTGATCCACCAGGACACCGCCGGTGTCCCCGGCACGGGCGAACACGGTGACCGGTTCGGTTTCTCGGTGAGCACCGGTGACACCAACCACGACGGATTCAGTGATGTCGTCGTCGGAGCCCCGGGCGAGGCGGTCGACGGCAAGGACTCCGCCGGTTCGGTGACGGTCCTGCTCGGCTCCGCGCAAGGTCTTACCGGCTCGGGAGCCAAGGCGATCCACGAGAACACCGAGGGAGTGCCGGGTGCCGTGGAGACCTCGGACGCCTTCGGCGCCGCGGTCGATCTGACGGACCGGAACGGAGACGGCAAGGCGGACCTGAGCGTCGGCGCCCCCGGCGAGAACGGCACCGGCTGCACCTGGAACAGCCGTGGCACCTCGGTCACCGGCTCCTTCTACCTCTGCGCCGACAAGCTGGGCGTAACGGGCGACTACGCCGCGTTCGGCTCCGTCCTCGCCCGCTGAGGCCCCAGGTCTTCCCGCGCCTCTTTCCCGTAACCGACTTGGAGCCCCTTCTCGTGCGCACCCGCGTCACCACAACAGCGCTCACGCTCATGGCGGCAGGACTCATCCCGCTGGCTCTGCCCGCCACGGCGTCAGCCGCGCCCGCCCGATACACCGACGACTTCAACGGCGACGGCTACCGCGACGTCGCCGTGGGAATGCCGGAGAAGACCATCAACGGCAAGAAGCGCGCCGGAGCGGTCCTGGTGACCTTCGGCTCGGCCTCCGGGCTCACCGAGAAGCGGGTGTACGTCACCCAGAACTCCTCAGGTGTCCCCGGCGACGCGGAGACGGAGGATCTGTTCGGTACCGACCTCTCCAGCGGAGATCTGGACGGCGACGGGTACGCCGACCTGCTGGTCACCAGCGAGGGCGAGAGCGTCGGCGACCTGTCCCTGCGCGGAGCCGTCACCGTGCTGTGGGGCGGCCCCACGCCCTTTGGCGGCGGCGCGAACCTCGCCGACCCGGGCGCCTACGACCAGCAGTTCTTCGGTTCCGACACCGTGGTGGGTGATTTCGTGGGCGATGCCTCACCCGAGGTGGTGGTCGCGGACGCCTCAGGACTCTGGCTGCTCGACGGGACCTTCAGCCGTACGTCCCTGCCGACAGCGAAGCCGCTTGAGGGCCGCAACAGCAACAACTGGGTGGGCTTCGGCCAGTTGGCGGCGGGGAACTTCTCGGGCGGCGGCAAGGACGAGCTCGCCGTGACCGTTCCCGGCACCACCGTGATCTACGGCAGTGGCCCGACGGGCGAGTCCTCGGAGCTCCACGACCGCGCGACGCTCCCGGGCGGCACCACCTCGGCGGCGGGCGACGTGAACGGCGACGGCGCCGACGACCTCGCCGTGAGCCTGCCGAGCCCCGACCTGGACAGCAACGGAATCACGGACCCGAGCAGCGAAGCGGGTTACGTCATGGTCTTCCACGGCGTCGAAGGAGCCGACGCCACCGGCGGCCTCAGCCGCACCCGCCACATCTACCACCAGGGCACCGCAGGCATCCCGGGCGCCAACGAGGCCGGGGACCAGTTCGGCGCCGACCTCTCCATCGCCGACGTCACCGGGGACGGCCGGGCTGAGCTGGCGGTAGGTGTCTCGTACGAGTCCCTGGACGGTCGCACCCGCGCCGGCGACATCCTGCTGCTGCGCGGCGCGGCCACCGGTCTGACCACGACCGGCGCGAAGCGCTTCTCGCAGAACACCGCCGGGGTACCGGGCGCCGCGGAGTCGAACGACGTGTTCGGCTCTCAGGTCCGGCTCGCCGACTTCGACCGCGACGGCAAGGCCGACCTCGCGGCGACGGCTCCGTACGAGGACTCCGGGAGCGGGGCGGTGTGGCAGCTGCACGGGGCGGGCGCGGGGATCTCGGCGTCCGGGGCCGACGTCTTCAGCGCGGCGGACTACGGCCTTGCGGCCGGCTCGCAGCTGGGCGACGCGATCACTGAGTGAGTGGCCGGGGCATGCGCGGGGGCAACCCTTGTCCAACCCCAGGTGTCACACAGGTGAACCAGCGCGACTGGGTCGCTGCGTCTGACCGCCGGTCACCTCACCCTGGCCATGAACAAGTTGGAGTCTCTGTGCCTCTGCGCGCCCGAACCGTCGCCCTGGCCGCGGCCACCGCCCTGGCGGCCACCGCCCTCACCATCCCCCTCGCGGCCACCGCCACCGCCGCCCCCGCGCCCGCTCCCCTCACCGCCGACTTCAACGGGGACGGATTCGAAGACCTCTTTGTCGGCGTCCCCAGCGGCAGTGTCAGCGGCAAGGCCAAGGCCGGGTACGTCAGCGTGGTGTTCGGCGGGGAGTACGGGCCCGGGCCGCATGGTGTGCGGCGGATCACCCAGGCCACCGTCGAGGTGCCCGGCACCCCGGAGGCCGGGGACAAGTTCGGCGGCTCCGTCGTCGCCGCGCACGTCGACGACGACAAGTACGCCGACCTCGTCATCGGCGCCCCCGGCGAGGACATCGACGCCAAGACCGACGCCGGGTCCGTGACCGTCCTCTACGGCACCGGCGACGGTTTCGCCACGGCCAACACCGCGGGGCGCGGCGCGAAGACCGGCGACGTGTTCGGAAACGCCCTCGCCGCCGCCGACTTCACCGGTGACACCGACGTCGACCTCGCCATCGGCGGCAAGGACCAGGTCGTCGCCAACCTCAACCCGCTCACCGCCGACACCCAGCCGGTCATGGCCGACCGCATGGGCGGCCGGGCCCCGGTCCTGACGACCGGCGACTTCAACAACGACAAGCTCCCCGACCTCGCCCTCGGCTACTACACGAAGAACCAGCCCTACACCCAGTCCCACCTCCGCCTCTACGGCTGGAACAAGGAGGAGGGCGCCATGGCCAACTTCTGGAACAACTCCAACGGCGCCGCGAACGCCCTCGCGTCCGGTGACTTCAACGGCGACGGCTTCGACGACCTCGCCGTCGGCAACTGCCGCGAGATCGCCGACGAGAACATCGACGACCCGTGCGGCCCGGAGGAGCTCGCCAAGGGCGGCGGCATCCACATCCGCTTCGGCGACGCCAACGGCAGCTTCGGCTGGGAACAGCAGACGTTCAACCAGGACACCGCGGGCATGCCCGGCGTCGCCGAGACCGGTGACGGCTTCGGTGACGCGCTCGCCGTGGCGGACATCGACGCCGACGGCCACGACGACCTGATCGCGGGCGCCCCCGGCGAGGCCATCGGCAGCGCGGCGAAGGCGGGCAGCGTCACCGTCCTGAAGGGCGGCGAGATGGGCCTGACCGACCCGGCGGGCGCGGCGAACCCCGGAACGGTCGCCTACCAGCAGAATTCCCCCGACATCCTGGGCGTCGCGCAGGCAGGCGACCTCTTCGGGGCGGCGCTCGCCTTCGGTGACCACAACGGCGACGGCGTCCCCGACCTGTCCGTCGCGGCGCCCGGCGAGAACTCCGCCGCGGGCGGCGTCTGGGATCTGCCCGGCGCCAAGGCGGGCGGCTCGGTCGTCACCCCGAACTCGCTGGGCCTTCCCGCCTCGTTGGACCCGTACGCGTACGGAGCGGTGCTCGGCCGCTGACGGGCCCCAGCAGCACCAGGGACCCTGGGGCAAACCCCTCAGGGTCCCCCTAGGGGTTGTCACAGGTCAGCGGCAAAGCCTCTCTCCTCCCGGGGAGGGACGACCCGGGCCCTCCAGACCAGGTACGTTCGATTCGTGGCTGGATTCAGGATCGGACGCGGCCGGGACAACCGCACCCCGCAAGCGCGACCCCAACAACGACCGCGGCAGGAGCCGTACGGGCAGCAGGCCCCCCAGGGCCAGCAGCCCCCGTACGGCTACCCTCAGCCGTCCTCGCAGCAGTACGGCGGGCAGCAGCCGCCGTACGGCCGGCCCCAGGGCGGACAGCCCCAGGGCGGCCGCGGCCAGGGCGGGTACGGCGGACAGCAATGGCCGCAGGCGGGCGGCAACCACGGCAACCACGGGGAGCCGGAGTACTTCGGCGGGCAGGCGGGCCCGGGGCAGGGCGGTCAGGGCGGCTTCGATCCGTACGCCGCCAACAACCCCGGTCACACCCAGGCCTTCTCCGTGGGCGAGGACCCGTACAACCAGGGCGACACCTATCGCGCGGGCCAGGCTCCCGCGCCGGTGGGACCGCGCCTGCACTGGAAGGACCTGCTGCGCGGCATCGTGCTGCGCCCGGGGCCGACCTTCCTCCAGATGCGGGACTACGCGATGTGGGCGCCTGCCGTCATCGTGACGTTCCTCTACGGCCTGCTCGCGATCTTCGGCTTCGACGGCGCCCGCGAGGACGCCATCAGCGCCACGCTCTCCACGGCCGTGCCGTACGTCCTGACGACGGCCGTCGCGATCACGATCAGTGCCTTCATCCTGGGCGTGGTCACGCACACCCTCGCCCGCCAGCTCGGCGGCGACGGCGCGTGGCAGCCGACGGTCGGCCTCTCCATGCTGATCATGTCCATCACGGACGCGCCCCGCGTGGTCGTCGCGATGTTCCTCGGCGGCGGTCAGCCCTTCGTCCAGCTGCTCGGCTGGGTGACCTGGGTCGCGGCCGGTGCGCTGCTCACGGCGATGGTGAGCAAGTCGCACGACCTGCCGTGGCCGAAGGCGCTCGGCGCGGCGTCGATCCAGCTGCTCGCACTGCTCGCGATCATCAAGCTCGGCACGTTCTAGCGGCGTGCGACCAGAGAAGGGCCCCGGCGGATCACTCCGCCGGGGCCCTTCTTTCTCGTCTCCGGCTGCTCAGGCGTCGAGCACCTGACCGGCACGCCGCACGACGGGAGCTTCGACGCTCCACGGGAAGTTGATCCAGTCGTCGGTGCGCTTCCAGACGTACTCGCACTTCACGAGCGACTGCGACTTCTCGTAGATGACGGCGGACCGCACCTCCGCCACGTGGTCGAGGCAGAAGTCGTGCACGAGCTTCAGCGTCTTGCCGGTGTCGGCGACGTCGTCCGCGATGAGCACCTTCTTGTCGGTGAAGTCGATCGCGTTCGGCACGGGCGCCAGCATGACGGGCATTTCCAGGGTCGTCCCGACGCCCGTGTAGAACTCCACGTTGACCAGGTGGATGTTCTTGCAGTCGAGCGCGTACGCGAGCCCGCCCGCGACGAAGACGCCACCTCGGGCGATGGAGATGATGATGTCGGGCTGGTAGCCGTCGTCGGCGATCATCTGCGCGAGCTCGCGCACCGCGCCGCCGAACTTCTCGTACGTAAGGTTCTCGCGCACGTCACTCATGCTGGATGTCACACCTGTGTCCGATGGAAATTGAGGAAGGAACGGGAGGCGGTGGGGCCTCGCTGTCCCTGGTATCGCGATCCGTAACGCTCCGAGCCGTAAGGCGCCTCGGAGGGCGAGGTCATGCGGAACAGGCAGAGCTGCCCGATCTTCATGCCCGGCCAGAGCTTGATGGGCAGCGTCGCGAGATTCGAGAGTTCCAGCGTCACGTGCCCGGAGAAACCGGGGTCGATGAAGCCGGCCGTGGAATGTGTCACAAGACCGAGCCGCCCCAGGCTGGACTTCCCCTCCAGCCTGCTCGCGAGGTCGTCGGGCAGGCTGATGACCTCGTACGTCGAGGCCAGCACGAACTCGCCGGGGTGCAGGATGAACGGCTCGTCGCCCTCGGGCTCCACGAGCCGCGTCAGGTCGGCCTGCTCCACGGAGGGGTCGATGTGGGGGTAACGGTGGTTCTCGAACACCCGGAAGTAGCGGTCGAGCCGCACATCGATGCTTGAGGGCTGCACCATGGATTCGTCGTACGGATCGATCCGTACTCGTCCGGCGTCGATCTCGGCCCGGATGTCCTTGTCTGAGAGAAGCACGCACCGAGGATACGCAGAGCGCGCGGGCCCGCCCCAATCGGACGGTCCCGCGCGCTGTCGTTCTCCGCTCTCCCCCGTGCCCTCGCTACCGCTTCTGCGACGCGACCGGCACGGCATGCCGCAATCGGGCGCATCGTGGGCAGCGGATGAGCCGGCCGGGTCCGAGCCGGTCGGCCTTCTGCATCGGGAACGAAGCAGTGCTGAACACGTGCCCTTCGGCACAGCGGACGACGGTGTGGTCCATCAAGTCCTTGAGTCCCTTCCCCAAAGCCGTGGTTGCGCTCGTGGCTCGCCGTGGTCCGCCCGCGAGCGGGACGGCGACGAAAGGCCACATTACGGGACGAATAGGGCGCCCCTCCAGGCGGCACTCCGGCCACTCACGGTACGCCCCAACTCCCGCGCCCCGCAGCGCCATCCACGCCCCGGACAGCACAAAGACCCCGCGGCAAAAGCGCCCGGGGCCTGGGATGAGGTAGAGTGTGCGACGTTACGACACCGCCACAGACGGCGTCTTTCGCGGGTGTAGTTTAGTGGTAGAACATCAGCTTCCCAAGCTGAGAGTGCGAGTTCGATTCTCGTCACCCGCTCCACAGTTCGGACAGTTGAGGCCCAGGTCAGCGACCTGGGCCTTTTTGTGCGCCCAGTTCCTGGAGGACCGCGCCGAGTTGTTCGGGGGTCAGTGCCGCTTCGGGGAGCGGGGGCGTGGGTGGGGTGGCGCGGAGCCCGGACAGGAGCAGGGTCAGGGGGCGGTGCCAGGCGTCGGGGGTGGTGGCCGACGTGAGGGCCGGGATGGCGCGGCCCAGCGCCGCCAGCGCGAACAGGACGTCCTCGGTGGTGACGTCCGCACGGATCGTGCCCTGCTCGCGGCCCCGGCCCAGCAGGACGTCCATCGTCTCGCGGTTGTGGGCGTGCACGGCCTGCAGCGCCTCGACGCCCTCCAGGTGCGTGGTCATGAGGTCGTTGGTGCCGCGGTCCGCGGCCAGCGTGACGAAGACGGCCCGGAGGTATGCGTTCAGCGCCGCCCACGCGTCCGGCGCCGTCCGCGCCTCCTCCCCCGCGGTCATCGTCCCCGTCAGGACGTCACGGAAGACGGCGTCGACGAGGGCCGCGCGGGTCGGGAAGTTCCGGTACAGCGTCGCGTTCCCCACGCCCGCCCGGCGCGCGATCACGTCCAGCGGCGCCTCCAGACCCTGCTCCGCGAAGACCTCGCGGGCCGCCCCCACCAGGAGATCCCAGTTGCGTCGCGCATCGCGTCGCCGTGGGGGCGTCGCACGGTGTGAGCCGCCGGTCATCGTCACTCTCCCTGCCGAGCGGGCACCACTTCCCGTTCGGCAGGGATGCTATCGGTGGGAACCGTCAGCCGAACTGGCCCGGCTGGTAGTCCCCCGCCGGCTGCTGGACCATCACGTTCACCCGGTTGTAGACGTTGATCAGGGCGATGAGCGACACGAGGGCCGCAAGCTGGGTCTCGTCGTAGTGCTTGGCGGCGTTCGCCCAGGCCTCGTCCGTGACCCCGCCCGCCGCGTCGGCGATCCGGGTGCCCTGCTCGGTGAGCTCGAGGGCGGCGCGCTCGGCGTCGGTGAACACCTTGGCCTCGCGCCAGGCGGCGACGAGGTTGAGACGCGTCGAGGTCTCGCCCGCGTGCGTGGCGTCCTTGGTGTGCATGTCGGTGCAGAAACCGCAGCCGTTGATCTGACTCGCGCGGATCTTCACCAGTTCCTGTGTCGCCGGGGGCAGCGCCGAGTCGGACACGACCTTGCCCGCCGCGTTGATGTGCTTGAGGACCTTGCCCGCGAGCGGGCTGCCGAACAGGTTCAGACGAGCTTCCATGGTGATCTCCTATGCCGCATCCGATGCTTCCACCCCTCTGACGGATGCGCTCGGCAAGTTGTGACAGCGGCAGGACAACTCAGTTCCGCGGTCCCCCTACCGGAGGGGTGCGCGTTACAGTCGGGTTTTCCTGTGAGTTCAACTAAATGGGGGGTTTTTCATGGCGCTGTTCGGAAACGCGCACACGATCGATCCGATGACCGCGCAGCAGGACTACGCGCGTCTGCTGGGCCACGGCGAGCAGGTCCAGGCCGCGTTCCTGCTGATACGCGACACCATGCTCTTCACCGACCGGCGCCTCGTCCTCGTCGACAAGCAGGGGATAACCGGCAAGAAGGTCGAGTACCACTCGGTCCCCTACCGCAGCATCACGCACTTCGCGGTGGAGACCGCCGGGCACTTCGACCTCGACGCCGAGCTGAAGATCTGGATCTCCGGCACCCCCGAGCCCATCCAGAAGACCTTCACCAAGGGCGTCGACATCTACGAGGTGCAGGCGATCCTCACGCAGTACGTGGCGCGCTGACGCCGTTCGCCCTACGAACCCCCGTGGTTCGTAGGGCGAAACCCGCCCCGGTCTCAGGCCGAGGGCACGCGGTCCAGGAAGCCGTGCACGGTGCGGATGCGGCCGTCGTCGGCGAGCGTGATGACGTCGAAGCCGGCGACGGGCGCGGAACCGTCGGCCACCGACACCAGTTCCCAGCCGAATCGCGCGATGTGGTGGTGGCCGTCGACCGCCCCCGTCAGCCGGAACTCGAAGCCGGGGAACTGCTCGTGCGCTCCCGCGATCACCGCGGCGAGGCTCTCGTGCCCGGAGACGTCGGCCAGCGGGTCCGTGTAGCTGCCGTCCTCGCTCCAGGCCGCCGCCACGGCCTTGGCCGGCTCATCGGCGCCCTGCGCGTTCCAGGCCTCGAAGTAGCGGGCGACGGCGGTCTCGTAGGCGGAAGTGTCGTGTGCGGACATGGCGGGTGCCTCCTGCGGCTCGGTCATCCGGGGTGTTCCTTCGATGACTTGAGCCTGCCGTGCGGCACGGATCGGGTCGATTACGTCAGGGGTAATGCCGGGCCACGCGCGCCGCCCGCCGCCTTCTCACCCACGGGTGACTGTGCTTGCCTAAGGGGCTGTTTCGGTCGCCTGAACGGGAGTTGGCGTATGCGCAAGCCGTGGATCGGTGGGGTACTGGCCGCTGTGCTGCTTCTCGGCGCGTGCGGTGACCCCGGTTCCGGGGGTACGTCGGGCGACGCTCCAGAGCCTCCCGCCGCCGCGCGGAGCTCCGACGCCGGGCGCGACGAACCCGCCGCCGAGCCGTCCGCCGCGCGGCCCTCCTCGCCGCCCTCGTCCACCACCCGGCAGCGCGCCGCCGAGAAGCCACGGGGCGCGGGCGCCCCGAAGGTGCTCTACCTCGGCGACTCCCTCGCCATGGAGAACCAGAACGTCCTCGGCGACCTGCTCCGCGCCGACCTCGGCGCGCGCTACCGCAGTGCGCCCTACTCCGGCACCACCCTGTGCGACTACCTCGACGGCACCGGCGACGACTCCCTCGTCCCCGACAAGGACAAGGCCGCCGCGCTGGTCCGCGCGGAACGGCCCGACTATGTGGTGCTCCAGTTCTGGGGCAACGCGTGGGGCTACACGCCCTGCATGGACGGCATCACGTACGACAAGGCCCGCCAGAAGTACTTCGACCGGTACGCCGCCGACGCGAGGGCTCTGGCCTCGCGGATCCATGGTGCGGGCGGGTCCGGGGCCGACCGGCCCCGCATCGTGTGGGTCCTCCAGGGCCCCGACCCGATCACGCCGGACCGCGTGCGGCGCGTCAACGAGATCTACGCGGCGCAGGCCGAGGCCTCGGGCGATGTGATCGCCGACGCGGGCCGCGCCGTCGCCCCCGCCTCGGGGCGCTACACCTGGGTGGAGAAGCTTCCGTGCACCGCGTACGAGAAGTCACATCCGGCCTACTGCACGGATTCCGGCCGTACGGCCTTGCACCGGGGGGACGACTACCTGCACTTCTGCCTGGCGCCGACCACGCCCAAGTCCCGGCCCTGCCCGGCCCGTTCGCCGGGCATCCGCCGGATGGCGGCGGAGATCGTCCGGGCCGTCGCCTCGGCGCGGTAGCGCCCCGACGGCACGGAGACCGGGCTCACCCGTTCGGCTCAAGCCCGCTCGCGAGGCACCTGGCGCCGGCACACGCTGTGAACTCCTGACCGACGAAGAAAGGGAGCCCATGAGCAGCGGAGCGAGCAACCCGCGGGGAGAGAGCCCCTGGGCGTCGGGCGGCACGATGTTCGCGGGTGTCCTGATGCTGGTCAGCGGCATCCTCGGCATCCTCGAAGGCATCGCGGGCATCGCCAAGGACGACGTCTACTCGCGCATCGGTGACTACGTCTACAAGTTCAACCTCACGACGTGGGGCTGGATCCATCTGATCCTCGGCATCCTGGTCGCCGTCGCCGGCTACGGAATCCTCAAGGGCGCGGCCTGGGCCAAGGCGTGCGGTGTCGCACTCGCCTCGCTCTACGTGATCCTGCACTTCATGTGGCTGCCCTACCAGCCGATCTGGGCGCTGATCGCCATCGCGATCGGCACCTTCGTCATCTGGGCGCTGTGCACGGACCGCTCGGACCGTGACGACCGCCATGGCGGCCCGGGAGCGCCGGGCGGCTGGGAGCCCCGCAAGACCTCCAACGGGCCTGGCCCGTTCGCCGAGGGCTCGGCCGGCGCCGACCCCGGCCCCCGCCGCACCCCGCCTCCCACCACCTGACCGAGAGCGAGGCGGGGACCGTCCCGGAGGGCCCATGACCGACACGACGATGTCCGGCCGCGGGCCCCGCCGCGAGCCCGGCCGCGGGCCCTCCCCCTGGACGCCGCAGGCCCGCGCCCTGCTCCCGCTCGTCCTGCCCGCCCTGCTCGTCGGCGTCGGGTCCAGCCTGATCCTGCTGCTGCTCGGCTTCGTCGCCGAGCGGTTGCAGGATCTTCTGTGGGACGTGCTGCCGGACGCGGTCGGGGTGTCCGGCACGTCGGCCGGGTGGATCATGGCCGTGCTCACCGCGGCGGGCCTGCTCGTCGGGCTGATCGTGTGGAAGGTCCCGGGGCACGCGGGGCCCGACCCCGCGACACTCGGCCTGGTCGATCCGCCGCTGCCGCTGCGGGTGCTGCCCGGCATCGCGCTCGCCGTCATCGTGGGGCTCGCGGGCGGGGTCAGTCTCGGCCCGGAGAACCCGATCACGGCGATCAACATCGCCCTCGCGTACACGCTCGGCATGGCGGCCATGCCCCGTACGCCCGCCACGGACTGGATCATGCTCGCCGCCGCGGGGACGATCGGCGCCCTCTTCGGTACGCCGGTCGCGGCGGCGCTCATCCTCTCCGAGATCGTGCTCGGCAACGACCCTCGCCCGCTGTGGGACCGGCTGTTCGCGCCGCTGGTCGCGGCGGGCGCGGGAGCGCTGACGACCGTCCTGATCGCGCACCCCACGTTCCAGATCGACATCGCGCCGTACGACGGGCCGCACTGGGGCGACATCCTCTCCGCGATGATCATCAGCACCGCGGCGGCGGCTTTCGGACTGTGCGCGGTGTACGTCTTCCCTTACCTGCACCGCGTCTTCCGCCGGCTCGGGCACCCCGTGCTCATGCTGACGGTGGGCGGTCTCGTGCTCGGCGCCCTGGGCGCGCTCGGCGGGCACCTCACGCTCTTCAAGGGCCTGGACGAGATGAAGGAGCTGACCGCGCAGGCATCCGGCCACGACGCGGGCAATCTGCTGCTGCTCGCCCTGGTCAAGCTCCTCGCGCTCTGCGTGGCCGCCACCTGCGGCTTCCGGGGCGGGCGGATCTTCCCCGCGGTCTTCGTGGGCGTGGCGCTCGGCATGTTCGCGCACGCGCTCGTCGACGCGGTGCCGCCCGCTCTCGCGATCACCTGCGCCATCCTCGGCGTGCTGCTCGCCACGACGCGGCAGGGCTGGCTGAGCCTGTTCACGGCGGCCGTCGTGGTGATGGACCTCGCCGTGCTGCCGGTCCTGTGCGTGGCGGCCCTGCCCGCTTGGCTGCTGGTGACGGGGCGCCCGGAGATGCTGATCGAGGAGAGCGGGGAGAGCGGGGAGACCAAGAAGGACCGGACGCAGACGGCGGGTTGAGCCCCACCGCCGACAGCTCGCCGAAGAGCCGCCGGCCCTCAGAACGGCGCCGGGCCTCCGTTCGCCGCGACGGCGTCACGCACCGCGCGGACGAACGCGTCGATGCGCGGGGTGCCCGCGGCGGCCGTACGCCAGATCAGCGCGACGTCGGCGGACGCCACGTCGTCCAGGGGCACGAAGACGATGTCCGGCCGCGCGTAGTACTGCTCCACGGAAGCGACGACCGGCGACACCCCCTGGCCCGTGGCCACCAGCGTCATCAGCTCCTGGAACCCGGCGACGGACGGGCCGCGGCGGATCGTGAGGCCGCTGGGGGTGCGGGGCGGGATGTGGAAGTCCCACCAGTAGGCGGGCGCGCCGTTCACGACACCGAAGAAGGTCTCGCCCGCGCACTCTTCCAGGGAGACGCTGTCGCGCCCCGCGAAGCGGTGGCCGAGCGGCACGGCGAGCCTGCGGGGTTCGTTGATGACGACGGGGCCGACCGTGAGGTCCGGCTCCTCGACGGGCAGGCAGGTGAACAGCACGTCGGCGTCGCCGCCGCGGAGCGCGCCGAGCGGGTCGCCGAACTGGGTCTCCCGCATCCGCACGTCGCAGCGCGGGCAGCGCTCACGGAACGTTCCCAGGATCGCCGAGGTCAGCGAGCCCGCGCCCGATCCGAGGAAGGCGACGGTCAGTTCGCCCTCGACGCCACGCGCCACGTCCTTGGCGCGGGCGACCGCGGCCTCCATCCGCAGGTGCAGGGGTGCCAGGTCCTCGTACAACTGCCTTCCCAGCGGCGACATCTCGACCCTGCGGCTGGTGCGCTCGAAGAGCGGGGCGCCGATCTTGCGCTCCAGTTTCTTGACGGTCTGGCTGACGCGGGCCTGGGAGAGGAGGAGGCGTTCGGCGGTGCGGCCGAAGTGGAGTTCCTCGGCGAGGGTCAGGAAGGTCTCAAGCTCTTGCCGTTCCATGGTCCAGCGCCACCCCGTCCGCCTCTGACCTGCATCTATAAGTCTGAGCGCACCAATCGTTGCACGGATCGTCGTTGATCGGGGGCCGGCGGGGGCGGATCTTTGAGGAGTCCGGCCGACGGACTCCTTCACCACTTTCGATCCCTCTCGACTCCCCTGGAGAATCAGATGCTTTCACGTACTCGTACTTCCGTCGTCGCCGCCACCGCCGCGCTCGCTCTGACCGCCGGTCTCGCGGTGACGGGGGCCCACGCCTCGGGCTCGAAGCCGGGCCCCGGGTCCTCCGGGCCTGCCTGGACCGCCGCCTGGGCCGCGTCGCCGCAGCGCGCGAGCACGGGCTTCAAGCCCAACTGGTCGGAGGACGGCTTCTCCGGCCAGACCCTGCGCCAGGTCGTCCGCGTCACCGAGGGCGGCGACAGAGCCCGTATCCGGCTCTCCAACGCGTACGGAACGTCGCCGCTGCACATCGCGGGGGCGACCATCGCGCGGTCGAAGAAGGGGGCTGCGGTCGAGGAGGGGTCGGTGCGGCGCCTCACGTTCGACGGGAGGCAGTCGGTCGCGATACCGGCGCACGGTCAACTCTCCAGTGACGCGGCGGGGTTGCGGCTGAAGCCGTTCGAGTCGGTGACCGTGACCCTGCATCTGGCCCGTACGACGGGTCCTGCGACCTTCCACGCGCAGTCGTTCGCGACGAGTTACCGGGCGCAGGGGGATCGGCTCGGGGAGGCCGGGGCGGGGGCTTTCGACGAGTCGACGGAGTCCTGGTACTTCCTGTCGGGGGTGGATGTGGGCGCGCGTGCGGGTGGCGACCGGGCTCGGCGCGGCGGGGGCGGGATCGTTCTCTTCGGCGACTCCATCACCGACGGCTTCGCCTCCTCCACCGACCTCAACCGCCGGTGGTCCGACGCCCTGGCCGAGCGCCTCGCCAAGGCGGGCACGCCCCGGCCCGTCCTGAACGCGGGCATCGGCGGCAACCTCGTCCTCAACGACTCGGCCTGGTACGGGGAGCGGGGTACGGCCCGCTTCGGGCGGGACGCGTTGGACCTGCCGGGGGTGGGGACCGTGATCGTCCTTGAGGGCCTGAACGACATCGGGTTCAGCGAGAGCGATACGCCCACGTACAAGCCCGCGCCGGAGGTGAGTGCCTCGGAACTCATCGCGGGGCACCGGAAGTTGATCCGGGCCGCGAAGGCGAAGGGGGTGCGGGTGGTGGGGGCCACGTTGCTGCCGCTGGGGGGTTCCGACCACTACGGGGAGCGGGCTGCGAAGGTGAGTGACGAGTTCAATTCCTGGGTGCGGAATTCCGGGGAGTACGACGCGGTCGTGGACTTCGACCGGGCGCTGGCTGATCCGGCGGACGGTGAGCGGATTGCTCCGCAGTACGACAGCGGGGATCACCTGCACCCCAATGACGCGGGGTATCGGGCGATGGCCCGCGCGGTGAGCTTGGAAGCGCTTTGATCCCCGACCCCGCCCCTTCCCGGCTGTGACATTTGCGGCTCCGCCGCGGGTCGCTCGGCGCGAGGGCCCTCCTCAAACGCCGGAGGGGCTAAATCACTTAGCCCCTCCGGCGTTTGAGGAGCGGGGTCTGGGGCGGAGCCCCAGATTCGGGAAGGGGTGGGATTGGGGAGAGCCCCGCAGGGAACGCCCGAACCTCAACCCCTCGGCGGCGATGCGATAGACCTGGCTGCGGCCACCTCCTGGCGCAAAGGTTCCAGGACGCTCTCCTGGGGGCCGGTGAAGGACGCGGAGACCTCCTCCAGGATCTCCGAACCCCGCAGACCCTGCGAAAGCTCCCGCAGCTGCCGCGCCACCTCCCCCACCTCGGTGAGACCCGGCTCCCCCGCCCCATGCCGGATCCGCACCCGCGCAGCGGTCGTCGCGTCCACGATCCGTTCGACCGCGACAACCAGCGGCCACCACGCGGCGGCCCTCGCCCCCATCGGGGGCGGTTCGGTCAGGGCGCGCTGGAACTCCGTGCGGATGACGGACAGGTCCCGGTACAGACCGCGCCGCATCCGCGCCCGCGCCCCCGCATCCACCGCCGTGCCGAACGCGCTCTCCACGTACGCCGCCGTATCGGCGACCGCGTCCGCGAGACGGTCGCCGATCCGGGTGTGCCAGCTCTCCGGCCACAGCAAGTACCCCGCCACCAACGAGATCGCGCAGCCGATGAGGCTGTCCACCAGGCGTGGCACGACGAGCCCGAAGCCCTGGTGGTTCAGGACGTCGGAGAGGAGGAGGATCACCGGGGTGATCGCGGCCGTCTGGTAGCCGTAACCCCGCGGTGTGAGCGCCGGGATCAGCGCCGCGAGCAGCAGCATCACCGGCACGTCCCACCACCCCCGCGGCACCTGCGACAGGACCGCGGCCGCCACCACGAGCCCCGCCGCCGTGCCCAGCGCCCGCAGCACCGCCCGCGAGAAGACCGAGCCGAAGTCCGGCTTGAGGACGAACGTGACGGTGAGCGCCACCCAGTACGAGCGGGGCACCTCGACCAGGGACACCAGTGCCTGTGCGATGCCGATGCACAGGGCCAGGCGCAGGCCGTAGCGCCAGGACGCGCTCGACAGGATCACGTTGCGGGCGGCCCTGCGGGCCCTGACGCGCAGGGCGGCGGGCCGGCCGAGGCGGTCGGCGGCGTTCACCACGCCGTGCGGGTCCGCGTCGTTGAGGAGCTCGGCCACGTGCCGCAGGGCGTGGTCGACGGCGTCCGCGGAGGGGTCGAGGGGCTCGGGGAGCACCGGGTCGGGGACCGGGGAGGACCCGGGAGCCGCCACCGCGTCCGCCAGGCGCCGCACCTCCGCGGGGAACTGTGGCGGCATCGGGACCCCGCACTGGTGCGCCGCCGGCGCGGCCTCGATGACCGGGGTGATCGCGTTCAGTTGGGCGACCAGGCGGACGAGGTCGGGGTTGCGGCCGTGCGCGCGGGTGCGGCGGGCGAGCACCAGGTCGTACGACTGGTTCAGGGAGGTGGTGACGGCCGTGCGCGCCTCGCCGTACCGCTCGGTGCCCGCCGCTTCGAGCAGCGCGGCCACGCTGCGGTAGGTCGCCGCGACGGCGGCCCGCTCCGGGATGCCCGATCTGAACGGCCAGGCGAGCAGGGCGAGGGCGAGGACCAGGAGGCCGCCGCCGGTCATCAGGACCGGGGCGAGCCACCACTGCCCCGGCATCGGAAGCCCCGCCCCCACCACGGAGTTGAGCAGCAGGAGCAGGCCGGACACGGACGCCACGGCGCCGATCGTGGACATCATCCCGGAGACCAGCGCCACGAGGGTGACCACACCGACCGCCACCCAGCCGTGCCCGAAGACGAGCGAGCCGATGGTGACGCCGAGCGCCCCGAAGAGCTGCGGCACGGCGATGTTGAGGATCCGCATGCGGTACGCGTCGGCGGTGTCGCCGATGACCCCTGACAGGGCGCCCATGGAGGCGAGCGCGCCGTACTCGGGCCGGCCCGCCGCGAGGCCGACGAGCAGGGGCAGCGACAGGCCGATCGACGCGCGTGCCACCGCGGCCCACGGGACCGGCGCCGTCTGCGGCTTGAGCGTCCTGACCAGCCAGGGAGGCGGGGCAAGGGCGCTCAGAGGGCCCGGTGGTGCGGGTGCGTCGCGGCGGGGCATGCGGCCATTATCGCCGCGCCTGCTGCCGCTACGCCTGGTCTGACCTGCGTTTTACCGGCCCTGAGCGCTACTGCCGGTCCGGCTCGTGCAGCGTCAGGTCCACCACCAGCGTCCGGTGGTCCGTGTCGCCGATGTCCAGGAAGCGGGCGTCGCGGGCCGCGAAGTCCGGGGTGGCCAGTACGTGGTCGATCTGGGTGCCCAGCGGTTTCATCAGGTCGGCGGGCCAGCTCGGGGTGCGGGCCGATCCCGCGAGGCGGGCCGCGTCGCGTACGCCGCCGGTGTCCAGGATGTCGCGGAACGCCGCGTGGTCCTGCGTGGCGTTGAAGTCGCCCGCGATGATGGTGGACCGCTTGGCGCGCTTGCCCTCGGCGGCGTAATCGCGCAGTTCGGCGAGTTCGGTGCGCCAGGTGGAGAGCTGCTCGGGCAGCGGCGGCATCGGGTGGGCGAGCTGGACGCGGACCTGGTGGCCGTTCTTCAGCTCGGCGACGGCGCCGGGCATGCCCAGGGTGCCCGCGAGGCCGCTCGCCTTCTTCAGGGGCAGCTTGCTGACGATCACCGAGCCTTCGGCGCCGCCCGCCTCGCTCGCGGTGCGGTAGGGGTAGTCGGAGCGCGGGAGTTCGTCGCGCAGGGTGTCCGAGCAGGAGTAGTCGCACTCCGGGACGAAGAGGAGATCGGGTTTCTCCTCGCGGACCGCCTTGAGCAGCCCCTGGGTGGCCCTGCCGTACTCCACGTTCGACGCCATGACACGGATCTCGGCCACGGCCGGCCCCTGCGGTTCGTCCGTCTTCCCGTACGGCTCCAGGAACCAGGCGACACCGCCGAGCGCGACGACACCCCAGACGAGGCCGACGCGCCAGCGGGCGAGCGCGGCGAGCAGCAGGGCGGCGATCGCCGGGACGAGGAGCCAGGGCAGGAAGGCGAGCAACTGCGGTACGGGGGTGAAGCCGTCGGAGTCGGCGACGCGGAACCCGAGGAGTGCGCTGACGCCTGCGAGCAGGAGGGCCGCGAGCCAGGCGGAGGGCTTCTGGCGAGGCCGCCGCTTCGTCCGCGGCTCGGACCGGTCCTCCCGGGGGGCCGTCCTCGCTGCCGTTGCGCTGTCCAAGGCGGGCCTCTCCGTCAGGTGGGATCTCTCGAATCCTCCCTCAGAGACGGCTGGAAGTGGGGTGAGGGTTGCGTTTCCCCCATCGCCGGAGCAACGCAGCGGCGAGCGCGACCGCGAGGCCCACCCCCGCAATCACCCACCCGGCCACGCTCAGCGCGTCCGTCAACGCGTCGTACACCGCCTCGGCGGCCGGGCGGGAGACGTCCTTCGGGAGGTCGTCCAAAGTCAGGCCCCGGCCCACCAGGACCGCGACGCCGAGCAGCGCGCCCGCGAGGGCCGCGCCCAGGGCCGTGCGGATGATCGCGCGGCGGCGGTGGACCGCCAGGAGGACGCCGGCCACGGCCAGGAGCACCGCCGCGACCGGGAGCCAGAGGCCCGCCATCTGAAGCATGTGGAATCCCTTCCCGAAGGGGCCGAGGTCCGAGGACTCCATGAGCGTCACCTCGGTGTGCGTGACGGGGATGCTGTCGGCGAAGGGCACGCCGTCGGCGGCCAGTTGGCGTTTGACCTGCTCGGTGATCGGCGCGAGGTCGATGGTGACGGCGCCGCCGTCCGACTGGTCGCTGAGCGCGCCCTGCACGGCGTCGTGCGCGGCCCGGTTGGCCGCGTTCCAGGCCGTCCGGAAGGCCTTCGTCGAGGTGAAGGACCGCACCGCGTCCCCGACGAACGACTCGACGGTGCCCTGCAGCGGGCCCACGTCGATCTCCTTCATCACCGAGTCGGTGACCGCCGTGGCGACCGCGTCCTGTACGGCGGGGTCGGAGGCGAGCGGCGCCATCGTGGCGACGTACCGATCGGCGTCCTTGATCTCGTACTTCGCCCAGGTGGAGAGCGCGCCGAGGGGGACGAGGAGGACCGCGAGGACCAGGAGGACGGCGGACAGCGTGCGTCTGAACACGCACCCAAGGAGAAGTCCCGGTCACGCGGGGCGCGACCGGGACGCGTGCGGACGCCTGCATACGGGGGCAAGAACTCCTACTTGCGGTTGTAGAGCCGCATCGTCACCGGACCGAACACCGCCACGAGCAGCACCACCCAGCCCAGCGCCCACACGAGCGACGAACCCGGCGCCGTGCCCGCCATCAGGTCGCGGACCGCCGACGCGAGGTGCGTGATGGGGTTGTTGTTGACGAAGGCCTGCAGCCAGCCCGGCATCGTCTCGGGCTTCACGAAGATGTCGCTGAGGAACGTCAGCGGGAAGATCACCATCATGCTGACGCCCATCACGGACTTCTCGGTGCGCAGCAGGAGACCGAACATCGTCCACACCCACGAGAAGGCGAACGAGAAGACGAGCAGGAGCAGTACGCCGCCCACCACGCCGAGGACGCCGCCGTCCGGGCGGAAGCCCAGGATGATGCCGACGGTCAGCATGACGACGGACGCGATCGCGTAGCGCAGGGCGTCGCCAAGGAGGTAGCCGACCATCACCGACGGGCGCCAGATGGGCAGCGTGCGGAAGCGGTCGAAGACGCCCTTCTCGATGTCGGTGTTGACCGAGACGCCGGTGTACATCGTGATCATGACGACGGACATCACGAGGATGCCGGGCAGCAGGTACTGGATGTACTCGGTCGGCGACCCGGCGAGCGCGCCCCCGAAGAGGTACGTGTACATCAGCACCATCATGATCGGGAACGCCGTCACGTCGAAGAGCTGCTCCGGCACGTGCTTGATCTTCAGCATGGCCCGCCAGCCGAACGTGAGGGACGCGGAGAGCGCGCTGGGGCGCTGCGGCCGGTCGCCGGCGACGAGCAGTTCGGCGAGGGACTCGGTGCTGACGGGCGCCAGGTCCTGCGCCTCGGATGTGGTGGTCGCGGTGCTCATGCCTGTGCCTCTTTCTCTTTCTCCGCCATGTCCGTCGCGTGATGGGGTGTGCCGGTGAGGGCCAGGAACACTTCGTCCAGGCTGGGCTGGCCGAGGGAGAAGTTGTCCACGGTGATGCCCGCCCTGGCCAGTTCGGCGAGGGCGCGGGACGCCTTCTCGGCGGCGCCCCTGCCGTTCGCATCGCCGTTGCCGACGCGGGCGGTGAGGGCCACCGGGTCGGGTTCGAGCTGGACCTCCGCGTCGAGTGCGACGCGCAGGGCCCGCGCCGCCTCCTCGCGCTGGTCGGCGTCCCGGAGCCGTACGTGCACCGAGCCCGCGCCGACCGACGCCTTCAGCTCGCCCTTGGTGCCCTCCGCGATGACCTTGCCGTCGTCGATGACGGCGATGCGGGACGCGAGGTGGTCGGCCTCGTCGAGGTACTGCGTGGTGAGCAGGACCGTCGTGCCGTGCGCGACGACCGCCCTGACGATGTCCCAGACCTGGTTGCGGCTGCGGGGGTCGAGGCCCGTCGTCGGCTCGTCGAGGAAGAGCAGGTCGGGGGTGTTGAGGATGGAGGCCGCGATGTCGATGCGGCGGCGCATGCCGCCGGAGTAGTTCTTCACCTGGCGGGCGGCCGCGTCGGTCAGGCCGAAGGCCTCCAGGAGCTGCGCCGCCCTGCTGTACGCCGCCTTCTTGCCGTGCCCGGTGAGGCGGGCCAGGAGCACCAGGTTCTCGGTGCCGGTCAGGTCCTCGTCGACCGAGGCGTACTGCCCGGTGAGGCTGACCCTGCTGCGTACGGCGTCGGCCTCCCGCACGACGTCGTGGCCGAAGACGTGGGCGTCGCCGCCGTCCGGGCGCAGCAGGGTGGCGAGCATCTTCACGGTGGTGGTCTTGCCCGCGCCGTTCGGGCCGAGCAGGCCGTAGACCGTACCGGCCGGGATGGTGAGGTCCACGCCGTCGACGGCGCGGTTGTCACCGAAGGTCTTCACCAGGCCCGCGGTCTCGATGGCCACGCTGTTCATGTCGTACGCCCTCTCCACGTCAGTACGTGTCTTTCCGTCACGAGGTCAGACCGTCGGCGAGGCGCAAACTCATCGCCCGGTGGAGCCTTAGCCCGAACGGGTGTTTGCTGGAGAGGGGAGAAGAGGGTGGGGACAGGGGGAAAGCGGGGAAATCGGGGAAATCCGGAAATGAGGAGGTCGATCATGCGGACCACTCCGGCCCTGAGAACCACTCCGGCTGTCCTGGGAACTCTCGTCACCGCGCTCCTGACCGCGGGCGCCCTGTCCCTCGGAGGTGCCACACCAGCATCCGCCACCGCGCCACCCACGCACAACGACCACGACGTGGTCTGGGGGACGATCGTCGCCCCCAAGGACCTGAAGATCCGGGACGCGCCCTCCACCAGCGCCTCGGTCGTCGCGAAGCTCCCCGGCGAGAGCCAGGACCGCGTGGAGTGCCAGACACGGGGTTCGAGCGTCTGGGGCAACTCGTACTGGTACTGGCTGGGCGGGGTGCGCGGCTGGGCAAGCGCCGCGTACGTCGACACCGGCGGGCAGCACGTGCCCAGCTGCGCCACGGCGGACCCGTGCCAGGAGTACAAGCCCTGCTGGAACACCTGCGAGGGCGGCTACAACCGCGACCACTGAGGCCGCCGAGTTGCCGGGCGGCGCCGGCGGGTGTGCCCTGGATGGTGGGGCGGGCGTGAAACGCGGGACCGGGGGCGACCGGGGGCGGAGGAGTCTGGAGGAACGTCATGGCTCACGTGGCATCCACGTCATCCGTACCCCGCGTCCGCGGGGGCTCCCACGTCACCGGGATCGCACCGGTCGCGCTGGTACTCGGCCTCGTCTACGGGGTCTGGGCCGCCCAGATCGCGCGGGACGCCGGCCCCATCACCACCGGCAACGTCCTGCTCGGCGTGGTGGCCGGCATCGTCTTCGCCGCGGTCTTCATGGGCCTGTGGAAGGCCGCGCCGCGACTGCCGCGCGAACTGCGCGCGGCGGCCTGGGCCGCCTTCGCCGGAATCTCCTTCGGCTACATCTACAGCCTGACGGACGCGACGATCCTGCGGTCCGTTTTCATGGCACTCGCGGTGACGGGCGGAGTCTTCGCCGCGGCGTTCTACCGCTACTACACGCGCGAGTGACCGGTCACTCGTCGCTCATCACCCGTCAAGCACTGTGCCCACCGGCGTCGAGCGCGCCGATGGGCACAGTGGGTCACTCAGCAGAGGCCGGCTCGGCTCAGCCGGCCTTCTCCAGTCTGTCCAGCTTGTCCAGCGCCTTCGCGAGACCGTTGGCCCACAGCTGGTCGACCTTGGCCCGCTCGTTCGCGTCCGGCTGCGAGTTGGTGCACGAAGTGCCCGGCCCGCCTCCGGACATCAGCTCACTGCACGGGCCCTCGTAGTGGTCCGGCAGGCCGAGGACGTGACCCGTCTCGTGCGCGGTCACACGAGTCGCGTCGTACTGCTGGTTCTGCGCGTAGTCCAGGAAGATGTAGCCCTGGCCGTGGCCGTCCGTGCTCGCGTACGAACCGCGCGGGTCGTTGCCCTCGCGGTACTCGAAGCTCGCACCGCCACTCCCCTCCTGGAGCTTCACATTGGACACCGCGCCATTCCAGATGGAGGTGCTGCTGGCTATCTGCTGCGCGAAGGTCGGGGCACCGGAGGCGTCGTACACCACGGTGACCTGCTTCGCGCCCGGGTTGGCCGCGCGCTTCTCGGCGACCGACTTGAGGACGGCGTCGAAGAACGCCTTGTTGGCCGCGGCTTCCTCGCCGGAGCCCGCGTAGTTGGCGTACGCGGAGGTGGCGGACGGCGCGGTGGGGGTCGCTGCCGTCGCGGATGTCGTGCCGAGACCGGCTGCCGCGAGGCCGAAGACGGCCGCGACGGACAGGTAACGCTTGTTCATGTGGGGGGCTCCCTACTCGTTCGGTGAAAGGTGAACGGTTCGGTAACGGGAGTGTCAGGGAGCCAGGGGGCTGAGCGGATGATGGCAAGTGGCGATAGCGCGGAGCTATCGCCCGCCGTCCGCCAACCTTTCGCGGGGTTCCACGCATGCCCAACTCAGGTGGTTCCCGTGGGGTTTGTGAGTCTGGTGCGGCGCCCCTTACCGCTCTACGCTCACGGCCATGGAGCTTGAGGTGAGGCACCTCCGCGCGCTGTGCGCCATCGCCGACACCGGCAGCCTGCACAAGGCGGCGCGCCAACTCGGCATGAGCCAGCCCTCGTTGACGACGCAGTTGCGCCGCATCGAGCAGGAGATCGGCGGCCAGCTCTTCGCCCGCGGGCGCACCGGCTGCCGCCCGACCCCGCTCGGCCGTGTCGCCCTCAGCCGCGCCCGCCCCCTCGTCAGCGAGATGCGGGCGCTGGTCAGCGAGACGAAGGCGGCCGCCGCACGCGCCACCGAGGGGCCGCAGCTGCGCATCGGGTCCACCGCGAGCCGTGCCATACCGGGCTGGCTGCGGCGGCTCCGGGTGCGCCTGCCGGCCACCGAGACCTCGCTCCAGATGGACGTGTCCGCCAACGCGCTGCTGCGCATGGTCGCGGGCGGGCAGCTCGACGTGGCCTTCGTGCACGAGGTGGAGGGGAGCCCGCTGCGCATGCCGGAGGGGCTGCGGTGGCGCGTACTGGTCGAGCGGGAGCCGCAGTTCGTCTTCCTGCCGGCCGACCACCCGGCGGCGGCGCAGCCCGTCGTCCACCTCTCCGACCTCGCCGCCGACCGGTGGATGGTGGACCCGACGGTGGACGGCGAGTGGGACGGACTGCTCCGGGTGCTGCGGGCCGCCGGGCTCAACCCCCGTGTCCTGCACGGCGACTACCTCACCGCGTCCTCTCTCGTCGCAACCGGCGAGGTCGTCACGGTCTGCCAGCCGACCTCGCACGACAGACCCGACATGGCGGTCAGGCCGCTGTACGGCGACCCGCTCGGCGTGCGGCTGCTCGTGGCGGCCCGTACGCAGCAGGCGCTCGACGCGGTGTACGGAGATCTCGAAGCCTCGTACTGGGAGGCGGCGCGCCAGTCGCCCGCTTACGGGGAGTGGCTCGAAGGCAGGGCGACGGCGGCGTGAGGACTGCGTGGCGGCGGCGTGAGGGCTGCGCGGCGGCGGGCGGGACCGGCGGCATGACGTAGGTCCCGGAGAACTGATGACCTTCGACCCGACCCACCCTGACCTGCGGTTATTCCTACCTCACGGTTCCGCGTCGCCTTGTGCGGCCGGTTGTTACGTTCCCTACGGATGACGCACACACAGCGCCCGTAGCTTCATGTCTGTCGCCGCCGCAAAGAGGCACAAAGACGGACAGTTCGACCGACCAGTCACAAGGGATCCGCTATGCGCGCCACCCGCCGTACCTTCCGCACCGCAGCCATCGCCACCGGAGCCATCGCCGTTCTCGCCGTCCCGACGACGGCCGCCTTCGCCGCCGACACCCCGCCGACCCCACAGGGCCAGGTGGATCAGGACAAGCCGACGGACCCGGGCACGAACACGGACACGGACACGGGCCAGGACACCGGCACGGACACCGGCACGGACGCGCAGACGCCGCAGCCCGGCAGCTGGGAGTCGCTGGGCACCACCGACCTCGGCAACGGCTGGTCCGCGAAGGTCGACGTCAACGCCTCCGCGCGCACCGCCAAGGCCGCGATCTCCCTCCACGGCACCGCCAAGGGCTCACTCACCGCGTACGAGAAGTCCGCGAGCACCGCCATCGAAGGCAACACCTTCACCCTGTCCCCCGACGGCACGGTCACCGCGAAGCTCAAGGACACGACGGACAAGGACAGGGACAAGGACAAGGACAAGCCCATCCCCGGCGGCTGGGTCTCCAAGGGCACCACCGACCTCGGCAACGGCTGGTCCGCGAAGGTCGACGTCAACGCCTCCGCGCGCACCGCCAAGGCCGCGATCTCCCTCCACGGCAAGGCCAAGGGCTCGCTGGAGGCGTACGTCGACACGCGGACCACCAAGATCGACGGCAACACCTTCAAGCTCTCGGCGGACGGCACCATCACCCGGACCGGAGCCACCCCGAAGCCCAAGCCGACGCCGAAGCCGACGCCGGGCCACGAGCGCACCCTCGTCCGCCAGTACACGAATCTCGGCGGCAGCGGTTTCGACGCGAAGGTCTACAAGACCAAGGGCGGCTACGAGGCCGACATGATCGCCAAGGCCCCCGACACCGGCAGGAAGACCGTCTGGGACACGATCAAGCAGTCCGGCGCCAAGCCCGCGTACGGACAGCACAACGGCGCGCACTTCGTGCTCGACCCGGACGGCACCATGAGGGGTTGGACCGAGGGCCGGACGACGCCAAAGCCGCAGCCTAAGCCCCAGCCGCACACCCAGCAGCAGAACGGCACCTCCCAGGTCGTGCCGAAGGGCGGCGTCAAGGCCGGGGCCGACGGCACGTCCCCCGCCGGCGAGAGCGCCCCGCTGATGGCGGCGGGCGGCGGCATGGCGGCGCTGGGCGCGGCCGGTCTGGGCTTCGCGCTGTACCGCCGCAAGCAGAACGACTGACGTCGCCCCGCGAGGGCGGCTGTACGACGGAGGGGGGCACCCCGCAGGCGCGGGATGCCCCCCTCTCACATACGTCCGGCGTCCGATGGAACCGCTGCTCAGACGCCGATGTCGCTGCCGTCCTTGCGCCACACGGAGACGACCGACGGACGGACGATCTTCCCCGGGCCGTCGGGCCACGCGCTCGCGGGCTTCTCGACGGACGCGCCGTCGACCTCGCCCGGGTGCTGCACGGAGACGAGCACGCGGTTGTCCTGGATGATCGGGCCGCAGGTCTCCGCGCCGTTCGGCATGGTCAGGAACTGCTTGAGCTCGCCACGCCGGTCACCCTTGGTCGCGACACCGAAAAGGCCGTCGTGCGAGCCGAGTTGGTTGCCGTCCGTCGAGAGCCACAGGTTGCCGTGCGGGTCGAAGGCCACGTTGTCGGGGCAAGAGATCGGGCTGACCTTCTCCTTCGGGAAGCCCGCGAAGTACGTGGCCGGGTCCTCCGGGTCACCGGCGACGAGGAAGAGCGACCAGGCGAAGGACGTCGACTCGGCCCGGTTGCGGCGCTCGGTCAGCTCCAGGACCTGCCCGTGCTTGTTCAGGTTGCGCGGGTTGGCCTCGTCGGCGCCGGCCTTGCCCGCCTTGCCGCGGTCGGAGTTGTTCGTGAGCGCGACATAGACCTTGCCGGTGTGCGGCGACGGCTCGACGTCCTCGGGCCGGTCCATCTTCGTGGCGCCGACCTTGTCACCGGCCTGGCGCGTGAAGACGTACACCTCCTCGGCGGTCATGCCCTCGACGTGCGAGACGGCGTGGCCCCTGGGGCCCGCGGTGGCGAGCGGGATCCAGACGCCGCTGCCGTCGAACTCACCGTCGGCGGGCAGCTTGCCGGTGCCGTCGATGTCGGCGGCCGGGGAGTCTCCGGTCAGCTTGGCGACGTACAGCGTGCCCTCGTCGAGGAGCGTGAGGTTGTGCTCGTGCGCGGCCCGCGACTGCCCCTTGGCGACGCGCTTGCTGCTGACGAACTTGTAGAAGTAGTCGAACTTCTCGTCGTCGCCCATGTAGACGACCGGGCGGCCGTCCTGCGTGAGGCGCGGCTGCGCGGCCTCGTGCTTGAAGCGGCCGAGCGCGGTGCGCTTGCGCGGGGTCGAGTCCGGGTCGTACGGGTCGAGTTCGACGACCCAGCCGAAGCGGTTGGCCTCGTTGGGCTCCTTGGCGAGGTCGAAGCGGTCGTCGAACCGCTCCCACTTCCGCTCGGAGGCGGCGCCGATGACGCCGTAGCGCTTGAGGCGCGCGGCGGCGGTGGGCTCGGTGACCTTCTCCGCGTTGGCGAAGTACTGGTTGAAGTTCTCCTCGCCGTGCAGGGTCGTGCCCCACGGGGTGGTGCCGCCCGCGCAGTTGTTCAGGGTGCCGAGGACGGTGGTGCCGCGCGGGTCGGCCTTCGTACGGACGAACTTGCCGCCCGCGGCGGGGCCGGTGAGGCGGAACTCGCTGGTGGCGGTGAGGCGGCGGTTGAGCTGGTGGCGGCTGACGGCGGTCAGCTTGCCGCTCCTGCGCTCCTCCTCGACGACCACCACGGAGAGGCCGTGGGCGGCCCAGGCGATCTCGACCTGCTCGCGGGTGGGGTTCGCGGCGTCGTACCCCTTGAACATCAAGATCTCGTCGGTGTACTCGTGATTGGCCACGAGGACCTGACGCCCGCGCTCGCGGCGCAGCGGCAGGAGGCTCAGGAAGTCGTTGTTGTAGCCGAACTGGCCCGCCTGCGCCTTGGCGGTCTGCTTGTCCGGGTCGAAGGCGGGGGCACCGCGGAGGATGGGCTCGCCCCAGCGGATGACGACGTTCTGGGCGTAACCGTCCGGGATCGTCACGGAGTCGGTCTTGTTGGGCGCGACGGGCGTGAAGCGGAGACCGCGCGCCCCTTTCTTGCTCTTGTGCGACGCGGGTTTCTGAGGCGCGGCGGCCGAGGCCTCCGGGGCGGCGGGGCCCGCGACGACGGCACTGCCCGCGGCGGTCGCCACGGTCACGACCGCGGCGGCGCGCATCACCGAGCGGCGGCTGAGCGCGCCCGCTATGACGTCGCCGACGTACTCGTTGTCGCTGGTGTTGGGCACCTCGTGGAAGCAGGCGTCACCACAACGGAACCGGCAGGTCAGGGCGGACCGGTTGCCGCTCCCCTGGTGCGAGGTGATGATCGGCAGCAACTTGCGCACGGTTCCTCCGTTGTGTGGCGTGGCTTGAGCGTGGCTTGATTCCGCCGTGACGCTAGGCGCGGAGGTCGGCAGGGCGACGGCCTGAGGGTGAACGGGAGGTGAACCGAGGGCGCACAGAGGGCAGTTGAGCTGCGGGGGTGAGGCCGGAAGTGGGCGCGGTTGACGCTTGGGTGACCCTCACCAAGATCGCCTGCCGCGACGGCTAACCTTACGTGTCCGCCCTGGCCAGGGGTTATCGGGAATCAACTCACGCGAAGGGGTGCACCCATGGGCATTCTGAGTGTCCTGCGGAATGCGTTCGGTAGGTCTTCACGCAAGGGGGATCAGGCTCCGGAGCCTGAGGCGGTGACTCCGGAGGCCCCCGAGACCCGGGAGGCCGCACCCACCGCCACGGTGCCGGCGCCCTCGTCCGAGCGGGTGCCTCCGGCTGCCGAGCCGAAGGTGACCGTTCCGTCGCCGTCGTCCGAGCCTTCGCCTTCGGCGGTGGATGATCTCGTCGCGGCGGCGTTCGACCGCGACCGCGTGTCGGTCCCTTCCCCTTCCCCGGCCCCGGAGGCCGCCGCCGAGCCGGAGACCGCCGCTGCTGCTGCCGCCGCCGAGCCGGAGTCTGACCCGGAACCCGAGGCTGCGGCCCCCGAGCCCGCGGCTGACGCCCCGGAGGCCGAGGTCGTGACCCCCGAGGTTGTCGCCCCCGAGGCAGTTGTCGCCGACGCCGCTGAATCGGAACCGTCAGTTGTGCCCACCCGTCCCGCCCAGCGGGACGAATGCCCACAACAGGCGACCCCCGACAGCACCGAGGCCAAGGCCCAGGCGGAGACGGAGGCGGAGGCGGAGGCGGGGAACGCCAAGGATGCCGACGCCACCGCCGCCGCTGTGGGCAAGCGTCCCGCTGGGCGGGACGGGTGGGCACAGCCCTCGACGCCGGGTGCCGATGAAGCGGCGCAAGTACCCGTGACCTCGGCGGAGCCGGAAGCCGCCGTGGCACAGGACGTGCCGGACGCCCCCGCCACCCCGGCGGAGCCGGAAGCCGCCCTAGCCGAGGAACCGCCGGCAGCCGAAGCCCCGGCGGAGCCCGAAGCTCCCGTGGCACAGGACGTGCCGGACGCCCCCGCCACCCCGGCGGAGCCCGAAGCCGCCCTCGCCGAGGAACCGCCGGCAGCCGAAGCCCCGGCGGAGCCCGAAGCTCCCGTGGCCGAAGAGACTGCGGCGCCCGAAGCCCCCGAGGCCAAGGAACCGGCGGAGCCCGAGGCCCCCGAGGCCAAGGAACCGGCGGAGCCCGAGGCCCCCGAGGCCAAGGAACCGGCGGAGCCCGAGGCTCCCCTCGCCGAGAAGCCCGCGCAGCCCGAAGCTTCGGGAGGCGAGGAGACCGCCGCAGCTCTGGCCCACCCCGCCCTCGCCACGGCGTACAACTCCGCCGGCGCCGCACTGCAGAAGCGGGAGCTCGCAGGGGTCCGCGCCCCCGTGTACCTCGTACTGGACCGCTCCGGCTCCATGCGCTCGTACTACAAGGACGGCTCCGCCCAGAGCCTGGGCGAGCAGGTCCTGGCCCTGGCCGCGCACACGGACCCCGAGGCCACGGTCCACGTCGTCCTCTTCTCCACCGAGATCGACGGCACCGGCACCCTCACCCTCGCCGAGCACGAGGGCCGTATCGACGAGCTGCACGCGGCAGCGGGCCGCATGGGCCGCACCAGCTACCACGCCGCGATCGAAGAGGTCGTGTCCCACTACGAGAAGTCGGACCACAAGGGCAGCCCCGCCCTCGTCGTCTTCCAGACGGACGGCCCCCCGGACGCGAAGGGCCCCGCCAACCAGGCCCTCGCGGACGCGGCCAAGCACCCCCTCTTCTTCCAGTTCGTCGCATTCGGCGAGCACGAGGCGAAGGGCTTCGACTACCTCCGCAAGCTGAAGGCGGAGAACGCCGCCTTCTTCCACGCGGGCCCCACCCCCCGCGAGCTCACGGACGCGGAACTGTACGAAGGCCTGCTGGCGGCCTGGCGCCCGTAGCCCCAGCCCGTAGCCCCCGCCCGTAACCCCAGCGGGTGGACTCCCGGGCCCCTCGGGGCCCTGGGGTCCACCCCCTGGAATCGAGGTGAATCGCCCGCTCCGGGGCCGTTAGGATTTCGACCATGGCGGCCACTGGATCCGAGAAGCAGGGAGCGGACGAGAACGCGAAGGCGTTCTACGTCTCGACCCCCATCTACTACGTAAACGACGCTCCTCACCTGGGCCACGCCTACACGACCGTTGCAGGGGACGTGCTCACGCGCTGGCACCGTCAGCGCGGCGAGAAGGTGTGGTACCTCACCGGCACGGACGAGCACGGTCAGAAGATCATGCGCACTGCCGAGGCGAACGACGTCACGCCCCAGGCGTGGTGCGACAAGCTCGTGGACGAGGCCTGGCGGCCTCTCTGGGAGCACCTGAACATCGCGAACGACGACTTCATCCGCACGACGGAGAGGCGTCACACGGACCGCGTCCAGGAGTTCGTCCAGGATCTCTACGAGAAGGGCGAGATCTACAAGGGCGGCTACGAAGGCCCGTACTGCGTGGGCTGCGAGGAGTACAAGCTCCCCGGCGACCTCATCGACGGCGAGGCCGGGAGCGAGTTCGCGGGCCAGAAGCTCTGCCCCATCCACAAGAAGCCGGTGGAGCTCCTCAAGGAGGAGAACTACTTCTTCAAGCTGAGCGAGTACGGCCCGAGGCTCCTCGCCCACTACGAGGCGAACCCCGACTTCATCCAGCCCGAGTCGGCGCGCAACGAAGTCGTGAACTTCGTCAAGCAGGGCCTCCAGGACCTCTCCATCTCGCGCTCGACGTTCGACTGGGGCGTCAAGGTCCCGTGGGACGACAAGCACGTCATCTACGTCTGGGTCGACGCCCTCCTCAACTACGCGACGGCCGTCGGCTACGGCGCGGACGAGGAAAAGTTCAAGTCAACCTTCCCCGCCGACGTGCACCTGGTCGGCAAGGACATCCTGCGCTTCCACGCGGTCATCTGGCCCGCGATGCTGATGGCGCAGGGCCTGCCGCTGCCGGGCCGCGTCGCGGCGAACGGCTGGCTGATGGTCGGCGGCGAGAAGATGTCGAAGTCGAACCTGACGGGCATCAAGCCGCAGGACCTCACCTCGCACTTCGGCGTCGACGCGTACCGCTGGTACTTCCTGCGCGCCATCGCGTTCGGCCAGGACGGCTCGTTCTCGTGGGAGGACTTCACCGCCCGCTACACGAGCGAACTCGCGAACGACTACGGAAACCTCGCCTCGCGCGTGGCGGCCATGGTCGGCAAGTACTTCGGCGGCGCGCTCCCCGAGGCGACGGCGGCCGGCGCGGCCGAGCAGGCGGTCCAGGAGGGCCTGGCCAAGGCGGTCGCGACGGCCGACCTGAAGATCGGCGAGGAGCTGGACTTCCAGGCCGGCATCCTGGCGGTCTTCGCCTTCGTCAAGCAGGTCAACGGCTACATCACGGAGCAGGAGCCGTGGAAGGTGGCCAAGGACGAGTCCCCGGAGGGCCAGGCCCGCCTGGCGACGATCCTCTACACGGCGGCGGAGTCGCTGCGCGCGGTGGCCGTCCTCCTCAACTCCGTCATGCCGGAGACCTCGCAGAAGCTGTGGGACTCGCTCGGCGCAGAGGCCCCGCTCGGCGCGCTCGCCGACCAGCGGGTCCAGGACGCGGGCACGTGGGGCCAGCTGCCGATCGGTTCGACGGTGACGAAGGGCGCGGTGCTTTTCCCCCGCCTGGAGGACAAGCCGAGCGCGTAGCGGTACGCGGCGGATTGCAGAAAAGTCCCGGCAGCACACCGTGTCCTACGGCGTGCTGCCGGGACTTTCTCGCGACGTGGCACCGGGCTCCGGCAAGGGACCGAACCCCATCACGTAAGAGGCCCCTACAGAGGTCAGGCCGAGGTGCCATACCTGCCCGTCGGTTGCCCTCCCCGGACCCGAAGCCGGGCGTCGGCTTCGGAAGAGCGCGAGATTAGGATCATCGCGCAGGCACGGTTTGTCATGCCAAAGTCACGGAGGGGGAGGTGCGGAGTATGGGTGTACGTGGAGCAGGCGCGGGCCAAGAGAGCGGCGTCGATCTGAAGGTGTCGAGCAAGGACCTCACCAAACTGACCGAGGACCTCGACGCCATGCAGGACCATCTGGACAAGCAGGTCAGGCGGATGGACGCGATCGTCGACCGCATCGAAGCGGGTTGGCGAGGACCGGCGGCGACGGCATACCGCGAGTTCCACCGGGCGGCGGCCGAGGACGCCGTGCGCATCCGTGAAGTGATCCGGCATATCGAGCAGGCCGTACGCCTGAGCCGGGACGGCTTCACGGAACAGGAGCTGGACGTGATGGCCCAACTGCGGAGTATCCCGGTGGACATCGACAGCGAGGTCGACAAACTGTCGACACCTGGCCCGGAGACGGCCGGGCCCTCCCATCCGCGCAGCAGCCTCGACTCTTTCTGACGGCCTCTCCCGGGGTCCTGCCGCGACCACGACGACACCTACGAAACGGGGAACCATGCCGACCGGAAGTGCGGACGACGAGCACATAACCGTCGCCTTCGCCTCCCTCCACGACCTCGCCGGCGATCTGGAGGACATCCTCAAGAAGCTCAACGGCAGTCTGGACGACCTCCACGACCGGGTGGTGCCGGTCGTGTTGTCCTGGGAGGGGGAGACTCGCGAGGTCTTCGTCGACAAACTCGACGAGTGGGACCGCTCGGCCCAGGATCTTCAAGCCGCCCAGAAGTGGCTCCACGCGTGCGCGACCACGAGCCACATCAACTATGCGGCAGCGCACCAGGCCGTGCTGCGCGGCTGGGGGGCCGGCTGATGGGAACCCCATCGCCGGGCCAGAACGGGACCATCGACGTCAAGCCGAGCGACCTTCACCGCGTCTCCGGCGGTGTGGCGAGCCAGCAGACCGTGATGGACAGAGGCGCCAAGAGCTTGCTCGAAGACCTGCGTGAGTACCCGGACGCCGGCGGTTACGGGACATCGCCCCAGGCGTTCGCGACGTCGTATGTCAAGGTGGGCAACCGCTTCCTCGATGTATGGGCCAAGAGCATCGTCAGTATCGGGGGTGCGGCAGTCGGCTTCACGTCGACGGCCAATGCTTATGCGAAGGCGGAAGCGGCCAACGACCCCAAGGGGAAGGCGAAGCCGGTCGTCCAGCCATTGCCCAAGGTCATCGAGGAGCCGCCCGCCTACGGCTCCGTGCCGAATCTCAAGTGGGGCGACAACGACGGCGGCGACGACTTCATCCGCCGAGTCCTCGAGTGGGTGCCCGAACCCGTCCGGGACGTGCTGAGGCCGGTGGTGAAGCACGCCTTCCGGATGGGCAAGGTCGCCGACGTCTACCCGTTTCCACAGCAGCACTACCTGAACTCACTGTCCAAGGCCTGGATGGCGACGACCGCCTCGCTCTCCATGGCGGAGAGCGGGCTGACCGGGAATGTCAGCAGCATCACTCAGCAGACCAACAGCGAGTGGCACGACGCGATGCGCCAGTTCTGCAGTTCGCTGTGGGGCACGACGACGTGGGGCACGAGCCGCGTGAACTACGAGTGGAAGCACGACAGCTCCTCCTCGCAGACCTCCACCCACCCCGTGATGACCGTGCTGTTCGACACGGCCAAGAAGGTCGGCGATCTCCTCTACGAATTCGCCGAGGCAGCCGTCTACCTCAATCGCGAGGTGTCGGACGTCTACGACGAGGCCGTACGCGAGGCCATCCCCAAGGTTGAGGTCAACCTCAAGGACGGCGTGGGCATGGACGACGTCACGGGGCTGGTCAAAGGCGTGGTCAAGGGTGTCGCCAAGGGCGCGGGCCAGTTGAGCCAGGGCATCGTTTTGAACATGGACACCGGCAAGTTGAACGCGATCGTCACCACGTACAACCAACGGGTCGACGCGCTCGTTCCGCGACTCGACGCCCTCATGGCCCCGTTGGACGAAGCGCACCTGAGCGCTCCAAAATTCAAGGCCCAGGAGGCACGTGCGCACGGCTTCGGCATGCGGGCCCTGGACGAGTTCAAACACGAGCAGCGCTGGACTGAAGCCGGCTCCCACGGCAATCACGCCTTCGACCTGGCGAGCAACGAGTATCTGGGGGGTGGCCACACGCTGGACAAACACGTCGGCAAGACCGACGAGCAGCTCGCCCAACGCCTGCGTGACCAGGCTCAAGATCACAACAACTGGCCGGAGCAGCGCAGGCCCACGATCGGCGGCTCGTCGTCCTTCACGGACATGGCCAGCGCCCAGCGACTGACGGAGCACAACCTGCGGGCCAAGCAGTCCGAGATCAACGCGTGGCTGGCCTCCAATCCTCCGGAGGGCAAGACGGAGGCGTTCACGAGCCCGGCCCCCAACAACGAGGTCAGCGGCACGTACGTGGGTAAACAGCCCACCCCCGATCCGAATGACCCGACCAAGAACCTCCCGGGGACCGGGTACAAGGACCACGGGCTCGACGCGAAGGCGGTCGAGGTCAAGAACGTGAAAACGATCGTGAAGTACGATTCCAGGCTCGATCCGCCCTACGTGATCTACACCTCCATGCCCGCCCCGTGACCGACCGACCGGAAGACGAATGCACCCCACCGACAGCGCTGACAGCACTGCCTGGGACGCCGCGCTGGAGCGGCTCCTCGACGACGTGTACACCTTCGCGATGATCGGGCCCCGGCGGCACGACGACTGGGCGCGGGACGTCCTGGCCGTCATGAGCCGGTCGGTCACCGACCCGCAGGGTCGGCGGACGCTGGAGTGGCAGATCGACAAGGAGGGACGTGAGAACATCCGTCCTTCCTATCCCTTCCTGCCGCTCACAGCCGAGCAGGTGCACGCGTGGACGTATCCCGTCACGGCCTGTGCCGCCGCTGATCTGCTCGCCTCTCTGACCCAAGAGTGGTTTTTCGAGACCCGCCCCGTCCGGACGCGGGCAGACAGGGACGATGTGCTGGCCGACGCCCGGACGGTGCTCGGCCGGTTCGGTGCCGACGCCGTCTTCCGTACCTCTTCCGGCCTGGCCCGGACCACCGCCTCGCCGGATTTCCTCGTCAGCGAACTCGCCGGCGGCCGGGCCTTCACCGACTACATGATGGACCTCGGACTGATCACCGTGACCGCGGACGAGGTCGGGGTCTTCTGGTCGTTCAACGCAAACTGAGAGATACGTAGAGGGACCGGGAATCAACCGTGCCCGGTGTTTTGGAGGAAGGTGACCATGCTGACGCGATCCGCGACGTACCCCGACCGGGAGACCGCCCACTGGGCCACGCAGCAGGTGGTGACCGCCAACGAACAAGTCATCCACCGCTGGCTCGCCCAGGGAACCCGGGCCCGCCTCACCCTCGAGGCCGCCTGGCCCTCCCGCGAGGAACCCGTGGGCCGGGTTCAGCTGAAGGGCGACCTGCTGGCCGGGCGGGGGCCTGTCGACGTCCGCGCGGCGCGCGTGGTGCTGCGCCGCGAGCCGTCGAGTCCACACGGCTTCGTCGTCCGCACGACCGTCCCGTTCTACCTGTAGGGGCCGCACGCACATGTCCATGAAGCCCCTCGAACATGACCGCCGTTACGGTGAGCTGGATCAGGTGATGCGCGCATACCTGGGGCAGTCTGCCGACGACACCCCGGAACGGCGCAGCCGCGCGCTGGACGCGTATCTCCGTCACACCTGGCACACTCGCCCCTGGGCCATCGCGGAGGCGGAGCGCCAGCTGCGCGAGTACAGCCGCAACCCACCGGGCCGCATCCGGCACAGGCTCGGCGAGTTCTACGCGACCCCGGACACCGGGATCGCCGAGTCGGCGATCGGCGACTGGCTGACGATGCTGGCCGACCATCTGAAGAAGAGCGTCGATGAGGGCGACGTCCCGGAACCGTCGTTCCCGCAGACTCACTGGGAGTGGCACGCACGCTTCCCGGAAACCGCGCAACTGCTCGGCGGCTGGTTCTCGCAGGACATCGTCGACGAGTTCCCTGACCACGACGCCGCTGTCGCCGACTACGCAGCCACCACCGAGACTCAACTGACCGCACGCCTTGTTGGCGAACTCCACGAGTTGCTCGCCCTCTCCCTTGACGAGGGGGACTACGCCTTGGCAGCCGCCGAACTCGGCATGGAGGTCGGCCCGCCCGAGCCGTTCTCCTACGGCGCCTGGTTCCAGTCCGTGGCGACCACGCTGGCCGACGGCTGATCCGGGCTTGTGGACCACCCACCATCAGTGCACGAAGCCCCAGGTCAGCGATCCGGAGAAAGAACGCGCCTGGAGGAGCCGAAGCAGTCGTCGTAGGCGGTCCTAGGCGGTCGTAATCGGCTGAACTGTCCGGCTATGGCCGCCGGACTTGAACTGACCCGCGGGGGCTCGTGATTCAGGTCACGGGCCCCCGCTTCTTGCCCAACTTGGCTGAATCATGCGGGTCCAATAGCGATACCGATCACATTCGACCAGAACTCACGCCGTCTTCACATATTCGTCCGTACGCTTCACTGTATGACCACGACTCCCGACACCCCCGACCGGCCGCGCCCCGCGGCCGAGGTGAACGAGGAGATACGCGCGCTCTGGCTGCGGACGGGCGGATATCTTCGTCCCGAACAACACCTTGAGTACGAGAAGCTCGTGGCGGAGTGGGCCGAGGCGACAGCCGCGGCGGCCTCACACTCGCCGGCCGTTTGAGCGGACAGCACGCTCCGGCCGCAACGCGATTCAACAACTGAGCGGGCTCTCATGAGCCACTGGCGACGCGTTCCAACAACAGCGAACCAGAGGCAGCGGCGCACATCTCCCGACCACCGGGCGAGCTAGCACCCCACGGCCCCCAGACTCTCCCCCGCCACTCCGTACGACCCCACGAGCCGCGCCAGTTGGCGCCCCACGGCCCGTAGCGGCTCCTCGCTGCGGTTGACCTGGGCGGTCACCTCCGCGCCCTCCAGGGCGCTGATCACGGTGGTCGCGAGGTCCCGCGCGTCCCGCGCGGCGAAGCCCGCGCCGAGCAGCTTCTCCTCGACCAGGCGCTCCCAACTCCCCAGCGCGGCCGCGCACACCCGCTGGATCTCCGAGTCCGTGCCCAGCGTCTCCAGGGCCGCGGCGGTGACCGGGCAGCCGTCGACCCAGCCGGACTCCCGCAGCCCCACGGCGAGTTCCGCCGCACAGGCCTCGATCGCGGCGCCGGGGTCGTCGGCCTTGTTCAGCGCGGCACGCAGCATGTCGGCGAACTCCTCGCCGCTGTGGTTGATCGCGGCCACCGCGACGGCTTCCTTGCCGCCGGGAAAGAAGTGGTAGACGGAGCCGAGCGTGGCCTCCGCGTCCTTCGCGATCTGCTTGATGCCGGTGCCGACGTACCCCTGGCGCTGGAGGAGGCGTGCGGCGGCGATGACGATGCGGTCGCGGGTGCCGGGGGTCGCGGCTGCGCTGGTCTTGGCCATGCGGTCACCTTACCCCGAGGCTAATTAGAGCGTTCGTTCCAGAGCCGTGCTACGTTTCCTCCATACGCTAGATAGAGCGCTCGTTCTAGTCCTGGAGGCACCCATGAACGCCACCCCTGTCACCCTCATCGGTCTCGGCCCCATGGGCCACGCGATGGCATCAGCGCTGCTCGACAAGGGCCACGAAGTCACCCTCTGGAACCGCACGGCGTCCCGCGCGGACGACTTGGTGGCGCGCGGGGCGGTTCTCGCCGACACCCCCGAGGAGGCGGTCGCCGCCAACGAGTTGGTGATCGTCAGCCTCACGGACTACGACGCGATGTACTCCGTACTCGAACCGGCGGCGGGCGCACTCTCCGGCCACGTGATCGTCAACCTGAGCTCGGACACCCCGAAGAAGGCGCGCGAGGCGGCGAACTGGGCCGCGGGCCACGGCGCGACGCACCTCACGGGCGGCGTGCTCGCCCCGCCCTCCGGCATCGGGACCCCGGACGCGTCCACCTTCTACAGCGGCCCACGCGAGGCGTACGACAAGCACCGGCCGACCCTTGAGGTGCTGACGGGCGAGACCGACCACCGGGGCGAGGACCCGGGGCTCGCGGCACTGATGTACCAGCTCAACATGGTCATCTTCTGGACGAGTGTCTCCAGCTACTGGTACGCGGTCGCCCTCGCCAAGGCCAACGGCCTCTCGGCGGCGGACATCCTCCCGTACGCGTCACAGAACATGACCGGCATGCCGGAGTTCCTGTCCTTCTACTCCTCGCGCATCGACGCGGGCAACCACGAGGGCGACGTGGACCGACTCGCCATGGGCCTCGCGAGCATGGAACACGTGGTGGACACGCACACCGACTCGGGCGTCGACGCCGCGCTGCCGTCGGCGGTGGCGGACCTGTTCCGCCGGGGGATGGAGGCCGGCCACGCAAAGGACAGTTTCTCCAGCATCGTGGAGCTCCTGGGTCAGGGAGCGTCCGCGAGCTGAGGGCCGTGTGCAGAAAAATCCCGGCCCGCACCCCGATATGGGGTGCGGGCCGGGATTTTTCTGCAGATCGGCCCAGGGCCTACTTCTCCGCGTCACCCTTGCCGGAAGCCACCGGCTTGCGGAGTTGGATGTTCAGTTCGCGGAGGCGGGACTCCTCGAGCTCCGAGGGGGCGCCCATCATGAGGTCCTGGGCGTTGCCGTTGAGCGGGAAGGCGATCGTCTCGCGGATGTTCGGCTCGTCCGCGAGCAGCATCACGATGCGGTCGACGCCGGGGGCGATGCCGCCGTGCGGCGGGGCGCCGAGGCGGAACGCGCGGAGCATGCCCGCGAACTCCCGCTCGACCGTCTCCGCTTCGTACCCCGCGATCGCGAAGGCCTTGAGCATGACCTCGGGCTCGTGGTTACGGATCGCGCCGGAGGACAGCTCGATGCCGTTGCAGACGATGTCGTACTGCCAGGCGAGGATGTCGAGGGGGTCCTTCTCCTGAAGGTCCTTCATGCCGCCCTGGGGCATCGAGAAGGGGTTGTGGGAGAAGTCGATGCGACCCGTCTCCTCGTCCTTCTCGTACATCGGGAAGTCGACGATCCAGCAGAAGCGGAAGACGCCCTCTTCGAAGTGGCCGGCGCGCTTGGCGGCCTCCACGCGGACGGCCGACATGATCTTCGAGACCTCGTCGAACTCGCCCGCACCGAAGAAGACCGCGTGGCCCGCCTCAAGACCGAGGCGCTTCGTGAGCTCCTCTACGTTCGCCTCCGTCAGGAACTTCGCGATCGGGCCCGTCAGCGAGCCGTCCTCGGCCACGCGCACCCAGGCGAGGCCCTTCGCGCCCTGCTCGACCGCGTAGTCACCGAGGCCGTCGAAGAACTTGCGGGACTGCGATGCCGTGTCCGGGACGGGGAGGGCCCGGACGTGCTTGCCCGCGAACGCCTTGAACTCGGAGTCCGCGAAGATGTCCGTGATGTCGGTCAGTTCGAGCTTCGCGCGCAGGTCCGGCTTGTCGTTGCCGTACTTCAGCATCGACTCGCGGAACGGGATGCGCGGGAACGGGGACGTGACCTCGCGGCCGTTCCCGTACTCGGTGAAGATCTCCGTCATGAGCTTCTCGATGGGCTGGAAGACGTCTTCCTGCTCCACGAAGCTCATCTCGACGTCGAGCTGGTAGAACTCGCCCGGCGAGCGGTCCGCGCGCGCGTCCTCGTCGCGGAAGCACGGCGCGATCTGGAAGTAGCGGTCGAAGCCCGAGATCATCAGGAGTTGCTTGAACTGCTGGGGGGCCTGGGGGAGCGCGTAGAACTTGCCCGGGTTCAGGCGGGACGGCACGACGAAGTCGCGGGCGCCCTCGGGGGACGTCGCGGCGAGGATCGGCGTCGCCATCTCGTTGAAGCCGAGGGCCACCATCTTCGAGCGGATGGAGGCGATCACGGACGAGCGCAGCATGATGTTGCGGTGCATGCGCTCGCGGCGCAGGTCCAGGAAGCGGTACTCAAGGCGCCGCTCCTCGTTCACGCCGTCGTCCGCGTTGATCGTGAACGGGATCTGCTGGGCGGCGCCGAGCACCTCGACCTCGGCGGCCTCGATCTCGATCTCGCCCGTGGGCAGCTCGGGGTTCACGTTCTCCGCGCCGCGCGAGACGACCTTGCCGTCGATGCGGACGACCGTCTCCTTGGAGAGCTTGTCGAGCGTCTCGGCGGCGGCCGTGCCGGGGCGGGCCACCAGCTGCGTGATGCCGTAGTGGTCGCGCAGATCGATGAAGAGGATGCCGCCCAGGTCTCGGCGATTGTGCAGCCAGCCGCTCAGCCGGACGTCGGAGCCGACGTCAGAGGCGCGGAGCTCGCCGCAGGTGTGGGACCTGTACCGATGCATCTTCGTTCATCCAGTCTTCGCGAATAGGGGAGAGAGCAGACAAGCCTTAAGGCTACCGTCCGGGCGGAGATCGCTTTCCGGATTACCTCCCCGATCACCCGTGGAGCGCTCCCCGCCGTCTCCGGCGGTGGCGACTTGTCCATCGATCTTCCTAAAGTGGGTCAATGCGCACCGACGATCCCTTGCAGCAGGCGGGGCAGGCCGGGGACGAACCCCTGCCTCCCGTCCGGGACGTCCTTGCCGCGATCGCGACCGGCCTGTGGCGCTGGGACAACTCGGCCGGCGTCGTCACGCTCGACGCCGAGGCGGCCCGGCTCCTCGGCCTCCCTCCGCACCCCCAGGCCCTCACCGAGGCCGGTGTGCGCTCGCGTTTCCACCCCGTCGACTGGAACGAGATCGACGGCATCGTCCAGCTCGCCGTCGCCGAGGGCACCCTCGCCGAGGCCCGCCTGCGGATCATGGACGACCAGGGCCGTGTCATCCGCATCGTGCGCAGCCGCTCCAAGCCGGTCGTGGACGAGGCCACGCACTCGTACGAGCTCATCGGCACCCTCCAGGAGGTCACCGAGCCCCCGCCGGGCGCCGCCGCCCGCACCCCCGTGACCGGCGACTGGCGGCGCTCCCGCGAGGCCTTCCTGCTCGACGCGGGGCGCGCGCTCGCCGAGGCGCGGTCCACGGAGGAAGTGCTGCGGGTGGCCAGCGGGCTCTCCATGCCGGGGTTCTCGCCGGACGGGCTCGGTGTCTTCGGGGTCGAGGGTGACCGGCTGAAGATCATCGGGCATTACGGGCACCAGCCGGGGGACGATCTGCCCTTCTCGGCGATGCCCCTGGACACGGACTATCCGGCCGCCGAGGTGGTCCGCACGGGCCGCGCGGTCTATCTCTCATCGCCCGAGGAGTACCACCGCCGCTATCCCGCCACGTGGCCGCTCGCCCGCCCCTTCGACCGGCAGTCGTGGGCGTTCCTGCCGCTGACCGTCGCGGGCCGCACGATGGGCGCCTGGCTCGCGGCCTTCGCCTACCCCGTGTCGTTCACGCCGGACGAGCGCTCCGTCCTGACCACGGTGGCCCGGATGCTGGCCCAGGCCCTGTCGCGGGCGGGGGTCGCGGAGTCGGAGCGGGAGCTCACGGAGGGCCTGCAGCGCTCGATGCTGCCGCTGCTCGGGCCGCGCATCCCGGGGATGTCGGTGGCCGCGCGGTACGTGCCCACCGGTGGCGGGCTCCAGGTGGGCGGCGACTGGTACGACATGATCCCGCTGCCCAGCGGCCGCATCGCCTTCGTCATCGGCGACGTACAGGGGCATGACGTGCGCGCGGCCGGGCTCATGGGCCAGCTGCGGATCGCCCTGCGCGCGTACGCCTCCGAGGGGCACCGCCCGGACGCCGTGCTCTCCCGGGCGACCCGCTTCCTCTCCGGGATCACGGACGGCATCACGATCGGGTCGGACGGCGACGCGGGCGGCGACCCCGCCGACCCGCGCTTCGCGACCTGCCTCTACGTGGAGGCGGACCCCGTCACCGGCATCCTGGAGATCGCCCGCGCGGGCCACCCGGAGCCGGCGATACGGATGAGCGACGGAACGGTCCTGCTGCGCCCCACGGCCGGCGGACTGCCGCTCGGCATCGACCCGGACGCGGACTACCCCACGACCCGGCTCGTCCTGGAGGCCGGCGAGACGATGCTGATCTGCACCGACGGCCTCATCGAGACCGGCGGCCATGACCTGGACAGCGGCTGGACGAGGATCCGCAAGATCCTGGAGGGGCACGGGGGCGACGGTGACGACGACGGCCTCGAAGAGCTCGCCGACACCCTCGTACAAGCCGTGCACGGGCCTTCCTCGCATCACACCACCGGCCCCTTGGTGGACCGGCGCGAGGACGACATCGCGGTCCTGCTCCTTCGCAGGGCCGGCCACCCCGCCCACCGCACGCCCGCCCGGCGCACCGTCCTGACGGTCGCGCAGGCCGAGCCGGAGCGGATCGCGGGGGCGCGGCGCCATGTCCGGGAGCTGCTGCACGACTGGGCCGTCCCCGATCAGGTCGACTCGGCGGTCCTGATGGTCTCCGAGATGATCACGAACGTGCTGGTGCACACGGACGGCGACGCGCTGCTCGTCGCCGAGGTCATCGGGGAGCCGGGCTCGCGGCGCCTGCGGGCCGAGGTCTCGGACGGCAGCGACGACCTGCCGCACAAGCGCCACCCCGGTGAACTGGCGTCGTCCGGGCGGGGACTGGTCCTGATGGAGCTGCTCGCCGACGAGTGGGGGGTGGAGCCGCGGGGCGAGGGCAAGAGCATCTGGTTCGAGCTCTACGAGGGGGACGGGGACGACTGATCAGACGCGGGGTGGGTCGGCGCCCGCTTCCGCCGCCGCGTTCCGGTCCCGCAGCTCGGCGATCACCCCGAAGGCCGCCGCCGTCACGGGCACGGCGAGGAGCATCCCCAGGATTCCCGCCACGGACGCCCCCGCGGCGATGGCCAGCATGACGATGGCGGGGTGCATCTGCACGGTCCGCGACTGGATCACCGGCTGCAGTACGTGTCCTTCGAGCACCTGCACCGCGAGGACCACGCCGAGGGCCCACAGCGCGATGACGAACCCCCGGTCGGCGAGCGCGACCAGGACGGCGACGGCGCCGGAGATGAACGCGCCCAGATAGGGGATGTAGGCGCCGATGAACACGAGCGCGCCGAGCCCCCACGCCCCGGGCACCCCCAGGATCAGGAGCCCGACGGTGATGCAGAGGGCGTCGATCAGGGCGATGAACGTGGTCCCGCGCATGAAGCCCTCGACGGCCTCGAAGGCGCGCCGCCCCATGGCCTCGACGGTGTCGGCGGTGCCGCGCGGCGCGAGCGAGCGCATGGACCCGAGGGCCCGGTCGGAGTCGCGCAGGAAGAAGAACACGAGCAGCAGCGCGAGGACCGCCATGGCGATCATCTCGCCGACGACGCTGAGCCCGCTGATCACCCCGGACGCGGCCGAGCCGCCGAACTTGCCGAGCAGGTCCTTGGCGTTGGACGCCATGTCGTCCAGGGAGGTCCCCGCGGCACCGAAGTGCTCCGAGAGGTCGGTGGCGGCCTGCTTCAGGGAGGCGACGATCTGGTCGCCGGTGTCGATCAGGGCCTTGACCACGATGTACATGGCGCCGCCCACGACCGCGACGACGGCAGCGCAGGTGAGCCCGGCGGCCAGCGACCGCTGCACCTTCATCTTCAGGAGCCAGCGGTAGACGGGTCCCAGGAGTGCCGTGCCGAGGAGGGCGAGCAGCACCGGGGTGGCGGCCGTCTTGAAGGTGACGAAGAGCCAGATCGCCACGGCGGCCACGCCCGTGACGAGCAGGAGGACCACGCACCAGGCGGCGGTGCGGCGTACGGGCTCGGGCAGGAGGGTGCTCACCCTCCTACCCGAGCATGGCCTCTTCGGGCCCGCACGTTATGTACGGCTACATGCCGTGCACGGCCGGGACCGTGCCGAGCAGACCCTTCTGGAAGTCCTCGAAGGCCTGCTGGAGCTCGGCCTGACTGTTCATCACGAACGGTCCGTAGTGCGCCATGGGCTCACGGATCGGCTGTCCGCCGAGCAGTACGACCTCCAGGTCGGGGGTGTTCCCGTCCTGCTTCTCGTCCGCGCGGACGGTCAGCGAGGAGCCGGAGCCGAAGACGGCCGTCTGGCCCATGTGGACCGGGCGGCGCTCGGCACCGACCGTGCCGCGCCCCGCGAGCACGTACGCGAGGCCGTTGAAGTCCTCGCGCCAGGGGAGCGTGACCTCGGCGCCGGGGCGCACGGTCGCGTGGATCATCGTGATCGGCGTGTGCGTGATGCCGGGGCCCTGGTGGCCGTCGAGCTCACCGGCGATGACGCGCAGGAGCGCGCCACCGTCGGGGGAGGTCAGGAGTTGCACCTGGCCGCCGCGGATGTCCTGGTAGCGGGGGTCCATCATCTTGTCCCGCGCCGGCAGGTTCACCCAGAGCTGGAGGCCGTGGAAGAGGCCGCCGGACTGGACGAGGGACTCCGGCGGGGCCTCGATGTGCAGGAGGCCGCTGCCCGCGGTCATCCACTGCGTGTCGCCGTTCTGGATGGTGCCGCCGCCGCCGTTCGAGTCCTGGTGCACGAACGTGCCGTCGATCAGGTAGGTGACCGTCTCGAAGCCGCGGTGGGGGTGCCAGGGCGTGCCCTTGGGCTCCCCGGCGCCGTACTCCACCTCACCCATCTGGTCCATCATGATGAACGGGTCGAGGTGCTTGTAGTTGATCCCCGCGAACGCCCGGCGCACCGGGAATCCCTCGCCCTCGAAACCGCTGGGCGCGGTCGTCACGGCGAGCACGGGGCGGGCCACGGCGTCGCCGGACGCGGCCACACGGGGCAGGGTCAGCGGGTTCTCGACAGTCACAGCGGGCATGTCGTGCCTCCTTCTTCGTACGCTCACTTTAGTTGAACGTAGAACTTCTTGCCACCGGGAACGCGGAACGCCCGGAGGGAATTCCCTCCGGGCGTCCCGGGTGGCCTGAATCCGCGGGCGGCGGCTAGCCGTACATCCGGCGCATGGCGAAGTCGACCATCTGCTCGACGGCCTTGGCGTCGAAGACCATGCGGTGCTCGCCCTCCATGTCCAGGACGAAGCCGTAACCGGTGGGGAGGAGGTCGATGACCTCGGCGCCCGTGATCACGAAGTACTTGGACTCCTTGCCCGCGTACCTGCGCAGCTCCTTGAGGGAGGTGAACATCGGGATGACCGGCTGCTGGGTGTTGTGCAGGGCGAGGAAGCCGGGGTTGTCGCCACGCGGGCAGTAGACCTTCGAGGTGGCGAAGGCCTGCTGGAAGTCCTCGGCGGACATCGAGCCCGTGGTGAAGGCGCGCACCGCGTCCGCGAGGGACGGGGGCGACGGCTCGGGGTAGAGCGGAGGCTGCTGTGCGTACCCTTGCGCGCCGCCCGGCATCTGCTGCGGCGGCGGCTGGGCCCCGGGCGGGGCGTACTGCTGCTGGGCGCCTGGGCTCTGGTCGTAGCCGTACATGTCCGCAAGAGTACTGAGCCCGCACGAGGACTGAGTCACAGATGCCCTATTAGGGGTTGCTTCTTATTACTGGCGGGTAGCATCATCGTAGCTACTTGCTGGTACTGATCCTGTTGATCCCTTTCTGCTTACGGAGCCGTCGCCATGGGGCACTACAAGTCGAATCTCCGCGACATCGAGTTCAACCTCTTCGAGGTGCTCGGCCGCGACAAGCTGTACGGCACCGGCCCGTTCGCCGAGATGGACGTCGACACCGCCAAGAGCATCCTCGAGGAGCTGCGCCGCCTCGCCGAGAACGAGCTGGCCGAGTCCTTCGAGGACGCCGACCGCAACCCGCCGGTCTTCGACCCGGCGACCAACACCGCTCCCGTACCGGCGTCCTTCAAGAAGAGCTACCAGGCCTTCATGGACTCCGAGTACTGGCGCCTCGGCCTGCCCGAGGGCATCGGCGGCACGACCGCTCCCCGCTCCCTGATCTGGGGTTACGCGGAGCTGCTGCTCGGCGCCAACCCTGCCGTGTGGATGTACTCCTCCGGTCCGGCGTTCGCGGGCATCCTGCACGACGAGGGCAACGACGCGCAGAAGAAGATCGCCGCCATCGCCGTCGAGAAGCAGTGGGGCTCGACGATGGTCCTGACCGAGCCGGACGCCGGTTCGGACGTGGGCGCGGGCCGCACCAAGGCCGTCAAGCAGGAGGACGGCTCCTGGCACATCGAGGGCGTGAAGCGCTTCATCACGTCCGGTGAGCACGACATGTCGGAGAACATCCTCCACTACGTCCTCGCCCGCCCCGAGGGCCACGGCCCCGGCACGAAGGGCCTCTCGCTCTTCCTCGTCCCGAAGTACGAGTTCGACTGGGAGACCGGCGAGCTCGGCGAGCGCAACGGCGTGTACGCGACGAACGTCGAGCACAAGATGGGCCTCAAGGCGTCCAACACGTGCGAGATGACGTTCGGCGACCAGCACCCCGCCAAGGGCTGGCTGATCGGCGACAAGCACGACGGCATCCGCCAGATGTTCATGATCATCGAGTTCGCCCGCATGATGGTCGGCACGAAGGCCATCGCGACGCTCTCGACGGGTTACCTCAACGCCCTGGAGTACGCCAAGGAGCGCGTGCAGGGCCCGGACCTCGCCCAGTTCATGGACAAGACGGCGCCCAAGGTCACCATCACGCACCACCCGGACGTACGCCGCTCGCTGATGACGCAGAAGGCGTACGCGGAGGGCATGCGCGCCCTGGTGCTGCACACCGCGGCCGTCCAGGACGACATCCAGATCAAGGAGGCGGCGGGCGAGGACGCGTCGGCGCTGATCGCCCTGAACGACCTCCTGCTTCCCATCGTCAAGGGCTACGGCTCGGAGAAGTCGTACGAGCAGCTGGCGCAGTCGCTCCAGACGTTCGGCGGCTCGGGGTACCTCCAGGAGTACCCCATCGAGCAGTACATCCGGGACGCCAAGATCGACACCCTCTACGAGGGCACGACCGCCATTCAGGGCCAGGACTACTTCTTCCGGAAGATCGTCCGCAACCAGGGTGCCGCGCTGAACGGCCTCGCCGAGGAGATCAAGAAGTTCCTCGCGGTCGGCACGGGCGGCGAGGCCCTGGCCGGGGCCCGCGAGGAGCTGGCCAAGGCCGCGGTCGAGCTGGAGGCCATCGTCGGCGTCATGCTGACGGACCTCGCGGCCACCGAGCAGGACGTGAAGTCCATCTACAAGGTGGGCCTCAACACGACCCGCCTCCTGATGGTCTCGGGTGACGTGGTCGTCGGCTACCTGCTGCTGCGTGGCGCGGCGGTGGCCGCGGAGAAGCTGGCGACGGCTTCCGCGAAGGACAAGCCCTTCTACGAGGGCAAGATCGCCGCGGCCAAGTTCTTCGCCGCGAACGTCCTGCCGGGCGTCGCCAACGAGCGGAAGCTCGCCGAGGGCGTGGAGCTGGACCTGATGGAGCTGGACGAGGCGGCGTTCTAGCCTCCCCGCGACGCTTGAGGCGGCCCGCTCCCGTTCCGGGGGCGGGCCGCTGTCGTATGCGGGGTAACCGGGTGGGTGGCGGCAGAGGGACACCAGTTGCGGGCAGTTCCCGTACAGAACCTCCCGGAAAAGGCCGCCCTCGCCCGGAGGAACCGCTAGTTAGGCTGGAAGCCATGAGCACATCTGCCCGCCCGTCTCCCGCCGCCGCCCCCGCAAAGAGCGCTTCGCGCGCCCCTCTTGCCTTCGACCGCGGCCACTCCGACGACCTCCTGGCCTTCCTGGCGGCGAGCCCCTCGCCGTATCACGCGGTGGCGTCCGCCGCGGAGCGGCTGGAGAAGGCCGGTTTCCGGCAGGTCGAGGAGACCGACGCCTGGGACGGGACGACCGGCGGGAAGTATGTGCTGCGTGGCGGCGCGATCATCGCCTGGTACGTCCCCGAGGGCGCCACCCCCCACACCCCGTACCGCATCGTCGGCGCCCACACCGACTCACCGAACCTCCGCGTGAAGCCGAAGCCGGACTCGGGAGCGCACGGCTGGCGCCAGGTCGCCGTCGAGATCTACGGCGGCCCGCTGCTCAACTCCTGGCTCGACCGCGACCTCGGCCTCGCGGGACGGCTCTCGCTGCGGGACGGCTCGACACGCCTGGTGAACATCGACCGGCCGCTCCTGAGGGTGCCGCAGCTGGCCATCCACATGGACCGCGGCGTCGTCGCCGACGGCCTCAAGCTCGACAAGCAGAAGCACATGCAGCCCATCTGGGGCCTCGGCGACGACGTCCACGAGGGCGACCTCATCGGCTTCCTGGAGGAGGAGGCGGGCCTCTCCCCCGGCGACGTCACCGGCTGGGACCTGATGACGCACCCCATCGAGGCGCCCGCCTACCTCGGCCGCGACCGCGACCTCATCGCGGGCCCGCGGATGGACAACCTCCTGTCCGTACACGCCTGTACGGCGGCGCTGGCCGCCGTCGCCACGGCGGACGGCGCCGGCTCCCTGCCGTACATCCCCGTGTTCGCCGCCTTCGACCACGAGGAGAACGGCTCCCAGTCCGACACGGGCGCGGACGGCCCGCTCCTCGGCTCGGTGCTCGAACGCTCCGTGTTCGCGCGCGGCGGCACGTACGAGGACAGGGCCCGCGCCTTCGCCGGCACGGTCTGCCTCTCCTCCGACACGGGCCACGCCGTGCACCCCAACTACGCGGAGCGGCACGACCCGACGCACCACCCGCGCGCCAACGGCGGCCCGATCCTCAAGGTCAACGTCAACAACCGGTACGCCACGGACGGCGCGGGCCGTGCCGTGTTCGCGGCCGCCTGCGACAAGGCCGGCGTGCCCTTCCAGAGCTTCGTCTCGAACAACGCGATGCCCTGCGGCACGACGATCGGGCCGATCACCGCGGCCCGGCACGGCATCAAGACCGTCGACATCGGCGTCGCGATCCTCTCCATGCACAGCGTGCGCGAGCTGTGCGGGGCGGACGACCCGCACCTTCTCGCCAATGCGCTCGTGGCCTTCCTCGAAGGCTGAACGAGGAGAACCGAAGGCCGATTTCCGCTTATCCGTGTGGTCGAGCCGGGTCCGGGTACCCGGGTGCCCTGCCACGACTTAGGGAGGCGGTCCACATGGGCCTGGGCGGATGCATCATTCTGATCGCCGCGGGCGCCATCCTCACGTTCGCCACCGACTGGGAGATGGAAGGCATCAATCTCACCGTCACCGGTCTGATCATGATGGCCGTGGGCGTGATCGGCGTCGCCGCGTTCACCAATGCTCGCCGCAAGACAGTCGTGCCCCCGGGCGCGACCGTGGTCGAGACGGACGACGACCACCACCACCGCTACTGACGGCCGGTCCCGCTCGCGGGCCGATGTTTTCAGCCGCTCCTCGTCGCCGGGCACGGCGGCCACCTCCGTGGCCGCCGTGCCCGGCGATAGTCTTGGGTCTTGTTCGAAACATGATGCGAGGCGCGGGCGCGGAGCGCGGGCGCGGCAGAGGAGTTGAGGCCAGGTGGAGTTCCAGCTGCTCGGACCGGTGAGCGTCGCCGGAGGCAGCGGACCCGTCCCCCTCGGCCCGGCCAAGCGCCGCAGCCTGCTCGCGGCGCTGCTGCTGCGGGCGGGCACGCCGGTCTCGGTGGACGCCCTGACCGAGACCCTGTGGGACGGCGAACCGCCGCTGCACGCGCGCACCGTCATCCAGGGCCACATCTCCCGGCTGCGCGCCCTGCTCGTCGAGGCCGGCCTGGACGCGTACGGCGTGGAACTCGCCACGCAGGGCGGTGCGTACGCCCTGCAGTTCCCGGAGACCCTGCTCGACGTCAGCCGCTTCGAGGACCTCGTCAAACTGGCCGGACGGCAGCGGGAGCCCTCGGACACGGCCCTGATGCTGCGCGAGGCGCTGGCCCTGTGGAACGGGCCCGCGCTGACCGGCACCGTCGCCACCGAGCCGATGCTGGCCGCCGCGCGGGGCCTGGAGGAGAGCCGCCTCGTCACCGTCGAGCAGCTCGCCGAGGCGTACGGAAAGCTCGGCTCGCACGGCCAGGCCGTGGGGCTGCTGCGTGCCGAGTCCGTCCAGCACCCGCTGCGGGAAGCCCTGGTGGCGGCCCTGATGCGGGCCCTTCAGCGGTGCGGCAGGCAGTCCGAGGCGCTGGAGTTCTACCACCGGACGCGCGAACTCCTCGCCGAGGAGCTGGGGGTGGACCCCGGCAAGAAGCTGCGCCGGGCGTACGAGGAGATCCTCAACGGCGAGCCCGACACCGGGGCCCACCCGATGCTGGGCGCCCCTCCGCCGCGCCGGCGCGGGCGGTACGACATGGGCCTCGGGGGTGGCGGTGCTTCCCCCGCCGCGTCCGCGGGCTCCGCCGGGCCTCCCGCCCGCGTGGACGGAAACCGGGCCGCGCGTCCGGCAGGACCGTCCCCGGTCGAGGCGGACCTGGGGCCCGCGGCCGGGGAAACGCGGCCCACGGCGCCGGGCTCCGATGCCCGAAAAGCGAGCCCCGCCGCCGCTCCCGTCACCCCCGATGCCGTCGCCACCCCCGACACCCCGGCGGAAGGGACCCCGCCGGGCAACGCGACCCCCCGCCTGCTGCCCCGGGCGCCCCGCGCCTTCGCCGCCCGCGAGGAGCAGCTCGCCGCCCTGGAGACCGTGCTGGCCGAGGAGACGGAGGCGCCGATCGTCCTGCTCACGGGCGCCGCGGGCGTGGGGAAGACCGCCCTCGTCCTGCAGTGGGCGCACCACCACGCGGACTCGCGGACGGAGGGCCACCTCTATGCGGACCTCCGCGGTTTCAGCGGCGGCGACCCCGCCCACCCCGAACGCGTCCTGCGGGAGTTCCTCCTCGCCCTGGGCGTGCGGCAGCAGGACGTGCCGGCCGGCATCGAACCGGCGGCGGCCCTCTACCGCTCGCTGCTCGCCGAACGGCGCATCGTCGTCGTACTCGACAACGCCCACGACTCCGCCCAGGTCCGCCCGCTCCTGCCCGGTGCGCCCCACTGCACCACCCTCATCACCAGCCGCAACCGCCTCGACGGCCTCGTCGCGTCGGACTGCGCGCGCCCCGTGCCGGTCGGCGCGCTCAGCGAGCGCGACGGAGCCGAGCTGTTCCTCCGCGCCCTGGGGCAGAGCGCCGGTCTGGACGCCGACTCCGATGACGTACGCCGGATCGCCCGCCTCTGCGACGGCCTCCCGCTGGCCCTGCGCACCGCCGCCGCCCGGCTCATCGGGCGCCCCCAGCGGTCCGTGGCGGGGCTTGCCGCCGAACTCGCCGACGAGGAGCAGCGGCTGGCCCTGCTCTCCGCCGAGGACACCGGTGTCGCGGCCGCGCTGCGTACCTCGGTGGCCCAACTTCCGGGCAGTGACGCCTGGTTGCTCGCCGCGCTGGCCCGCGCCTCCACCCCGGACGTGGACGCGCACAGGGCCGCCGACCTCGCGGGGGCGAACGTATCCGCCACCCGCGAGGGACTCGACCGCCTGGCCGCGGCACACCTGATCCAGGAGGAGGGCGCGGGGCGCTACGTCCTGCCCGATCTGGTCCGGCTCTTCGCCCGCGGCCTGGACGGGTCCGGAACGGCGACGTTCCGCAGGCCCCGCCCCGAGGAGCTGCGGCGGCCCGCGACGGGCTCCTCCATGTGACCCCGGGCCCCGGCCCCGGCCGGAATCTCCCCGTGCGACGCGTGAACGAGTCATTAGCCAGGTGTTAGCGGAACGCCAGCGGCGGGCGGCAGGCTCAGTGGAGCAAGCCCGAGCGACCACCACTCACGGGGGAGTCACCGCCATGCGCACCACTGCTCGCAGCACGCGTGCCGCGCTCGCCGTCGCGGCGCTCGCCGCGCTCTCCCTCTCGCTCACGGCGTGCGGGGGCGATGACGGCACAGCGAGCGGGAGCGGGGGCAGCAGCGGTAGCGGGGGCGCCGGAGGTGAAGCGTCCGGCACCGGCAAGGCGTCGGGCACCGCGTCCAGTGGTCCCCGATCACCCGCTCCGGCCGCCGACGGCGACTGCACGCCGCGCACCGCGGAGATCAGCATGGAGGACACCGGCGGCACCGCGCCCGTCGTCCTGCTCAAGATCACCAACAACGGCGGCAAGGCCTGCGCGGTCCTCGGCGCCCCCGTCGTCAGCGATCCGACGGCGGGCAAGAACCTCCCGGTGGCCCGGAACACCCGCCCCCGCTCGGTCGTCCGCCTCGCGCCCGACCGGTCCGCCTACGCCGCGATCAACCTCGCGAGCATCGACGCCGACAGGACCCACCGCTCCAAGACCCTCGGCGTCACGCTCGTCGCCAAGGGCGGCAAGGCCACGGACGGCCGCGTCACGGTGAACTCCCCCGGCGCGGCGGGCCTGCTGCTCGACGCGGGCTCGCGCGTCACGTACTGGCAGAACAACCTCGAGGACGCCATGTCGTAGCAGACTCCGCGTCCTCCCCTGATCCACAGCCGGTCTGTGTCCCACTTTCCCCCGAGTGGCACGGGCCGGCTGTGTCATGCCCGCCACGGGGTAGGCATCGCCGCATGAAACTTCTCGTACGCGACCGGCTGCTCGGCATCGGTGACGACTACTGGATCGAGGACGACCAGGGCCAAAAGGTCTTCCTCGTCGACGGCAAGGCGATGCGCCTGCGCGAGACCTTCGAGCTGAAGGACATGGAGGGCCGCGTCCTCATCGACATCCGCGCCAAGATGCTGGCGCTGCGCGACACGATGGTGATCGAGCGGGACGGCGACGAGCTGGCCACGGTCAAGCGCAAGCGCCTCTCGCTCCTGCGCAACCACTACCGCGTGGACCTGGTCGACGGCACCGAGCTCGACGTGAGCGGCAAGATCCTGGACCGCGAGTTCGCCATCGAGTACGACGGCGAGCTCCTGGCCGACATCTCCCGCCGCTGGTTCCGGGTCCGCGACACGTACGGCCTCCAGATCGTCCGGGACGACGCCGACGCGTCCCTCCTCCTGGCCGTCGCGGTCTGCGTGATCCGCCTTGCCGAGAAGGAGCGGGGCGACGACGACTGAGGAGATGGGACGCGGCGTCAGCGCCGGGGAGCGGCCGTCCCGAGGAGCCGGTCCTTCAGCGCGGGGAACTGCTCGCGCGTGGCGGCGACCTTCGCCGGGTCGAGCTCGACGGTGAGGACCTCCTCGCCGTCCCCCGCCTCGGCGAGCACCTCGCCCCACGGGTCGACGACGATGCTGTGCCCGGCCTGGGGAACCCCGGCGTGCGTACCGCCCGTTCCGCACGCGAGGACGAACACCTGGTCCTCGACCGCCCGCGCCCGGGCGAGCAGCGTCCAGTGCTCACGCCGCCGCGCGGGCCAGCCCGCGGGGACGACGAACATCTCGGCGCCCGCGTCGACGAGCCCCCGGAAGAGCTCGGGGAAGCGGAGGTCGTAGCAGGTGGCGAGTCCGATCGTCGTCTCCGGTGTGCGCACGGTGACCAGTTCGCCGCCCGCGCCCATCAGGACGGCCTCGCCCTTGTCGAAGCCGAACCGGTGGATCTTCCGGTACGAGGCGGCGAGTTCACCCTCGGGCGAGAAGACGAGGGAGGTGTTGTAGAGGTCCCCCGAGGCGTCCCTCTCCGGAATGGACCCGGCGTGCAGCCAGACGCCCGCGTCACGCGCGGCCTTGGCCATGGCTTCGTACGTGGGACCTTCGAGCGACTCCGCCTCGGTCGCGAACGTCTCGTACGCGAAAGCACCCGTGGTCCACAGTTCGGGAAGAACGACGAGATCCGGCCGCTCTCGCGCGGCGACCGCACGCACCAGTGAAGAGACCCGCGAGCGGCGGGAATTGACCGGTTCGCCCTCGTCTACGGCGATCTGGATGAGGGAGGCGCGCACACTACCACCGTCCTGGCATTCGACCCGTCAATGCGGGCCTACGATCGTCACACGAAAGCACTGCCGGGGTGCCTGCGGGCAGCGTAACTTAACGTCCCAGACACCCACCGCCCGCGTACGACCGTCGAGGGGTCCCGTGAGTCTCCATCCCAGCCTGCAAACCTACGCCGACGCCTGGACCCAATCCGTATCAGCCATATCCGAGCTGGTGTCACCGCTCGCCGAGGGAGAGTGGAACTGGGCCACGCCCTGCCCCGGCTGGTCGGTGCGGGATGTCGTCTCCCACGTCATAGGCCTGGACTGCGAGATGCTGGGCGACCCGCGTCCCATCCACACCCTGCCGCGCGATCTGTACCACGTACAGACCGAGGGCCAGCGGTACATGGAGGTGCAGGTCGACGTCCGGCGCCACCACACCGCGCCCGAGATGACCTCCGAGCTGGAGTACACGATCATCCGCCGCTCACGGCAGCTGCGGAACGAGTCGCGTGACCCCTCCCACAAGATCCGTGGCCCGCTCGGCACCGAGCAGACCCTCGAACTGGCCATGCGGATGCGGGCGTTCGACGTCTGGGTGCACGAGCAGGATCTGCGTACGACGCTGAAGAAGCCCGGCGACCTGGACTCCCAGGGCGCGTTGGTGGCGCGGGACCTCCTGCTGCAGGGACTGCCCAAGGTCGTCGCCAAGAAGGCCGCGGCCCCGGCGAACTCGGCGGTCGTCTTCGACGTGAGCGGGCCCGTCGAGTTCCTGCGCACGGTCCGCGTCGACGCCGACGGCCACGCCACGGTCGACAGTGCCCCCTCGCTCGGCCCGCTCGCCACGCTGAGCCTGGACTGGGAGACGTACTTCCGCCTCGCCTGTGGCCGCGTCACGCATGCATCGGTGGCCGACCGGATCAAGGTCGAGGGCGATCACGGCCTGGGTGAGGCGATCCTGCGGGAGTTCGCGGTCACGCCGTAGCCCTGCCTGGCCCGCCTTGGTCCGCCGCGGCTCAGACGGGTACGTGGACTGCCTCGACGCGGCTGGCGACCAGACGTTCCTTCTCCCTGCGCACCGCGCGCGTCCGCAGCCGCAGGATCTGGCTGAGGCCGACCGCTTCGAGGACGAAGACGGCGGAGAAGGCGATCCGGTAGTTGTCGCCGGTCGCGTCCAGGAGCACGCCGATGGCAAGGAGCGTCGTCATGGAGGCGACGAAGCCGCCCATGTTGACGATGCCGGACGCGGTGCCCTGACGCTCCGGCGGGTTCGCGGGTCGCGCGAAGTCGAAGCCGATCATGGATGCGGGGCCGCAGGCGCCGAGCACGGTGCACAGCGCGATGAGCAGGCCCATCGGGGCGTGGTCGCCGGGGTAGTGGATCGTGATCGCCCACATCGCGGCCGTCATGGCGACGGTGCCGATGGCAAGGGGTGTGCGGGCCGCGTGGTGCCGGGCGACGATCTGGCCGTAGACCAGGCCCACCACCATGTTGGACAGCACGACGAGGGTGAGCAGCGCCCCGGCCGTCCCGCGCGAGAGGCCCTGCGCCTCGACGAGGAACGGCAGGCCCCACAGGAGCAGGAACACCATCGCGGGGAACTGGGTGGTGAAGTGCACCCAGAGGCCGAGCCGGGTGCCGGGCTCGCGCCAGCTCAGGGCGATCTGCTTGCGCACGAAGGCCCCGCCGGTGTGCCGCACCGGCTCCGGCTCGTGCCCCTCGGGGTGGTCCTTGAGGAACAGCGTCATCAGGACGAGGACGACGACGCCGCAGAGCGCGCTGCCCGCGAAGGCGGCGGTCCAGCCGACGGAGTGCAGGAGCCGGGCGAGGACGAGGGTGGAGACGAGGTTGCCCGCCATGCCGACCAAACCGGCGAGCTGGGCGACCAGCGGGCCGCGCCGGGCCGGGAACCAGCGGGTGCCCAGGCGCAGCACGCTGATGAAGGTCAGCGCGTCCCCGCAGCCGAGGAGCGCGCGGGACGCGAGCGCCATTCCGTACGAGGGGGAGAAGGCGAAGCCGAGCTGTCCCAGCGTGAAGAGCACGACTCCGATGGTCAGCACGCGCTTGGTGCCGAGCCGGTCGACCATCAGGCCGACGGGTATCTGCATGCCCGCGTAGACGAGCAGCTGGAGGATCGAGAAGGTCGAGAGCGCGGACGCGTTGACGTGGAAGCGGTCGGCGGCGTCGAGCCCGGCGACGCCGAGGGAGGTCCGGAAGATGACGGCGACGAAGTAGACGGCGACACCGATGCCCCAGACGAGCATCGCCTTCTTGCCGCCGGGGGGATCGCCGGGGAGGGAGAGGGGGGCGGAGGTCGCGCTCATCGGACCTCGCCCCTGGCAAGGTTCTGGAACCACCCGACGTGCCGGGTGACGACCGCCTCGGCCGCTTCCGCGTCCCCGGCGCGCAACGCGTCCAGGATCTCCTCGTGCTCGGCGAGCGTCTTGGCGATCCGGTCGGGGTGGGAGTGCATCACGGCGACGCCCATCCGCAGCTGCCGGTCGCGGAGCTGGTCGTACAGGCGGGACAGGATCTCGTTCCCCCCGCTGCGCACGATCTCCGCGTGGAAGCACCGGTCGGTCACGGCGGCAGCGGAGAAGTCCCCGGCTGCGGCCTGCTCCCGCTGCTGCCGCAGCAGCTCCTCCAGGCGGGCGATCAGCGCCGAAGGCGCAGGCACCGCCTTGCGCACCGAGTGTGTCTCGACCAGAAGCCGCGTCTCGACGACATCGGCGATCTCCTGCACGGACACCGGCAGGACCAGCGCGCCCTTCTTCGGGTAGAGCCGAAGGAGCCCCTCCACCTCCAGCTTCAGGAGGGCCTCGCGCACCGGGGTGCGGGACACCCCGACGGCCTCGGCGAGCTCGCCCTCGGTGAGAAGCGTGCCGCCCTCGTACCGACGGTCGAGCACGCCCTGCTTGACGTGCGCGTACACCCGCTCCGCGGCGGGTGGCTGCTTCAGGGGGCGAGCAGGGGCCCGGGAGGGGGACGAGACGGGTGCGACAGGCATGCGCACAGCATAGATACAACACGTACCCATGAGGTCGTCCATTCCACGATCCGGACATCACCCACATCACCCTGAATTGACGGCGCTCAGGGCGCATCCATTTGCCCCTCCCGTGTGTCTCACTATCGAGCGGCACCCTCATGTGGCCGCATTCCAGGGGCATTTGGAGCATTCAACTTGAACACCCCCATTAAGGGCATTCGCCGCGCATCGGCCGTAATCGTCACTGCGGGTGCGGTAATCGCGGGCGGAGCCCTCACGACCCCGGCCCATGCGGCCGCACTGCCGAAGCCGTCGATCGCCGCCAAGGGCGGCTACGTCATGAACAACGGCACGGGCAAGACGCTCTTCACCAAGGCCGCGGACACCCGCCGTTCGACGGGCTCGACCACCAAGATCATGACGGCGAAGGTGGTGCTCTCGCAGCCGAACCTGAACCTCAACACCAAGGTCAAGGTCGAAAAGGCCTACAGCGACTACATCGTCAGGAACACCGCCTCGTCCGCCCGGCTCATCGTCGGCGACAAGGTCACCGTCCGCCAGCTCCTGTACGGCTTGATGCTGCCGTCCGGCTGCGACGCGGCGTACGCCCTCGCGGACAAGTTCGGCAAGGGCACCACCCGCTCCGCCCGCGTGAAGTCGTTCATCGGCAAGATGAACGCGCAGGCCAGGAGCCTCGGCATGACGAACACCCACTTCGACTCGTTCGACGGCATCGGCAACGGAAGCAACTACTCCACGCCCCGCGACCTGACGAAGCTCGCCAGCAGCGCGATGAAGAGCTCCACGTTCCGTACGGTCGTGAAGACGAAGTCGACGAAGCAGAAGGTCACCACGAAGAGCGGCGGCTACCGCTACATGTCGTGGTCGAACACGAACACCCTGCTCGGCAGCTACAGCGGCGCCATCGGCGTGAAGACGGGGTCCGGCCCGCAGGCCAAGTACTGCCTGGTCTTCGCCGCGACGCGCAGCGGCAAGACGGTCATCGGCACGGTCCTCACCTCGACCTCGTCGGCCAATCGCACGAAGGACGCGAAGAAGCTGATGGACTACGGCTTCAAGAAGTAGGCACCCGCGGACTTACGTCGAAGGGGGCCCGCCGCGTTGCACGCGGCGGGCCCCCTCTGACGTGATCTCCGGGTCTACGCCCAGGTGATGAGGCGCTTGGGCTGCTCCAGGATCGCCGCCACATCGGCAAGCACCTTGGAGCCGAGCTCGCCGTCGACCAGGCGGTGGTCGAAGGAGAGCGCGAGCGTCGTCACCTGACGCGGCTTGACCTTACCCTTGTGGACCCAGGGCTGGAGCTTGATCGCGCCGACCGCGAGGATCGCGGACTCGCCGGGGTTCAGGATCGGCGTGCCGGTGTCGACGCCGAAGACGCCGACGTTCGTGATCGTCACCGTGCCGCCCTGCATCGCGGCCGGCGACGTCTTGCCCTCGCGGGCGGTGGACACCAACTCACCGAGGGACTCGGCCAGTTCCGGCAGCGTCTGGGCCTGCGCGTCCTTGATGTTCGGCACGATCAGGCCGCGCGGGGTCGCGGCGGCGATGCCCAGGTTCACGTAGTGCTTCTGGACGATCTCCTGGTTCGCCTCGTCCCAGGCCGCGTTGACGGCCGGGTTGCGCCGGATCGCCACGAGCAGCGCCTTGGAGATCAGCAGGAGCGGATTCACGCGCAGACCCGCGAAGGCCTTGTCCTGCTTCAGCTCCTCGACCAGCTTCATCGTCCGCGTCACGTCCACCGTCACGAACTCCGTGACGTGCGGTGCCGTGAAGGCCGAGCCGACCATCGCCTGGGCGATGGCCTTGCGCACGCCCTTGACGGGGATACGGGTCTCGCGGGCGCCGGCGCCGACCGCGGGGGCGGCTGCTCCGTCGGGAGCGGCGGCTTCGGCCTCGGCCGGCACCTGCTCCGGCGCGGATACCGGGGCCGGGGCGGAGGCGGCGGCCGGGGCGGAGGCCGGAGCCACCGCCGCGTGCACGTCCTCGCGCGTGATGATCCCGTCGGGGCCGGACGGGACGATGGCCGCGAGGTCAACTCCCAGGTCCTTGGCGAGCTTGCGCACCGGCGGCTTGGCCAGCGGCCGGCTGCCGACGGGGGCGGCGGGCGCGGCGGCGGCCGCCGAACCGGAGCCGTTCAGCTCGGCCTGGACCGCTGCCGCGTAGTACGTCCCGGCGGCCTCCGCCTGCTCCGAAGCGGCCTTGCGCGCACGGCGCTTCGTCGAGGACTCGGCGACCCCGTAGCCCACGAGCACGGGCTGCCGGCCCTCGGGAGCGGGCTCCTCGGCAGGAGCCACCTCGGCAGGAGCCACCTCGGCGGGAGCCGCCTGCGCCGGAGCCGCGGCCTCGGCGGGAGCGGCGGCCTCAGCGGGGGCGGCAGGCGCGGCGGACGCGCTTCCGCCGGACACGTCCACCGAGATGATCACCTGGCCGACATCGACCGTGGTGCCCTCGGGGAAGCGCAGTTCGCTCACGACACCGTTGAACGGAATGGGCAGTTCCACGGCGGCCTTGGCCGTCTCGACCTCGCACACCACCTGCCCGTCGGTGACCGTGTCACCGGGAGCAACGAACCACTTGAGGATCTCTGCCTCGGTGAGCCCCTCGCCCACGTCGGGCATCTTGAACTCGGCGAGCGCAGTACTTGTCATCGTCGTCACGACCCTCTCCCTCAGTACGCCAGCGAGCGGTCGACAGTGTCGAGCACCCGGTCGAGGCCCGGCAGGTACTCCTCTTCCAACCGCGCGGGCGGATACGGCGCGTGGAAGCCGCCGACCCGCAGCACGGGAGCTTCGAGGTGGTAGAAGCACCGCTCGGTGATGCGCGCGGCGATCTCCGCGCCCGCACCCAGGAAGACGGGGGCCTCGTGGACCACGACGAGCCGCCGCGTCTTCTCGACCGAGGCCTGCACCGCGTCGAAGTCCATCGGCGACATGGAGCGCAGGTCCACGACCTCAAGGGACTTGCCCTCCTCGGCTGCGGCCGCCGCGGCCTCCAGACAGACCTTCACCATCGGGCCGTACGCGACGAGCGTCAGGTCCGTGCCCTCGCGGGCGACCCGGGCCTTGTGCAGCGGCGCCGGGATGGCGTCCGTGTCGACCTCGCCCTTGTCCCAGTAGCGCCGCTTCGGCTCGAAGAAGATCACCGGGTCGTCGCTCTGGATGGCCTGCTGCATCATCCAGTAGGCGTCCGACGAGTTCGAGGGCGAAACGACCTTCAGGCCCGCCACGTGCGCGAACAGCGCCTCGGGCGACTCGCTGTGGTGCTCGACGGCGCCGATTCCGCCGCCGTACGGAATGCGGATGACGACCGGCATCTTGATCTTGCCGAGCGCGCGGGCGTGCATCTTCGCGAGCTGCGTGACGATCTGGTCGTACGCCGGGAAGACGAAGCCGTCGAACTGGATCTCCACCACCGGGCGGTAGCCCCGCAGGGCCAGGCCGATGGCCGTGCCGACGATGCCCGACTCGGCGAGCGGGGTGTCGATGACACGGTCCTCGCCGAAGTCCTTCTGGAGCCCGTCCGTCACCCGGAAGACGCCGCCGAGCTTGCCGACGTCCTCGCCCATGATGAGGACCTTGGGGTCGGTGTCGAGCGCCTTGCGCAGCGATTCGTTGATCGCTTTGGCGAGGGGAAGCTTCTGTACGCCCATGGTCACTTACCGCCTTCTTCAGCGAAGGACGCCTGGTACGCGGCGAACTGCGCGCGCTCCTCGTCGACCAGCGCATGCCCGTCCGCATACGCGTTCTCGAAGATCGCCATCAGATCCGGATCCGGCATCGCCCGCACCACCTCTCGCACTCGCTTTCCCAACGCTTCGCTCTCCGCATCGAGTTCCGCGAAGAATCCCTCATCAGCGTGACCTTCGGACTCGAGATAGGTCCGCAGGCGCAGGATCGGGTCCTTGGCCTCCCAGGCCTCGCGCTCGTCGTCGTTGCGGTACTTGGTCGGGTCGTCGGACGTGGTGTGCGCGCCCATGCGGTAGGTGAACGCCTCGATGAGCGCCGGGCCCTCGCCCGTACGCGCCCTCTCCAGGGCCCACTTGGTGACGGCGAGCACGGCGAGGACGTCGTTGCCGTCGACCCGCACACCGGGGAAGCCGTAGCCCTGTGCGCGCTGGTAGAGCGGCACCCGGGTCTGCTTCTCGGTGGGCTCGGAGATCGCCCACTGGTTGTTCTGGCAGAAGAACACGACGGGAGCGTTGTAGACCGCGGAGAAGGTGAACGCCTCGGCGACGTCGCCCTGGCTGGAGGCGCCGTCCCCGAAGTACGCGACCACCGCCGAGTCCGCGCCGTCCTTGGCCACGCCCATGGCGTAGCCGGTGGCGTGCAGGGTCTGCGAGCCGATGACGATCGTGTACAGGTGGAAGTTGTTGGTGTTCGGGTCCCAGCCACCGTTGTTCACGCCGCGGAACATGCCGAGCAGGTTCGTCGGGTCCACCCCGCGGCACCAGGCGACGCCGTGCTCGCGGTAGGTGGGGAAGACGTAGTCGTCGTCGCGGGTGGCGCGGCCCGAGCCGATCTGGGCGGCTTCCTGGCCGAGCAGCGAGGCCCACAGGCCCAGCTCGCCCTGGCGCTGCAGGGAGGTGGCCTCGGCGTCGAAGCGGCGGGTGAGAACCATGTCGCGGTACAGGGCGCGCAGCTCGTCGGCGGTGATGTCCGCGACGTACGAGTCGTACACGGCGTTGTCCGCGTGCTTGACCCGCTTGCCCTCAGGCGTCAGCAGCTGGACAAGCTGGGGTTCCGTGCTCTTGGCGCCGGCCGTGCTCTTCTTCGGCGCGGCCTTCTTGGCGCTTGCGCGCTTGCCGCCGCTGGTCGTGCTGCGGCGCGGTGTGCGCGCGGCGGTGCTCTCCACGGTCACGTGTGCTCCTCCGTCGGTCCGGCCCCCGGGGGTTACCGGGTAAGCCAGTGCGGCTCGCCTGATCCGTGCCCGCGCACGGGGTGGGTGCGACTCGGCCGGGAACAGGCGTGACAGGTGCCCCGGCGAGCGCCCTGCACAATGCACGTTACCCAGTGCTTCCCATTTCTGTGAAACCCCATCTGACCTGCGAATTTGCTTGGATTTCCAAGTATCTGACTGCTTGGATTACCGAGTAAATCCAGAAAGTCGGGAACAGTTCCTGGTCACAGCACTGATCACAGCCTGGCAGGGGGCCGGAACACCGGCACGTTATCCCGGCCACCCCGCGCACGGGAAGAGTTCAGCTCAGGCAGCGGGAGAGATCGTGTGTGAGACTGACTCCGTGCGCGAAGACGGAAAAATTACGGTATTTCTCCTCGACGACCATGAAGTGGTGCGGCGAGGAGTCCACGAGCTGCTCTCCGTGGAATCCGACATCGAGGTCGTCGGAGAGGCCGGAACAGCGGCGGACGCCCTGGTCAGGATCCCTGCGACACGGCCGGACGTGGCCGTTCTCGACGTGCGCCTTCCGGACGGCAGCGGTGTGGAGGTCTGCCGCGAGATCCGTTCCCAGAACGAGGACATCAAATGCCTGATGCTCACCTCGTTCGCCGACGACGAGGCTCTCTTCGACGCGATCATGGCGGGCGCTTCGGGTTATGTCCTGAAGGCCATTCGCGGCAATGAGCTCCTCTCCGCCGTACGTGACGTGGCAGCCGGAAAGTCCCTGCTCGACCCCGTCGCCACGGCCCGCGTCCTGGAGCGGCTGCGGGACGGAAACACCCCCAAGGGCGACGACCGTCTGTCGAACCTCACGGACCAGGAGCGCAAGATCCTGGACCTGATCGGCGAGGGTCTGACCAACCGGGTGATCGGCGAACGGCTGCACCTCGCCGAAAAGACGATCAAGAACTACGTCTCCAGCCTGCTCTCCAAGCTCGGCATGGAGCGCCGCTCCCAGGCGGCCGCCTACGTGGCCCGTATGCAGGCGGAACAGCAGCACTGACGCTTCTCGTCACCGTGCGTCACCGTTGGTGATCCGAACGGGACCAACGTCCCCGTCCCCTAGGGGCCAGATCCCCTTCCCCGGCCCCCCGCCGGTGCCAGAGGGTGGACGCATGCCCTCCGACGATCAGGAACAGGACGAACGGCTCGCCTTCGAACTGCTCGGCCGCACCGACTACGGCCGGGTCGCGACCAGCATGCGCGCGCTGCCCTTCCTCGCCGCGGCCCGCCACGTCGTCGTGGACGGGCGGATTCTGCTGCGGATGCACAAGGGATACGGGTACCACGAGGCCTGCATCGGCAGCGTCGTCGCCTACGGGGCGGACAACCTCAGCGCCGAGACCGCGCGCACGGGACAGTGGACCGTGCAGTTCGTGGGCCTGTGCGAGGCCATCGAGCCGACCACCGCCGAGCTGGAACTCTTCGGCCCTGGCCCGCATTACGTGGACGGCGAGCTCTACGACCCCGTCTACCTGCGCATAGAGCCGCAGCTGGCCACGGTGCACACCCTGCACGGCGGCGGCCGGCGGCGAGAGCCCCGGCGCAGCTTCTCGACGAGCGCACCCGCCAGGTAGAGCGGGCGGGGAACGAACACGCGCGCGTGGGGCCCTTTCGGGGCTCCACGCGCGCGTGTGTCTCGTTCTACGGGCCGTGCGGCTCGGCTCAGCCTTCGCCCTCGTTGCCGCCGGCGACCTCGCCGGTGCCGCCGTTCGTCACCGGCGGGTCCTCGGTGTCCGGATCGCTGGGCTCACCGCTCGGCGTCGTCGGGTCGTCCGTCGGCTCGGTGGGCTCGTCCGTCGGCTCCGTCGGGTCGTCCGTCGGCTGGCTCTCGGTGGGCGTCGTGGGAGCCGTCGGGCCGGTGGTGTTCGGCTGCTCCGGCGTCCAGTCGCCCTGACCGCCGGACCCGTCGCCGGGCGTCGCGGTCTCGTCCGAGGTCTCCTCGTCCGCGCTCTTGCTCGGCTTCTTGGACTCCGACTGCTTCGTCGGCTCCTTGGTCGGGGTGTCCTTGTCCTTCGTCTTGTCGTCCGCCGCCGACAGCGCGAACGCGACACCCACGGCGATCGCGATGATCGCGAGCACGACGAGGATCCACACCTTGCCCCGGCCGCCACCGCCCTTGCCGTCGCGGTGACCGCCCTCGAAACCGCCGTCGTCGCCGCCCGGCGGACGCAGCATGGCGCCGGGGATCTGCGCGGTGCCGGAGTCGCCCGGGTGCTGCATCGCGGCGGCGCCCGTGACGCCCATCGCCGGAGTGCTGCCGCCTTCGTGCATGCCAGCCACATCGACGGGGCCGGTGTTCCAGGTCCCGGTGTGGCTGCCCTGCTCGTGCAGCATCTGCAGCCCGTACTGGACCAGGCCGCGCATCTCCTCGGCCGTCTGGAACCGGTCGTCCGGGTCCTTGGCGAGCGAGCGCATCACGAGGCCGTCGAGCTCCGGCGGCGCCGCGTCCGAGGTCTCGGACGGCGGGACCGGGATGTCCTGGACGTGCTGGTACACGACGGAGAGCGGCGTCTCACCGGTGAACGGGGGCCGCAGCGCGAGGAGTTCGTAGAGCAGACAGCCGGTCGCGTACAGGTCGGAACGGTGGTCGACGGCCTTGCCGAGCGCCTGCTCCGGGGAGAGGTACTGGGGCGTGCCCATGACCATGCCGGTCTGGGTCATCGTCGACTGGGCGCCGTGCAGCGCACGGGCGATGCCGAAGTCCATCACCTTGACCGCGCCGGTGTTGGTGATGATCACGTTCGCGGGCTTGATGTCGCGGTGCACGATGCCGTGCTGGTGCGAGTACGCGAGCGCCTCGAGCACCCCGGAGACGATGATCAGCGCCTGCTCGGGGCCCGGCGCCTCCGCGTTGAGCAGGAGATCGCGGATCGTCCGGCCCTCGACGATCTCCATGACGATGTACGGGACGACGCTGGGCCCGACGGCGTCCTCACCGGAGTCGTAGACCGCCACCACGGCGTGGTGGTTGAGCCCCGCCACCGACTGGGCCTCGCGCGTGAAGCGGGCCTTGGAGACCGGGTCCTCGGCGAGGTCGGAGCGGAGCAGTTTGACGGCGACCGTACGCCCGAGTCGTACGTCCTCGGCCGCGAACACCTCGGCCATGCCGCCCCGGCCGAGTCTGTGGGTCAGCCGATACCGGCCATCCCCTACAAGCCCGCCGTTGCCCCACAACTCCGGCGCATCTGACATACCGCCGCCAGTCGCCTCGGGGTCGGACGGGCCCTGAGCGCGCTGCGTCTGTGCCATCAGTCCTCGCCGTCGTTTCTGGTCGTGGTGCTCGGTGGTACGCGGGGGAACCCCGCCGGGCCACGCTACAGCCTTCGCGCGGTACGGCGGTTCGAGGTGGACCGGACATCAAACCCGCCGAGTGCCCCCGCGCGCAAACTTGTAACGCTTCCGAGACGCTTCTTGCGCGTACGGTCACGGAACGGGCATCGAGCTTGACGTGTCGGTGCCCTCGGGCAGACTTGGCCAGGAATAGCGGGAATCGATCACCGATCGCGGAGCCGTCCGGCACACCGCGCCGATGGGGGACGCACGACATGAGCAGCCAGGACGGCGCACAGGGACGGTATGCGGGGCGCTCGCTGGCCGGTGGCCGGTACCAGCTGCGCGATCTTCTCGGTGAAGGCGGCATGGCCTCCGTGCACCTGGCGTACGACTCCGTGCTCGACCGTCAAGTCGCGATCAAGACGCTTCACACCGAGCTCGGCCGCGAGCAGTCCTTCCGCGAGCGCTTCCGCCGCGAGGCCCAGTCGGTGGCCAAGCTCACGCACACGAACATCGTCTCGGTCTTCGACACCGGCGAGGACGAACTGGACGGCGCGACGATGCCGTACATCGTCATGGAGTACGTGGAGGGCAAGCCGCTCGGCTCCGTGCTCGACGCGTCCGTCACCCAGTTCGGCGCGATGCCGACCGACCAGGCGCTGAAGATCACCGCCGATGTGCTCGCCGCTCTCGAGATCAGCCACGAGATGGGCCTGGTCCACCGCGACATCAAGCCCGGCAACGTGATGATGACGAAGCGCAACGTCGTCAAGGTCATGGACTTCGGCATCGCCCGCGCCATGCAGTCCGGCGTCACCTCCATGACGCAGACCGGCATGGTCGTCGGCACCCCCCAGTACCTCTCCCCGGAGCAGGCCCTCGGCCGCGGCGTCGACGCCCGGTCCGACCTCTACTCCGTCGGCATCATGCTGTTCCAGCTGACCACCGGACGGCTGCCCTTCGAGGCGGACTCGCCGCTGGCCATCGCCTACGCGCACGTACAGGAGGAGCCGGTCGCTCCGTCCTCCATCAACCGCTCGCTGCCGCCCGCGGTGGACGCGATCGTCGCCCGCGCGCTGAAGAAGAACCCGAACGAGCGCTTCCCCACCGCCGAGGCGATGCGCGACGAGTGCCTGCGCGTCGCCCAGTCCCTGCAGGCGGCCGCGCCGAGCATCGTGCCGGGCGCCCAGACCGCGAGCGGCGCGGGCGTCGGCGCCGCGGTCTTCCCGCCGGTCGACTCCTCGCTCCCGCAGCAGGGCGGCGTCCAGACGCCGTACCAAACGGGACCCCAGACCGGTCCGTACGGCCCGCCCACCCCGGCCCCCGGGCCCGTGACCCCGGGGTACGGCTATCCGCAGCAGGGCGGCTACCAAACCCCGGCGCCCACGAACGCGTACGCCCCGCAGTCCTCGCAGACCCCGCCGCCGTACACGCTCTCGCCGCAGCCCTCGCAGACGTCCGTGCAGAGCGGCGGCTCGGGCGGCGGCGGCAAGCGGAACATGCCGGTGGTCGTCGGCTCGATCGTCGTCGCGCTGCTCGCCATCGGCGGCGTGATCGCGGCGGTCTCCCTGAGCGGCGACGACGGCGGCAAGGGCGGCAAGGAAGAGAAGGAGTCGAACGCGCCGGTGGCGGGGCACCGAGGTCCTGACAGGTCGCAGACGATCGAGACCGAAGAGTGCACCGAGCCCGACACGGCGTACAACGACGAGAACAAGATCAAGGTCCCTGACTTCACGTTCAAGGACTGGCGCTCGGTGCAGAAGTGCCTGCAGGCGGCCGGCTGGCAGTTCGACAAGCGCACGGTGGACGAGAACACCTACGGGGAGGACATGGTCATGATGCAGTCCCCCAAGGAAGGCTCCGACGTCGACCCGGACGACGTCGAGATCGAGTTCACGATCTCCACGGGCAACCCGGCCTGACGCGGTCGCGGCAACCGACATGATCCGACGCGAAGGGCCCGGTCACAAGGTGACCGGGCCCTTCGCGTCGTCCTGTGCGGCCACCGCCTAGAGGTAAGGCCCTCCGGTCCGTCCCGCGATGCCGCCGTCCTCTTCCTCCTCGCCGGCGCCCACACCGGGCGGCAGTGCGCGCCGCATCGATTCGAGCTGCGCCCGCGCCGCCATCTGCTGCGCGAAGAGGGCCGTCTGGATCCCGTGGAAGAGCCCCTCGAGCCAGCCCACCAGCTGAGCCTGCGCGATGCGCAGTTCGGCGTCGCTGGGTACTCCGTCGTCGGTGAAGGGGAGGGAGAGCCGCTCCAGTTCCTCGACGAGCTCGGGGGCGAGACCGTCCTCGAGCTCCTTGACCGAACTGGCGTGGATCTCCTTGAGGCGCACTCGGCTCGCCTCGTCGAGAGGTGCCGCCCGCACCTCCTCGAGCAACTGCTTGATCATGCTGCCGATGCGCATGACCTTCGCCGGCTGTTCGACCATGTCCGTCACCGGGACCTCGCGGGATTCGTCGTCTCCGCCGCCACCGAGTGCCATTCCGTCCTGGCCCACGACCAGGACCTGCGGGCTCTCGGGGGACCTTTCGTTCCTCGGCATCTCCATGCCGCCATTCTCTCGCACCCGTACATCACACATCGGTGGTGCCCCCATTTGCCGCTGATCCACCGTGTACGAAGGGGCCGGACGTGTCAGACCTCCGTCTGTGCCGGCACTCCGTACGTGTCAGCACTCCGACGTCTCAGCACTCCGTCTGTGTCAGCCCTCCGTACGTGTCAGCCGCGGCGCAGCCGCACGGCGAAGAATCCGAGACCGAGGCCGATGAGGACCAGGCCGCTGCCGAGCGGCAGGACGCGAAGGGCGGGCACGACGGGTTCGGCGGCCGTCCGGCGGGTGACGTCGGACGCGGCGGTCGCCCGCCCCTGGGGCCACACCTCGGGGGCCGGGGTGGCGGCGGGCGTGGAGATCTGCCGGGGTGGCCTGCGGGGCGGTTCGGACGCCGCGACCGACGGCGGGGGTTCGTCGCGGCCGGGCCTGGCACGGCCTTCGCCGGAGACGCTCCCGGCGCGGGTCCCGCCGGGAGAGGGTTCGACCGCGTACGAGAGGGAGATGGGGGAGACGGCCGTCAGCACCGTCAGGATCAACAAGGGGCGAAGCCATGGGGTCACCGCGCCGGCTCCCTCCCGTTACCGGGTCGGAGAGATCACTGAAGCTGGAGCAAGCGTCACATGGCGACGCTTGTCCGGCATCTCGAGTGCTCACCGGTCACCCCGGTCACCCCGGTCACCCCGGTCACCCCGCGGTGCGGCTAGCGCACCAGCAGCACCTTCCCGATGTGGCTGCTCTCCTCCAGCACGCGGTGGGCGGCGGCCGCGTCACTCATCGGCACGGTCTGGTCGACGATCGGGCGTACGTGACCGGTGGCGATCAGCGGCCACACGTGCTCGCGCACGGCAGCGACGATGGTCGCCTTCTCCTCCGCGGGCCGGCCCCGCAGCGACGTCGCGGTGACGGCGGCGCGCTTGTTGAGGAGCGTGGCGATGTTCAGCTCGCCCTTGACGCCGCCCTGCATGCCGATGATCGCGAGGCGGCCGTTGGTGGCGAGGGCCTGCACGTTCCGGTCCAGGTACTTGGCGCCCATGTTGTCGAGGATGACGTCCGCGCCCGCGCCGTCCGTGGCCTTCTTGATCTCCTCGACGAAGTCCTGCTCGCGGTAGTTGACGAGGATGTCCGCCCCGAGCTCCGCGCAGAAGTCGAGCTTCTCCTTGGTGCCCGCCGTGACCGCCACCTTGGCGCCGACGGCCTTCGCCAACTGGATCGCCATGGTGCCGATACCGCTGGAGCCGCCGTGCACGAGGAACGTCTCGCCGGGCCGGAGGTGGGAAATCATGAAGACGTTGGACCAGACGGTCGAGGTCACCTCGGGCAGCGCGGCCGCCGTGACGAGGTCGACGCCGTCGGGCACGGGCAGCAGCTGCCCCGCGGGGACGACGACCTGCTCGGCGTAACCGCCTCCGGCGAGCAACGCGCACACCTCGTCGCCGATCTTCCAACCGGAGACGCCCGGCCCGATGTCCGTGACACGGCCCGCGCACTCGAGCCCCGGATAGGGCGACGACCCGGGTGGCGGGTTGTAGAAGCCCTGGCGCTGGAGCAGGTCGGCGCGGTTCACGGCGCTGGCCACGACGTCGACCAGCACCTCACCCTCACCGGGTACGGGATCGGGGACCTCGGCCCACACGAGCGCTTCGGGTCCGCCGGCTTCGGGGATCGTGATCGCATACATGCGGGCGAGGCTACTCCCTGCGCTTTCCCGACGGTCCGATTACGTGCGCAGACCGCCGCGCGGCGGATTCGACTTGGCGTCGGGCGCCATCGGTGACGTCGGAGTCGCCCGCACGATGGTGATCAGACGGTCCATCAACTGCAGCTTTCCGACGGCGGGATCGTCGTACCCGAGCACGCGATGACCGCGTACGACACTCACGACGAGGTCTTCCGTCTCGCGGACTCCCATCCCCACCTCGGCCTTTATCACCGGCCGCTCGACGAGATCGAGCCCGCTGCCCTGCTGGATCAGGTCCTCCATGACCATGCCCGCGCTGGGGCTGAGCACGGAGAGACCGAGCAGACGTCCCGCCGCGCTCGCGCTGGTGATCACGGCGTCGGCGCCGGACTGGCGCAGCAGCGGCGCGTTCTCCTCCTCGCGCACCGCGGCCACGATCTTCGCCCCGCGGTTCATCTGCCGGGCGGTGAGCGTGACCAGTACGGCGGTGTCGTCCCGCTGGGTCGCGATGATGATCTGCCGGGCTCGCTGCACCTCGGCACGCAGCAGCACGTCGCTGCGCGTCGCGTCGCCGATGACGCCCGCGTACCCCTCCGCTGTGGCGGCGTCGACGACCTTCGCGCTCGGGTCGACGACCACGATCTGCTCGGGCTTCAGACCGGTCGCGCAGACGGTCTGGATCGCCGAGCGACCCTTCGTGCCGAAGCCGACGACGACGGTGTGTTCACGCAAGTTGGACCTCCAGCGGTTCAGACGCCATTCCTCGCGCGTACGTTCCGTGAGCACTTCGAGAGTGGTGCCGACCAGGATGATCAGGAAGAGCACGCGCAGCGGCGTGATCAGGAGAATGTTGCAGAGCCGCGCGCTGTCGCTGTACGGGACGATGTCGCCGTATCCGGTGGTCGAGAGCGTCACGGTGGAGTAGTAGGCGGCGTCGAGGAAGTCGAGCCGGTTGTCCGAGTTGTCGTGGTAGCCGTCGCGGTCGATCCAGACGATGAAGGTCGTCAGGGCGAGCACCGCGAGCGCCATGAGGAGACGCTTGGCGACCTGCCGCAGGGGCCGCTCGACGATCTGGCGCGGCAGCTTGATGCGGTGGGTGACGAGGTGCTCGTCGGGGTTGCGGGCGATGGCGTCATGGCCGGGAAGTTTCACGTGAAACACTCCCCGGCCGTCTCGGTGTGCAGGTCCGGCCCGACCCACGGGAGGTCGAGGACCTCCAGCTCCTGACCACGCCGCGCACCGCCAGGCGGGACGACCGCGAGCCCGTCGGCCACCGCGATGCCGCGCAGCATCGCCGGGCCGTTGTAGTGCAGGGGCACGGCGTGATCGGCGCGGAGGGTGACGGGGACGAGACGGGTGTCGTGCGGGTGCCCGTGCACGTCCTCGCGCAGAACGGCGGTGTACGCCGACGGCTTGGGGCGCCCCGAGAGCGTACGCAGCAGGGGCTCGGCCAGGGTCAGCAGGCCGGAGACCGCGGCCAGCGGGTTGCCGGGCAGGCCGACGAGGTGCTGGTCGGGGCGAAGGCGGGCGAGCAGCATCGGGTGCCCCGGGCGGACCGCGACGCCGTCCACGAGGAGTTCGGCGCCGATGCGGCGCAGGATGGGGTGGACGTGGTCGACCGGGCCGGAGGCGGTGCCGCCGGTGGTGACGATGAGGTCGGCCGCAGAGGTGGTCAGGGCCTGGTGGAGAGCCTCGGCGTCGTCACCGAGCCTGCGTACGGCGATGACGTCGGCGCCGAGCGAGCGCAGCCAGGGCGGCAGCAGGGGCCCCAGGGCGTCACGGATGAGGCCCTCGTGAGGAAGCCCCTCGGTCAGCAACTCATCGCCCAGGATCAGCACTTCGGCGCTGGGCCGGGGGACCACCGGCAGTTCGTCGTACCCGGCGGCTGCCGCGAGGCCGAGCACCGCCGGGGTCACCAGCGAGCCGCTCGGCAGGAGTTGGTCACCGGAGCGGCATTCCTGGCCACGGGGCCGGATGTCCTGCCCTTGGGTGACATCGCGCCGGGGGTGCAGCCGTCCCTTGTCGTCGGTGAGGCCGTGCTCGCTGCGGATGACGGCGGTGGCCTCCTGCGGGATCCGCGCCCCGGTCGCGATCCGCACGGCTTCCCCGTCGGAGAGCGGCTCGGGCCGCCCGTGCCCGGCGAGGATCCCGTCGGCCCGGACGTCCCAGGGGCCGGGCCCCGCGACGACCCAGCCGTCCATCGCGGAGGTGTCGAAGGAGGGCAGATCGGTGAGCGCGACGAGGGGCGCGGCCAGAACGAGCCCGAGCGCTTGCCCCAGGGGAACGGTGCCGGGCGCGGAGGCGGAGGGCACGGGCTGCGGGGCGCGCCCGGCCGCGGTGCGGGCGGCGGGCCAGGCGGTGATGTCGCGGTGCTCGGGGTGGGCGGTGGGGGCGGCGTTACTGGTGGGGGCGGCGTTACTGGTGGGGGTGGGTGCGGTGGGGGTGGATGTGCTGGATGCGGGTGCGGGTGCGGGTGCGGGTGCGGCAGGGGGCTGGGGCACGGTGCCGTGGCCCGGGGCGCCCAGGTCACCCGAAGCGTCTCGCGCACTCCGGGGGTCGCCGCCTGCGGGTCCGGCGTCGGCGCGCCTGCCGGCCCTGCGGTCGCGGTCGTCGTTCACCAGGGCGAGCGCTTCGTCGAGCTCGGCGTCCGGCGCGGGCTGCCCACTCATCCGGCATCCGGCCGCATGTCGTCCCTCGCGCCCTGCCCTGGGTCGGGGCGGGCGTCCTGAGGCGTGGGGTTGGGGTGGGCTGGGTGCGGGGTGGGGTTGGGGTGAGCGGGCTGCTGGCCGGCGTCGGGGTGAGTTGGCTGCTGGCCGGCAGCGGGGCGAGCGGGCTGCTGGCCGGCGTCGGGGTGAGTTGGCTGCTGGCCGGCAGCGGGGTGAGCGGGCTGCTGGCCGGCAGCGGGGCGAGCGGGCTGCTGGCCGGCGTCGGGGGCGGTGGCCGGCTTTCCGCCGGGGATCGCCTCCGGCGCCACTGCGGGCGCACCGCCGGGCCCCGCGTCGGAGCCGCCCTCCTGCGCCCACCGCGTGGCCAGCGCCGCCGCCTTGTGGGCCGCGTCGGCCACCGCTTCGGGCCCGCCGCCCTGCGCGGCCCGCGCCGCCGCGTACCCCACCAGGAAGGTGGTCAGCGGAGCCGCAGGCCTGGCCACGCCATGCGCGGCGTCGCGGGCGAGGTCGAGCAACAAGCCGGTGTCGACGTCGAGCTCGATGCCCAGTTCGTCCTTGACTGCGGAAATCCATTCATCCAACACGTGCCCATGCTCCCTGATGCGGGCCCGAGCGGCCGCGATGTCGTCCCAGGTGTCGCAGTCGAAGGACGCCACCGCGTCGGCGACCCGGGTGAGTTCGAGCCGCGCGGTGAGTGACCGCAGCGGAAGTCCCGTCAGACCGTCGTGCTCGGCGGCGAGCCCCGCGATCTCACGTTTCAGCGCGGCAGTGCGATAGGCGGCGACCAGCGGCTGGTCCCGGCCACCGGGATCCCGCAGGACCGCGCCGTCCGCGCCGCTCTCCCGCAGCTCGGCGAGGAGACCGCCCACCGTCCGCTCCTCCAGGAACGGCAGATCGGCGGAGAGCACCACCACCTGCTCCGCCTCCGTACACCGCAGCCCCGCGTCGAGCGCGGCGAGCGGCCCCGCCCCGGCGGGTTCCTCGCGCGCCCACTCCACGGGGCGGCAGGTCGGGCGGGGCGCGGCGACGACCACGGTCGACACCGCGCCGGAACACGCGCCGAGCACCCGGTCGAGCAGCGCGCGGCCGCCCACCCGCAGGCCCGGCTTGTCCACACCGCCGAGCCGCCTGGCCCCGCCCCCCGCGAGCACCACGGCGTCGTACGCCAAGGCGCTCGGGGCAGCGTTGGGGGAGGCGTTCGCGGCATCGGCCGGGGCGGCATGCCGAAGATCGGGCGGGGCGGCATGCGGACGATCGTTCGGGGCGGCGTCCGAGGCGGCGGAATCAGCGCCACCCGGAGCCCTCTGCGCGGTCATGCCCCGAGTATGGGCGCACGAAGGATCAATGCCACCCCTCATACGGGGTCTCACATCACCTCTGTACGCAGACTCACATCACGGCGCCGTCGCCCGCACCGCCACCCCGGGCCTCCTCACACCGACCGCAGCAGCATCGCGGGCTGCTCCACGCAGTCCGCCACGAACCGCAGGAACCCGCCCGCCGTACCGCCGTCACACACCCGGTGGTCGAAGGTGAGCGAGAGCTGCACGACGTGTCGCACCGCCAACTCCCCCTGGTGGACCCATGGCTTGGGCACGATCCGGCCCACGCCGAGCATGGCGGCCTCGGGGTGATTGATGATCGGCGTGGAGCCGTCGACCCCGAACACCCCGTAGTTGTTCAACGTGAACGTGCCGCCCGTCAGTTCCCCCGGCGTCAGCTTTCCGTCCCTCGCCGACTCCGTGAGACGGATCAGCTCGGCGTTGACCGATTCGGTGGTCCGCGTGTTCGCGTCGCGCACCACGGGGACGACCAGACCGCGGTCGGTCTGCGCGGCGAACCCGAGGTGGACGTCGGCGAGCCGGACCACCTCGCGCGCCTCCATGTCCACGGTGGAGTTGAGCATCGGGTATCGGGCCAGCGCAGCCACGCTGATGCGGGCGAACAGCGCGAGCAGCGAGATCTTCCGGCCGACGCCTTCCTTGGCGGTGCCCTCCTTGTCGGAGCCCTCCTTCACGGCGGCGTTCATCGCGGCGCGCGCCGCGAGCAGTTCGGTCGCGTCGGCGTCGACCCAGCAGGTGGCTTCCGGTATCTCGCGCCTGCTGCGGGACATCTTGTCCGCGACGAGCCCGCGGATGCCGGTCAGCGGATAGCGTTCCCGCGCCCCCGCCGGCGCGCCGTGCGTCTCCTCGCTCACCGGCCTCACCGGCGTGCGCGTGATCAGGGCCGTGCCCGCGGCCGTCCGCTCCGCCGCGATGACGCTCTCCACGTCGGCCCGCGTGATCAGACCGTCCGGGCCAGTGCCCGTCAGCTCCCGGAGCTGAACGCCGTTCTCGCGGGCCAGCTTGCGTACGAGCGGTGAGATCACCGGTATCGGGCCGTCGGGGCGCGGAAGGGTGCCCGGGGTCGCCGCGGCGCCACGTCCGGCGGGCTTCTGCGGCCCGGAGGACTCGTTCCGCGAGCCGGAGGGCTCACTGCGCGGCCCGGAGGGCTCGTCCAGTGGGGCGGCCCTTGGCGCGGGCCGCGCGGCAGGCTTCGGCGCGGTCTTCGTGCCGAACCCCGCCGATCGCACCCGCCTGCGTCGCGCGGGCGCCGCCGCCGTGCCGTACCCGACCAGTACGTTGCCGGACGACTCCTCGGCGGCTGCCGCCTGCAGGGCTCGCTCGGCGGGCTCCTCCGGCGCCGCGGTCGTGTCCGCCGCTCCGGCCGGGGCGCCGACGGCGACCGTCAACAAGGGTGCCCCCACCGGGAGTTCCACCCCCTCGTCGCCGAAGCGGGCCGTCACCACACCCTCGTACGGGCAGGGCACCTCGACCATCGCCTTGGCCGTCTCCACCTCGACGACGGGCTGGTCCACCGCGACGAAGTCGCCGACCTGCACGAGCCAGCGGACGATCTCCGCCTCCGTGAGCCCCTCGCCGAGATCCGGCAGCTTGAACTCGAGGCTGTTCACGTTCAGACCGGGCGCCATCAGCTGTCCGCCTCCCACTGCAACCGCGCGACCGCGTCCAGGATCCGGTCCACGCCGGGCAGGTGATGCCGCTCCAGCATCGGCGGCGGATACGGGATGTCGAATCCGGCGACGCGCAGGACCGGCGCCTCCAGGTGGTGGAAGCACCGCTCGGTGACGCGAGCGGCGATCTCCCCGCCGGGTCCGCCGAATCCGTTCGACTCGTGCACGACGACAGCGCGCCCGGTCCGCCGCACGGAGGCGGCCACCGTCTCGTCGTCGAAGGGGACGAGGGAGCGCAGGTCGACCACTTCGAGGTCCCACCCCTCGGCCACCGCCGCCTCGGCCGCCTCGAGGCAGACGGGGACGGACGGCCCGTACGTGAGGAGCGTGGCGCTGCGCCCGGGGCGTCGCACCACGGCTTTGCCTATGGGTTCAACGGTCTGCGGCGCGTCCGGGTTCCAGTCGGCCTTGGACCAGTAGAGGCGCTTGGGCTCCAGGAAGACGACCGGGTCGTCGGAGGCGATGGAGGCCCGCAGCAGGCCGTAGGCGTCGGCGACCGTGGCGGGCGTGACGACATGCAGCCCCGGGGTGGCCATGTAGTACGCCTCGGAGGAGTCGCTGTGGTGCTCGACTCCTCCGATGCCACCGCCATAGGGCACGCGGACCGTGATGGGCAGCGGCATCGCGCCCCGGGTGCGGTTGCGCATCTTCGCCACGTGGGAGATGAGCTGCTCGAAGGCCGGGTAGGCGAACGCGTCGAACTGCATCTCTACGACGGGCCGCAGCCCGTACATCGCCATGCCGACGGCCGTCCCCAGGATGCCCGCCTCGGCGAGCGGTGTGTCCGTGCAGCGGTCCTCGCCGAACTCCTTGGTGAGTCCGTCGGTGACCCTGAAGACCCCGCCGAGCGCCCCGACGTCCTCGCCGAGGACGTGCACGGCCGGGTCATCGGCCAGGGAGTCGCGCAGCGCGCGCCCGAGCGCCTGCGCCATGGTGGCCGGTTTGGCTGCCTTCTTGGTGGCCCGTTCGGCCGCGACCGTACTCATCGCGCGTTCTCCTCGCCGTCCGTGCCGTCCGTGCCGTCCATGCCGTCCGTGCCGTTCTCGTCCGATGCCTCGAGCTCCGCCCGCAACTGGCCCGCCTGTTCGCGCAGTTGGGAGGTCTGCTCGGCGTAGACATGGCCGAACAGGTCCATGGGGTCGAGCTCGGGGTCCTTGTTCATGCGTTCCCGCAGGTCGGCAGCCATGGCCTCGGCGTCGTCGCGGGCCGCCCCGATCCGCTCCTCGTCGAGGAGTCCCCGGTCGGTCAACTCCCGCTCCAGGAGCAGGATCGGGTCGTGCGCACGCCAGGCCTCGACCTCGGCGTCCCCGCGGTAGCGCGTGGCGTCGTCGGCGTTCGTGTGGGCGTCCATGCGGTAGGTCACGGCCTCGACGAGCGTGGGGCCACCGCCTTCCCGCGCGCGTGAGACCGCTTCGCTCAGCACCTCGTGCATCGCCGCCGCGTCGTTGCCGTCCACCAGGCGTCCCGGCATTCCGTACCCGACGGCCTTGTGGGCCAGGGACGGGGCCGCCGTCTGCTTGTCGAGCGGCACGGAGATCGCGAAGCCGTTGTTCTGCACCAGGAAGACGACGGGTGCCTGCCAGACGGCCGCGAAGTTCAGCGCCTCGTGGAAGTCACCCTCACTGGTGCCGCCGTCCCCGACCATGGCGAGCGCGATCACGTCGTCGCCCTTGAGGCGGGCGGCGTGCGCGAGCCCCACGGCGTGCGGGAGCTGGGTCGCGAGAGGGGTGCACAGGGGCGCTATGCGGTGCTCGCGCGGGTCGTATCCGGTGTGCCAGTCGCCGCGCAGCAGGGTCAGCGCCTGGACGGGGTCGAGGCCGCGGGCGACTGCGGCGAGCGTGTCCCGATAGCTCGGGAAGAGCCAGTCCCGCTCCTCCAGGACGAGCGCGGCGGCCACCTCGCACGCTTCCTGACCGGTGCTGGAGGGGTAGACGGCGAGTCTGCCCTGCTTGGTCAGGGCCGTCGCCTGCGTGTTGTACCGCCGTCCGCGCACCAGCTGGGCGTACAGACGGGCCAGGAGCTCCTCGTCGGCCTTGCCGGCGGCCTCGGTGCCCAGGACGCGATACGGCTCGGCGTCGGGCAGCAGCGGCGCGGGATCGGTCCTGAGCTGCCATGCGGGTGGCGGGGTGGGCCGGTAGACGCCCCGCTGCTCCATGACCGTCATCTCGGCACCTCCATGTGGAAGCGGTCTCCTCTTGGGAGCGGCAAACGAGGCGCGGCAATGTGAGGCGCCTCACCTACCGATTGTTCGGTCGTCGGCACATTTTGGCTACAGGCACCTCCAGGCTGTGGACAAACGGTTCTGCACAGCCTGGGATGGATGCAGTACGTCCATGGTAGGGAGGCGGGGGGACATGGCATCTGAACGAATGGCCGACGGACGCGACGGTGATCGTCCGGAAGACCGGCCCGGCGACCGCCCGGAGGGCCTGCCCCGCCCCAGGGACGCGGCCGGCGACCGCCCGGAGCCCCTGCCCCGTCCGCTGGACTCGATCGACCGCGACATCCTGCAGATCCTGCACACGGACGGCCGCGCGTCGATACGGGCCGTGGCCGAGCGCGTCCATGTGTCACGTGCGAACGCCTACGCGCGCATCAACCGGCTCATCGACGACGGCGTGATCCGCGGTTTCGGCGCCCGGATCAACCACGAGCGAGCGGGCCAGGGCGCGTCCGCGTACATCACGCTCAAGATCGTCCAGAACACCTGGCGCACGGTCCGCGAGCATCTGCGCACGCTGCCGGGCGCCTCTCACATCGCGCTGGTCAGCGGCGACTTCGACGTACTGCTCCTGGTGCACACGCCGGACAACCGAGCGCTGCGCGAGCTGGTCCTGACCCGGCTGCAGTCCATCCCCGAAGTGCTCAGCACGCGTACGTTGCTGGTCTTCGAGGAGGACGACCTGGAGCCGGAGAACTGATCCGTCAGGCGCCGCTGCGCAGCCCCGCGAAGGCCATCTGGACGACGGCGTCGGCGACCTGCTCGCCCGACGAGGCACCACGGGCATCCGGGCGGTACCACTCCACGATGGAGTTGATCATCCCGAAGAGCAGCCGGGTGGCGAGGCGCAGCTCGACGTCCGAGCGCAGGTCACCGTCGGCCACGGCCTCCTTGAGCAGGTCGGCGACCTGCTGGTCGAACTCCCTGCGCCGCTCCATGGCCCACCGCTCGGTGTCCGTGTTGCCGCGCACGCGCAGCAGCAGCGTCACGTGGGGTAGTTCCGCGATCAGTACCTCGACGGTGCGCCGCGTGACGTGCTCCAGGCGCTGCACCGCGGTGCCCACGCGCGCGTGGTCCTCGGCGAGGATCCCGAAGAGCCCGTCGAGCGCACGGCTCACCGCGCGGCGCAGCAGCTCTTCCTTGCCGGAGACGTGGTGATAGATCGAGGACTTGGAGATGCCGGCGGCCTTGGAGAGGTGCTCCATGGACGTGCCGTCGTAGCCGCGCTCGTTGAAGACCCGGACCGCCACCGTCAGGAGGGTCTCCGGGGTGTACGTGTCGCGCCTGGTGGTGGTCATGAGTGATCCTCTCGCGCTGCCGCGCGGCGCAGCGCCTGGGAGGGCGCGTAGCGGCCGGTGGGGTACTCCAGGTGCAGGCTCTCCAGCGTTTCGCGGACCCAGCCCGCGCCGAGCTCCTCGCCCCACGCGAGCGGTCCGCGCGGGTAGTTGACGCCGAGGCGCATCGCAGTGTCGACGTCCTTCTTGTCGGCGACACCGCGCGCGACGGCGTCCTGGGCGAAGTCGACGAGCATGGCGACGGTACGGGCCACGATCAGCCCCGGGACGTCGGCGACGACGCTGACCTGTTTGCCCAGCGCCTGGAAGAGGCCCACGGCCTCGCCGAGCTGGTCCTCGTCCACCGTCGCGGCCGGTGCCAGGGCCATCCTCGTCGCCGACCCGTAGTCCAGCGCGAGATCGAAGTGGATGACCGGTGCGTCGGCGTCGTCGGCGGCGCGGCCGTCGGCAAGGAAGAGTCTGCCCCCGCCGGGCAGTTCGATCCAGCCGGGGTGGCCGGGGTCGATGGGCTCCTCGTACGCGACGTCGATCCCGGCGCCGACGATCAGCTCGATGAGGGCGTGCGCCTGGAACAGCCTCCCGTGCACCGCGACGGACGCCGGGGCCGCCGCGGGCCCCGCGGTGTGCGGCTCAGCCCGTGGGGCGTCGTCTCCGTACGCGTACCAGCCCTGACCCGACTTGCGGCCCAGGCGGCGCGATTCGACGAGGCGGCGCTGGGCGAGTGACGGCGTGAACTTGGGGTCCTGGAAGAAGGACTCCCACACGGAGCGGGTGACGGCCTCGTTCACGTCCTGGCCGATGAGGTCGGTGAGCTCGAAGGGGCCCATCCTGAAGCCGCCGCATTCGCGCAGGACGGCGTCGATGGTGGCCGGGTCGGCGGCCCGCTCCTCGTGCAGGCGCAGCGCCTCGGCGTAGAAGGGGCGGGCGACGCGGTTGACGATGAAGCCGGGGGTGTCCGCGCTGCGCACCGGCGTCTTGCCCCAGGCCCGCGCCGTCTCGTACGCGCGCGTGGCGGCCGTCTCGTCGGTCGCGGAGCCGCTGACGACCTCGACGAGGGGGAGCAGCGGTGCGGGGTTGAAGAAGTGCAGGCCGACGAAACGGCCGGGCTTCTTGAGCGTGCCCGCGATGGCGGTGACGGAGAGGGAGGACGTGTTCGTGGCGAGGAGACAGGTCTCGTCGACGACCTCTTCCAGCTCTTCGAAGAGGCGCTGTTTGACCGGCAGTTGCTCCAGGATCGCCTCGATGACGAGCCCGCATCCGGAGAGCTCGGCGAGTCCGGCGACCGGTGCGAGCCGGTCCCCCGCGGCTGACCGGTCCTCGGCCGTGAGCCTGCCCTTCTCGACGAGCCGGTCGAGGCGTGCGGCGATGGCACCGGCCGCGGTCTTCGCCTGGCCCTCCACGGCGTCGTACAGCCGCACCGGGTGGCCCGCCAGCAGGGCGACCTGGGCGATGCCCTGACCCATGGTTCCGGTGCCGACCACGGCAACGGGGCTGCTGAGCTCGAGTGCTGTCATGCTCGCGATCCTCCCGCACGGGGTGTCCGCCCAAGGGTGCGGGGGTGCCCGGCGCAAAGTTGTCCACAGGTTCGGCGGACCCCCTTGTCCCGACCGATCGTTCGGTTACTCTAGCTCTGTCCGTCCGTTCCCGCACTGCCCTGCCCAGCTCGCCGGCTCGACGAAGAGCCGGCTCGACGAGGAGTTGGTCCGATATGGCCGCCGAACTCACCGCGCACCAGCTGATCGCCACGCACCGGCCCACACTCGACCAGGCGCTGGAGACGATCCGCACGCGCGCGTACTGGTCGCCGCACCCCGAACACCCCAAGGCCTACGGGGAGAACGGCAGCCTGAGCCTGCCCGACGGCAAAGCCGCCTTCGACGCCCTCCTGGGCAGCCGCTTCGAGCTCGACCAACCGGGCACGGACGACTGGACAGGCGCGGAAGTCTCTCCGTACGGGCCTGAGCTGGGCATCACGTACCCCCACCCGGACATCGACACGCTGCTGCCCGCGATGCGCACCGGAATGCGCGCCTGGCGCGATGCGGGCGCGGAAGTGCGCGCGATGGTCTGCCTGGAGATCCTGTCGCGCATCAGCGCCCGCACGCACGAGATGGCGCACGCGGTCATGCACACCAGCGGCCAGGCCTTCATGATGGCCTTCCAGGCGGGTGGACCGCACGCCCAGGACCGCGGCCTCGAAGCGGTGGCTTACGCGTACGTCGAGCAGGCCCGCACCCCAGACAACGCGGAGTGGTCCAAGCCCCAGGGCAAGCGGGACCCGATCGGCCTGGACAAGCGCTTCACGCCCGTGGCACGCGGCATCGCGCTCCTGATCGGCTGCAACACCTTCCCGACGTGGAACGGCTACCCGGGCCTGTTCGCCTCCCTGGCCACCGGCAACCCCGTCCTGGTCAAGCCCCACCCGCGCGCGGTGCTCCCGCTCGCGCTGACGGTGCGCATCGCGCGCGAGGCCCTCGCCGACGCGGGCTTCGACCCGAACCTGGTGTGCCTGGCCGCCGAGCGACCGGGCGAGGGCATCGCGAAGACCCTCGCCGTCCGCCCCGAGATCAAGATCATCGACTACACGGGGTCGACCGCCTTCGGTGACTGGCTGGAGGCCAACGCTCGCCAGGCGCAGGTCTACACGGAGAAGGCCGGCGTGAACACGATCGTCGTCGACTCGACGGACAACTACAAGGGCATGCTGTCCAACCTGGCCTTCTCCCTGTCGCTGTACAGCGGCCAGATGTGCACGACGCCGCAGAACCTCCTGATCCCCCGGGACGGCATCACGACGGACGCCGGAGCGAAGTCGTACGACGACGTGGTGTCCGACCTCGCCGCGTCGGTGAACGGCCTGCTCGGCGACGACGCCCGGGCGAACGGCATCCTCGGCGCCCTGGTGAACCCGGACGTGAAGGCCCGTCTGGAGGCGGCGGCCGGACTCGGCGAAGTGGCTCTCCCCTCACGGGAGATCAGCAACCCCGAGTTCCCCGACGCCGTGGTCCGCACCCCGGTCATCGTCAAGCTGGACGGCGCGAAGCCGGACGCCGAGGCGGTCTATCTGGACGAGTGCTTCGGACCCGTCTCCTTCGCCGTCGCGGTCGACTCGGCCGCGGACGCCGTGGAGCTGCTGCGCCGCACGGTGCGCGACAAGGGCGCGATGACGGTCGGCGCGTACACGACGTCGGACGAGGTGTCCGGCGCCGTGGAGGAGACCTGCCTGGAGGAGTGCGCCCAGCTCTCCTTGAACCTCACGGGCGGCGTCTATGTGAACCAGACGGCGGCGTTCTCGGACTTCCACGGCTCGGGCGGCAACCCCGCCGCGAACGCCGCCCTGTGCGACGGCGCGTTCGTGGCCAACCGCTTCCGTGTGGTGGAGATCCGCAGGGACGCCTGACGCCCGGCGGCGGGTTCAGGCCTCCGTGCCCGGAGGCCTGCCCGCCGACCAGTGGAAGAGCGTCATGCCGACGCTGGTGGCCAGGTTGTAGCTGGAGACCTGGGGCCGCATCGGCAGGGACACCAAGTGGTCGGCGCGCTCCCGCAGCGGCGCCGACAGACCGCTGCGCTCGGACCCGAAGGCCAGCACGGCGTCGTCCGGCAGTTTGAGGCCACGGATGTCATCGCCCTCCGCGTCGAGCGCGAACACCGGCCCCGGCGGCAGCTCGCCGACGTCCATCCGCTCGACGGCCGTGGCGAAGTGCAGGCCCGCGCCACCGCGTACGACCGTGGGATGCCAGGGGTCGAGCGTGCCGGTGGTGACGACTCCCGTCGCCCCGAACCCCGCCGCGAGCCGGATCACGGCCCCGGCGTTGCCCAAATTGCGGGGATCGTCGAGAACGACGACCGGCGCGCTCCTCGGCATCCGGGCCAGCGCCCCGAGATTGGCCGTGCGGTAAGGGCGTGCCGCCAGAGCCGCCACCCCCGTGGGATGCAGCCGCGGCGCAAGGGTGCGCAGGGTGCCGTCCGGAACCTGGACGAGGAGCGCATCGAGGGCGTCCCGCACATCCGGCGCGAGCTCGTCGGCGAGGGCGAGCACGGCAGCCCTGTCACTGGTCAGCGCGATGGGGACGAGGGCTTCGAAGCGCAGCGCGTGCTTGATCGCGTGAAAACCGTCGAGGAGCACGGAGGTCTCGGCGATCTCGCGCCAGGCACGCACGGCACCGTCCGGTCCAGGCTGGTGCGTCCCGCTCATCCCGCGTACGTCCCGTTCATGAGGGAAAGCCTACGCGCGCGTGCTCGGTGGATTCCGGGGCCGGTTCCTCGTCCTTGTCGCGCTGTCCCGGCACCGCGCCGGGGCGCGGCAGGCGCGAGAACAGCGCTCCACGCGCGCGTGCCGTCCAGTTACCGACGCGGCGCAGGAACGACGTCGGCAGGAACACCGCGTCGGCGGCGATCATCGCGAGCGAGAAGAACGGCAGGCCGAGGACGACCGCGATGACCGCGTGCTCGAAGATCATCGCGGCCAGGAGGACGTTCTTGACCCGCCTGTTGAAGAGAGTGAAGGGGAAGGCGACCTGCACGGCGACCGTCCCGTACGTCACCAGCATCACCATGAGGCCGTGCGAGACGAGCAGGTCGGAGAGCGCGGGCCAGGGGGAGAAGTAGTCAAGACGCAGCGGGTAGTAGACGGCTGTGCCGTCCTGCCAACGGCTGCCCTGGATCTTGTACCAGCCGGCCGTCGCGTAGATCAGACACGCCTCGACCATGATCACCAGCAGAGCGGCGTTGTGCGCGAGCCTGACGATGACATCGAGAAGCTTGCGCGCCTCACCGTCGGGCGCGCGCCGCCCGACGGCCCACCACAGGGCGTGCGCGAACCACAGCCCCCAGAAGACCAGCAGCCAGCGCCCGCTGAGCTCCCCCATGAACGTCACCACGGAGAGTCCGAGCCCGAGGACCCACCACAGCACCGGCCCGGTCCTGTCGGCGGGCTGTGCCGTCCGCGACAGGTCGACCGGCGTCTTCCCCTGGTCGACGGACGCGGCACGCGCGCGTGCCGCACGGCGGGCGTCGAGTGACCAGACCTGGCCGCAGCGCGTGAACACCAGGTAGGTGGCCATGAGGTGGATGACGTTGTCGCCGCCGTCGCCCATGAAGATGGAGCGGTTCTGCAGCGAGAGCACGCCGATCATGAAGAGCACGGACATCGTGCGGGTGCGCCAGCCGAGCATCAGCAGGGCGCTGCTGAGGACGGCCAGTGCGTAGACGACCTCGAACCAGACGCGCCCGTCGGACCACATCAGGGCCGTGAAGGCGTCGTTCTCCGCGATGAGCTGCTGGGCCATGTCCCAGCTCCACGGGCCGTCGGGGCCGTAGAGCTCCTGGCGGTGGGGGAGTTCACGCAACAGGAAGAGCAGCCAGGTGGCGGCGAACCCGATGCGGATCACGGCGGTCTGATACGGACCCAGAGCGGACGCGGTGACCCGCTCGATGCCGCGCCCGAGCAGGGGGCCGAAGCGGTTCATCGGGCCTCCACCTCAGATCCCCGCGCCTTGCCCAGGGGCATGTCGTCCGGTGTCACGGACCACCACGGCAGCTGGCGGATCACCGGTTTCGTCGAGACCTTCTCGTCGCTCCAGTCGGGCGGCGGCACATTCGTGGTCCTGGAGCGGACCTGCACGCGCTCGATGCGAGCGCCTCGGCCCAGGGGTTCCTCACGCTCGACACGCATCATCACGATGCGGCGGATGTAGCGCTCCGAGAGCTGCCCGCGCAGGCCGCGGGGACGATTCTGCGCGTCGTGCGCGCCCACGTAGAAGTCCCAGGCCCTGCGCAGTTCGTTCTGCTGCGTGTGGCTGGGCAGCAGATTGCCGTCGATGGCGGCGCCGTCGCGCGCCGAGAGGTCGTACCAGCCGGTGGTCCGCGTCGAGCCGTCGGCCGTACGGATCTCGGCGCGGGCCTGCACCGCGATGTTCTGCTGCATCGGGTTGGGCGCGAAGAGCTTCCAGTTCTGCTCGAACTCGGGGTAGATCCAGTCGTCGACGGCCTGCCCGTGCTGCTTGGTCATGGTGTTCGCGGGGGCGACATGCAGAAAGAGCATTCCGACGTGGACGCAGGCCGTGACGGCGATGAGCGCGAGGGCGAGCGCCGCCACCGCCTGGTGGCGCGGGGAGAGGGCGGCGATGCCGGTGCGGGTCTCGGGCGGAGCGGCAGCGGCATCCTCGGTGGTCGGGTGGACGGCGTCGGAGGGTGGGGGCGGCGACTCGTGCGCGTTGTTGCCGTTCGCGTCCATTTGGCCCCGATTCCGATCCCGCACGGTGATGCGCCCGTCGGCCGCCCGTCACACGTCTCTCTACCGTCCGTCGCAGCGGAACGGTACTCATGCCTGCGCGCCAGGCACAGCGTCCGTGAAGTTATCCACAGGGTTGACACCTTATGGCGCTGAGCCGCACCATTGAATTCCACGAACCGAACGATCGGTCGGTAGCTAGCTAAAGGTCGAGGGGGACCGCGATGGCGACAGCAGCCGAGCATCAGACGGCCCGGTCCGGGCCGGACCAGGCAGCGGCCGACGCCGCACGCACGGCGGCGCACGAAGCGGCATTCGACGCCGCGGTCGCGGCCGACGAGCGCATCGAGCCCCGGGACTGGATGCCCGACGCCTATCGCGCCTCACTGGTCAGGCAGATCGCGCAGCACGCCCACTCCGAGATCATCGGCATGCAGCCGGAGGCCAACTGGATCACGCGCGCCCCGTCCCTGCGGCGCAAGGCGATCCTGATGGCCAAGGTCCAGGACGAAGCCGGTCACGGCCTGTATCTGTACAGCGCGGCCGAAACCCTGGGCACCAGCCGTGACGAGCTGCTCGAGAAACTGCACTCGGGCCGCCAGAAGTACTCGTCGATCTTCAACTACCCCACGCTGACCTGGGCCGACGTCGGCGCGATCGGCTGGCTGGTGGACGGCGCCGCGATCACGAACCAAGTCCCGCTCTGCCGCTGTTCATACGGCCCCTATGCCCGCGCGATGGTCCGCGTCTGCAAGGAGGAGTCGTTCCACCAGCGCCAGGGGTATGAATCACTGCTCGCCCTCAGCCAGGGCACCGAGGCCCAGCACGCCATGGCGCAGGACGCGGTGGACCGCTGGTGGTGGCCGTCCCTGATGATGTTCGGCCCGCCCGATGACGAGTCGTCGCACTCGGAGCAGTCGATGACCTGGAAGATCAAGCGCCACTCGAACGACGAGCTGCGCCAGCGCTTCGTGGACATCTGCGTCCCCCAGGCCGAGTCCCTCGGGCTCACGCTCCCCGACCCGGACCTCGTGTGGAACGAGCAGCGGGGACACCACGACTTCGGCCCGATCGACTGGACGGAGTTCTGGGCGGTCCTCAAGGGCAACGGCCCGTGCAACGAACAGCGGATCACGCAGCGCAGAAGCGCGCATGAAGAAGGCGCGTGGGTGCGCGAGGCAGCAGCGGCGTTCGCCGCCAAGCACGGGGAGGCGAAGGCATGAGCAGCTCGACCGACTGGCCGCTGTGGGAGGTGTTCGTGCGCTCCCGCCGCGGGCTCTCCCACACCCACGCGGGCAGCCTGCACGCGCCGGACGCGGAGATGGCCCTGCGCAACGCCCGGGACCTCTACACCCGCAGGAGCGAAGGCGTCTCGCTCTGGGTCGTGCCGTCCGCCCAGATCACCGCCTCATCACCCGACGAGAAGGACTCCTTCTTCGAACCGGCGGGTGACAAGCCCTACCGCCACCCGACCTTCTACGACATCCCGGACGGGGTGAAGCACCTGTGACCGCGCCCCTGGCCCCGACGGCCACCGCCACCGCCCTCGCCCTTGGCGACGACGCCCTGGTGCTCTCGCACCGGCTGGGGGAGTGGGCGGGTCACGCGCCCGTCCTCGAAGAAGAGGTCGCCCTGGCGAACATCGCCCTCGACCTGCTCGGCCAGGCACGCGTCCTGCTCTCCCTGGCCGGGGACGAGGACGAACTGGCCTACCTCCGCGAGGAACGCGCCTTCCGCAACCTCCAGCTGGTCGAGCAGCCGAACGGCGACTTCGCCCACACCATCGCCCGCCAGCTCTTCTTCTCCACGTACCAAACCCTGCTGTACGGCGAGTTGGCGAGCGGGGACAGCACCTTCGCCCCGCTCGCGGCGAAAGCGGTCAAGGAAGTCACCTACCACCAGGACCACGCGGAGCAGTGGACGCTGCGACTGGGTGACGGCACCGCGGAGAGCCACGAGCGGATGCAGCGCGGACTCGACGCACTCTGGCGGTTCACCGGCGAGATGTTCCAACCGGTCGAAGGCATCGACGGCGCGACGACCGGCTCGGCGGGCGTCGACTGGCCGGCGCTGCGCACGAACTGGACGGCCTCGGTGACCGCCGTCATCGAAAAGGCGACCCTGACCGTGCCCGCAGGCCCGCAGGAAGGGGCCTGGGCGGCGGGCGCGGGCCGTCAGGGCCTGCACACCGAATCCTTCGGACGGATGCTCGCCGAGATGCAGCACCTGCACCGCAGTCACCCGGGGGCGTCATGGTGACCACTGCCCTCGAGGAAGAGCTCCTCGCCCTGGCGGGCTCTGTGCCCGACCCGGAGCTCCCGGTCATCACACTGGCCGAGCTCGGCGTGCTGCGCGGCGTACACGTCCGCGGCATAGGCAAGGTAGACGTCGAGCTGACACCCACGTACACCGGCTGCCCGGCCATAGAGGCCATGACCGCCGACATCGAGCAGGTCCTGCGTGAGCGCGGCATGGCGGAGATCTCCGTGCGCACCGTGCTCTCCCCCGCCTGGTCGACGGACGACATCAGTGCCGAGGGCCGCCGCAAGCTGGCGGAGTTCGGCATCGCGCCCCCACGCCCGCACAGCGCCGGCGGCCCGATACCCCTCACCCTCTCGGTCCGCTGCCCGCACTGCGGCTCCACCGACACCGAGCTGCTCAGCCGCTTCTCGTCGACGGCCTGCAAGGCACTGCGCCGGTGCGCCTCCTGCCGTGAACCCTTCGACCACTTCAAGGAGTTGTGATGGCACGCTTCCACCAGCTCCGGGTGACGGCGGTCGAGCGGCTCACCGACGACTCCGTGACCCTGACCTTCGAAGTGCCCCCCGTCCTGCGCGAGGAGTACCGCTTCGTGCCGGGCCAGCATCTCGCCCTTCGCCGCTTCGCCGACGGCACCGAGATCCGGCGCACGTACTCGATCTGCGCACCCGCACCCCACCCCGAAAGCCCCTCGGAACCGCGGACCCTGCGGGTCGGGGTGCGCTTCGTCGAAGGCGGCGCCTTCTCGACGTACGCCCTCAAAGAAATCGCCGTCGGCGACCTCATCGAGGTGATGACCCCGGCCGGGCGCTTCACGCTGGAACCGGCACCCGGCCGCTATGCGGCGGTGGTCGGCGGCAGCGGGATCACCCCGGTGCTCTCCATCGCCACAACCCTCCTGGAACGCGAACCACACGCGACGTTCTGTCTCATACGGAGCGATCGCACCGCCGCGTCGACGATGTTCCTGGAGGAGGTCGCCGACCTCAAGGACCGCTGGCCGGACCGTTTCCAGCTGGTCACCGTGCTCTCCCGGGAGGAGCAGCAGTCGGGACTCGACTCCGGACGGCTCGACGAGGAGCGGCTCGGCAGGCTGCTGCCGGCGCTGCTGCCCGTCCAGGAGATCGCGGGCTGGTTCCTGTGCGGCCCGCTCGGTCTGGTGCAGGGCGCGGAGAAGACACTGCGCGGCCTCGGCGTGACGCGTCAGCGCATCCACCAGGAAATCTTCCACGTGGACGGCGGCCTCACGTCCCCCACGCCCACCGCCACGACGGCCGCCCCCGCGCACAGCACCGTGACGGTGACGCTCGACGGGCGCTCCGGCACCTGGCCGGTGCGGGACGGGGAATCCCTCCTCGACACCGTTCTGCGCAACCGCGCGGACGCGCCGTATGCCTGCAAGGGCGGGGTGTGCGGGACCTGCCGGGCCTTCCGGGTCTCGGGCGAGGTGCGGATGGACCGCAACTTCGCACTGGAGCCGGAGGAGACCGAGGCGGGATACGTGCTCGCGTGCCAGTCCCACCCGGCCACGGACACAGTGGAGTTGGACTTCGACCGCTGAGAACTGCCCCACGCCCCGTCCCTTCGGCCGCGGTCCTCACTGTTCCCTTCCCATAGAACCTGTTCTATCTTGACGACCCGTCAGAAACGGCGGGCGTGGCAAGGACAGAACCGTCGGGCCGGTGCGTGGGAGGACAAGCAGTGGACTTCACCTTCACCGAGGAACAGCAGGCCGCCGTCGAAGCGGCGAAGGCGCTCTTCGCCTCCGTCGCACCCGACGGAGTACCGAGCCCCGCCCTCGTACCAGGCGCCGTGGCCGAGGACCTCGACCGCCCGCTGTGGGCCAAGCTCGCCGGAGCCGACCTGCTGAGCCTGCTTCTCGACGCCGAGCACGGCGGCGCGGGCCTGGACGCCATCGCCCTCTGCCTGGTCCTGCGCGAATCCGCGAAGAAGCTCGCCCGAGTGCCGCTCCTGGAGAGCAGCGCCGCCGCCTACGCCGTACAGACCTACGGCAGCCAGGAGTTGAAGCAGCGGATCCTGCCGAAGGCAGGCCGCGGCGAACTCGTCCTGACCGTCGCGGCGAACGGCCGCAGCGGACACGACCCCGCCGAACTCGCCGTCACCGCACGCCAGGACGGGGACGGCTGGCTGCTCGACGGCACACAGACCGCAGTCCCCTGGGCACACAACGCCGACCTCATCGTGGTGCCCGCCCACACCCCCGCCGGCCGCACCGCCCTCGCCCTGATCCCCCGCGAGCACGAGGGCCTCACCCTCGCCGATCAGGTGTCCACCAGCGGCGAACGCCTCGGCGAGATCAGCCTCGAATCCGTACGGATCGACGGCACCGACGTCATCGACACCGACGGAGCCTGGGACTGGTTGCGCGACCTGCTCACCACTGGAACCTGTGCCCTCGCACTCGGCCTCGGTGAACACGTGCTGAGCATGACCGCCGAATACACCGGCAAACGCGAGCAGTTCGGCTTCCCCGTCGCCACGTTCCAGGCCGTGGCGGTGCAGGCAGCCGACCGTTACATCGACCTGCGCGCGATGGAGGTCACCCTCTGGCAGGCCGCCTGGCGCATCAGCACCGGCGCAAGCGGCGCCCTGCCCGCCACCGCAGACGTGGCAGTCGCCAAGATCTGGGCATCGGACGGCGTACGAAGGGTGGTGCAGACCGCCCAGCACCTGCACGGCGGCTTCGGATCCGACACCGACTACCCCCTGCACCGCTACCACGCGTGGGCCAAACAACTGGAACTGTCCCTAGGCCCGGCAGCAGCACACGAAGAGGCACTCGGCGACCTACTGGCCGCCCACCCCCTCGGCTGAAGGCCGCAGACCCAGAACCCAAAGCCTCAGGCCCAAGGCCCAAGGCCCAAGGCCCACAGCACCGCTGAACTAGATCACGACGCCCGGCTGGCCCTTGTCATCGACGACGGGCCGGCCCGCGGCCTCCCAGCTCTGCATGCCACCGTCGACGTTCACCGCGTCGACCCCCTGCTGGACGAGGTACATGGCGACCTGCGCCGAACGCCCCCCGACCCGGCAGATGACATTGACCTTGCCGTCCTGCGGAGCGGCCTCGGTCAACTCACCGAAGCGGGAGACGAACTCGCTCATCGGAATGTGCAGCGCACCCGCGGCGTGACCCGCCTGCCACTCCTCGTCCTCACGGACGTCAAGGAGAAAGTCGCCGCTCGCGAGGTCGCCGACACCGACCGTGGGCACATGAGATCCGAAAGCCATGCGTCCGACGCTACCCGACCCGCTAAGCGGTCAGCCGCGCAAGCTCCGCCTCACGCTCGGTGACCTGCGCGAGCAACTGCTCGGCGATCTCTTCGAGGAGCTGATCCGGATCATCCGGCGCCATCCGCAGCATCGCGCCGATCGCACCCTCCTCCAGCTCCCGCGCGACCACGGTGAGCAGCTCCTTGCGCTGGGAAAGCCACTCAAGGCGGGCGTAGAGCTCCTCGCTCTTGCTCGGCCACTGCTGCTCGGGCACAGGACCCGCGGCCCATTCCTCGGACAGCTCCCGCAGCAGGGGCTCGTCCCCACGCGCGTACGCGGCGTTCACCCGCGTGATGAACTCCTCGCGGCGGCCGCGCTCCTGGTCGTCCTGCGCGAGGTCGGGGTGCGACTTGCGGACGAGCTCGCGGTAGAGCTTGCGGGCCTCGTCACTGGGCCGCACCCGCTGCGGCGGCCGCACCGACTGATCGGTCAGCATCGCGGCTGCCTCCGGATAGAGGCCCTCACCGTCCATCCAGCCGTGGAACAGCTCCTCGACCCCCGGCATCGGCATGACCCGCGCCCGCGCCTCGTCCGCCTTGCGCCGGTCCTCGGGGTCACCACTGCGTGCGGCCAGGGCTTCGGCGATCTCGGCGTCCAGCTCGTCTAGGCGCGCGTACATCGGGCCGAGCTTCTGGTGGTGCAGCCGGGAGAAGTTCTCCACCTCGACCCGGAACGTCTCGACGGCGATCTCGTACTCGATCAGCGCCTGCTCCGCCGCCCGGACCGCCCTCTCGAGCCGGTCCTCCGGCCGCGCGGCGCCGCCCTGCCCCGCCGCCCCGTCAGGACCCTCGCGACCAGCGGTCACGGGATCGGGATCGGGCGTCTGAGGCTGCGTAGGCTCGGCTTCCGGGGTCGTCACCCGTCCAGCCTAGGCCACCATGCCCCCGCCCCGACCGAGCGGCAGCCGGGCCCGGCTCTGAAGCCTGCCGGGCCCTCTCCCCACACTTCCGGCCAACAGGGGGCCTCCCCCCTCCCTCCCCCACCCCCCTCTCCCCACCCCTCCCACTCCACCCCCCACAAGCCCCCTAGAACCCCCTCAAACCCCAACCTCCGCCCCCACCCGTCCCTCCTTCACCGCGCGCACGAGTTCCGCGTGGTCCGCCTCCGTCCGGTTCGCGTACGCCACGGCGAACTCCGCCATCGCCGTGTCCAGCTCGTCGTTCTTGCCGACGTAACCGGCGATGAGCCGCGGGTCGGCGCTGTGCGCGTGCGCGCGGGCCAGCAGGGCTCCGGTCATCCGGCCGTAGTCGTCGATCTGGTCGGCGGCCAGAGCCGCCGGGTCCACGCTGCCCTTGCGGTTCCTGAACTGCCGTACCTGGAAGGCTCGCCCGGCCACGGTCGTCCATCCCAGCAGGAAGTCGCTGACCACCTGCATCCGCTTCTGCCCGAGCACCACCCGGTGACCTTCGTGCGCGACCTCGGGCACCGTGAAACCCGCCGTGGGCAGATGCGGCAGCAGAGCGGAGGGGCGTGCCTCCTTGACCTGCAGCACCAACGGCTCGCCCCGGTGGTCGAGCAGCAGCACCACGTACGACCGCAGGCCCACGCTGCCCGTGCCGACGACACGGAAGGCCACGTCCTGGACGGCGTACCGCGCAAGGAGCGGCAGCCGGTCCTCTGGCAGCGTGCCGACGTAGTCCGCGAGGGAGGCCGCGACCTCGGCCGCCTCCGCGTCCGGTATTCGGCGAAGCACGGGTGGGGCGTCGACGAAGCGGCGGCCCACGTAGCCGGCCTCGTCCTCCGTGCGCTCGGTGGACTTGGCGGCGAACCGGGCACTCGTGTTGTGCCGGGCTTTCTCGGAGACGCTCTCCAGGGTGCCGAGCAGGTCTTTCGCGTCCGTGTGTGAGACCAACTCCTCGTCCGCGATGGCGTTCCAGGCGTCGAGCGCGGGGAGCTTGGCGAGCAGTCTCATCGTGCGCCGGTACGCCCCCACCGCGTCGAACGCCGCTTCCCTGCAAACGTCCTCGCTCGCTCCGGCTTCACGTCCGGCGAGCACGAGGGAGGCCGCGAGCCGTTTCACGTCCCATTCCCAGGGGCCGTGTCCCGTCTCGTCGAAGTCGTTCAGGTCCATGACGAGCCCGCCCCGCGCGTCTCCGTACAGGCCGAAGTTGGCTGCGTGGGCGTCGCCGCATATCTGGGCGCCTATCCCCGTCACGGGGGTCCGCGCGAGGTCGTACGCCATCAGACCGGCGGCTCCGCGCAGGAAGGCGAAGGGCGAGGCGGCCATCCTGCCCGTCCGGATCGGTGCGAGCTCGGGGAGCCTGCTGCGGTTGGTCTCCTGCACGGCGTCGACCGGATCGGGGCGGCCGTCGTCCTCGACGAACCACTCGTGCGAGGCACGGCTGACGCGCCCCCGCAGCGCCTTGCCCTCCCGTTTCGGCGAGACCGCCGCCCCGGCAGCACCCTTCGAACCAGCGGCACCCTTCGAAGCAGTCGCACCCTCCGAACCAGCAGCGCCCTCCGAAGCCGCCGCGCCCGCCCCGTCCCGCTGTGAGGGCCACCGCGCGAACCCCTCCACGTACGGCAGCCGCGCACCTTTGAACTCCGTCATGCTCACCCCCACCGTCCGGGCGCCCCCACGGGCTCACCTGGCATGAAGGTACCGCCGGGTGCCGGACGGCGTCAGAGCCTGTGGACAACCCATGGCCTGTGGACAACTCGGCGCGCCGATGCGGCGCCCGGTGACATAGATCACCATGATCATCTGACCTGGATCACCATGATCATCGCCGTGGGGCGCCCGCGGCACGCACTCCCGGAACACAACGAGAAGCGGGCCCCCACCAGGACTTTAATCCTGGTGGAGACCCGCTCCACATGGTGCGCGAGGGGGGAGTTGAACCCCCACGCCCTTTCGGGCACTGGAACCTGAATCCAGCGCGTCTGCCTATTCCGCCACCCGCGCATGGGTGTTGTCTTGGGTCTCTCACCGCTTGGTGCGAACACTGTTTTGGTGCGAGCGCCTTCCGACATCCAGAAGATTAGCACGCTGGCAGGGGTGGATTCACATCCGTATTCGGGGGCACCTGCCCTGTTGATCCGGAGAGAACCGGGTGAGGCCCACCGTTCGACCGACCGACTTGCGCCGTACCCGGCGAAGCTCCGCAGTCGGGTGCGCGACACTGGTTTGAGGCCCCCTCTACGATCCCTGGTAGAGGAGCCTGAGAGGAGCCCGGACGGATCCCGGAACCCTGGTGCGGGCATGCCTTGTGAGAGGCGACACTCATCGACTGGGCGGACAGGGGGAACCAGCCGATTTCCCGGCGCGTGGATACGATCAGTAAGCAGTACCAGGATGACTACGACGGAGGAGGTGCCCCATGGGAGTCATGAAGAAGTTCGAGCAGCGACTCGAAGGTCTCGTCAACGGCACCTTCGCCAAGGTGTTCAAGTCCGAGGTCCAGCCCGTCGAGATCGCCGGCGCCCTGCAGCGCGAGTGCGACAACAACGCGACGATCTGGAACCGCGATCGGACCGTCGTCCCCAATGACTTCATCGTGGAGCTCAGCGCGCCCGACTTCGAGCGGCTGAGCCCGTACTCGGGACAGCTCGGCGACGAGCTGTCCGGGATGGTGCGCGAGTACGCCAAGCAGCAGCGGTACAGCTTCATGGGCCCCATCAAGGTCCACCTGGAGAAGGCCGAGGATCTCGACACGGGCCTGTACCGGGTGCGCAGCCGCACGCTCGCGTCCAGCACCTCCCAGGGTCCCGACAGCGCCCCGGCCGGCCCCTCGGGCCCCGCGGGCGCCGGTCACAGCCCCGCGAGGCCCCCTGCGGGCGGCGCGGGCGGTGGCTATGGCTATCCGCAGCCCGCCCAGCCCTCCAGCGCGCCTCCCATGCCTGCCGCGCCGCCTCCCGGCGGCCGTCCGGGCGGACCCGCACCGGTGCCGAACCGTCCTCAGGGGCCCGGCGCCGGACCTCTTCCGGGTGCGCAGGTGCGGCGCTGGATCGAGATCAACGGCAATCGCCATCAGATCTCCCGCCCGACGCTGGTGCTGGGACGCAGCACCGACGCCGATGTGCGGATCGACGACCCCGGCGTATCGCGCCGGCACTGTGAGATCCGGACCGGAACGCCCTCGACGATCCAGGATCTCGGGTCTACCAACGGCATCGTGGTAGACGGGCAGCACACCACCCGCGCTACGCTCCGCGACGGCTCGCGGATCGTCGTGGGCCAAACCACCATCGTTTACCGGCAAGCCGAAGGGTGAAGCGGGGGCAATGTCAGAGCTGACCCTGACGGTCATGCGGCTGGGTTTCCTAGCCGTTCTGTGGCTGTTCGTGATCGTGGCCGTCCAGGTCATCCGTAGCGACCTGTTCGGAACACGCGTCACACAGCGCGGTTCGCGCCGTGAGAACGCGCGACCGCAGCAGGCCGCACGCCAGCAACAGCAGGCGGCCACACCACCTCCCCAGCGCCAGCAGCAGGGCGGCGGGCGGCAGCGCCGTGGCGCCCCCAGCAAGCTGGTCGTGTCCGAAGGGATCCTCGCGGGCACGACGGTCGCCCTGCAGGGCCAGACGATCACGCTGGGCCGTGCGCACGATTCGACGATCGTGCTGGACGACGACTACGCGTCCAGCAGGCATGCCAGGATCTACCCGGACCGTGACGGCCAGTGGATCGTCGAGGATCTCGGGTCCACCAACGGCACGTATCTGGACCGGACCCGACTCACCACCCCGACGCCTGTTCCGCTGGGCGCGCCGATCCGCATCGGCAAGACCGTCATCGAGCTGCGGAAGTAGTACGAAAATGAGCGAGCGGAGCGAGCGAGCCGACGCGGTCCACACACTGGACGCCAGCGCGCTCCCGACCGGAGGGTGGGCACCGTGCGGATGTACCCGGAGCCGACGGGCGAGGTGCGCATGAGTCTGTCTTTGCGCTTCGCCGCCGGATCGCACAAAGGCATGATCAGGGAGGGGAACGAGGACTCGGGTTACGCCGGTCCGCGTCTCCTCGCGATCGCCGACGGCATGGGGGGCCAGGCCGCAGGTGAGGTGGCGAGCTCCGAGGTGATCTCGACGCTCGTCACCCTCGACGACGATGTGCCGGGATCGGACATCCTCACGTCGCTCGGCACCGCCGTGCAGCGCGCCAACGACCAGCTGCGCCTGATGGTCGAGGAGGACCCCCAGCTCGAGGGCATGGGGACGACCCTGACCGCCCTGCTGTGGACGGGGCAGCGCCTCGGTCTCGTACACGTGGGCGACTCACGTGCGTACCTCCTGCGGGACGGCGTGCTCACGCAGATCACCCAGGACCACACCTGGGTGCAGCGTCTGGTCGACGAGGGCCGGATCACCGAGGAAGAAGCCACCACCCACCCGCAGCGCTCCCTGCTGATGCGCGCGCTGGGCAGTGGTGAGCACGTCGAGCCGGATCTCTCCATCCGTGAAGTCCGCGCCGGCGACCGCTACTTGATCTGCTCGGACGGTCTCTCCGGCGTCGTCTCGCACCAGACGATGGAAGACACCCTCGCGAGCTACCAAGGCCCTCAGGAGACCGTGCAGGAGCTGATTCAGCTCGCGCTGCGCGGTGGTGGCCCCGACAACATCACGGTGATCGTCGCCGATGTCCTGGACATCGACAGCGGTGACACCCTCGCCGGTCAGCTCTCCGACACCCCCGTTGTGGTCGGTGCCGTCGCCGAGAACCAGCTCCAGTCGCAGGACGACGGCGCCATGCAGACGCCCGCGGGCCGCGCGTCCGGCCTCGGCCGCCCGGTGCCGCCGCAGCCCTCCGGAGGCGGCTTCGGGCCGCCCGGGAGCGGCGACACGACGGGGTACGTCCCCGAGGGGAACTTCGGGGCGTACAGCGACGAGGACTTCGTCAAGCCGGGCGGTGGCCGCAAGTGGCTCAAGAGATCGCTCTACACGGTGCTCGCCCTGGCGGTCATCGGCGGCGGCCTGTACGGCGGCTACCGCTGGACCCAGACTCAGTACTACGTGGGCACGAACGACAAGAACGTCGCCCTGTACCGCGGCATCGACCAGGATCTGGCGTGGGTCAGCCTGTCGAAGGTCGAGGAGGACTACCCCAAGATCGAACTCAAGTACCTGCCGCCGTATCAGCGCAAGCAGGTCGAGGGGACGATCCCCGAGGGCAATCTCGACGACGCCAAGAGCAAGATCGAAGAGCTCAGCATGCAGGCCTCGGCCTGCGAGAAGGACGCCAAGCGCCGCGAGGCCGAGCGCGAGAGCGCCAAGCCCGGTGAGGGTGAGGCGGGCGGCACGACCGGCCTGTCGGCCAAGGCTCCCACCGATGATCCGACGGATCCGGCGGACAAGAACGACACGAACGACAAGAACAGCTCGACCGACAAGAACAAGTCCGAGACCGCACCGACTCCCACACCCGGCCCCAGCCTCTCCGAGGACGAGGAGAAGCTGGTCCCGCTGTGCGGTAAGCAGTAAGCAGCCGTTGGGGGCCTTTGCACGCCATGAGCAGTAGCACTACACACACGTCGACCATCGGCGCGATCGGGGCGCCGAGCAGGCGCAACACCGAGCTCGCGCTCCTCGCGTTCGCCGTCGTCATCCCGCTGTTCGCCTACATCAACGTGGGCCTCGCGCTCGACGGCAAGCTGCCGCCCGGCATGCTCGGCTACGGCTGTGGCATCGGGCTGCTCGCGGCCGTCGGCCACATCGTGGTGCGCAGGTTCGCGCCCTACGCGGACCCGCTGCTGCTGCCGCTCGCGACGCTGCTCAACGGCCTCGGTCTGGTGGTCATCTGGCGCCTGGACCAGTCGGAGAAGCTGCAGCAGATCGCCAAGGCGGCGACCGGCCAGTTCAGCGCCTCCGCACCCAAGCAGCTGATGTACTCGGCCATCGGCATCGCGCTCTTCGTGGGCGTGCTGCTGCTGCTCAAGGACCACCGAGTCCTGCAGCGCTACACGTACATCTCGATGGTCGGTGCCCTCGTCCTGCTGCTGCTGCCGCTCGTGCCGGGACTCGGCATGAACGTCTTCGGCGCGCGGATCTGGATCAGCGTCGGCGGATTCTCCATCCAGCCAGGTGAGTTCGCGAAGATCGTCATCGCGATCTTCTTCGCGGGCTATCTGATGGTGAAACGCGATGCGCTCGCCCTGGCCAGCCGTCGTTTCATGGGGCTCTACCTGCCGCGTGGCCGTGACCTCGGTCCGATCATCGTGGTCTGGGCGATGTCCATCCTGATCCTGGTCTTCGAGACCGACCTCGGTACGTCGCTGCTGTTCTTCGGCATGTTCGTCGTGATGCTGTACGTCGCCACGGAGCGCACCAGCTGGATCGTGTTCGGTCTGGTGATGTCCTCGGTCGGCGCCGTGGGCGTGGCCACGTTCGAGCCGCACGTGCAGGAGCGTGTGGACGCCTGGCTGAACCCGTTCTCCGACGCCGTCATCCAGTCCACGGGCAGCGACCAGATCGCCCAGTCCCTGATGGCGTTCGGTTCGGGTGGCGTGCTCGGCACCGGCCTCGGCCAGGGTCACTCCGACCTGATCGGCTTCGCCGCCAACTCCGACTTCATCCTCGCCACCTTCGGCGAGGAGCTGGGTCTGGCCGGCGTCATGGCGATCCTGCTGATCTACGGCCTGATCGTGGAGCGCGGTGTGCGCACGGCGCTCGCCGCCCGCGACCCGTTCGGCAAGCTCCTGGCGATCGGCCTGTCCGGCGCCTTCGCCATCCAGGTGTTCGTCGTCTCCGGCGGCGTCATGGGTCTGATCCCGCTGACCGGTATGACCATGCCGTTCCTCGCGAACGGCGGTTCCTCCGTGATCGCCAACTGGGCGCTGATCGGCATCCTCATCCGCATCAGTGACACCGCGCGCCGCCCGGCGCCGGCTCCCGCCCCCAACCCCGACGCCGAAATGACGCAGGTGGTCCGACCGTGAACAAGCCCCTGCGCCGGATCGCGGTCTTCTGCGGGCTGCTCGTCCTCGCCCTGCTCGCCAGGGACAACTGGCTTCAGTACGTACAGGCCGACACCCTGGCCGAGCACGACAAGAACCGCCGCGTCTCCATCGAGCGGTACGCCCAGCCGCGCGGCGACATCATCGTCGACGGCAAGGCGATCACCGGCTCCAAAGAGGCCGGCAGCGGTGACTACAAGTACAAGAGGACGTACAAGAACGGGCCCATGTGGTCCCCCGTCACCGGTTTCGCCTCGCAGCGCATCGGCGCCACGCAGATCGAGTCCATCGAGGACGGCATCCTCACCGGCAACGACGACCGGCTCTTCTTCACCCGCAGCCTGGACATGATCACGGGCAAGAAGAAGGAGGGCGGCAACGCCGTCACGACCCTCAACGCCGCCGCGCAGAAGGCCGCGTACCAAGGCCTCAAGGGCAATGGCAAGGGCGCGGTCGCCGCGCTCGACCCGTCGACCGGCGCGATCCTGGCCCTGGCGTCGGCTCCTTCGTACGACCCCTCGACCTTCGCGGGCAACACGAACGAAGAGGCCGAGGAGTTCGGGAAGCTGGACAAGGACAAAGACCAGCCGATGCTCAACCGCGCGCTGCGCGAGACGTATCCGCCCGGCTCCACCTTCAAGGCGGTCACCGCCGCGGCTGCCCTTGAGCACGGTCTGTACGACGACGTCGACTCGCCGACCAAGTCGCCGCTGCCCTGGACGATGCCGGACACGCAGACCCCGCTGAAGAACGAGGGCAACATCCCCTGCAAGAACGCCACGCTGCGCGAGGCGCTGCGGGTGTCCTGCAACACCGTCTTCGGCAAGATCGGCTCGGACCTCGGCAAGGACAAGATGCTCGAGACGGCCGAGAAGTTCGGCTTCAACGAAGAGCAGTTCGTGCCGGTCCGTTCGAACGCCTCCGTCTTCCCCGAGAAGATGGACCGTCCCCAGACCGCGCTCTCCTCCATCGGCCAGTTCGAGACGGCCGCGACGCCGCTGCAGATGGCCATGGTCGCCTCGGCCATCGCCAACGACGGCAAGCTGATGGAGCCGTACATGGTCAGCGAGTTGCAGGCGCCGAACCTTGACGTGATCGAGAAGCACGCGCCCAAGGAGATGAGCCGTCCGCTGTCCGAGGAGAACGCGCAGAAGCTCCAGGACATGATGGAGACGGTGATCAACGAGGGCACCGGCACGAACGCCAAGATCCCCGGCACCACCGTCGGCGGCAAGACCGGTACGGCCCAGCACGGCGTCGACAACAGCGAGAACCCCTACGCCTGGTTCATCAGCTACGCCAAGACCGACTCCGGTTCGCCGGTGGCCGTCGCCGTGGTCGTCGAGGACAGCAAGGCCAGCCGCGACGACATCTCCGGTGGTGGTCTGGCCGCCCCCATCGCCAAGGACGTGATGAAGGCAGTTCTCGACAGCAAGAAGTGACCCCCGTCACGGCCTCTTCACATCAGTGCACGTTGCGATACCGGTCCTGTATCGGGTGACGGTCGTGGCCGGGTCACGTAAGGCGAGCCGGGTACGGTATGCCCGGACAGCACACCGCCGGACCACACAAGGGTGCGGTCGGGACTGACGGAGAGGGCTGGATTAGCTATGGAAGAGCCGCGTCGCCTCGGCGGGCGGTACGAGCTGGGCCAGGTGCTCGGCCGAGGCGGGATGGCGGAGGTTTACCTCGCGCACGACACCCGCCTCGGACGCACCGTGGCGGTGAAGACGCTGCGCGTTGACCTCGCGCGCGACCCGTCATTCCAGGCCCGGTTCCGCCGCGAGGCCCAGTCGGCCGCCTCGCTCAACCATCCTGCGATCGTCGCGGTCTACGACACCGGCGAGGACTACGTGGACGGGGTCTCCATCCCGTACATCGTGATGGAGTACGTCGACGGCTCCACCCTGCGTGAGCTGCTGCACTCCGGGCGCAAGCTGCTGCCCGAGCGCGCCATGGAGATGACGATCGGCATCCTCCAGGCCCTCGAGTACTCGCACCGCAACGGCATCGTCCACCGCGACATCAAGCCCGCGAACGTCATGCTGACGCGCAACGGCCAGGTCAAGGTCATGGACTTCGGCATCGCCCGCGCCATGGGCGACTCCGGCATGACGATGACGCAGACCGCGGCGGTCATCGGCACCGCGCAGTACCTCTCCCCGGAGCAGGCCAAGGGCGAGCAGGTCGACGCGCGCTCCGACCTCTACTCCACGGGCTGTCTGCTCTACGAGCTCCTCACGGTGCGCCCGCCCTTCGTCGGGGACTCCCCGGTGGCGGTCGCCTACCAGCACGTACGGGAAGAGCCGCAGGCCCCGAGCGTCTTCGACGGTGAGATCACGCCGGAGATGGACGCGATCGTCCTGAAGGCCCTCACCAAGGACCCGGACTACCGCTACCAGTCGGCCGACGAGATGCGCGCCGACATCGAGGCCTGCCTCGACGGCCAGCCCGTGCAGGCCACCGCGGCCATGGGCGCGGTCGGCTACGGCGGCCACCCGGACGACCAGCAGACGGCGATGCTGCGCCCGCAGAACGGCGGCGGCCAGACCTCGATGATGCCGCCGGTCGGCGGCCCCGACGACGGCTACGACGATCATTCGCGCCGCCGCCAGAAGAAGAGCAACACTTCCACGATCCTGCTGGTCCTTGCGGGCTTGCTGGTCCTGGTGGGCGCGATCCTGATCGGGAAGTGGGCGTTCACCGGGGGCGGTGGCGGCAACGACTCGATCAAGGCGCCGAACTTCGTGGGCGAGAAGCTCGCCGACGCGAAGAAGTCCGCCAAGAACGTGGACCTCGTGCTCGACGCCTCCGAGAAGAAGCCGTGCGACAAGTTCCCTGCGGGCGAGATCTGCTCCCAGGACCCGGGCGCGAACGCCACGGTCAGCAAGGGCGACACGATCTCGGTGGTGGTTTCCACGGGCGCACGGAAGGTCTCGGTGCCCAAGGTCATCGGCCTGAACGTCGACGCCGCCACGAAGAAGCTCGAAGGCCCCAAGTTCCAGTTCGAGGTCGACACCAAGCCGGTGGAGTCCTCGGGCACCCCGGGCGAGGTTCTCGATCAGGATCCGTTCGCCGGCAGCGAGGTCGAGAAGGGCAGCAAGATCACCCTTGAGGTCGCCAAGAAGGCCGACAAGGCGACGGTCCCGGACGTCACCGGCAAGACCTGCGAAGAGGCCAAGGCCCAGCTGCAGACCAACGACCTCGTCGGTACGTGCGAGGAAGAAGAGAGCGACTCCGTCGAGGCCGGCAAGGTCATCTCGCAGAGCCTCCCCGCGCAGAGCCAGGCCGACCCCGGTTCGACCGTGACGCTGCAGGTCGCCAAGAAGGCCGAGCAGGCCACCGTTCCGGCCCTCACCGGCCAGAAGCTCAAGGACGCCCGCAAGGCCATCGAGGACGCCGGCCTCACGGTCGGCACCATCACGGGTCCGCAGGACGACGAGGCCCTCGTGGTCCTCTCCGACCCGCCCGCCAATCAGCAGGTCGCGCCCGACACCGCGATCAACCTGACCACGGCAGGCGGCAACCCGGGTGACAACGGCGGGGGCAACGGCGGGGACGGCGGTGGCTTCCTGGGAGGCAACGCCGGCTTCTCCCGGAACGACGAGGACTGACCCACTCCGTAGCAGTACGAAAGAGCCCCGCACACCGCCTGCTGGACGGTGTGCGGGGCTCTTTCGCGTGGTCGGGCTCTGTCCCGCCTGCGGTGGCGGAGGGGGCTCAGTTCAGCTCGGCAGGCGGCGTGCGCTTGTTGTCGACCTTCTCGATCCGCTCCAGCTCGCCCCATACCACGTAGCGGTAGTTCGACGTATAGACCGGCGTGCACGTCGTAAGGGTGATGTAGCGGCCGGGCTTCTTCGCGCCGGATTCCTTCGGGATGGGGTTCAGGGCCTTCACGTTGTACTTCGACGTCTCGGGGAGGGTCGAGTACACCTTGTACACGTACCACTTGTCCCGGGACTCGAAGACGATCGCGTCGCCCTTCTTGATCTTGTCGATCTTGTGGAACTTCGCACCGTGCCCGTCGCGGTGCGCGGCCAGCGTGAAGTTGCCTTCCTTGTCCTGCGGGAGAGCCGATTTGATCGGGTCCTCGTAGTAGCCCGCGACGCCGTGGTTGAGCACCTTGCTGCTGGTGCCCTTCCTGACCAGGATGTCGCCGTTGCCCATCGCGGGCACGTGCAGGAAGCCGATGCCGTCCTTGGTGTTCAGGTTCCCCGGGCCGCCCGCCCAGCGGTCGCGCACCTTGTCGCCCTGCTTGTGCGCCTCGCGGTCCGCGACGACGTTGGTCCACCACAGGGAGTAGACGACGAAGAGACCGAGCACCAGGCCCGCGGTGATGAGGAGTTCACCGAAGACGCTGACCGCCGTGGCGATGGGACCCCGTCCCCGTGGCCGTGGTGTGTGCGCGGGCGCGGGCGCCTCGGCCTGCTCCTCGCCCTGCTCCTCGGCTTGCTCCTCGTCGTGGTCGGTCCTGGCTGCCACTCGATCTGCCCCGTTCTCACCGTGCTAATTGACGAGCGCGCTCGGTTTGCCCTTGCTGCGCGGTCGCTCCTCGGCCATCTTGCCCCAGACGATCATTCGGTACTTGCTCGTGAACTCCGGGGTACAGGTGGTCAGTGTGATGTACCGGCCCGCTTTGGTGAACCCCGACCCCGGCGGGACCGGGGCGATCACGGAGATGTTGCTGGGCTCGGTCTGCGGCAGGATGCTCGCCATCTTGTAGACGTAGTACTTGTCCTGCGTCTCCACGACGATGGGGTCGCCCGGTTCGAGCTGATTGATGTACCGGAACGGCTCGCCATGGGTGTTGCGATGGCCGGCGACCGCGAAGTTGCCCTTCTTGGCGTCCGGCATGGCCGTCTTGGTTCTGCCCTCGTTGTAGTGACCGACCATGCCGCGGTCCAGGACCTTCGACTTGTCGATGCCCTCGGCGATCGGCACGACCACGTCCAGGCGTGGGATGTGCAGGAGCGCGAAGCCCTGCCCTGGCTCGAAGGCGCCGGGCTTGCCCTTGCCCTTGGCCCACTTCTCCTGGAGGTCGCTGGCGGCGCCGTTGGCCTGCTGGTGGGCGCGGATGTTCGTCCACCACAACTGGTACGTGACGAAGAGAAGCATCAGGACGCCGACGGTGATGAACAGCTCGCCGATCCCCCGGCTCACCACGGCACCCGGGGAGGGCTTACGCGCGCGCTCGGCGCGACGGGCCTCCACGCGGGACAGGGGGGCGGCGGACGCTGCCGAGGCGCTGGAGGTGCCGGTGGTGCTCGCGGCGCGCCCGGAGCCCTTCCTGGCGGCCTTGCGGCGGGCGGCCCTGCCTTCCGTGGGGCGCTCCGGCTCGGGCTCAGCTATTCGGCGGGTGTCCGACGTCCGCAGCCCTACCGTCTCGTCATCTACCGGGGTTTGGGGCTGCTGGTGTTGGGGGTGCTGGTGCTGGGGCTGCTGGGGCTGCTGGGGCTGCTGGGACTGCTGAGGGGCGTACGCCCCGTACAGCTCCTCGTACGTCGGCTCCCTCGGCCCGTACCAGTCGCGGGCGTACCCCTCGGGGTCGTACCACTCCTGCTCCTGGGGCTGCTCCGGCTGCGGCGGCGCGGGCTGCGGCTCAGGCTCGGCGGGCCCGCTGCGGAACCACGGCGAAGGGTGCTGCCCCTGCTGACCCGGCAGACCCGGCTGACCCGGCAACGGATCGGTCAGCGGATCGGCAAGGTGATCGACAGCCGCTTCGAACGCCCCAGGCTCCTCAAACGCCCCAGGCTCCCCGTACGACGCGTACTGCTCGTCGTACGGAACTCCGGAGGAATCGCGCTCGGGACGCACCGCGGTCACGCCGTGGCCCTGCCCACCACCGGGGCCAGCCCGCTCGACCTGCCGATGGCCCCCGCGTCCCCGCACTCCACCAGCCAGTTGGCGAGCATGCGGTGGCCGTGCTCGGTGAGCACCGACTCGGGGTGGAACTGCACGCCCTCGACCGGAAGTTCACGGTGGCGCAGGCCCATGATGATGCCGTCCTCCGTGCGCGCGGTGACTTCCAGCTCGGCGGGAACCGTGGCCGGCTCGGCGGCGAGCGAGTGGTAGCGCGTCGCGATGAACGGCGACGGCAGCCCCGCGAAGACACCCTTGCCCTCGTGGACCACCGGGGAGGTCTTGCCGTGCAGCAGCTCCGGCGCACGGTCCACCACTCCGCCGTACGCCACCGCCATCGACTGCATGCCGAGGCAGACGCCGAACACGGGCACACCGGTGCCGGCGCAGTGCCGCACCATGTCGACGCAGACACCTGCCTGCTCGGGCGTGCCGGGGCCCGGTGAGAGCAGGACTCCGTCGAAGCCGTCCTGCGCGTGGCGCAGCTCGACCTCGTCGTTGCGCAGGACCTCGCACTCGGCGCCGAGCTGGTAGAGGTACTGGACGAGGTTGAAGACGAAGCTGTCGTAGTTGTCGACGACGAGGATGCGGCTGGGGCGTCCTTCGATGCTCACTGGCCGTCCACCGTCACATCGTTGAAGGGAAGCAGCGGCTCGGCCCAGGGGAAGACGTACTGGAAGAGCACGTAGACCACAGCGAAGACGAGCACCAGCGAAAGCAGCGCCCTTACCCATGCGTTTCCCGGCAGATGCCGCCAGATCCAGCCGTACATGCCGTCCCTTCCGTAGCCGTACGGCACCAGACTAACGGCGCAGTGCCTCCGGTTTCCCGGCCTCGACGGGCTGGGTGGCATCGAGGTGCGCCCAGACGATCAACCGGTGGCTGTGTCCCCACTCTGGTTCACAGGTCGTAAGGGTGAGGTAACGGCCCGGCCCGTCGTATCCGGACTTGCGAGGAACCGCGTCGATGACCCCGGTGTCGCCGGGCAGCGTCTTGTAGGGCTTGTTGGCGATGCGGTACGTGAACCACGTGGTGCCGTCGGTCAGGACCACGGGATCGTTCGGCCGCAGCTTCGGGAAGTCCTTGAACGGGTCTCCATACGTGCGGCGATGGCCCGCCACCGAGAAGTTGCCCCGCTGGCCGAGCTGCGCGGTGTCCCCGTAGTGGCCGAGGCCCTTCTTGAGGGTCTCGGCGCCGGTGCCCTGGAGCACCGGCTTGTTCCACGTGAAACCAAGCCGCGGGATGTACATGACGGCGAAGGGCTTGCCGTCCTCGTAGGGAGCGGGCTTCTTCGGGGACGATGTCTTCGAGGGCGCGTCGTCCGTATGCGCCGGCACCGATCCCTGCGCCCACTGGTCCTGCAGCGTGTCGATCTGGCTGTCCATGGCGTTGTCGGCCTTCACGCCGGTCCAGAACAGGACGTACACCACGAAGAGCACGATCAACGTGCCGATGGTGATGCACAGTTCGCTGAACGTCCTGACGAGCACTCGCACCGACACAGGCTCCCCCAGCGGCTTACTCCACGGGTTACTCCACGGGCTTCGCGTAGTGGAGATCCACTGTGCCCGAGTAGCCGGGAAGAGTCATTGCCCCGTCGTCGTCGACTTTCCAGCCGAGACCGTAGGCGTTCACGTACAGCATGTAGTTCTGGATCTCCGGGGACGCGGCGAGCGCCGTCTTGAGCTTCTCCGGGTCACCTACGGCGGTCACCTTGTACGGGGGCGAGTAGACGCGGCCCTGGAGGATCAGGGTGTTTCCCACGCAGCGGACGGCGCTGGTGGAGATGAGCCGCTGGTCCATGACCTTGATGCCCTTGGCGCCGCCCTGCCAGAGCGCGTTGACCACGGCCTGGAGGTCCTGCTGGTGGATGACCAGGTCGTTGGGCTGGGGCTCGGGGTAGCCGGGGAGCTTGGCGGTGGCGTTCGGCGGGGCGTCGGCGAGGGTGACGGAGACCGCCTCACCGCTGAGCTTCTTGGTGCCCGCGTTCTTCTCCAGGGCCTTGAGCCGCGCGTCGTCGGCCTTCGTGCCGCCGTTGTCGCGCTCGGCCAGCGATTCGACGTCGTCGCGCAGCGTGCCGTTGGACTCGTCCAGCTTGCCGTTCTTGTGGCTGCGTTCCTCGATCAGGTCGGAGAGCTTCAGGAGCGAGGCGTCGGTGCGGATGTTCGTGCCCTTGGCCGTGTTGAAGCTGGTGAAGAAGATGAGGCCCGCGAGCGCGAAAACGGCGGCCGTGAGCAGCCGGACCGGCCGCCAGCGAGGACGTCGACCCGGACCTGTGGGGGAGTCGGCAGAATTGCTCAACGTACCCTTATCTCCTTCAGCGCCGCGGAAGCACTACGCTAACGGACGCCCGGGGGAGGGCTCAGCTCCCCGTATCGACAGGAGAGACCCTCGTGCCGAAGTCACGGATCCGCAAGAAGGCCGACGATTACACGCCGCCCGCGAAGAAGGCGACGAACATCAAGCTGACCAGTCGCAGCTGGGTGGCTCCGGTGATGCTCGCGATGTTCCTCATCGGGCTCGCCTGGATCGTCGTCTTCTACGTCACCGACGGCAAGCTGCCGATCGACCCGCTGGGCAACTGGAACATCGTGGTCGGCTTCGGCTTCATCGCTGCGGGGTTCGGCGTCTCCACGCAGTGGAAGTAGCGCCCCTCCCGCAGGGCTGAACGCAAGCCTTGCCCTGAGTTATCCACAGCGCTATCCACATCCCGGCACTGTCTGGGGAAAAGAAAGACGATCTGTGGATAACCCTCGTGGCGTTGACGCCGGTATGACTGGCTGATCGCCCGCAAGCCCTCGCAGGCCCCTTGTCCTTCCTGGGGAAACCCAGGTCAGCGACAAGGGGCACTGTTGTTCCCCACGGAATGCACAAGCGTGGGCACACGCTGTGGACAACTTCGGTCGTCGCACGTCATCGGCGACCGTCAGACGAGCTGAGCGGTCCTGACGAGCACGGCTGCGAGGACCACGGCCAGCACCACCGCACAGGTCCCCCACTGCACGAGCGTCCGCCGCTCGCGGGGCGCGTGCACCATCCCGTACGCGATCGCGACGCCGGCGATCAGGCCGCCTACGTGCGCCTCCCAGGCGATGCCGCTCCACGTGAAGGTGAAGAGCAAGTTCAGCGCGAGCAGCGCGATGACGGGGCGCATGTCGTAGTTCAGGCGCCGCATCAGGACCGCGGTCGCACCGAGCAGCCCGAAAATCGCCCCGGACGCCCCGAGCGAGGCCTGGTCCGAGTCCGCGACGACGTAGGTCAGCGCGCCGCCCGCCAGGCCGGACAACACGTACAGCGCGAGATAGCGGGCGCGGCCGAGCGCCGCCTCCAGGGGGCCGCCGAGCCACCACAGGCCGAGCATGTTGAACGCGATGTGCCAGATCTCCTGGTGCGTGAACATCGATGTGACCAGGCGGTACCACTGGCCTTCGGCGACGCCTTCCGTCGGCACCCAGGGCTCGGGCGGCCACGCCCCGATCAGGACGAGCTCGTTGACCAGGCGGTCGCCCACGGCGAGGACGGCGATGAACACCGCGACATTCAGGCCGAGCAGGATCTTGGTGACAAGACGCGGGTCCGTGGCGATCGAGCCACCGGCGATGGTGCGCGGCTGGTTCGCCGCGGGCGCGTGTCCGGTGCCCGAGCCCTCGCGCACACACTCGGGGCACTGGAAGCCGACCGACGCGCTGATCATGCAGTCCGTGCAGATCGGCCGCTCGCAACGGGCGCAGCTGATGCCGGTCTCGCGATCCGGATGCCGGTAGCAGCCGGGCAGGTTCGCTGCGTCCTGTGGCCCCTGCGGGCTTCCTGGTGCCTGGTCCATGGGGTCCCCTCAATGTCCGTACGAAGGCACAGCTACGCGCGCGTAGCGAACGCACCGCCCCGCCCTTCCTTACGGATGGGCGGGGCGGTTTGGTTCCCTCGCGGGGTGCGCCGGTGTCAGGCGGCGCGGGTCTCGATGACGACGGACTCGATGACCACGTCGTTCACCGGGCGGTCGGTGCGCGGGTTGGTCTGCGTGGCGGCGATCTCGTCGACGACCTTCTGGCTCGCCGGGTCGGTGACCTCGCCGAAGATCGTGTGCTTGCGCGTGAGCCACGCGGTCGGGGAAACCGTCACGAAGAACTGCGAGCCGTTGGTGCCCGGGCCCGCGTTGGCCATGGCGAGCAGGTACGGCTTGTCGAAGGCGAGGTCGGGGTGGAACTCGTCCTCGAACTCGTAGCCGGGGCCGCCCGTGCCGTTGCCCAGCGGGTCGCCGCCCTGAATCATGAAGCCGCTGATGACGCGGTGGAAGACAGTGCCGTCGTAGAGCCGGTCCGTGGTCTTCTTTCCGGTCTCCGGGTGAACCCACTCGCGCTCGCCCTGGGCGAGCTCGACGAAGTTCTTGACCGTCTTCGGCGTGTGGTTGGGGTGCAGCAGCACCTCGATGTCGCCTCGGTTGGTCTTCAGGGTGGCGTAAAGCTGCTCGGCCACGGTCTGCCTTCCGTTGTCTTCTATGACGTCCCGATCCTCCCATGGACCGGATTCCGACGAGTAGTCACCGAGTGGGCGCGCGCCGCGACGATCCGTGGCATTGTCGGCAAAGCACTCCGCTTGTACCGATTTGATCAGAATGATCGCACCCGGATGCCCGGCTGCGTCATGCCTCGGAACCATCCGGAAGGCATGATCCTTGAAAGGGTGGAAAGGTGACATACCTATAAGCCACCGAGGAGGAGGATCCTGTGACCCGCATCGACAGCGTGCGCGCCGCGACCGGTTCGGCTAAGGACAGCGTGCGGCATGCCGCGGAGGCGGTGGCCCCTTACGCCGGAACGGCCAAGGAGCAGGCCGTCCATTACGCACACGAAAGCCGCGCACGCCTCGCGCCCAAGGTGTCGCAGGCCGCCGAGCAAGCCCGTGTGCAGTACGGCGCTCATGTCGGCCCGCGCATCGAGCAGGCCCGTGCGCATGTGCCGCCGAAGGTCGACCACGCCGCGCACGAAGCCGCTGTCCGCACCCGTAAGGCAGCCAAGCAGACCCGCAAGGCAGCCCAGCAGGCCGCCGATTACTCGAAGCCGCGGATCGAGCACGCCATGGCCGCGGCTCAGCCCGTCCGTGACGAGGCGGCGTCCCGCGGTGCCGCGGCACTCGCGGCACTGCGCGGCGAGGTCTCTCCCAAGGAGATCCAGCGGCTGACCCGCAAGCACAACCGCCGGGCCCGCGCCGGACGTCTCGCCAAGGGCCTCGTGGTCCTTGGCGTGGTGGCCGGCGGTGCGGTCGCCGCCTGGAAGTGGTGGGACAAGCAGGCCAACCCGGACTGGCTCGTCGAGCCGCCGGCGGCGACGGAGGTCCCCGACAGTGCGCCGCTGACCTCGGTCGACGGCAGCGGTCAGGCCTCCCTCGACCCCGAGGTCCAGGCCAAGCAGGCCGAGTCCGAGGCCGCGAACCGCGACGACGTGCGCTGACGCCACTGCACCACTGCACCACTGATGAACGCCGTAGGGCGGGATCACCTCAGCTGAGGTGATCCCGCCCTACGGCGTTTCTGTGGAGCCTAGGAGATTCGAACTCCTGACATCTGCCTTGCAAAGGCAGCGCTCTACCAACTGAGCTAAGGCCCCGAAAACGGTGCACCCAGCCGGAAGGAATCTCGCTCCGGTGGGCAACGCAGACCAGAGTACCGGGTCTCCCCCCGGATCTCGCAAAAGGATTGGGGGTCCCGGTGAACGACCACGCTCCGTAAGATGCTCGGCGTGGTTCGCGGCAGCGAACCACGGTTTTTGGGGAAGCGATGGGGAGACGCAATGGACGCCGCACAACAAGAGACGACCGCGAGAGCACGAGAGCTCCAGCGGAACTGGTACGGGGAGCCGCTGGGGGCGCTCTTCCGTCGTCTCATCGATGATCTGGGCCTCAACCAGGCACGCCTCGCCGGCGTGCTCGGTCTGTCGGCGCCCATGCTGTCCCAGCTGATGAGCGGACAGCGCGCCAAGATCGGCAACCCCGCGGTCGTCCAGCGCGTCCAGCTCCTCCAGGAGCTGGCGGGCCAGGTCGCGGACGGCAGTGTGAGCGCCGCCGAGGCCACCGACCGCATGGACGAGATCAAGAAGTCCCAGGGCGGCTCCGTCCTGACCAACACCTCGCAGTCGACGACGAGTTCGGGTGCTCCCACGGTGAAACGCGTGGTGCGGGAGATCCAGTCGCTGCTGCGCTCCGTCGCCGCGGCGGGCGACATCATCGATGCGGCGGACTCCCTCGCCCCGACCCACCCGGAACTGGCAGAGTTCCTCCGGGTATACGGCGCCGGACGCACCGCGGACGCGGTCGCCCATTACGAGGCGCACCAGAACTGAGCCGTCGGCCGGGCCACCGGGCGGCCCGGAGGGGGAGCAGTGCGCGACCATGGGTGAGGTCTTCGCAGGCCGCTACGAACTGGTCGACCCGGTCGGCCGTGGGGGAGTCGGAGCGGTCTGGCGCGCCTGGGACCACCGGCGGCGCCGGTATGTGGCGGCCAAAGTCCTGCAACAGAGCGACGCGCACGCATTGCTGCGCTTCGTGCGGGAGCAGGCGCTTCGGATCGACCACCCGCATGTACTCGCACCGGCCAGCTGGGCCGCCGACGACGACAAGGTCCTGTTCACCATGGCCTTGGTCGCCGGCGGCTCGCTGGCCCACGTGATCGGGGATTACGGCCCACTGCCGCCCCGCCTGGTCTGCACGCTCCTGGACCAGCTGCTCTCCGGGCTCGCCGCGGTGCACGCAGAGGGGGTCGTGCACCGTGACATCAAGCCCGCCAACATCCTGCTCGAGGCCACCGGCACCGCGCGCCCGCATCTGCGGCTCTCCGACTTCGGCATCTCGATGCGGATGGGAGAGCCGCGGCTGACGGAGACCAACTACGTCGTGGGCACGCCCGGCTACTTCGCGCCCGAGCAAATGCTGGGCGCCGAGCCGGACTTCACCGCCGATCTCTTCGCCGTGGGCCTCGTGGCCCTCTATCTGCTGCAAGGCGCCAAGCCGGATGCCAAGGCCCTGATCGAGCACTTCGCCGCGCGGGGCACACCTGGGGCGCCGCAGGGTGTTCCGGAGCCGTTGTGGCAGGTCGTCGCCACGCTTCTCCAGCCGGACCCACAAGCGCGGTTCCGAACCGCCACGGGCGCGCGCAAGGCGCTGAACTCCGCTGTCGAGCTGCTTCCCGAGCCGGGTCCCGATGACGAGGTCGTGGAGATATTCGACCAACTGGGCCCGCTTCCCCAGGGGTTCGGACCCGACGGCCCTCTCACGGCCCCACCGCAGCCGGGCTTCGCTCCGCCCTCGGCTCCATCCTCGATCTCGTCCTCGGCTCCATCCTCGATCTCGTCCTCGGTTCCGTCCTCGGTCTCGGTTCCGCCCTCCGTTCCGCCCCCGCCCCGCTCCGCGCCCCGGACCGGCAGCTTCCCGCTCACGCCACCACCACCGCCCCCACAGTCCACGCCGTCGCAAGGGACACCGGCGCAAGAGGCCCCCGCGCAGGCCACCCCCGCGCAGGAGCAACAGCCCGCAACGCCACCTCCACCCCCTGCTCAATCCCCTCATGTCCCTTCCCCCCACCCGATCTCAGCGCCGCCCCCGGCTCCGGCTCCGGCACCCGCTCCTGCCCCCGCCCCTGTTCACCTTCCGGCTCAGTCCCCGGCACCACACCCGTCGCAACTCCCGGCGCAACTCCCGGCGTACGCATTCTCACCGTCCGTGATGACTCCGGCGCACCACGTATCCGCCCCTACTTATCCATACACCGCTCAAGCCCCGCAGGTTCCACTCCAGCGCCGACCCGTCGCGCACCGGCAGAAACGACCGGGGCCGCCCGCGAAGGTGGCGATCCCGATGCTGCTGGCCGCCCTGGCGTGCTTCGCGGTGGGAATCTGGGCCCTCACTCAGATCTGAACTACGTCGGTGGCGGCCCGTACCGCCCGTGGGCCGCAGCGGCAGCCCTCCGCCGCCCGATCAGCGTCCACGCACCCAAAATCATCAGCAGCAAGGCCCCGGCCCCGAACCCCCCGGCGGCAACCACTTTCATGACGTCACTGTCACTGCCACTGCCACTGCCACTGCCACTGGCACCGTCGCTGTTACTGGCCCCGTCCCCGCTGCCGCCCCCGGCATCCGACTCCCCCCGCGACGCCGCATCCTTGTCCTCACCCGTGACGCCGAACTCACCGGCGGGCCGCGCCGTCCCCACGTACGCGGGCCCCGCCTTCGCCGCGCCGTCGACGTTCACCCGCAGCGTCAGGTCCAGCGGCCCCTTGCCGAACTCCCGGGTGACCTGCGGATTCAGATGGACCGAGAGGTAGTACCACCCGGCGAACCGTGTTCCGGCCACGTCGTCGATCGGGGAGTAGCGGTTCTCGTGGGCCACGGGAGCCAGCGGGTCCAGCGTTGCCGTCTTCTGCCGGCCGTCGTAGGCCGTGGTGGCGTCGTCGATGCGTTCGCGCACGGGATTGGCCAGTGACATCACGAGCGCCGACGTCACGTACTCGCCCCCGCCCCCGCTCGCGCTGCCCAGCTCGGCGCTGGCGGAGATCTGCTGCCCCCAGTCGACCGGCACACGGTAGAAGAGGGTCTGGCCGGGCTCGATCCGGTCGCCCCAGACGCCTGTCCCCAGCGCACGCGCATCATTGAAGCCCGTGCCGCCCTTGCGCTCCTTGCGCGCACCACCGGGTGGCGTGGGCGAGGCTGAGTTCCACGACCGGGGCGGCGTCGTAGGGGCGTTCTTGTCCACGCCGGGCTCCGACACGACGCGAAGCTCCGTGTCCCACGTCTCCGTACTGGAGCCCGGGTCACTGTTCCGCTCGACCACCACGTAGTACGTTCCGGCCACTTTGCACCGGTTGTCGGCGGGGCCGACCGCCCGTACCGCCGAGGCGGAGATGGGCCGCGGGCTCTGTGACGTACCGAACCGGGCGTCTCCGGAGTTGCAGTTGTTGCCGTTCGCGTCCTGCAAGGACACCTCTACGCCGTCCCCGTAGGCGACCTTCGCGTCGAGCCCCGGAACGGCGGTGGCGGATACGTACACGGTCTCGCGGGCGTCTAATTGCAGCTGGTAGTAGAGCTTGGCACCGCGTGCGAGGGAGCTCTTGTACGTCGCTCCGGGCGTAAGGCGCGCGCTGTTCATGCTGGTCTGCGCGCCGTCGACCGGCACGGCCCGCTCGGCGAAGGCGTACGGGCTGGGAGCCGGGTCCGACGGCCCCTCCGCGGCGCCCACGGCCACCCCCGGAGACGCCGCCACGGCCACAGCCACCCCCGGAGACGCCGCCACCGCGCACAGCACCGCACACAGCGCCACCCCCACGGCCGGTATCGCCCGGCCTTCGTGCAGCCGCCCCATCACGTGCCACCCCTCCCCTGAGCCCCAGTCGTCCCGCGCACTATGCCCACGCGGGGACACGACAACCTTTGCTCACGCAAGGTGATGCTTGCGTGAGCAAACCCGAGCGCCAGCCGGCCGGAAAGATCCTGCACCACGGCCGGTCGGACAGCCGGATCCCGGGAGCTGGGAACCAGGAGCCGGGAGTCAGGAACCGGACAGCACAAGGCCCCGGCCGCAAAAGCGGCCGGGGCCTTGTTAAGAGACTGTTGTCGGTACTCACGAACCCGTGGGCACGGAGTCAGTCGCCTCCGTCCACAGATCCTGCTCGGCGCGATCCGCCTGGATCTGGCGGTACACGAGGAGCCCGCCGATGGCGGCCAGTGCGACCAGGAGAAGCTTCTTCACCGCGCGACCTCGTCTTTCTTGACGTAAGGGACCTCTGGCGCCCGACTATACACACCGATCGATACCGATCGGTGACCTGGATCGACCTCAACTCCCGCCCCGATCACAGCAGTCGAATCGGGCGTCGCCGCTCTCCGGCGCCTCACGACCCGACGCGGCGTTCACCGCTCCCGACCTCACCCGGACCTCTCCCAGGCCCTCCAGGGGCCTTTTACGGCCATACGGGTGGTGTTCATCTGAACATCGACGCGCCACGAGCGTCGGTCCTTCACTCTCGGCTCGACATACACATGATGAGGAAAGTACGCAAATCGCCCAACCCGAAAGTGAGAAGCCATGACCGGCTCCAAGGCCATGAAGCTGTGGACCACGCTCATCACCGCCTTCCTCGCACTCTTCGCCACGCTGGGATTCACCACGACGGCAACGGCGGCCACGCCGGTACAGCAGGCCACGGAAACGTGCAAGAGCACGCCGACCATGACGGCCCCACTCGCGGCCTACTGGGCTGCAGCGTACGAACGGTCCTTGCCGCCCACGATGAAGCAGCGCATCCGCGCCGAGGCCCACGGATCATCCCCCAGCTGCCGCCACCTCCCCACGGACGACACGGAGACGGCCGTTGAGGCCGAGGCCCATCCGGGCGGGCTCGCCGCGGAGCCGTAGTCACACCCCGGCCGCCCAGGCCGCAGTCCCCCCAGGGACCCCACAGACACGAAGAAGACCCCCAGCCGATACGGGCTGCGGGTCTTCTTCGTGTCTGTGGGGCTAACAGGATTTGAACCTGTGGCCTCATCCTTATCAGGGATGCGCTCTAACCAACTGAGCTATAGCCCCGCCGCGCTGCGGTGTGTCCCGCGCGCTGACCTCTGAAGATTAGCGCACGTGCGGGCCAGTCCCAAAATCGATACCTCCGCGGGCACCGCACGAGCCGGTGCACACGCCAGGGCCCCGCCCTGTACAGGCCGATCCCCACGCCAGGACCCCACCCTGATCAGGCCGATCCCTACGCCGGGACCCCGCCCCCCACAGGGGAGGACCCAGACCGCGACGGCCCCCGGCGTTGAACGCCGGGGGGCCGTAAAGCTCGGAGGAAGCGCTACTCGGAGAAGGCGCTACAAGAAGAGAGCCGAGGAACTAACTGCAAGAACTACAGGAACTACAGGAACCACAAGAACTACTCGTCCTCGGCCAGCGTCAGCTCGACGCCGCCCACGAAGCCCGCGGAGAGGTTGTAGATGAAGGCGCCGAGCGTCGCGAGCGCCGTGGCGAGGACCACGTCGATGACCGCGATGATCGTCGTGAACATCAGGACGCGGGGCAGCGACAGGAAGGACTGCAGGTCGAAGCCGTTGGACTCGTTCGAGCCCGTCGCCTCCGAGATCGTGCCGCCCACCGTGGAGAAGACGCCCATGGCGTCCATGACCATCCACAGCACGGCGGCCGCGACGATCGTGCAGATGCCGAGCGCGATGGAGAGCAGGAAGCTGACCTTCATCACCGACCACGGGTCGGCCTTGGCCACCCGCAGCCGCGCCTTGCGCGTACGAGGCGTCGTGCGTGCACCCGTCCGCGGCCTGCGCACGGAACCCGTCTGGGAACCCTGCTGATAGGCCTGCGGCGGGTGGTACGGCTGGGACGTCTGCTGCTGGGGCTGGCGCTCACCGGGCAGAGCACCGGTGGCGTTCTGGGACCCTTGGCCCCCTTGGGACCCGTCGGCGTACTGCGCTGACTGAGCCGGCTGCGGCCCTCGGGTGTCGGTCACGGTTCCCCCCTGGGATCCACGGGACTCATGCGAGTCGGGAGAATCAGTGGCGGAGCCACGGACACCGTCTGTACCGGCTGGGCCGGTTCCACTTGCCCCGGCGCCCGTGGCTCCACTCACGATGACTCTCTCCTCGCGCTACTCGGCCGCGGACTCCGTGCCCTCGTCCGTACCGACGGCCGGTTCGCCGTCGGCCGATTCGACGACGATGTCTCCGTCGACTTCCTCAGCCTCGCGCCCGGCCTCGGCGTTACGAGCGATACCGACCACGGCATCGCGCTTGCCCAGGTTGATCAGTTGGACGCCCATGGTGTCACGGCCCGTCTCCCTGACCTCGTTGACTCGCGTACGAATCACACCGCCGCCCAGGGTGATGGCGAGGATCTCGTCGGTCTCCTCCGTCACCAGCGCGCCCACGAGCTCTCCGCGGTCCTCCACGATCTTGGCGGCCTTGATCCCGAGGCCACCACGACCCTGGACGCGGTACTCGTCGACGTTGGTGCGCTTTGCGTATCCACCATCGGTTGCGGTGAAGACGAAAGTACCCGGCCTGACGACATTCATCGAGAGCAGTTCGTCGCCACCGCGGAAACTCATCCCCTTGACGCCCGACGTCGCACGGCCCATGGGGCGCAGCGCGTCGTCCGTCGCCGTGAACCTGATCGACTGCGCCTTCTTGCTGATGAGCAGCAGATCATCCTCGGAGGAGACGAGTTCGGCACCGATCAGCTCGTCGTCCTTGCCGTCGTCCGTCTCGCGGAGGTTGATGGCGATGACACCGCCCGAGCGAGGCGAGTCGTAGTCCTTGAGCGGGGTCTTCTTCACGAGGCCGCCCTTGGTGGCGAGAACCAGGTAGGGCACCGCTTCGTAGTCACGGATCGCGAGGATCTCGGCGATCTGCTCGTCCGGCTGGAAGGCGAGCAGGTTCGCCACGTGCTGACCACGGGCGTCCCGTCCGGCGTCCGGGAGCTCGTATGCCTTCGCGCGGTAGACCCGGCCCTTGTTCGTGAAGAACAGGAGCCAGTGGTGGGTCGTCGACACGAAGAAGTGGTCGACGATGTCGTCCTGCTTCAGCTTCGTGCCGCGCACGCCCTTGCCGCCGCGCTTCTGCGAGCGGTAGTCCTCCGTCTTGGTGCGCTTGATGTAGCCGCCGCGCGTGATGGTGACGACGATGTCCTCTTCGGCGATCAGGTCCTCCATGGACATGTCGCCGTCGAAGGGCACGAGCGCCGATCGGCGGTCCTCGCCGAACTTGTCGACGATCGCCGCGAGCTCCTCGCTGATGATCTGGCGCTGCCGCTCGGGCGAGGCCAGGATCGCGTTGTACTCGTTGATCTTCGCCTGGAGTTCGTCGTGCTCGGCGACGATCTTCTGGCGCTCCAGGGCGGCGAGCCGGCGCAGCTGCATCTCGAGGATGGCGTTGGCCTGGATCTCGTCGATCGAGAGCAGGCCCATCAGGCCCTCACGCGCGACGTCGACCGTCTGGCTGGCCCGGATGAGCGCGATGACCTCGTCGATCGCGTCCAGGGCCTTCAGGAGGCCACGCAGGATGTGAGCCCGCTCCTCGGCCTTGCGCAGCCGGAACTTCGTGCGCCGGACGATGACCTCGACCTGGTGCGTCACCCAGTGGCGGATGAACGCGTCCAGGGAGAGGGTGCGCGGCACGCCGTCGACCAGGGCCAGCATGTTGGCGCTGAAGTTCGACTGGAGGTCGGTGTGCTTGTAGAGGTTGTTCAGCACGACCTTGGCGACCGCGTCACGCTTCAGGACGACGACGAGGCGCTGGCCCGTGCGCGAGGACGTCTCGTCGCGGACGTCGGCGATGCCGCCGACCTTGCCGTCCTTGACCAGGTCGGCGATCTTCTGCGCGAGGTTGTCGGGGTTGGTCTGGTAGGGGAGCTCGGTGACCACCAGGCACTGGCGGTTCTGGATCTCCTCGACCGCGACGACCGCGCGCATCGTGATGGAGCCACGGCCCGTGCGGTACGCCTCCTCGATGCCTTTTCGGCCCACTACTAGTGCGCCGGTGGGGAAATCGGGGCCCTTGATGCGCTCGATAAGAGCGTCGAGCAGCTCCTCGTGCGAGGCGTCCGGGTGCTCCAGGGCCCACTGCGCGCCCGCCGCGACCTCGCGGAGGTTGTGCGGCGGGATGTTCGTCGCCATGCCGACCGCGATGCCCGCCGAGCCGTTGATCAGCAGGTTCGGGAAGCGCGCCGGCAGGACCGTCGGCTCCTGGTTGCGGCCGTCGTAGTTGTCCGTGAAGTCGACGGTCTCCTCGTCGATGTCACGGACCATCTCCATGGCCAGCGGCGCCATCTTGCACTCGGTGTACCGCATGGCGGCCGCCGGGTCGTTGCCCGGGGAGCCGAAGTTGCCGTTGGAGTCCACGAGGGGCATCCGCATCGACCACGGCTGGGCCAGGCGGACCAGGGCGTCGTAGATGGAGGAGTCGCCGTGCGGGTGGTAGGTGCCCATGACGTCGCCGACGACGCGGGCGCACTTGTAGAAGCCCTTCTCGGGGCGGTATCCGCCGTCGTACATCGCGTACAGGACGCGGCGGTGCACGGGCTTCAGGCCGTCCCGCACGTCGGGCAGCGCGCGCGACACGATGACGGACATCGCGTAGTCGAGGTAGGAGCGCTGCATCTCCGTCTCGAGCCCGACGGGCTCGACACGCAGGCCCACGCCGGGAACGGCGGGCTCCTCTTCGGGCATCACAGGGGTGTTCTCGTCGGCCATTGCTGGTCAAAGTCCTTTCGAGGTGCGGCTTGTACGGGCCGACTCAGATGTCGAGGAAGCGGACGTCCTTGGCGTTGCGCTGAATGAACGAGCGCCGTGCCTCGACGTCCTCTCCCATCAGCACCGAGAAGAGGTCGTCGGCCTGTGCCGCGTCGTCCAGGGTGACCTGGCCGAGAACGCGGTGGTCCTGGTCCATCGTCGTGATCCGCAGCTCCTCGGCGTTCATCTCACCGAGACCCTTGAAGCGCTGGACCGAGTCGTCCCTGAAGCGCTTGCCGGCCTGCCGGCCGAGCTCGACCAGCGCGTCACGCTCACGGTCGGAGTAGGCGTACTGGAAGTCGTCACGGGACCACTTGATCTTGTACAGCGGCGGGCGCGACAGGTAGACGTGCCCCGACTCCACGAGCGGCCGCATGAAGCGGAACAGGAACGTCAGGAGCAGGGTGTTGATGTGCTGACCGTCGACGTCGGCGTCCGCCATCAGGATGATCTTGTGATAGCGGAGCTTCTCGATGTCGAAGTCCTCGTGCACACCCGTGCCGAAGGCCGAGATGAGGGCCTGGACTTCCTGGTTCTGCAGGATCTTGTCGATCCGCGCCTTCTCGACGTTCAGGATCTTGCCTCGGATGGGCAGGATCGCCTGGTACATCGGGTTACGACCGGACTTCGCCGAACCACCGGCGGAGTCACCCTCGACGATGAAGATCTCGCACTTCGTCGGGTCGTTCGACTGGCAGTCGCTGAGCTTTCCGGGCAGCGAGGCCGATTCGAGCAGGCCCTTGCGACGGGTCAGGTCGCGCGCCTTGCGGGCGGCGACGCGGGCCGTGGCGGCCTGGATGCCCTTGCGGATGATGTCCGCAGCCTCGTTCGGGTTGCGGTCGAACCAGTCCGTGAGGTGCTCGTGCACGACCTTCTGCACGAAGGTCTTCGCCTCCGTGTTGCCCAGCTTGGTCTTGGTCTGGCCCTCGAACTGCGGCTCGCCCAGCTTCACCGAGATGATGGCCGTCAGGCCCTCGCGGATGTCCTCACCCGTGAGGTTGTCGTCCTTCTCGCGCAGCAGCTTCTTCTCGCGCGCGTACCGGTTGACCAGGCCCGTCAGCGCGGCCCTGAAGCCCTCCTCGTGCGTACCGCCCTCATGCGTGTGGATCGTGTTCGCGAAGGAGTAGACACCTTCGGTGTACTGCGAGTTCCACTGCATCGCGATCTCGGCCGAGAGCATGCGCTCCTTGTCCTCGGCCTCGACGTCGATGACGGTCGGGTGGATCATCTCTCCCTTGCGGGAGTTGAGGTACTTCACGAAGTCGACGATGCCGCCTTCGTAGTGGTACGTCACCGTGCGGGCCTCGGCGGCCTCGTCGTCGGTGGCCTCGGCCGAGTCCGCACCCGCCGTCGCCTTCGCCGAGTCGCGCTCATCAGTGAGTTTGATGGTCAAACCCTTGTTGAGGAACGCCATCTCCTGGAAGCGCCGTGCCAGCGTCTCGAAGGAGTACTCGGTCGTCTCGAAGACGTCCGGGTCGGCCCAGAAGGTGACCGTGGTGCCCGAGTCCTCGACCGGCTCGTGCTTGGCGAGCGGGGCCGTCGGCACGCCCAGCTTGTAGTCCTGGGTCCAGCGGTAGCCGTCGGTCCTGATGTCGACGGCGAGCTTCGTCGACAGTGCGTTCACCACGGAGACACCGACGCCGTGCAGACCACCGGAGACCGCGTATCCGCCGCCGCCGAATTTGCCGCCCGCGTGCAGCACCGTGAGCACGACCTCGACGGCCGGCTTCTTCTCGACGGGGTGGATGCCCACCGGGATGCCTCGGCCGTTGTCGATGACGCGAACGCCGCCGTCGGCGAGGATCGTGACGTCGATGGTGTCCGCGTGCCCGGCGAGGGCTTCGTCGACTGAGTTGTCGACGACCTCTTGCACGAGGTGGTGCAGGCCGCGCTCACCGGTCGACCCGATGTACATGCCAGGCCGCTTGCGGACCGCGTCCAGACCCTCGAGGACGGTGATCGCGCTGGCGTCGTACAAGGCTGTGACCTCGCCGTTCTCGCCAGCGACGGTAGACGGGATGTTCTCGTTGGGGTTGCCGGAATCGGCCACGAAGCGCCCTTTCTGGCACAGCACAAGCCAAGCATCCGGCGTTGGCCGGAGCGGCTGCGTCGTTCAGCGATAGTCAGCGTTTTTCGATGCGTCCCACGCGTGGGACGCGATTAGCTTCCAGTCTACCGGTAGCGCCGACAGTGATGGGGGTTTGCCGGTACCTGAGTCCGCATGTGCCGTCCTGAACCGGAGTCGCCCGACTCCCCATATGCGGCCCGGGGCCCTAAGAGGCTCACAGCGGCACTCAGCGCTTCGAGGTGTCAACCTTGAGCTACCACTCGGTACGGCCTCAGCCGTAGGTGTCCCCGGGGCCCGTGCTGCCCGGCGCGCGCAAGGGTCCGAAGCGCCGCGTGGGGCCGCTGGGACCAAGGACTTTGATGAGGCGCACGGTGCCGTGGCCGAGGTCCTCGTTGAGGCGCGCGACCAGCTGCGGGGCCAGGAGGCGCAGGTTCGTCGCCCAGGCAGTGGAATCGCACTGGACGGTCAGGACGCGCTCGTTCTCGTCGTAGCGCTGTGGCACGCAGTGGTTGGCCAGGTCCTCGCCGACGATCTGCGGCCAGCGGCCCATCACACCGCCGACCGCGGCCGGGGTCTCCCAGCCGCGCTCGGTGATCAGACGGTTGATGGCGGAGCCGAGCGGCTGCGGGTCACGCCCGTCGGCGCGCGCGCCGGAGCGAAGACCGCCTCTACGGGCCTGCTTCTTCTGCTGGGCGGCGTCTCCACGCGCGCGTGCCTGTTCCTTGGCGGCGCGCAGGGCGACCCGGGCGAGGTCGACGCCGGAAGGCTCGGGCGTCTTCGGCGTCTCCTTGGGAGCGTCCTGAGGCGTGCCCTTGGCGGGCTCTTCGGCGCTCATGCGCGCTCCCTGCTCAGGCGCGTCATGCGCGCTCCACCGCGCCGTCGGCCACCGCGAACCGCGTCCCGGCGAGCACGCCCGGCACGTCGTCCTCCACCGCGGCCGTGACCAGGACCTGCTCGCCCGGCGCCACCAGCTCCGCGAGCCGCTCCCGGCGGCGCGCGTCGAGCTCCGCGAACACGTCGTCCAGGACGAGCACGGGTTCGTTGCCCTCGGCGCGCAGCAGGTCGTACGAGGCGAGGCGCAGCGACAGGGCGTACGACCAGGACTCGCCATGGCTCGCGTACCCCTTGGCGGGGAGCTGGCCCAGCTTCAGGAGCAGGTCGTCGCGGTGCGGGCCGACCAGCGTCACTCCGCGCTCGATCTCCTGCTTGCGGGCCTCTTCGAGTGCGGCGATCAACTGCTCGAACAGAGCCTCGCGCGTATGGCCCTCGCCCGGCGCGGACGGCTTGTACTCAAGGGCGACGGGGCCGCCGCCGGGCGCCAGCTGTTCGTACGCCTTGTCGGCGAGCGGCTGCAGCGCGGCGATCAGGTCGAGCCGCTGCGTGAGCAGTTCGGCGCCCACGCGCGCGAGGTGCTGATCCCAGACGTCGAGTGTGGACAGGTCCATGGAGCGCCCGCCGTGCCGCCGCGCCAGGGCGGCGGACTTCAGGAGGGTGTTGCGCTGCTTCAGCACCCGGTCGTAGTCGGAGCGCACGCCCGCCATGCGCGGAGAACGTGCCGTGATCAGCTCGTCGAGGAACCGCCGGCGCTCACCCGGGTCGCCCTTGATCAGCGCGAGATCCTCGGGAGCGAACAGCACCGTGCGCACGATTCCCAGCACGTCACGGGGTTTGACCTGCGAGGACCTGTTGATTCGGGCGCGGTTGGCCTTGCCCGGATTGAGTTCGAGCTCGACCAGCTGCTGGCGTTCGCCCTGCCGGACCGCGGCCCGGACGACGGCACGCTCGGCGCCCATGCGCACCAGCGGGGCGTCCGAGGAGACCCGGTGGCTGCCGAGCGTGGCGAGGTAGCCGACGGCCTCCACGAGGTTCGTCTTGCCCTGGCCGTTGGGGCCCACGAACGCGGTGACGCCCGGATCGAGTGGGACCTCGACCCGGGCGTACGAGCGGAAGTCGGCCAGCGACAGATGCGTGACGTGCATGGTGTGCGCCGACCTCCCCCGGCTTCCTTCTCTTGCTGCGAGGCCTGTGGGAAACAGCTGATGTTCCCCACAGGCTGTGGATCAGTTCTCGCTCTTGGACTCGACCGCGTGACCACCGAACTGGTTGCGCAGCGCCGCGATCATCTTCATCTGCGGGGAGTCGTCCTGCCGCGAGGCGAAGCGGGCGAAGAGCGAGGCCGTGATCGCGGGCAGCGGCACGGCGTTGTCGATGGCGGCTTCCACCGTCCACCGGCCCTCGCCGGAGTCCTGCGCGAAGCCGCGCAGCTTCGCCAGGTGCTCGTCGTCGTCCAGGGCGTTGACCGCGAGGTCGAGCAGCCAGGAACGGATGACCGTGCCCTCCTGCCAGGAGCGGAAGACCTCGCGCACGTCCGTGACGGAGTCGACCTTCTCCAGGAGCTCCCAGCCCTCGGCATAGGCCTGCATCATGGCGTACTCGATGCCGTTGTGGACCATCTTCGAGAAGTGGCCCGCACCGACCTTGCCGGCGTGCACGGAGCCGAAGTCACCCTCGGGCTTCAACGCGTCGAAGATCGGCTGGACCTTCTCGATGTCCTTGGCGTCGCCGCCGTACATCAGCGCGTAGCCGTTCTTGAGGCCCCAGACGCCGCCGGAGACGCCGCAGTCGACGAAGCCGATTCCCTTGGCGGCGAGCTCCTCGGCGTGCTTCTCGTCGTCCGTCCAGCGGGAGTTCCCGCCGTCCACGACGACGTCACCGGGCTGGAGCAGCTCGGCGAGCTCGTCGACGGTGGACTGGGTCGCGGCTCCGGCCGGAACCATCACCCAGACGACGCGCGGACCCTTGAGTTTGCCCACAAGCTCTTCGAGGCTGTGGACATCCGCGACGTCCTGGTTGCGGTCGTATCCGATGACGGTGTGGCCTGCGCGGCGGATGCGCTCGCGCATGTTGCCGCCCATCTTGCCGAGGCCGACGAGACCGAGCTCCATCAGTGGTTCCTTAAGTAGCGATGTGGCGTGGAGGCACCTTCGTACCCGCGTCCGAGCCTACGCCCGGACGCTCGCTCACACCTGTGGGCTCAGCCGCTCAGACGTACAGGCATGATCAGGTACTTGTAGGCCTCGTCGGCCTCCGCGTCCACGGCCGGCCTGCCGCTCAGGAGCGCGGGCTTCGTCGACGTCGTGAACGACAGCTGGGCGACCGGGGAGTCGATCGCGCTCAGGCCGTCGAGCAGGAACGTCGGGTTGAAGGCGATCGAGACGTCGTCGCCCTCGAGCTGGGCGTCGACCCTTTCCACAGCCTGTGCGTCGTCGCTTGAGCCGGCCTCCAGGATCAGCACGCCCTGCTCGAAGCTGAGGCGCACCGGAGTGTTCCGCTCGGCCACCAGGGCCACGCGCTTCACGGCCTCGACGAACGGGGCGGTCTCGATGACCGCGATCGAGTTGAACTCCGTGGGGAAGAGCGTCTTGTACTTCGGCAGGTCGCCCTCGAGGAGACGCGTGGTCGTACGCCGTCCGGCGCCCTCGAAACCGATCAGGCCCTCACCGGCACCGGAGCCGGACAGCGCCAGGGTGACCGTGTCGCCGCTCGTGAGCGCCTTCGCGGTGTCCAGGAGCGTCTTGGCGGGCACCAGGGCGACCGCGGACGCCTCGGGGTTCTCCGGCTTCCACAGGAACTCGCGGACCGCGAAGCGGTAGCGGTCGGTGGAGGCCAGGGTGACCGTGTCGCCCTCGATCTCGATGCGTACGCCGGTCAGGACGGGCAGCGTGTCGTCGCGGCCCGCGGCGATGGCCACCTGCGCGGCGGCCGAGGCGAAGACCTCACCGGGGACCGTGCCGGTCGCGGTGGGCATCTGCGGCAGCGCGGGGTACTCCTCCACAGGAAGGGTGTGGAGTGTGAATCGTGAGGAGCCGCAGACCACGGTGGCCCGCACACCGTCTGTGGAGATCTCCACCGGACGGTTGGGAAGGGCGCGGCAGATGTCGGCGAGCAGCCGGCCGGAGACGAGGACCGTGCCCTCGTCGTCGATCTCGGCGTCCACGGAGACACGTGCCGAGACCTCGTAGTCGAAGCTGGAAAGGCTGAGTGCGCCTTCCTCGGCCTTCAGCAGCAGGCCCGCGAGGACAGGTGCCGGTGGCCGGGCCGGGAGACTGCGCGCCGCCCACGCCACTGCCTCCGCGAGTACGTCGCGTTCCACCCGGATCTTCACTTAGCCGCCCTCCTGCTGTTGCTGGCACTGGGGACCAGTCTGACGCACCGCACTGACAGTGGGTGCCCGTCGGGGTCAAGTCGTGACGAGAGGCGTCGGAGGTCCGGAGCGCGAGTTGTGCACAGGCCCCTCTTCGAAGCCATTTCCCCGGTGACTCTAGGGGGCAGTAGTAGTAGGGCCTGTGGAAACCGTGGATAACCGCGTATGCGCAGGTCAGTGCCGGTTTTTTATCCACTGCGCCTGTGGGCGGAGGCGGTGGACAACCGGTGGTTTCTGTGGACGGGCGAAAGTTCTGCACACCCGATGCACAGGCAAGGGGTACTTCTCCCCAGCGCCGTCCCCAGTTTTACCCACCTTCCCCACAGGCCAACCGACCACCTTGGTGTGACGCCTTTCACTCGGCACGGTGACGGGGCGCGTTGCGTTGCCGAACAGTGGACAGCCGTGTGGAGAAGCTGGGGAAAGCTGGGGACAACTGGCCCGAGCCTGTGGGTTGCCGGTGGACAAGTTCATGCACACCCTGTGGACGAGATTTTCCTCCACAGCCTGTGGAGGGCCGTCGTCCACCAATCCACAACCACCTGACCTGGCTTGATGATCCTTCAGCAGGGTCCCCTGTGGACAGCATCTGGACAACTTCTCAGTCCCCAGGGTGTGGAGGGGAAAAAGTGCGCACATCTGTGGAGAACAGGCCCCTCAGCTGGGGAAATCGAACAGCGGGGAGGGTGCGACGGGCTCCACGCGCGCGTGCACAACGCCGAAGGGCGCCCCGGAAGTTGTCCCGAGGCGCCCTTGAGAGGTGTTCTGCCGGCGTCTGTCAGCCGTTCTTGATGCGGTTGGTGAGCTCGGTGACCTGGTTGTAGATCGAGCGTCGCTCCGCCATCAGCGCGCGGATCTTGCGGTCCGCGTGCATGACGGTCGTGTGGTCGCGGCCGCCGAACTGCGCGCCGATCTTGGGCAGGGAGAGGTCCGTCAGCTCGCGGCAGAGGTACATCGCGATCTGGCGGGCCGTCACCAGGACGCGGCTGCGCGAGGATCCGCAGAGGTCGTCCACCGTCAGTCCGAAGTAGTCCGCGGTCGCGGCCATGATGGCCGGAGCCGTGATCTCCGGAGAGGCGTCCTCGCCGCCCGGGATCAGATCCTTCAGGACGATCTCCGTCAGACCCAGGTCCACCGGCTGCCGATTGAGCGAGGCGAAAGCCGTGACCCGGATCAGCGCGCCCTCGAGCTCACGGATGTTGCGTGAGATGCGGGACGCGATGAACTCCAGGACCTCCGGCGGTGCGTTGAGCTGCTCCTGCACCGCCTTCTTACGAAGGATGGCGATACGCGTTTCGAGCTCCGGCGGCTGGACGTCTGTGATCAGCCCCCACTCGAAGCGGTTGCGCAGCCGGTCCTCGAGCGTCACCAGTTGTTTGGGCGGCCGGTCGCTGGAGAGCACGATCTGCTTGTTCGCGTTGTGGAGCGTATTGAAGGTGTGGAAGAACTCCTCCTGCGTCGACTCCTTGCTCGCGAGGAACTGGATGTCGTCGACGAGCAGGATGTCCATCTCGCGGTACCGCTTGCGGAAGGTGTCACCCTTGCCGTCGCGGATGGAGTTGATGAACTCGTTGGTGAACTCCTCGGAGCTCACGTACCGCACGCGCGTGCCGGGGTAGAGGCTGCGGGCGTAATGACCGATGGCGTGCAGCAGGTGCGTTTTGCCGAGCCCGGACTCCCCGTAGATGAAGAGGGGGTTGTACGCCTTGGCGGGCGCCTCGGCCACGGCGACGGCCGCCGCGTGCGCGAAGCGGTTCGAGGCGCCGATCACGAAGGTGTCGAAGAGGTACTTCGGGTTGAGCCGCGCGGTGGGTTCGCCGGGCGCGGACGCCGGGGCCGGCTGAGCGGCCAGGGGGCCGGGGGTACCGCTGCCGTGGACACCGTGGCCGTTGCCGTGGCCGCCGCCCCTGGGGTCGTGGCCGCCGGACCCCTGCGACTGGTCGTGGCGCTCACGTCTGTCGTGGCGGTCGTGGCGGTCCTGCTGATCCTGGCGGTCCTGCCGGTCCTGCCGGTCCTGCCGGTCCTGCCGGTGTTGTTCATACGGTGAGCGCCCCTGCGGGGGCTGCGACCGGTAGTCGTGCTGGGGCTGCTGCTGGGGGCTCGCGTACGGGTCGCGCTCGGGGAAGCCGAGCCGCTGCTGTTGCCAGCCGTAGTCGTCCTGCTGGGGCGGCTGCTGCTGCGGCCAGGCGCCGGGCGCGGGGCGCTGGTAGTCGGGGTAGGCAGGGCGGGCGGTCGGCAGCTGGTCGGGCCCGTGGCCAGGGGCGTGGTCGTCCGAGGCACGGCGGCCGTAGCTGTCGTACGGCTCGTGTCCCTGATTGGAGCCCGGGTGCTGTTCCGGCTCCTCGTAACGCTGCTGCTGTTGCTGGCCGGGCTGCTGCTGGTACGGCGGCGCCGTGGGGCCGGGCCGGTCCATGGGGTCGCCGACCGAGTCGTCCACCGTGATGGCGATACGGATCGGACGGCCGCACTCGCGGCTCAGCGACTCGCTGACGATGGGGGCGAGGCGGCCCTCGAGCACGCCCTTGGCGAACTCGTTCGGCACGGCCAGCAGGGCGGTGTCGGCGACCAGTGCCAACGGCTGGCAGCGCTTGATCCAGCGCTCGTCCTTCGCGTCTACTCCGTGCCCCCGCCCCTCACCCAGCAGCTGCTCCAGAACTCGTGGCCACACTGCGGCAAGATCGGCAGGTACGTCAGCCACAAGGCACGCTCTCTCACGGGTCCCACGAAGGTGTGGTTCTTGGGACGGAAATCGGGATGGGCAGGGAGAAGGGAATGAATCGGAGTTTGCCCACGGTAGTCAGGGCAACGGCTGCGGTTCAAGTTGTTGTCCACAGGCTGTGCACAGTGTCTCCGCCTGACGGTCGGTTTGACCGGATGGCGTAGCCCCGCGTACCGTGACCAGGTCGAGTTGTCGATGGCTGCTGCCGCCTGCCTCCGATGGGCAAAGATCACGATCTGTGATTGTGAAGCGGTGCACTCGGTGCGTATTCGCGAGCTTCTCGTGGGCGCACGGTGACAGCCAGGCGATGTCCCGCCACCACACAATCATTTCTGGAGCCCCCGAGTGAGCAAGCGCACCTTCCAGCCGAACAACCGCCGCCGCGCCAAGACCCACGGCTTCCGCCTGCGGATGCGCACCCGTGCCGGCCGCGCGATCCTCGCGAACCGTCGTGGCAAGGGTCGCGCCAGCCTTTCCGCCTAATCGTTTAGGTCATGACGTCGTGCTGCCTACCGAGCATCGGCTGAGGCGGCGCGAAGACTTCGCGACCGCGGTACGCCGAGGACGACGGGCCGGACGCCCGCTTCTCGTCGTCCATCTTCGTAGCGGTGCAACGGACCCGCACGCGCCTGGGGAGAGCGTTCCCCCGACGCGTGCGGGTTTCGTCGTGAGCAAGGCCGTTGGCGGAGCAGTCGTACGCAATACGGTGAAGCGCAGGCTTCGCCATCTGATGCGCGACCGGGTGGGCCAGCTGCCCCCCGGTAGCCTGGTAGTCGTACGAGCGTTGCCCGGATCGGGTGACGCCGCCCATGCACAGCTGGCCCAAGACCTGGACGCCGCTCTTCAGCGGCTGCTGGGAGGGGGCGCTCGATGAAGTACCCACTGCTGGCTCTGATCAAGCTGTATCAGTGGACGATCAGTCCGCTGCTTGGTCCGGTGTGCAAGTACTACCCGTCGTGCTCTCGCTACGGCTACCTGGCCATCGACCGGCACGGTGCGATCAAGGGAACGGCGCTGACGGCCTGGCGCATCCTGCGGTGCAATCCGTGGTCGCTCGGTGGTGTCGACCATGTCCCGCCGCGCAAGCGTCCGCGGTGGCACGAGATGCTGCGCGCCATGTGGCGCGAGCGCAAGGGCGGGCCCTCCGCCGCTGGCGTGCCCTCCGAGGAGATGTCCCCGGATACCCCGAGCCCGGCCGCCGAGACCCCGTCCCATGCTCAAGGAGCCTGATTAGTGGACACGATTGCCAGTCTGTTCAGCTTCATCACGACACCCGTTTCCTGGGTCATCGTCCAGTTCCACTCGCTGTACGGGGCCATCTTCGGTCCTGACACGGGCTGGGCCTGGGGCTTGTCCATCGTGTCCCTGGTGATCTTGATCCGTATCTGCCTGATCCCGCTCTTCGTGAAGCAGATCAAGGCGACCCGGGCGATGCAGACGCTGCAGCCCGAGATGAAGAAGATCCAGGAACGCTACAAGAGCGACAAGCAGCGTCAGTCCGAAGAGATGATGAAGCTGTACAAGGAGTCGGGCACGAACCCGCTCTCCTCGTGCCTTCCCATCCTGGCGCAGTCGCCGTTCTTCTTCGCCCTCTACCACGTGCTCTCCGGCATCGCGTCGAACGACACCATCGGCGTCATCGACAAGCCGCTGCTCGAGAGCGCGCAGAAGGCGCACATCTTCGGCGCCCCGCTGGCCGCGAAGTTCATGGACAGCCAGGAGAAGGTCGAGGCGCTGCACGCGTCGCTGACCGACGTCCGCGTTGTCACCGCGATCATGATCATCCTGATGTCGGCCTCGCAGTTCTTCACGCAGCGCCAGCTGATGACGAAGAACGTGGACACGACGGTCAAGACGCCGTTCATGCAGCAGCAGAAGATGCTGATGTACGTCTTCCCGATCATGTTCGCCGTGTTCGGCATCAACTTCCCGGTCGGTGTCCTCGTCTACTGGCTGACCACCAACGTGTGGACCATGGGTCAGCAGATGTTCGTGATCCGCCGTAACCCGACTCCGGGCTCCAAGGCCCAGGCCGCGTACCTCGAGCGCCTCCAGAAGCAGATCACGCACCACAAGAAGGTGCGGGGCCGCGGCAACGTGAACGTCATCAAGGCGATCGTCGCCAAGGGACGTGACCGCAACGAGTTCGAGCGCAAGTTCATCAACGGCCTGAGCAAGGCGGGCCTCGTGGCCCAGACCGACGGCTCCGTCGAGCCGAGCGACTCCGCTGTCGCCACGGAGACCGAGGACGGGACTCCCGCGGGCGGCGCTACCCCGAAGCGGCAGCAGCCCAAGCGCCAGAGCAAGTCGCAGCGCCAGTCCGCCGCCACCCACGGCAAGGCGGAGAGCGACACGGAGACGCCTTCGGACGCGAAGACGTCGCTGGAGAAGACTCAGGACGAGCCTGAGGACGCCGCTCCCAAGGGCAAGCCCGCGGGCGGCAAGTCCGGGTCAGGTAACGCACGCCAAGCCAAGTCGGGGCAGCGCAAGGGCCAGCAGCGGCCCAAGCACCCGTCCAAGAAGTAGAAGGAGTCCATCCCGTGACGGAAGGCACCACCGCCCCCGCCGAGGCCGAGGTCGAGGCCGGCGACACCCTCACCCGCCTTGAGCAGGAGGGTGAGATCGCGGCGGACTACCTCGAGGGTCTGCTGGACATCGCCGATCTCGACGGCGACATCGACATGGACGTCGAGGCCGACCGCGCCGCTGTCTCGATCATCAGCGACTCGCACAGCCGCGATCTGCAGAAGCTCGTCGGCCGTGACGGTGAGGTCCTGGAGGCGCTCCAGGAGCTGACGCGTCTCGCCGTGCACCGCGAGACCGGTGACCGCAGCCGCCTCATGCTGGACATCGCGGGCTACCGCGCCAAGAAGCGCGAGGAGCTCTCCGAGCTGGGTGCCAAGGCAGCGGCCGAGGTGAAGAGCTCGGGTGAGCCGGTCAACCTCAAGCCGATGACGCCCTTCGAGCGCAAGGTCGTGCATGATGCGGTCAAGGCCGCCGGACTGCGCAGCGAGTCCGAGGGCGAGGAGCCGCAGCGCTTCGTCGTCGTGCTTCCCGCCTGATCGCACGTCGTTTCCCCGGCCCCGTCTGTTCGCAGGCGGGGCCGGTCTTTGTCAGCCTGATAGTCAGCCACCCCAGTGCGGTACGGAAGGACGGTCCCCGTGACGGAGGCAGCGGAGCTCCCCTCAGCGCCCGAGCAGGCCCGGGCGGTATTCGGTGAGCGCTTCTCGGACGCGGTCCGGTACGCGGAGTTGCTGGCCGACGCGGGAGTGCAGCGCGGTCTGATCGGCCCCCGCGAAGTGCCTCGGCTGTGGGAGCGGCATCTGCTGAACTGCGCGGTCCTCTCCGAGGTCGTGCCCGAGAACGTGATGGTGTGCGACGTCGGCTCGGGTGCGGGCCTGCCGGGCATTCCTCTCGCTCTCGTCCGTCCGGATCTGAAGATCACGCTGCTTGAGCCCCTGCTGCGGCGGACCACCTTCCTCACCGAGGTGGTCGAGCTGCTCGGGCTCGACCATGTGACCGTCGTGCGGGGGCGCGCCGAGGAGGTCCTTGGCAAGCTGCCTCCCGTCCACGTGGTGACCGCGCGGGCCGTGGCGCCACTGGACCGCCTCGCGGCCTGGGGCGTGCCGCTCTTGCGTCCCTACGGGGAGATGCTTCTGCTCAAGGGCGACACGGCCGAGGAAGAGGTCAAGGCTGCTGGGGCCGCACTGAGCAAGCTCGGCGCGGTGACCACCTCCGTGCTGCATGTCGGTGAGGGCGTGGTGGACCCGCTGTCCACGGTCGTGCGGGTCGAGGTCGGGGAGAGCCCCGGCGGTGTGCGCTTCGCGGCCAAGCGTGCGAAGGCCGCCCGGACGGGTCGTACCAGGCGTCGTCGCTGAGCGATCCCGCCCTCGTCGTTGATCCGTCCTGACGACGAGCCGTACTCCACACAAGCTGCCAAACGTACGCATACCGGGGTGTCGCGCATGCGGCACCCCGGCTGCCGTGCATCGTGTTTCACGTGAAACGTCGCTCACTGCTGCATGGCATCATCAGTCGCGGCCGCGCTGCGGAACCTCGCGAGCGTCGGCCACTCGGTTCCCTCGATAAGGGAACGGAGTTGTCCACAGAGGTGGATTCGTCCACAGAAGACCGGGCCTCGCTGGTTCACGACCCTCAAAGCATGGGAGGCTCTGTTCATTGCGAGCCTGAAGTCGAGGAGAGTGAATCCTTGCGGTCCGACGCCAACATCGCGGGACCGATGACCGATCCGGTCCCCGGTCCCCGTACCGAGTCGGCGGGGGAGGATGTTTCACGTGAAACACCGCCCCCGATGGACGACACCCCTATCGGTCGTGCTGCCCAACTGGCGGTGGAAGCCCTGGGCCGTGCAGGCGAGGGCCTGCCACGACCCGAGCAGACCCGAGTCATGGTGGTTGCCAACCAGAAGGGTGGAGTGGGCAAGACGACGACAACCGTCAACCTCGCCGCTTCACTCGCTCTGCACGGCGCGCGCGTCCTGGTCGTCGACCTCGACCCGCAGGGCAACGCCTCCACGGCTCTGGGGATCGACCACCACGCCGAAGTACCGTCCATCTACGACGTGTTGGTCGAGAGTAAGCCGCTCTCCGAAGTCGTGCAGCCGGTCCCCGATGTAGAGGGACTCTTCTGTGCTCCGGCCACCATCGATCTCGCCGGTGCGGAGATCGAGCTGGTGTCGCTGGTGGCACGGGAGAGCCGTCTGCAGCGGGCGATCCAGGCGTACGAGCAGCCGCTGGACTACATCCTCATCGACTGCCCGCCGTCGCTCGGCCTCCTGACGGTCAACGCCTTGGTTGCCGGCGCGGAGGTGCTGATCCCCATCCAGTGCGAGTACTACGCACTGGAGGGCCTCGGTCAGCTCCTGCGCAACGTCGACCTGGTGCGGGGGCACCTCAACCCCCACCTGCATGTCTCGACGATCCTGCTCACCATGTACGACGGCCGGACCCGGCTCGCCTCCCAGGTGGCGGACGAGGTGCGCAGTCACTTCGGCGAGGAGGTTCTGCGGACGAGCATTCCCCGCTCGGTCCGTATCTCCGAGGCACCGAGCTATGGGCAGACCGTGCTGACCTACGATCCGGGATCCAGTGGTGCCCTCTCGTACTTCGAGGCGGCACGGGAGATCGCGCTTCGCGGCGTCGGCGTTCGCTACGACGTACAGCACGCCCACCTGGGCGCTCAAAATGATCAGCACAGTATGACGGAGGGGATGCAGTGAGCGAGCGACGGAGAGGGCTGGGTCGAGGCCTCGGCGCCCTGATCCCTGCGGCCCCGACGGAGAAGTCGGCCGCCCAGGCCATGGGTGGAGCTTCGGCCTCGCCCAGTGCCGCACCGGTACTCACCGCCGAGCGAGGAGTGGCGGCCGCGAAGGTGGCTGCGCTCCCGCAGAGCCCCGTTTCACATGAAACGGACCAGCCGTTGAACGGAGCGGTGGAGCCCGAGGAGAGCGCGGTCGGTGCACACTTCGCCGAGCTGCCTCTCGACTTCATCACGCCCAACCCGAGGCAGCCCCGTGAGGTCTTCGACGAGGACGCCCTCGCCGAGCTGGTGACCTCCATCAAGGAGGTCGGGCTCCTCCAGCCGGTCGTCGTGCGGCAGGTAGCTGCCTCGCGCTACGAGCTCATCATGGGCGAGCGGCGCTGGCGGGCTTGCCGTGAGGCAGGCCTCGAGCGCATCCCGTCGATCGTCCGCGCCACGGACGACGAGAAGCTCCTCCTGGACGCGCTCCTGGAGAACCTGCACCGTGCGCAGCTGAATCCGCTGGAGGAGGCTGCCGCCTACGACCAGTTGCTCAAGGACTTCAACTGCACGCACGACCAGCTGGCGGACCGGATCGGCCGTTCTCGCCCGCAGGTCTCGAACACGCTGCGGCTGCTGAAGCTGTCGCCGGCGGTTCAGCGCAGGGTCGCCGCCGGTGTGCTGTCAGCGGGCCATGCTCGTGCTCTGCTGTCCGTGGAGGACTCGGAGGAGCAGGACCGCCTCGCGCACCGGATCGTGGCCGAGGGGCTCTCGGTGCGGGCGGTCGAGGAGATCGTGACGCTCATGGGTTCGCGGCCGCAGAGCACTCCGCGGGCCAAGGGGCCGCGTGCGGGTGCTCGGGTGTCGCCGTCGCTGACCAGCCTTGCCACTCGTCTCTCGGACCGGTTCGAAACCCGGGTGAGGGTGGACCTGGGGCAGAAGAAGGGCAAGATCGTCGTTGACTTCGCCTCGCTGGAGGACCTGGAGCGCATCCTTGCGACGCTCGCTCCGGGTGAGGGTCCGGTCCTGAAGAACGGGCTCGCCGACGACTCGGCCGAGGATGACACGTCCGAGGGCGAAGAGGCCTGAGCCCATCAGCCAGTCCGTGCAGAGCGGGCCGTGTCCGGTGTGTACCGGAACACGGCCCGCTCTTTGCTTTCCTACGGTATCGGTGCAATCGCATCGTGGATACGATGCGATTGGGTATGGCACATCCAGCTTGCGGCACCTCATTGGGGAGGGGAGGGCCATGCGATCGGTGAGCCGGACCGGATTGATGACTGCGGGCCTTGGGCTGGGAGCGGTCGGCGGATTCGTCGGCAGCCTGCTGAAGGAACGGAGCGCTCTGACTGCCGCCCGTGATGCGGCGGGCGAAGGAAGTGAGGAACAGCCTTCATGGGGCGTCGGCTCGTACCGCTCACGCTGGACAACCTCCCGGACCTTCCCCAGCGTTGCCGGACGTGTGTCTTCTGGGAGCTGGACCCGGTCAGCGGCCAGGCCGCGGTAAAGGCCGGTACGCCGGAGCTCGAGAAAGAGGCGTGGATCTCCGCGGTCCTGCTCGAGTGGGGATCATGCGGTCGGGTGGTCTACGTCGATGATCTTCCGGTGGGCTTCGTGCTGTACGCCCCGCCGGCGTATGTGCCTCGTGCCACCGCCTTTCCGACGAGCCCGGTGTCCCCAGATGCTGTGCAGCTGATGACCGCCTGGATCATGCCGGGTTATCAGGGCCAGGGGATCGGCCGTGTCATCGTCCAGACAGTCGCGAAGGATCTGTTGCGACGGGGGTTCAAGGCGATCGAGGCCTTCGGGGACGCCCGGTGGGAGAAGCCCGCCTGTGTGCTGCCCGCCGATCATCTGCTGGCGGTGGGCTTCAAGACGGTCCGTCCGCATCCCACATATCCACGGCTGAGGCTTGAGCTGCGTACGACGCTCTCCTGGAAGGAAGACGTCGAGATGGCGCTCGACCGCTTGCTGGGGGCGGTACAGAAGGAGCCCGTGCTCCGGCCGCTCTGATCGTGAGCGGCGCCGACGCACCCTTCTCATGCGAATGGGCCAGCCCGGGTGGGCTGGCCCATTCGTGTTTCACGTGAAACAACGCGTCGCCTGTAGCGGCGTCGCTCGTTACTCGGCGATGAAGTCCGCGAGGTCGCGTTCCAGAGCCGCCTTCGGCTTGGCGCCGACGATCGTCTTGGCCACCTCGCCGCCCTGGTACACGTTCAGGGTCGGGATGGACATGACGCCGTACCTGGCCGCGATGCCCGGGTTCTCGTCGATGTTGAGCTTGACGATCTCGATCTTGTCGCCGTGCTCAGCCGCGATCGCCTCGAGGGACGGCGCGATCTGGCGGCACGGGCCGCACCAAGCGGCCCAGAAGTCCACCAGGACGGGCTTGTCGTTCTTCAGGACGTCTTCCTCGAAGGAGGCGTCGGTCACGTTCTTCAGAGTGCCGGCCACGGCGGGCTCCTTAACTCGGTGATGCGGTGGGGAGGATGGGATGTCAGACGGCGGCGGCGGCCGTCTCGCTGTCCACGAGGGCAGCGAGGAACCGCTCGGAGTCCAGGGCGGCGGAGCAGCCGGTGCCGGCCGCAGTGATCGCCTGGCGGTACGTGTGGTCGACGACGTCACCGGCGCCGAAGACGCCGGGCACGTTCGTCCGGGTCGAGGGCGCGTCCACCTTCAGGTAGCCCTCGTCGTCCAGGGTGAGCTGGCCCTTGAAGAGCTCCGTGCGCGGGTCGTGGCCGATCGCGATGAAGAGGCCGGTCACGGGCAGCTCGGAGGTCTCACCCGTCTTCAGGTTGCGCAGCGTCAGACCGGAGAGCTTCTGCTCGCCCTTGATCTCGGCGACCTCGCTGTCCCAGACGAAGCTGATCTTCGGGTCGGCCATCGCGCGCTCCTGCATCGCCTTGGACGCACGCAGACTGTCGCGACGGTGCACGATCGTCACGGACTTGGCGAAGCGCGAGAGGAAGGTGGCCTCCTCCATCGCGGTGTCGCCACCGCCGATCACGGCGATGTCCTGGTCCTTGAAGAAGAAGCCGTCGCAGGTCGCGCACCAGGAGACGCCGCGGCCGGAGAGCGCGTCCTCGTTCGGCAGACCGAGCTTGCGGTGCTGGGAGCCCGTCGTGACGATGACGGTCTTGGCGCGGTGCACGGTGCCCGCCGTGTCCGTCACGGTCTTGATCTCGCCGGTGAGGTCGACGGAGATCACGTCGTCCGGCACCAGCTCGGCGCCGAAGCGCTCGGCCTGGGCCCGCATGTTGTCCATGAGCTCGGGGCCCATGACGCCGTCCTGGAAGCCGGGGAAGTTCTCCACCTCGGTGGTGTTCATCAGCGCACCACCTGCGGTGACGGCGCCCTCGAACACCAGGGGCTTCAGCGACGCTCGCGCGGTGTAGAGCGCCGCCGTGTAGCCGGCGGGCCCGGAGCCGATGATGATCACGTTACGGACGTCGGTCACGGCTTGATTCCTCGTCTCTGGAGACTGCTGCGTACTGCTGGTGGGTGCCTGGCTCAGGTCTCTCATCCCACCCAACGGATCCTACGGGGCATGCATTCCCGACGTGTCCGAGCGCACGGAAGCATGTCAGGGGACGCCAGGATGCCACGCTGAGCCGAATCTCCCGCCGCAGCGGTGAGAAGGTCAGGGCCGCGCGTAGGAGTTGGTCAGCAGTACCTTGCCCGCAGCGGAGGCCGACGACGCCTTGTCCACGCACGTCGCGTCGACCACGTACGCGGACACCTTCGTCGTGTCGGAGTCGTGGGACGCCACGACGAGGTAGGCGTCCTTCCCCTTATAGGTGCCCTCTTCGGCGGCGAGCGGTGTCCTGTCGCCGATGCCGAGCTGGATGCACGTCGGGACGGTGACCGTGGACTCGCGCATCTTCTGTTCCTTCGGGGACTCCGGGCTGGACCGCACGTCGAAGGACGGCCTGCCAGTCCCGGACTCAGGGCCCGTGGTGGGCGCCTTGGCGAGCAGGTCCGTCACCTGACCCTTGAGCTTGTCCTCAGAGAAGGCATGCGCGGAGTTGCTGTGCTCTGAAGCCGTCTCGCCCCCACCGCCCGAGTCATCGCCCTCGTTCTGCAGCAACAAGGAACCCAGGCCGATGGCGGCCGCCGTAAAGACGGCACCCAGCACTACGTTGCGCCGACGGCCGCTCCGCAAGCGACTGCGTCGTCCGGGCCCAGTGGCAGCGCGCGAGTGGCCCGCGGGACGGTCGACGAGCTCGCCGCGCTGCACGGAGGCGGGCGATGTTTCACGTGAAACACGTGCGGTGGGCGTCGGCTTCGGCGCTGAACCCGGGTCGTTCGCCTCGACGGACCCGGGCGCGATGGAGTCGAGGAGCGCCTCCGCCGCCAGTGCGGCGTCGATCCGTCCCGCGACATCGGCCGGCATCCGTGGCGGCCCCGGCAGGGTGCCGAGAATCCCCCGGATCTCCTCCAGGGAGGCATAGACGTCGGCACAGAGCCCGCAGTCGTCCAGGTGCTGCCGGAGATCGGCGGTTCGGGACGGAGGCAGCAGCCCCTCCGTGAGGTCGGAGATCTCGGCGACTTCCGGGTGCCCGGCCGAATCGGTCGTGGTTGTCACGCTCGCCCACCTCCGCCCTTCACAGCAGCTGAATCGCTTGGTCCCGTGTCCCGTGGTCCCGCTGCAGGTGGGACGGATGTCCCCTGCGTCCGGTTCCTTCCACGGCCAGACTTCTTGCCCTCCTCGTCGTCGCCGCCGTCTCCGTTCTGCTTACGGGGCTCCGTACGCAGGTGGGTGAGCAGCGGCAGCAGTCTGGCTCTGCCGCGAGCGCAGCGGCTCTTCACGGTGCCGGTGGGCACCTCCAACACGCTGGCAGCCTCGGCCACCGGGTAACCGTGCATGTCCACGAGGACGAGGGCGGCGCGCTGGTCGTGCGGCAGGGTGCCCAGAGCCTCGATGACCTCGCGGTGGAGATCGCCGCGCTCTACGGGGGCTTCCGCGGACTCGTGCGGTTCGAGGAGCTGCTCGAGCCGTTCGGTGTCGTCGATGGGGGAGGTCTTACGGGATGCCGCCTTGCGGGCCCGGTCGAGGCAGGCGTTCACGGTGATCCGGTGCAGCCACGTCATGACGGCCGACTGACCGCGGAAGGTGTGGGCGGCGCGGTAGGCGGAGACCAGAGCGTCCTGGACGGCGTCAGCGGCTTCCTCGCGGTCGCCCAGCGTGCGCAGGGCCACGGCCCACAGGCGGTCGCGATGGCGCCGGACGAGTTCGCCGAAGGCGTCCTTGTCCCCTGCCACGTGGCGGGCCAGGAGGTCCTTGTCGCTCATCTCGTCGTGCGTGGTGTCGTCCACCGTCGAACCCCCTCCCCCGGTGAGCCTCGGACTCAGCCCGTGAACTTCACGTCCGTGATGGCCTGCTTGTACCCGGCACTGCTGTACTCGTCACGCGGTGACTGCGGTACCTCGGTGAGCCAGACCAGTACGTACCGCGTGGCGACCGGCTTCTTGGCCTTGATCTGCGCGGATTGTCCGGTGGTCGTGGCGGTCCCGATCTTCTTCATGGAACTCGGGGGCGTCGAGGAGGACATCGAGTTCGCGGCGTACAGCTCGACCGTCGTGTGGTCGCCGCCGTAGCGGAGCCCGAGTGACGCGGCTGACACGTCCTCTTCCTTGCCGAGGTCGTAGACGATACCGACGCCGGGCTTGTAAGGGGCCAGCTTCGGGCCCTCTATGAAGCTCTTGGACCGCCAGTACGTCGAGTCGTCGCCGTCGTACGTGTTGGGGACGCCCGCGAGATCCTGCGGGCCGCCCTTGAGCACGTACTCCTCGCCGCTCACGATCTTGATCGGGTGTGTGGCCTTCGGCTCGCTCTTGTCGCCGTCGTCGGACGTGTCGGCGCTGCCGGGATCCTCGGAGTTCCCCCGGTCCATCAACGCGTCGGCGAGCTGCCAGCTGCCGAGGCCCAGGGCTGCGATGAGCAGTGCGGACACGGCCCACTTGAGGGCTTTGCCGGTACGGCTCTGCAGCGGGGGCGGCGGGGTCGGGACGACCTGGGTGTCACCGGGGCGGGGAGTGGTGCGGCCGTAGGTGCCCTGCTGGTAGGTCGTGCGCTGGTACTCGGGCGGCGCGGTGAAGGCGGGCTCCGGCGGGCGGATGCGCGGCATCTCACCGATCGCCTTCACCAACTCCTCCGGGGTCGTGCACGGCGGCTCTTGGCGGGAAGCCGTCGCGCCCTCGTTCACGAGCGCGCGCATGGCGAGCTCGGAGAGGCCCCTGTGCACGCCTGCACGCACCTGGTCGGGGGCGATGAGACCGACGCCCTTGGGAAGCCCGGAGAGGCCGTACGCGTCGTCCTCGTACGGCCAGCGCTGGGTCAGCGAGGCGTACAGGAGCGCACCGACGGCTTCGGTGTCCGTGCGTTGCGGGGTGTCCGAGCTGATGCCGCGCAGCGCCGCGTTCACGGCGAGGCCGCGGATGCGGTACTGACCGGAGGACGTCCGCAGCACCGCGCTCGGGGTCAGCCGCAGGTGGGCGAGCCCCTCGCGGTGGGCGGCCGCCATGGCCTGGGCGACCTGACTGACGAGTTGATACGCGTCGTGCGCCTCGAGAGGGCCGGCGGCGAGCAGTGCGGTCAGTTCCGTGGCGTCGGGCAGCCACTCATGCACCACGTAGACGAGGTCGTTCTCCTCGACCGCGTCCAGGACGTGGACGAAGCGGGGGTCGCCGAGCAGCGCCGACGAGCGGGCCGCGGCGAGCACCGATCGTGCCCGCGGATGGTCGGCGGGCAGCAGATGCACGCCGACAGCCCGGCGGAGCTTCTCGTCCACCGCACGCCAGCTGCTGAAACCGTCCAGACGGGTGACGCATTCTTCGAGTCGGTAGCGTCTGGCGAGCTTGTGACCGCTGTGCAGCTCGGGGGGTGATGCCGCCCCCGCGCCCATGGGCTCACCAATCTCTGCTGCGCCTTCTTCTGCCGTTTCCCGCTCCCGGGTCTGGGCCACCCCGTCGGCCGTGGCCTCGTCCGCCTTCGCGGTCAGCGGCTCATCGCCGCTGTTGTCTGCCACGTCGACGGCAGCCGTGCTCCGTTCCGCCACCGTCGTTCCTGCCTCCCCATCCATCGCGCTTCGTCAGACGCCAAAGCCAATTGTGCCCACAGTCCGGCGCTATGCACGACACGCGGTGGCCGGTGATGGTTGTGCGAACCCCTGTATCTCACCGTCCGAGACGGCCGCGGACCATCCCGACCATCGAATTGAGCTCCGCAATCCGCATCTTTCGGGCGGCCACGAAGAACACACCGCCGAGAATGACTCCACCGACCACCAAAGCGATCAGGGAACCGCCCGCACCGTCACCCAGAGTCTTGAGGATTCCGTAACCCGCGGCGCCGCCGAGAATGGCCGCGGGGACGCACGCCATGGCGAGCCGGGCGTACGTACGCAGGACCTGGGTGCCGTCCAGGTCGCCGCCGAGGCGGTTGCGCAGCCTGCGCCAGGCGACACCGACACCGACCGCGTAGGCGAGGCCGTACGAGGCGGCCATGCCGACCACGGCCCACTCCGCGGGCAGGACGACGTAGGCCAGGACGCTCGCCGCCGCGTTGACGGCGGCCACGATGACCGTGTTGTAGAAGGGCGTCCGGGTGTCCTCGTAGGCGTAGAAGCCACGCAGGACGACGTACTGCACCGAGTACGGGATCAGCCCCAGTCCGAACGCCATCAGGACGAAGCCCATGGACTGGGCGGCCTGGCTGCCGCTGGAGGCGAAGAGCAGGGTGCACATCGGGACGCCGAGGGCGACGAAGGAGAAGGCGACCGGGACGATCGCCACCGCGGAGGTGCGCAGCCCCTGCGAGATGTCGTCACGTACGGCGCCGGGGTCGTTGTCGTGGGCCGACCGCGAGATGCGGGGCAGCATGGCCGCCATGACGGAGACGGTGATGATGGCCTGCGGCATGCCCCAGATCAACTGGGCGTTGGAGTAGGCCATGATGCCCGAGCCGTCCTTGCCGGAGGCCTTGCCGGCGGCGGTGGCCAGCTGGGTGACGACGAGCACGCCGGCCTGGTTGGCGAGGACGAAGAGCACCGTCCACTTGGCGAGCTTGACCGCCTTGCCGAGGCCGTGGCCCTTCCAGTCGAAGCGCGGCCGGAACCGGAAGCCCGTCTCGCGGAGGTACGGGATCATCGCCAGGGCCTGGACCACCAGACCGAGCAGGGTGCCGATGCCGAGGAGACGGACACCGTCCGCCGGGATCGACTCGACCCTCATGCCGGAGTCGCCTGAAGTGCCGTAGACCCAGATGAACAGCCCGAACGTGAAGATCATGACGATGTTGTTGAGGACCGGGGTCCACATCATCGCGCCGAACTTGCCGCGGGCGTTGAGGACCTGCCCCATCACCACGTGCACGCCCATGAAGAAGATGGTGGGCAGGCAGTAGCGGGCGAAGGTGACCGCGACGTTGTTGGCCGCCTCGTCGTTCGCGATGGGGGTCGACATCAGCTTGACCAGGAGTGGCGCCGCGAAGACGGCCAGGGCGACGATGAGGCCGAGGGCGACCATGACGAGGGTCAGCAGGCGGTTGGCGTAGGCCTCGCCGCCGTCCTTGTCGTCCTTCATGGCGCGCACCAGCTGCGGCACGAACACCGAGTTGAGGCCGCCGCCGACGGAAAGGATGTAGATCATCGTCGGCAGCGTGTACGCGACTGTCCAGGCGTCACCGAGTGTCGCGGCGCCGAGAGCCGCGGTGATCACCATGGTGCGCACGAAGCCGGTGAGGCGGGAGACCATCGTGCCCGCGGCCATCACCGCGCTCGACTTCAGCAGGCTCGAGGCCCGACCGCCGCCGCTCGACTTCGCGGCCGGCGCGGGGGCCGGGGGAGCTGCAGGTGCCGGGACCATCGGAGGCTCGGCAGGCTGATAGCCATCCTGCTGCTGATAGCCGTCGCCCTGGGGGTACCCAGGGTTCTGGGGGTAGCCGTTGCCCTGGGGGTAACCGCTGTCCTGGGAATAGCCGTCCTGCTGGTAGCCACCGGACTGCTGGTAGCCGCCGGGCTGCTGGTCCCGGAAGAGGTGGGCGAAGGCGTCCGGCTCGTGGCGTTCCTCGCCGGCCTGGGTGACCAAGTCGTCGACGCCCACGAACTGCGTGGTGCGGGCGTCGTCGCCGTACGGGAGGTGCCGGGTCGGGCCTTCGGGTTCGGGGGCCGGGGTCTGCGCCCACACGCGAGGGTCCGGGGCGTGCTGAGGGGAGGGCGGCTGGGCGTAGAGCGGCTGCGGGTCCTGGTAGTAGCCGGGCGGCGGCGGGGGGTGCGCGGCGCGGTCGTACAGCGCCTCGGTCACCGGATCCTGGGCGGCGAGGTCCTGTGCCCGGTAGGGGTCCTGGTCGTAGGCATCCTGGAGGTACACGTCCGGCGCGGGCTGGGGTGGCACCTGCCCGTCCTCAGGAGGACCGGAACCGCCCGCGCCCTGGCCACGGTCACCGTCGTACGGCGCGTTCATGGATTACCCCACCTCATCGTCCCCGGGCCCACCGGCCACGACATCGCTCAACGGTCCACTCTCTCACCCGTGTCCGACGGGTCGGTGCTTTCCGGAGCGGTGTCCGGTGTCGGGTCACTCGGCTGCTCGGGGTCGTCCTCCCCCGGCTCCGTGCCGGGCTCGCCGTCCGGCCCGTCCTCCGGGCCATCCTCCGGGCCCTCCTCAGCCTGCTTCCGGGCTGCCCGCTTGCGCTGGGTGTACATCCGGAATCCGGCGAGGACGAGGAGCAGCACGCCGCCCGCGATGACCAGCATCACCGTGAGGGTGATCTCGGTGACGTTCACGTCGAACTGGACCCTCTTGCCGTACGGCTGCCCGTCCTCGGTGTAGAGCTGCGCGTAGACCGGGACCGGGCCGTTGGCATTGGCCGTGGTGGTGAACTTCACCGACTGGGCGTGCCCGCCCGAGACCTTGACCGGCCGCTCCGAGTAGGACTTGCCGTCGATCTTCAGACGGGTGGGGTTCTCCGACGTCAGGCGCAGAACCATGTGGTCGACGCCCTGGACCAGGTTGTTCTGCACCGTCACGGGGATCGTCGCGCTGCGCCCCGAGAGCTTCGCGTCGGACTTGTCGATCAGTGCCACTTGCTCGACGAGCGTGGTCAGATAGTCCGCCACGCCTTGGCGGAATGTTGCCGCCTCGGCGGCCCTGCCCCGCCAGGACGTCGACATCTCACGGTCTATGGCCCGGCCGAAGGGCGTGATGACGCGGTCGGGCTCGCTGAGGATCGTCTGGAAACGGTTGAGCTTGTTCTGGGTCCCCTGGATCGACGTGAAGGCCGACTTCGGCAGCTCCTGCTTGCGCAGCGCCGCCGGATAGGACCTGGCCGACGGGACCTGGGTCGTGGCCGCCGGGTCCGGCTTCGCCTTGGCCGCCGCCGAGAGATCCTGCGGCTCGGACCAGCGCTCTTCCGAGAGAGCGGTCAGGGCCTTGGCCATCGACTGGGCCTGGCTGGCGGAGGGCATGCGCTGCGGTGCCACCACGATGCTCCGCTGCCTGTCCGGATCCTGCAGCGTCACCATCAGGCTCTGGGCGAGGAACTGCTGCACGGCGAGCGTGGAGTCCTCGGCCCCCGTCATGTCGCCCTGGAAGGCCGTGGAGAGGCGTGCGTCGGCCACCACGGCTGTCGTGCCGCCGCCGATGGGCCGGGCGGCGTTGGGCGTGTACGGCAGCGCGTTGCCCTCACGCAGGCTGTCGCTCCGGGCGATGACCGAGTGGGCGCCCGCCGAGGTGGAGACATCGACGATCGACGGATCCAGGGCGCCGTCCACGGGCCACGCGAAGTCCGACTGCGGCTTGACGTGGAGGATGGAGTCCACGGCCATCGCCCCCGCGTCCGTGGCGTCCTTGAGCTGGCCCAGGGAGCCGGTGACGGTCCTGCCGTTGTGGGCCAGCGATGCCAGGTCGGGATCGGCGAAGGGCAGCGCCACGACCTTCTTGTTCTTGACGGTCTGCTCGAGCTCGTTGAGCCACTCCTTGGCGAGCGCCTGGTTCTTGCCCGCCGTGGTGCTCTTGCCGTCGGCGGTCTGCACCCTGTAGTTCCGCGTCATGTGGTCGACCGAGGCCAGCAGGTCGGGGTCGACGACCCAGGTCACGTCGAGCTGACGGCCCAGGGACAGCATCTGCTCCAGGCGACCGCCCGGAGCGAGCTCCTTGGCCAGGTCGTCGTCCGTGAAGACGGGCGTCTGCTGTTCGTCCGAGCCGGTCTCCGCCGTGAGGTGCGAGGTGGAGATGAGCGGCCACAGGTAAGTCGTCTTGGTCTTGGTGTCGGCGGCGCCCGACTGCCACGGCAGGAAGGTCCGCTCGAAGCCGAGTACCTGGGACCACGGCTGGGCCGTGGTGCGGCCGGTCAGCGAGACACCCAGCTGGTAGACGCCGTCGGCGCCGAGGTCCAGGGCCTTGACCGGGACGGAGATGCTGAAGTCCTGGCGGATGCCGGGGGCGAGCTTGGAGAACTTCTTGACGTACTTGCCGCCCACCTCGGTGCCGTCGGCTCCCGGCCGGTAGCCGGTGCGCTTGGCGGCGGAGTCGATCTGGCTCCGGCCGTTCAGGACCGGCCCCAGGCGCAGGCCGACCTCGGCCCCTGTCACCGGCTGCTTGCTTTCGTTGGTGACGGTGCCGGAGATCGTGAGCGTGTCGCCGTCCGTCGGCGCGGTGGGTGTGAGTTTGTTGAGCGAGACGTCGACGGTGCTCGAACCGGTGGCGTCTGCCGGCGCGCTCGGCGTCGCGGCGTGTGCGGTCGGCTCAGCCGACAGCTGCAGCATGCCGGCCAGCAATGGGGCCCCAGCCAGCAACGCTGCCGTACGCCGCAGCCACCGGCGGGCAGGTGAGGGACTGGTCCCCGGGAAGTCTGCCGCCTCGGCCACGCGTTGCCCGTCCTCGTCGTCGTCAGTGGTCGTCGGTTGTGCGTCCACGCATGGTAACGAGGTGCGCTGTGGCGAAGTGCCGCGGACTGCTCCACAAGATCGGAAGACCTGGCCGGAGAGGGGCGCGCGGCCCTGGAGGCCCGCCGAAAACGGGGCGGCCGGGGGCGTCCGGGGCACGTACCCTTTTCTGTTGTGCCGAACGCCAATGAAGAAACTCCCAGCGCACTGAGCCAGGTGCAGCGCCGCGCGGTCAGTGAACTGCTGCGTGTGTCCCCTGTCGCGGACGACCTTGCCCGCCGTTTCCGGGAGGCCGGGTTCTCTCTCGCCCTGGTCGGTGGGTCGGTCAGGGACGCGCTCCTTGGCCGGCTCGGCAATGACCTGGACTTCACGACGGATGCCCGTCCCGAGGACGTACTGAAGATCGTCAGGCCGTGGGCGGACTCGGTCTGGGAGGTCGGGATCGCCTTCGGCACGGTCGGGAGTCAGAAAGACGGCTACCAGATCGAAGTCACGACATATCGGTCCGAGGCCTACGACAGGACCTCGCGCAAGCCTGAGGTGTCGTACGGCGACTCCATCGAGGAAGACCTCGTGCGTCGCGACTTCACCGTCAACGCGATGGCTGTCGCTCTCCCGGAGAAGGAGTTCATCGACCCGCACGGAGGGCTCGAGGATCTGGCGGAGCGCGCCCTGCGTACTCCGGGCACCCCTGAGGACTCCTTCTCCGACGATCCGCTGCGGATGATGCGTGCCGCCCGGTTCGCCGCGCAGCTCGACTTCGAGGTGGCTCCGGAGGTCGTAGCCGCGATGAAGGCGATGGCCGAGCGCATCGAGATCGTCTCCGCGGAGCGTGTCCGTGACGAATTGAACAAGCTGATCCTCTCGCCGTACCCGGCGAAGGGGCTGGCTCTACTTGTCGACACAGGCATCGCCGACCGCGTGCTGCCCGAGCTTCCCGCGCTGCGTCTGGAGAGTGACGAGCACCACCGTCACAAGGACGTCTACGACCACTCGCTGATCGTCCTCGAGCAGGCGATGGCGCTGGAGGAGGACGGCCCGGACCTGACGCTGCGGATCGCGGCGCTGCTGCACGACATCGGGAAGCCGCGGACGCGACGCTTCGAGGACGACGGCCGGGTTTCCTTCCACCACCACGAGGTGGTGGGCGCCAAGATGACCAAGAAGCGGATGACGGAGCTCAAGTACTCCAACGAGCTCGTGAAGGACGTCTCGCGCCTGGTGGAGCTGCACCTGCGCTTCCACGGCTACGGGACGGGCGAGTGGACGGACTCCGCCGTACGCCGTTACGTACGCGACGCGGGGCCCCTGCTCGACCGTCTGCACAAGCTGACCCGGTCCGACTGCACGACGCGTAACAAGCGCAAGGCCAATGCGCTGTCGCGGGCGTACGACGGCCTTGAGGAGCGCATCGCGCGACTCCAGGAGCAGGAGGAGCTGGACTCGATCCGCCCGGACCTCGACGGCAACGAGATCATGGAGATCCTGGATGTCAGGCCGGGCCCGGCGATCGGCCAGGCCTACAAGTTCCTGCTGGAGCTACGCCTTGAGAACGGGCCCATGGAGCGGGACGCGGCGATCGCGGCGCTCAAGGAGTGGTGGGCGACGCAGGAGTGAAGTAGGGCGACGTGCGCTGTTTCACGTGAAACATCGCACCGGATCCGGACATGCGAAGGGGCACTGTTTCACGTGAAACAGTGCCCCTTCGCTTATGCCGCTACTTGTTCTTCAGGCAGAGCACCACATCGTGGCCGCTGCCGGTCTGGTAGTAGGAGACCTCGGTCCCCTTAACCGCCTCGCACTTGCTGACGCTGCTCGTGTCGTCGAACTTCTCGATGACCTCGAACTCGGCGTCGCTCGAGGAGCAGTCGGTGTTCTTGAGGTCCGGCGCGGACTGCGTGCCCTTGTTGTGCAGGCAGTCACCGACGGCCGTCGTCTCGGCGTCGCTCTGGCCGAAGTACCACTTGCCTGCAGCGATGAGGATGGCGACAACTATGAAGCCACCGATGCGCAGCATGAGCTTCTTGCCGCGACCACCACTCGGCGCGGCCGGAGGAGGAACCGGCGCCCCCTGGTTGTACGGCGGGTAGGGCTGCTGCGGCACGGTGGGCTGGCCGGGCTGGCCCGGCTGCCCGGGGTGCGGCTGCACGCCCTGGCCGTACGGATTCTGGCCCTGGGGCGGAGTAGTCACTTTGGGGGTCCCCCTCGAACGGAAGCGCGATGGCGCGGATACGACGTCCGTAAGTTATAGGCACGCGGTGGCATCGTTGAAGTCGAGGGGTGCTCTGTGTCACTGATGTGACACTTACTGCGCGTCAAACCTGGCCATAGCGGCAGCAATCGCCGCGTAGATAACGGCCACCGTGACCACCAGGGGGACCGATCGTCCGTCAGGCGGCAGCATCAGTGCGGCTACTCCCGCCGCACCGACGAAAGCGACGTTGAACAGGACGTCGTAGACCGAGAAGATCCGGCCACGGAAGTTGTCGTCCACCGCCGACTGCACCACCGTGTCCGTGGCGATCTTCGCGCCCTGCGTCGTCAGCCCGAGGAGGAACGCGGCGATGAGCAGCGGGACCGGGGTGAAGGGGAGGGCGAGCGCCGGTACCAGGATCGCCGCGGCGCCCGCGCAGGTGACGATCCAGCCGCCGGCCGTCAGGCGGCTCACCGCCCAGGGAGTCAGTACGGCCGCAGCGAAAAAGCCCGTCCCCGAAACCCCCACGGCGAGCCCGAGCAGGGCAAGACCATCGGACTCCGAGGACGACCAGGCGTACCGGCAGAGCATCAGGACCATGACCGTCAGAGCGCCGTAGCAGAACCGCATGAACGTCATCGCGAGCAGCGCGCGGGCGGCGGGGCGCCTCTGCGACAGATGCCGCACCCCGGCCATCAGGTCCCGTGCCGTACCGGAGAGCGCCGCGGCGAGGCGAGGCTGCACCACCTCCGGGTCCGGGCCCAGCAGTTCACGCGTCATCCGGAGTGAGGCGAGCGCCGCGCAGAGATACAGGGCAGCTCCGAGCAGGACGACCGCCGCGTCCGAATCGGGGCCCACCAAGCGCACGACGAACGCGAGACCACCGCCCACGGTGGCGGCCAGCGTTCCCGCGGTCGGTGAGAGGGAGTTGGCCATCACCAGGCGCTCGGCGTCGACCACGCGGGGCAGCGCCGCGGAGAGCCCGGCGAGGACGAAACGGTTGACGGCCGTGACACAGAGCGCGGAGGCATAGAAAAGCCAGTCCGGCACGCCGCTCAGCATCAGCACCGCGGTCACTGAGGCGAGAGCGGTCCGCAGCAGGTTGCCGTAGAGAAAAACCTGACGGCGTGGCCAGCGGTCGAGGAGCACGCCGGCGAAGGGGCCGATCAGTGAGTAGGGCAGGAGCAGCACCGCCATCGCGGAGGCGATCGCGCCCGGCGAGGTCTGCTTCTCGGGCGAGAAGACGACGTAGGTGGCGAGGGCCACCTGATAGACGCCGTCCGCGCCCTGGGAGATCAGCCGCACGGCCAGCAGCCGCCGGAAGTCCCGCAGGCGCAGCAGCACGCGCAGGTCACCGACGACAGCCATGATCCCCAGCCTCACATACGAGAAGGGTCCCCGGGCGGATTGCCCGGGGACCCTCAACAGTCGTTCAAGGGGCGAGCTTTAGCGCTCGACCTCGCCCTTGATGAACTTCTCGACGTTCTCGTAGGCCTCGTCGTCGAAGTACTGCACCGGTGGGGACTTCATGAAGTACGAGGACGCGGAGAGGATCGGGCCGCCGATGCCGCGGTCCTTGGCGATCTTCGCGGCGCGCAGGGCGTCGATGATGACACCGGCCGAGTTCGGGGAGTCCCAGACCTCGAGCTTGTACTCCAGGTTCAGAGGGACGTCACCGAAGGCGCGACCCTCGAGGCGGACGTACGCCCACTTGCGGTCGTCGAGCCACGCCACGTAGTCCGAGGGGCCGATGTGGACGTTGTTCTCGCCCAGCTCACGGTCACGGATCTGCGAGGTGACGGCCTGCGTCTTCGAGATCTTCTTGGACTCGAGGCGGTCGCGCTCCAACATGTTCTTGAAGTCCATGTTGCCGCCGACGTTGAGCTGCATGGTGCGCTCGAGACGGACACCGCGGTCCTCGAACAGCTTCGCCATCACGCGGTGCGTGATGGTGGCGCCGACCTGGGACTTGATGTCGTCGCCGACGATCGGGACGCCCGCCTCGGTGAACTTGTCGGCCCACTCCTTGGTGCCGGCGATGAAGACCGGGAGGGCGTTGACGAAGGCGACCTTGGCGTCGATGGCGCACTGCGCGTAGAACTTCGCGGCGTCCTCGGAACCCACCGGCAGGTAGCAGACGAGAACGTCGACCTGCTTGTCCTTGAGGATCTGGACGACGTCAACGGGGGCCTCGGTGGACTCCTCGATGGTCTGGCGGTAGTACTTGCCCAGGCCGTCGTGGGTGTGGCCGCGCTGGACGGTGACGCCCGCGCTCGGCACGTCGCAGATCTTGATGGTGTTGTTCTCGCTGGCGCCGATGGCGTCCGAGAGGTCGAGTCCGACCTTCTTGGCGTCGACGTCAAAGGCGGCGACGAACTCGACATCGCCGACGTGATAGTCGCCGAACTGGACGTGCATCAGGCCCGGGACCTTGGCGTCCGGGTCTGCGTCCTTGTAGTACTCGACGCCCTGGACCAGCGAGGCGGCGCAGTTGCCCACGCCGACGATGGCTACGCGAACCGAACCCATTCCGGTTGCTCCCTGTGTGATTCGTGTATTCCGGATGAGACCCCGCGGACCGCGGGGCCTCACTTGGCGGTGTCATCGGACGGATCCGGCGGCGGGTTCGTGTCCCGCCGCCGGGGCAGGCCGCCCGACTCCCCAGATGTGCTGTCGTGCTGAGCGGAGCCGTCCGGGGCGGACCGTTGCTGGCCCCGCCCCGCGCGCTCGCTCTCGATGAGCTCGTTCAGCCAGCGCACTTCGCGCTCCACGGACTCCATTCCGTGCCGCTGCAGCTCAAGCGTGTAGTCGTCCAGGCGCTCCCGGGTACGGGCCAGGGAGGCGCGCATCTTCTCCAGACGTTCCTCGAGGCGGCTGCGACGCCCCTCGAGCACCCGCATGCGTACGTCCCGCGAGGTCTGCCCGAAGAAGGCGAAGCGGGCGGCGAAGTGTTCGTCCTCGTATGCGTCGGGGCCGGTCTGGGAGAGCAGCTCCTCGAAGTGCTCCTTACCTTCCGCCGTCAACCGATAGACGATCTTGGCGCGGCGCCCGGAGAGAGGTGCCGCGAGGGCCTCCTCGGGGGTGCCACCCGTTTCCTCGATCAACCAGCCGTTGGCGACCAGCGTCTTGAGGCAGGGGTAGAGCGTCCCGTAGCTGAAGGCGCGGAACACTCCCAGCGAAGTATTGAGCCGTTTACGCAGCTCATAGCCGTGCATCGGGGACTCGCGCAGCAGGCCGAGGACGGCGAACTCGAGGATGCCGGAGCGTCTGCTCATCTTCGCCTCCCGTCTGTCAGCGTCTGTCGACACGGTCTTTATGCCGAGCTGATGTATCGACTCGATACATCGAGACGATAGAACGGCCTGCCTGTTGAGACAAGAGGGGAATCGGTGAACGGCGTCACATCACCGATTCGTAGGAAGTAACTTGCCTGATTTGGGGTGAACTTCTGCGCTAAGAGGGTTTTGACGGTGCGTAGTCTGTGCGCCATGCAGACCGCCGGGAACCAAGTGACGCGTGAGGGCGTCGTTGACCCTGGTGTAGTGCGGATGAGCGCCGACAGCGGCGTATCCGTACTTCGGGGGGACCGGAAACCAGCCGCCGTTTCCAGGCGCGGATACCTGCGCCTGCCCGAGGAGTAATCGTTCGATGAGCGAGCACCGTCGCAAACCGCCGCAGCCGCAGGGCGGCGGACGCGCCGCGGCCAGACGCGGCGTCCCAGGCGCGTCGTCGGGTCGCCGCGCGGCACCGCGTGGCGCCACTGGATCGCCCACTTCCTCAACCGGCTCGCACGGAGCAGGAGCCCCTGACGACGGGGACCGCTCCTACGGCGGCCGCGCCGAGGCCCGCCGTGCCGCGCAGCGCAGTGGCGCTGTCGGCGCGGGTGGCGGCCGCCGCAGAGCGGCCGACGGAGCCGGCTCCGGGCGCGGAGGCGCCGGAGGCGGCGGGCGCCGAGGTGGCGGTGGCCCGAACGGGCCCGGCCGAGGCCGTGGCCGTGGTGGGCATGAGCCCGGCAAGAAGCGACTGATCAACTATCCGCGTTCGGACAAGGACGGCCTGCGCCGCTGGGTTCCGTCCTGGCGTCTTGTCACCGGCCTGTTCGTCGGCTTCCTCGGTGGCCTGATGGCGGTCACCGGGATCGCGTACGCCTTGGTGGAGGTGCCGAAGGTCGACGAAGCGGCCAAGGCGCAGAACAACGTCTATTACTGGGCCAACGGCAAGCAGATGGTCGCGACCGGTGGTGAGACGAACCGCCAGATCATCGACTACGACAAGATCCCCAAGGAGATGCGGACCGCCGTCATCTCGGCCGAGAACAAGACGTTCGAGGACGACAAGGGCGTCGACCCCATGGGCATCGCGCGGGCCGTGGTCAACATGGCCAAGGGCGGCGAGACCCAGGGTGGCTCGACCATCACTCAGCAGTACGTGAAGAACGCGCGCCTGGGCGACCAGTCGCAGACGTTCACGCGTAAGTTCAAAGAGCTCTTCATCTCCATAAAGGTGGGCCGGCAGGAGTCCAAGGAGAAGATCATGGCGGGGTATCTCAACACCGCCTACTACGGCCGTGGGGCCTACGGCATCCAGGCAGCGGCCCGCGCCTACTTCGACGAGGACGCCGCCAACCTGAACCCCAGCGAGTGCGCGTTCCTGGCGACGGTCCTGAAGGGCGCCACGTACTACGACCCGGCCGGCTCCCCTGAGGTCGACCCCGCAGCCTCGCCGCAAGCCAACCGCGCTCGTGCAACGAAGCGCTGGAGCTGGATCCTCGACGAAGAGGTCAAGGACGGTCACCTGACCGCCGAGGTCCGGAACAAGTACACGGAGTTTCCGGAGCTGCAGAACCCCCGCTCCAACGCTCAGCTGGGCGGTCAGGTCGGGTACCTGGTCGACTTGGCTAAGGCCTACGTGATCAACAACAGCGACGGTCAGATCACGGCCAACGATCTCCAGCAGGGCGGCTACGAGATCCACACGACCTTCTCCAAGTCGAAGGTCGACAAGCTCGAGAAGTCCGTGGAGAAGGTCCGCAAGGCGAAGATCAAGCCCAAGCAGCGGCCGGACAAGGACACCCACGTCCAGTTCGGTGGCGCGTCCGTGAACCCCAAGGACGGGGCGATCGAAGCCATCTACGGCGGTGAGGACGCGACCAAGCACTTCACCAACAACGCGGACCAGACCGGTGCGCAGGTCGGCTCGACGTTCAAGCCCTTCGTGCTGGCGGCGGCCTTCAAGGACGGAACGCGCGCCAAGGACGGGTCGCCGGACCAGGGTGAGGACGAGCGCACCATCGTCAACCCCAAGAGCCTGTACAGCGGCAAGAACAAGCTCAAGATCCAGAACTACGACGGCAGCATCTGGAAGGACAAGGAAGGCAAGGAGTGGCTGCAGACCAACGACGGTGACGCGTCGTACAACGCGCCGACCTACCAGATCGACCTTCGTGAGGCGATGCGGGAGTCCGTCAACTCGGCCTACGTGCAGCTGGGCATGGATGTCGGCCTGGACAAGGTGAAGGAGGCGGCCATCGCCTCCGGCATCAAGGAGAACAGCCTGGCCAGCGCCAACTATCCGTCCTTCTCGCTCGGCACGTCCTCTCCCAGTGCGATCCGTATGGCCGGCGCGTACTCCACCTTCGCGGCCAGCGGCAAGCAGAACGAGCCGTACTCGGTGAAGGAAGTCGAGTACAAGGGCAACACTGTCTACCAGCACGATGCACAGCCCACGCGAGCCTTCGACGATGAGGTCGCCGACAACGTCACTGACGTACTCCGGACCGTTGTCGAGAAGGGCACGGGCAGCGCGGCCCAGCTGAGCGGCCGCCAGGTGGCGGGCAAGACCGGTACGACCGACGGCAACAAGTCCGCCTGGTTCGTCGGGTACACCCCGCAGTTGTCGACCGCGATCAGCATGTACCGCCTCGACGACGACGAGGGGAACAAGAAGCGCGAGTTCCTGGAGATGTTCGGTACGGGTGGCGAGGAGAAGATCCACGGCGCCTCGTTCCCCGCGCAGATCTGGAAGAGCTACATGGAGCAGGCTCTGAAGGGCGAACGCGTGATCAACTTCCCGGTCCCTGCACCGATCGGCACAGTCGTCGGCGAGACTCCGCCCCCGGCCCCGAGCCCGACCCCCTCGGAAACCGAGGAGCCGGAGACGAGCCCTTCGCCGACTCCGTCGGACACCAGCCCCTCCCCGACTCCGTCGGACAGCCCCGATCCCGATGAGTCCTGTGCTGACTGGGACTGGCAGTGCAACAACAACGGCGGCACGACAGAGGGCGGCGACACCGACGGCAGTACTGGCGGAGAGTCGCCACCGCCCACGGGTGAACCGACAGGCGGCGGAGGCAACAACGGGAACGGAAACGGAGGCTGGCTCGGGGGCCCGGGAGGCTGACCGGTCCCCGTGAGTGTGTTTCACGTGAAACGCGCTGTTTCACGTGAAACATGCGCCACTGAACGTTGACGAGGGCCGCCACACCGCACCGGTGTGGCGGCCCTCTCCGTGTTCTCAGGTGCATACGGCAGGATGTGCGGCATGCCCAGTGCAGAGACGACGCGCACGAGCGTGCACAAGACCACTAGTGCACAACAGCCGGAGCCCGTACGGCCGACCCGGGAGGATGAGGTCGCCGCGGCCGGCAGTGAGCTGATCGGCGGCCCCATCGGCCGCAGAGTGCTGTACGCGGCGACATGGTGGACTCCCGTACGCGTCATCGCGCTCGTGGCCATCGGGATGTTCGCGCTCGGCATGGTGCAGAAGATGCCCTGCTATGACGGCGCCTGGTTTCAGGGTGCGAGTTCGCAGTACACGCATGCCTGCTACTCCGACATCCCGCACCTCTACCAGGGGCGCGGATTCGCCGACGGGCTGGTCCCCTACTTCGACAAGCTGCCCGGCGACATGGAGTACCTCGAGTACCCGGTGCTGACCGGCGTGTTCATGGAGGTGGCTTCCTGGCTGACCCCGGGCAGCGGCAGCATCCAGCACCAGGAGAAGTTCTACTGGATGGTCAATGCCGGGATGCTGATGGCCTGTACGGCGGTCATCGCCGTCTGCGTCGCCCGTACCCACAGGCGGCGCCCCTGGGACGGCCTGATGGTCGCCCTGGCGCCCGCCTTCGCGTTGACGGCCACCATCAACTGGGACCTGTTCGCCGTCGCTCTCACGGCTGCCGCGATGCTGATGTGGGCGCGCGGTGGGGTGCTCTCCGCGGGCGTCCTGCTGGGCCTGGCGACCGCCGCGAAGCTTTACCCGGCGCTGCTCCTGGGCCCGCTGCTCATCCTGTGCTGGCGAGCGGGGCGCTGGCGGGCCTTCTGGGTGACGGCCGGGGCGGCGATCGGTGCCTGGCTCGTGGTGAACCTGCCCGTGATGATCACGCACGACGCCACGGGCTTCCACATCCGCGAGGGCTGGGCGAAGTTCTACACCTTCAGCCAGGAGCGGGGCGTCGACTTCGGATCGTTCTGGTTGATCCTCTCGCAGCGCATGGACGACCCGCTGTCCACGGATACGGTCAACACCCTGGCGACGGCGCTGATGCTCCTCTCCTGCCTCGGGGTAGGCGCGCTGGGCCTGACCGCACCGCGCCGTCCGCGCTTCGCACAGCTCGCCTTCCTCGTCGTCGCCGCGTTCATCCTCACCAACAAGGTCTACTCGCCGCAGTACGTACTGTGGCTGATCCCGCTCGCGGCGCTGGCCCGCCCACGGTGGCGTGACTTTTTGATCTGGCAGGCGTGCGAAGTGGCGTACTTCTTGGGGATCTGGCTGTACCTCGCGTACACGACAAGTGGGGACGACCATAAGGGCCTCCCGACCGAGGGCTATCAACTCGCCATCGTGGTGCACCTGCTGGGGACGCTGTACCTGTGCGCCGTGATCGTGCGCGACATCCTGATGCCGGAGAGGGACCCGGTGCGACGGTCCGGCGACGACGACCCCTCAGGGGGCGTCCTGGACGGTGCACCGGACGTCTTCGTCCTCGGACAGGCGGCCCATCCGCCGCGGCATGCGGTGCACGTCACCGAGGGGCCTCAGGTGCGGTGGGGAGCGGCCCCGACCGACGTTTCGCCCTGAGCGAACAGGCCGTCGACGTAGGGAAAACGAACTGAAGGGCCGCGAGCGACAACCGTCGCTCGCGGCCCTTCAGTCTGTGCTCGGTCCGGCTGTCGTCAGCGGTCGACGATGCGGTCGAACTGCGTGGTGGTGTGCCGCAGATGGGCCACCAGCTCCTCGCCCACCTTCGGCTCGGGCGCGTCCGAGGGCACGAAGAGGATGGAGACCTGCATGTGCGGCGGCTCCGCGAACCAGCGCTGCTTGCCGCCCCAGACGAACGGCGAGAGGTTGCGGTTGACGGTCGCGAGTCCCGCGCGGGCCACGCCCTTCGCCCGCGGCACCATCCCGTGCAGCGCCTTCGGCGCCTCCAGGCCGACACCGTGCGAGGTGCCGCCCGCGACGACGACCAGCCAGCCGTCGGACGCGACCTTCTGCTGGCGGTAGCCGAAGCGGTCACCCTTGGCCACCTGCGTGACGTCCAGGACGGCTCCGCGGTACTGGGTCGCCTCGTGGTCGCCCAGCCACAGATGCGTGCCGATGCGGGCGCGGAAGCGCGTCTGCGGGAACTGCTGCTGCAGGCGGGCGAGTTCGTCGGCCTTGAGGTGGCTGACGAACATCGTGTGCAGCGGAAGACGCGCGGCACGCAGCCGGTCCATCCAGCCGATGACCTCCTCGACGGCGTCCGAGCCGTCGGTGCGGTCCAGCGGCAGGTGGATCGCGAAGCCCTCGAGCCGTACGTCCTCGATGGCCGCGTGCAGCTGTGAGAGCTCCTGCTCGCTCACGCCGTGCCGCTTCATCGAGGACATGACCTCGATGACGACGCGGGCGCCCACGAGGCCGTGTACGCCGTCCAAAGACGACACGGAGCGGATGACGCGGTCGGGCAGTGGCACGGGCTCCTCGCCCCGCCGGAACGGCGTAAGGACCAGCAGATCGCCGCTGAACCAGTCCTTGATCCGGGCTGCTTCGTACGTGGTGCCGACGGCGAGGACGTCGGAGCCGAAGCGGGTCGCTTCTTCCGCGAGGCGCTCATGACCGAAGCCGTAGCCGTTGCCCTTGCAGACCGGGACGATTCCCGGAAACTGCTCCAGCACGTGCTTGTGGTGTGCCCGCCAGCGCGCGGTGTCGACATAGAGCGTGAGCGCCATGGCCGGATCCCGGAACCTTTCTCGTGGCTGCGGTGTATCAGAGGTATGAAGACTATTCGGGGTTACGCGAATTGTGCCGGGGCGGTGCGGTCAGCGGCGCGACATGTAGATGTCGAGCGCCTTGTGGAGCAGCTTGTTGAGCGGGAAGTCCCACTCGCCGATGTACTCGACAGCCTCTCCACCCGTGCCCACCTTGAACTGGATCAGTCCGAAGAGGTGGTCCGTCTCGTCCAGGGAGTCGGAGATGCCCCGCAGGTCATAGACGGTGGCGCCGAGCGCGTAGGCGTCCCGGAGCATCCGCCACTGCATCGCGTTCGAGGGCCTGACCTCACGGCCGATGTTGTCCGAGGCGCCGTAGGAGTACCAGACGTGCCCGCCGACGACGAGCATCGTCGCCGCGGACAGGTTCACGCCGTTGTGCCGCGCGAAGTACAGACGCATGCGGTTGGGGTCCTCGGAGTTGAGGGCCCGCCACATCTGCTGGAAGTAACCCAGCGGCCGCGGACGGAACTTGTCGCGGATCGCCGTGATCTCGTAGAGGCGCTGCCATTCGGCGAGGTCCTCGTATCCGCCCTGGACGACCTCGACACCGGCCTTCTCGGCCTTCTTGATGTTGCGTCGCCACAGCTGGTTGAAGCCCTTGAGGACCTCGTCCAAGGAACGGTTGGCCAGCGGCACCTGGAAGACATAACGCGGCTGTACGTCACCGAAGCCGGCGCCGCCGTCCTCGCCCTGCTGCCAGCCCATCTTCCGCAGCCGGTCGGAGACTTCGAAGGCACGCGGCTCGATGTGCGAGGCCTCGACGTCCCGCAGGCGCTTCACGTCCGGGTTCTGGATGCCCGACTTGATCGCGGGAGCGTCCCAGCGCCGGATGACGACCGGCGGGCCCATCTTCACGGAGAAGGCGCCCTGCCGCTTCAGATGCGCGAGCATCGGCTGCAGCCAGTCGTCCAGGTTCGGCGCGTACCAATTGATGACCGGGCCCTCGGGAAGGTATGCGAGGTAGCGCTTCACCTTGGGCAGCTGTCGGTAGAGCACCAGGCCCGCACCGACGAGTTCGCCGGTCCGGTCGTCGAACCAGCCCAGGTTCTCCGAACGCCATTCACTCTTCACATCCGCCCATGCCGGGACCTGGCAATGACTTGCCGACGGCAGGCTCTGGATATACGCCAGATGCTGCTCGCGACTGATGGTCCTCAGGGTCAGACTCATTCGGGGCGCTCCTCGGGCTGGTGTGTCCCCATGGGTACAGGGGCTCCGGCTCTCGCGCCGAAGCCTACTGTGCCCCGAGAGCGCCCCGTCTGGGCGTACGGAACCTTGGCCCCCGCCTCAGGTGCGGCGGGGGCGTTCGGGGGTGGCTACCAGAGCCCGCCGAAGAGTCCGCCGTGGGCCATACCCAGGAAGAATCCGACCGCCGATGCTCCGAGGCCGAGGATCAGGCCGAAGCGTTCGCGAGTCGTCTCGGAGATGAACTGTCCCCACGCACCCGTGGCGATCCCCACCAGGCCGGCCCATGAGCTGAGCAGGTGGAGGTTGTGGAACATCGCCGAGACGAAGGCGATGGCACCCAGGATCAGGGTCACGCCGAGCAGCGTGTCCTGCATGGGATGGGCCTTGCCGTCCGTGGCGAAGAGAGAGCCCGCGGTATTCGGTCGCAATGTCTGTGCCATACGGCACCTCCTGCGGAAGGCGGCGCATCGTAGCGCCATACACACCCGATGTGTACAGATTCTGCCCGTCCGCGGCCGGATTTCAACCGGAAGCCTAGGTGCGGGTACTCTGTACCGTCTGCACCGGTGTCTGCCCAGGCCATGGCATGGACTCCCGATCGGCTCAACGATCGGGAAGCCCGATTGTCAGTGGTCGCCGATACCGTTGCGTACGCATCACGACCCTCCTGCCACGGAACGACCGTGGCCGCTGAGTCCAAAGGAGGTGGGTTCCACATGCGTCACTACGAAGTGATGGTCATCCTCGACCCCGATCTCGAGGAGCGCGCTGTCTCCCCGTTGATCGAGAACTTCCTCTCCGTTGTCCGTGAGGGCAACGGAAAGGTCGAAAAGGTCGACACCTGGGGCCGTCGTCGTCTCTCGTACGAGATCAAGAAGAAGCCCGAGGGCATCTACTCGGTCATCGACCTGCAGGCCGAGCCTGCGGTCGTCAAGGAGCTCGACCGCCAGATGAACCTGAACGAGTCGGTCCTCCGGACCAAGGTCCTCCGTCCCGAAACCCACTGAGCTTCCTAGCTCAGCGGTATTCGGGATCCGAGTAGCAGCAGCAAAAGCAGCCAGCAGCAAACCCGCCGAGAGGTTCCCCCATGGCAGGCGAGACCGTCATCACGGTCGTCGGCAATCTTGTCGATGACCCCGAGCTGCGCTTCACCCCGTCCGGTGCGGCGGTCGCGAAGTTCCGTGTCGCGTCCACTCCCCGCACCTTCGACCGTCAGACCAATGAGTGGAAGGACGGCGAAAGCCTCTTCCTCACCTGCTCGGTCTGGCGTCAGGCGGCGGAGAACGTCGCGGAGTCGCTCCAGCGAGGCATGCGCGTCGTCGTGCAGGGCCGGCTGAAGCAGCGGTCCTACGAGGACCGTGAGGGCGTCAAGCGCACGGTCTACGAGCTGGACGTCGAGGAAGTCGGCGCCAGCTTGAAGAACGCCACGGCCAAGGTCACCAAGACCACCGGCCGAGGTGGCCAGGGCGGCGGATTCGGCGGCGGTGGCGGCGGCCAGCAGCAGGGCGGCGGCAACTGGGGCGGCGGCCCCGGTGGCGGCGGTCAGCAGCAGGGTGGCGGCGGTGCTCCCGCCGACGACCCCTGGGCGACCGGTGCGCCGGCCGGCGGCGGCCAGCAGGGCGGCGGCGGTGGCTGGGGCGGAAGCTCCGGCGGCTCCGGCGGCTCTGGCGGCGGCTACTCGGACGAGCCCCCCTTCTAGGCCTCAGGGCCAAGGGTGGGCCGTTCCCACACTTCTTGATCACACAGGAGAAACACCATGGCGAAGCCGCCTGTGCGCAAGCCTAAGAAGAAGGTCTGCGCATTCTGCAAGGACAAGGTCACGTACGTGGACTACAAGGACACGAACATGCTGCGGAAGTTCATTTCCGACCGCGGCAAGATCCGTGCCCGCCGCGTGACCGGCAACTGCACGCAGCACCAGCGTGACGTCGCCACGGCCGTGAAGAACAGCCGTGAGATGGCGCTGCTGCCCTACACGTCCACCGCGCGATAAGGGAAGGGTGACCGACTAATGAAGATCATCCTCACCCACGAGGTCTCCGGCCTCGGTGCCGCCGGCGAGGTCGTAGACGTCAAGGACGGCTACGCCCGCAACTACCTGATCCCGCGGAACTTTGCGATCCGCTGGACCAAGGGTGGCGAAAAGGACGTCGAGCAGATCCGTCGTGCTCGCAAGATCCACGAGATCGCGACCATCGAGCAGGCCAACGAGGTCAAGGCCAAGCTCGAGGGCGTCAAGGTCCGTCTGGCCGTCCGCTCCGGCGACGCCGGTCGTCTCTTCGGTTCCGTCACCCCGGCTGACGTCGCTTCGGCGATCGAGGCTGCCGGTGGCCCGAAGATCGACAAGCGCCGTGTCGAGCTGGGCTCGCCGATCAAGACGCTGGGCGCCCACGCGACGTCCGTGCGTCTGCACCCCGAGGTTGCCGCTCAGGTCAACATCGAGGTCGTCTCCGCCTAAGCACTGCGCTTGGCAGGGCTGAAGCAACCGTTGGGCCGCACCCTCAGGGTGCGGCCCAACGTGTTTCCCGGACACGCTGTTTCCCGGACATGCCGTTTCACAGACGTGCTGTTTCACGTGAAACAGCGGGATCAGCGGGTGGCGCCGGTGACGATCCAGTGGCCGGAGCGCGTGCGCAGCCAGAGGGTCACCATGCGGACCGCCATCATCAGAGTCATGGCCCCCCAGACGGCGGTCAGTCCGCCCCCGAAGGTGGGCACGAGGAGTGCCACCGGAGCGAAGACCGCCAGCGTGGCCAGCATCGCCCAAGCCAGATACGGGCCGTCTCCCGCGCCCATCAGGACGCCGTCGAGGACGTAGACGATGCCGCAGATCGGCTGGGAGATGGCCACCATCACAAGGGCGGGCAGGGCCGTGTCCTGGACGACGGAGTCGCTGGAGAAGAGCGGGATGAACAGTGGCCGGGCGAGGACAACCAGCACACCGAGGGCGACGCCCGAGGCGATGCCCCACTGCACCATGCGACGGCAGACGTCGCGCGCTCCCTGTGGATCGTTCGCGCCGAGGTAGCGTCCGATGATCGCCTGGCCTGCGATGGCGATGGCGTCGAGCGCGAAGGCCAGAAGGCTCCACAGAGACAGGATGATCTGGTGGGCGGCCACGTCGGCGTCGCCGAGGCGGGCCGCCACCGCGGTCGCGATCATGAGGATCGCCCGCAGTGAGAGCGTACGGACGAGAAGCGGGGCGCCTGCCTGGGCGCAGGCCCTGATGCCGGCGGCGTCGGGACGCAGGGAGGCGCCGTGGCGTCTGGCCCCACGGATGACGACGAAGAGATACACGGCGGCCATCGCGCACTGGGCCATGACGGTGCCCCAGGCGGAGCCGGCGATGCCCAGGCCGGCCCCGTAGACGAGGGCCACGTTGAGGACGCCGTTGGCGATGAAGCCGCCGATCGCTACGTACAGCGGGGTCTTGGTGTCCTGGAGCCCGCGCAGGACGCCGGTGGAGGCCAGGACGACGAGCATGGCGGGGATGCCGAGCGAGGAGATGCGGAGATACGTGATCGCGTACGGTGCCGCGGTGTCCGATGCGCCGAAGAGTTCCACGAGCGCGGGTGCGGCGGGAAGGACGACGGCGATGACGGCGGCGCCGAGCAGGAGGGCGAGCCAGATGCCGTCCATGCCCTGGCGGATGGCGGCCTGGAGATCACCGGCGCCCACCCTGCGGGCGACGGCGGCTGTGGTCGCGTAGGCGAGGAAGACGAAGACGCTCACGGCGGTGGTGAGGAGCGCCGAGGCGACGCCGAGTCCGGCTAGTTGGGCGGTGCCGAGGTGGCCCACGATGGCGCTGTCGGCCATCACGAAGAGAGGCTCGGCGACGAGCGCGCCGAAGGCGGGAACGGCGAGGGCGATGATCTCTCGGTCATGCTGTCGCCGAGCGGCCTTGGGCGCCGCGGGAGCCTGTGTCATGGACACCAATCTAATCTTCCACAGGTAAGAGATGCAATGCTCATAAGACCCTTACGTGGTCTCGAGTCGGACACTCTTCGGGGCGCTGTTCGGCAGGATCTTGGTCCGACTGGGGAAGTTTTTCTTCTGCACAGCCGGTGGATGGGAAAGGTGCAGGTCAGAGTGGGTTTCTGGAGAACGCTGAGTGCTTGTTCACAGGGCTGTCCACCGAGCCGTGCACAGGTTTGGCGGGGTTCTCCACAGCAACGCGCCCGTCATCCACACCGCCTGTGGATAACCAGATTGGCTGACGGTGCCCACGGGCCTACCGTGGGGCGGCGCCCCCCTCGTGATCCGGCCTCGGAAAGCCCGTAAAACCGACGCGTCAGAACCGGAGTTGGGCCGCTTATTTGTCAGTGTCGTGCCGTAAGAAAGTAGGGCACGGCGAGGTCCGCGCGGCGGACGTGAGGGAGGTGGCCCGGTGAGTATTTCCGAGCCCTTGGACGACCCCTGGGCCGACAGCGGTCCCAGTGACCGTCTGCCCGCCTCCCGGCAGCGCCGCGACGGAGGCAGAAGCCGCGACGAGCAGCACGAGCGCGGGCGCGAAGGCGGTGGCTGGGACGGCGGCGGCACCGCCTTCGAGCGCGTACCGCCGCAGGATCTCGACGCCGAGCAGTCCGTGCTCGGCGGCATGCTGCTCTCCAAGGACGCCATCGCCGATGTCGTCGAGGTGCTCAAGGGCCACGATTTCTACCGGCCCGCGCACGAGACGATCTACACGGCGATCCTCGACCTGTACGCCAAGGGAGAGCCGGCCGACCCGATCACCGCGGCGGCCGAACTCACCAAGCGCGGTGAGATCACCAAGGTCGGCGGGGCCTCGTATCTGCACACGCTGGTGCAGACGGTACCGACCGCGGCGAACGCCGAGTACTACGCCGAGATCGTCCACGAACGGGCGGTCCTGCGTCGCCTCGTCGAGGCGGGCACGCGCATCACACAGATGGGATACGCGGCCGACGGCGACGTCGATGAAATCGTCAACAGCGCCCAGGCCGAGATCTACGCGGTCACCGAGCAGCGCACCAGCGAGGACTACCTGCCGCTCGGCGACATCATGGAGGGCGCGCTCGACGAGATCGAGGCGATCGGTTCGCGCAGCGGCGAGATGACCGGTGTGCCGACGGGCTTCACGGACTTCGACTCGCTGACGAACGGCCTGCACCCGGGCCAGATGATCGTCATCGCGGCCCGTCCCGCCATGGGTAAGTCCACGCTGGCCCTCGACTTCGCGCGCGCCGCGTCCATCAAGCACAACCTGCCCAGCGTCATCTTCTCCCTGGAAATGGGGCGCAACGAGATCGCGATGCGTCTGCTGTCCGCGGAGGCTCGGGTGGCGCTGCACCACATGCGCTCCGGCACGATGACGGACGAGGACTGGACGCGGCTCGCGCGCCGGATGCCCGAGGTCTCGGCCGCCCCGCTCTACATCGACGACTCCCCGAACCTGTCGATGATGGAGATCCGCGCGAAATGCCGCCGCCTCAAGCAGCGTGCGGACATCAAGATGGTGATCATCGACTATCTGCAGCTGATGCAGTCCGGTGGTTCCAAGCGCGCCGAGAGCCGTCAGCAAGAGGTCTCGGACATGTCGCGAAACCTGAAGCTGCTCGCCAAGGAGCTGGAAGTTCCGGTCATCGCGCTCTCGCAGCTGAACCGTGGTCCCGAGCAGCGCACGGACAAGAAGCCCCAGGTCTCCGACCTGCGTGAATCCGGCTCCATCGAGCAGGATGCGGACATGGTGATCCTGTTGCACCGCGAGGACGCGTACGAGAAGGAGTCACCGCGCGCGGGCGAGGCGGACATCATCGTGGGCAAGCACCGTAACGGCCCGACGGCGACGATCACGGTGGCCTTCCAAGGCCACTACTCGCGCTTCGTGGACATGGCGCAGACGTAGCGGTTCCACTTCCTGAGGGTGCCCGTCACCGGGGCGGTGGGTCCGCGTAGCGGGCGGCGATCGTGGCGGCACGGTCGTGGAGGGCGGTGCGCAGCGACGTCGGGGACAAGGCTTCCGCGTCCGTGCCGAGCTGCCACAGCGCCCACTCGGCATGGCGTGAGTCCTGGAACGTCACCTCCAGCCGCAGCCGGCCGTCTGCCTCGGGCTCTTCGGCGCGGACCGCCATCGCGGTGCTCAGCAGTTCCTCGCGCCGCTCCGGGCTCACCCGTACCAGCACGGCTATGTGTCCGTCGGACAGGAACCGCGCACAGCGTTCCCGCCAGGCCTGTTCCAGGTCGACCCGGTTCGGTCGCTGTGCTGGTTCGGGGAGTTCCTCGGCGGCCAGTATGCGCGACAGCCGGTAGGTGCGGTCCTCGCCGGATCTCCTGGCCAGCAGATATCCCCGGTCTCGCACGGTGACCAGGCCGATCGGGTCCACCGTGCGCCACTGCGGCGGCTGGCCCGTGGCCGCGTAATGGATGCGCAGCCTGTGTCCGGCGAGCACCGCGCGACGGACCTCGATCATGGTGGTGTCGGGCACCTCCTCGGTGGCCGGCCGCCGTGAGAGCAGGTCGGTCTCCGGCTCCACGAGGATGCGTCGGGCCGCGTCGCTCGCGGAGGCCTGGTGGCTCTCGGGCAGCGCGTCGACCACCTTGCGCATGGCCGAGGCGAGCGCTGAGCCGAGGCCGAACGTCTGCTCGCCACGCCCCGATCCGGCGGTCAGCAGGGCGAGGGCCTCGTCGTGGTTCAGGCCGGTGAGCTCGGTCCGGAAACCGGGCAGCAGAGCGAAACCGCCGTGTCGTCCGCGTTCGGCGTAGACGGGGACGCCTGCCGCGGACAGTGCCTCGATGTCACGCAGCACGGTGCGGGTGGACACCTCGAGCTCGCGGGCCAGCATGTCCGCGGTCAGCCGGCCGCGCTGACGCAGCAACAGCACCAGCGAGACGAGTCGGTCGGCGCGCATACGAGAACCTTCTCAAATACATGACCGAGGATGTCGTGAATTGTTGCGAGGCTCCTGAGCACCGACGTCACCGATGGCCTTCAGAGCGTCGCCGGACGTACGTGCTCGCCATGAATCGAATGGAGCTGATGTGGCAATGGAACGAACGGCAGTCAACCCGGTGACGTGGTCGGTGGAGATGGGATTCAACCAGGGTGAGGTCGTCTCCGGGCACACCCGGACCCTGTACTGCTCCGGGCAGACCGCGATGAGCGGGGACGGCAAGCCCCAGCATGACGGTGACATGGCCGCTCAGTTGGCGCTGAGCCTTGACAACCTGGAGGCCGTGCTCGGCGAGGCGGACATGTCCCTCGCGAACCTGGTGCGGCTCAACGTGTACACCACCGACGTCGACCTGCTGTTCCCGCACTACGGCGTGCTGGCGTCGCGGTTGGGCGTCGCCGGCGTGGCACCGACCACCACGATGCTCGGGGTGACGCGGCTGGCGATCCCCGGCCAGATGGTCGAACTCGAGGGCACTGCCGTCGCGTGAGCCGACCTTTCTGCCGTGCCACGCAAGGGTTCTGGTGGTGCGGCAAGGGGTGCTGGTGGTGCGGCAAGGGTTTCTCGCAGTACGGCAAGGGATTCTGGCGGTAGGTCAGGGCAGGTGCCGCAAGGCATCGCCGAGGGTGGCCAGGCCCTCGGCGATGTCGGCGGCGGTGGGGGCGGCGTAGCCGAGAACCAGACCAGGGCGGTGCGGCCGCTGGCTGTGCCAGGACAGGGGCTGGACCTTCACACCGCGGGCCAGGGCCGCCGCGGCGAGCTCCGTGTCGCGGAAGCGGGCGTCGAAGGTGATCGTCAGATGCAGGCCCGCTGCGGCGCCGTGCACGACGGCCTGGGGCAGATGAGTCCTGACCGCGGCGATCATCGTGTCCCGGTGGCGGCGGTGGCGGCCGCGCAGGAGACGCAACTGGCGCTCCAGGGCGCCTGATTCCATCAGCCGGGCCAGTACGAGCTGGGGCAGTACGGCGTTGCCGAGATCGGCGAAGCGCTTGGCGGCGACCAGCGCATCCCGGTACCTCGGCGGTGCGAGGACCCAGCCGATGCGCAGCGCCGGAGCGAGCAGCTTGGACACGCTCCCGGCGTAGCAGACGTGGTCGGCGAGCAGGGAGCGCAGGGCGGGCACCGGCGAGCGGTCGTAGCGGTGTTCGGCGTCGTAGTCGTCCTCGATGATCAGCCCATCGCGCTCGGTGGCCCAGCGCATCAGGTCGCGTCGCCGGTCACCGCCGAGCACCACGCCGGTCGGGAACTGGTGTGCCGGAGTCAGCAGCACCGCGGGGGCGTTCGTGGCACGCAACTCGTCGACGCGGATGCCCTCGGCGTCGACCGGGACCGGCGGGGTGTCGAGGCCGCCGTTGCGCAGATGCTGACGGGCGCCGAGTGAGCCGGGGTCCTCCACGGCCACCGTACGGATGCCGGAGCCGTGCAGCACCTGGCCGAGCAGGGTGAGGGACTGTGCCGTGCCCGCAACGATGACGACCTCGCCCGGGTCGGCGCGGATGCCTCGGTTGCGGGCCAGCCAGTCGGCGACGGCGGCCCGCAGTGGCGGGGCCCCGCATGGGTCCCCGTATCCGAAGGCGGACGCCGAGAGCTCCTTGAGTACGGCCCGTTCGGCGCGCAGCCACGCGGTGCGGGGGAACGCGGCGAGGTCGGGCATGCCGGGCGAGAGATCGATCCGGGCCGGGGCGGCTCGCAGCGCGTCGTAGATGTCCGTGCCGGGCGGGGTGCCGAACAGTGCGTGCGGCGGCGACGCTGGGGGTTCTTCGGCAGGAAGGGGCCGGGCAGCCTTCGCCGCTGAGCCAGGGCGGGTTGTCGTCGGTGCGGCGACCACCACGGTGCCGTTCCGCCCGCGTCCGACGACGTGGCCGTCCTCGCTCAGGCGCTGGTAGGCCTCGGTGACCACGCCGCGGGACACGTGGAGTTCGGCCGCCAGGACGCGGCTCGCCGGGAGCTTGCCGCCGACCGGCAGGCGGCCGTCCGCTATCGCGCGACGCAGGCGTCGGGCCAGCCAGTCCGCACGGCCGCCCACGGGGGCGTCGGCAATGTTCAGCTGGAGGAAGTCGGCGCCGACCGTCGCCTCGCGCCCGGGGTTCCCTGGCCCGCGCGGTATGGACCCGGGCGGTATGGACTCGTGCGTTATGGACCGGTCGATGGCGCGGTCATTGGACCTGTTCACCGGGCCATAGTGGCAGCAGGGTGAAGCCATGCAGACAGCAGCAACGGCATCCGACGAGGCCATCACGACGACACTGGACCCCGCTGCCCGCCCGGGAGTTGACTACGTCCACGGGTATTCGCGCCGCGAGGAACGCAGGCTGGGGGACCAGGCCGACACCCTCGCCGCGCTGCTGCACGACGGCACGGCGTATCCCGCGGGAAGCCGGGTCCTGGAAGTCGGATGCGGGGTCGGTGCCCAGACCGTCCACCTGATCGACTCCAGTCCCGGGGCCCATTTCGTGGCCGTCGACCGGTCGGCGGATTCGCTGGCGAAGGCCCGTGCCCGCGTGACGGCACACGCGCCCGAAGGGCACGTGCGGTGGTGCCGTGCCGACCTCTTCGCTCTTCCTTTCCCGGATGCCGAGTTCGACCACATCTTCGTCTGCTTCGTCCTCGAGCATCTGGCCGCCGCCCGGCAGGCGCTCGCCGGACTGCGGCGGCTGCTGCGGCCGGGCGGGACCATCACCGTGATCGAAGGGGACCACGGGTCGGCGTTCTTCCATCCCGACAGCGCCTACGCCCGCGCGGCGATCGACTGCCTGGTCCGGCTCCAGGCCGAGGGCGGGGGAAACGCCCTGGTCGGGCGGCAGTTGCAACCGCTCCTCGCGGAGGCCGGCTACGACGGCGTCCGGGTGCGGCCCCGCACCGTCTACGCGGACCGGACCCGCCCCGAGCTCGTCGAAGGCTTCACCCGCAACACGTTCATCGCCATGATCGAATCCGTCAGGGACGACGCGCTGGCCTCGGCCCTCATCACCGCGGCCGACTGGGACCGCGGGATCGCCGACCTGCGCAGGACCGCGGACCACGGTGGGACCTTCCACTACACGTTCTTCAAGGCCACGGGCACGCGTCCCGCACAGCGCACAGCGGAATTGGCTCGACGTGAGGCCTTTCCGAAGGTGGACTAGGGCCATGACACCACCGCGTGAAGAGTTGCTGCCCACCACCCGTCGAGCTTTGCTGCACCGCGTCGCCACCGCTCAGGCGGAGGGGAGGGCCCCCTCGCTGGTCGCCTCTGTGCTCAGGGACGGTGAGTTGTTGTGGACCGAGGGCCGCACCTGCGTCGAGGGGCACGCACCGGACGAGAACGTCCAGTACCGCATCGGCTCTATCACCAAGACCTTTACCGCCGTGCTGGTGATGCGGCTGCGCGACGAGGGCGTCCTCGACCTCTCCGACCCCCTGGAGAAGCACCTGCCGGGTACGGCCGCGGGCAACGTCACCGTTGCGGAACTTCTCGCGCACACCAGCGGGTTGGCGGCCGAGACCCCGGGTGAGTGGTGGGAGCGTTCGCCTGCTTCGCAGCGCCCCGAGCTCGGGGACGTGCTGGGTGAGCAGCCCTTCAAGCACGCCACCGGGCGCCGTTTTCACTACTCCAACCCCGGCTACACGTTGCTCGGTTCGCTGATCGAGGCGCTCCGCGGTGAGCCCTGGGAAGCCGTGTTGCGCCGCGAGATTCTGGAGCCGCTGGGCCTGGACCGTACGAGTGCGCAGCCGCAGGCCCCGCATGCGGGTGGCTGGGCCGTTCACCCGTGGGCGGACGTGATGATGCCCGAACCTGCCGAGGATCTGGGCATCATGGCTCCGGCCGGGCAGCTGTGGTCGACGACGGCGGACCTGGGGCGCTTCGCCGCCTTCCTCCTTGAGGGCGACGACCGGGTGCTGTCCGCCGACTCGGTGCGGGAGATGCGTGAGCCCGCGTCGCCCTTGTCGCCGGGGGACTGGGACGTCACGTACGGCCTGGGGACGCAGCTGATCCGCGGGGACGGGCGCACCTTGGTCGGTCACGGCGGGTCGCTGCCGGGCTTCATGGCCGGGCTGTGGGCGAGCGCGGAGGACGGGCTGGTGGCCGTCACGCTGACCAACTGCACCTCGGGCCCGGCTGTGACGGCGTTGGCCTTCGACCTGCTGAAGATCGTGGCCGAGGCCGAGCCTCGTATCCCCGAGTCGTGGCGGCCTCTGCCCGAGTTGGATGCGGGTCTGCTGGAGTTGGCGGGGCCCTGGTACTGGGGGACGAGCACCTTCGTGCTGCGGCCGCAAGGCGACGGTGCGCTCGAGCTGGCGCCCCTTGCGGGCCGGGGCCGCGGATCGGGGTTCCGGTCGAACGGCGACGGGTCATGGACCGGGCTCGACGGCTACTTCGCCGGGGAGCAGCTGCGGGCGATACGGCGGTCCGATGGGACGGTGAGCCATCTTGACCTTGGCTCGTTCTTCTTCACCCGGGAGCCGTATGAGGCGGGGGCTCCTGTGCCGGGTGGGGTGGACCCGGAGGGGTGGCGCGGACTTCCTTTGTAGCGGTCCTTACAGGCTTTATAGAGGTCCTTACCGGGTCCGCGAGCTGGTGGGGTGTCGTGTTTCACGCTTGCTGTCATCGCGGTTCTCCGTTCGTCCCCGAACGCACGGTTCCGGGACCAGTTCGTTCCTGGC
>NZ_JBSFUS010000009.1:402004-498543 GCF_053591915.1 Streptomyces sp. NPDC002853 | reverse complement strand
CAGGGGGGACCCTGTGGGAGAGTAGGACGCCGCCGAACTATTATTAACGGGAAACCCCCGCACCCTCTGGGTGCGGGGGTTTTCTGCGTTCAAGGGCAATTGCCTTTACCGCGCCCCCCAACCCCCACCCCTCTACTCCGGCCGCACTACTTTTGTGTCGTAGGCCAGAATTACCGCCTGAACTCGGTCCCTCGCCCCCGTTTTCGCGAGAATGCGGCCAACGTGTGTTTTCACCGTCGACTCCGCCAGGTGCAGCCGGCCCGCGATCTCCGCGTTCGTCCAGCCCTGCCCGATGACCGTGAGGATTTCGCGCTCCCGTTCCGTCAGTGAGGCCAGGCGTGGGTCCCGGAACGGGTCGGCGTCCTCGCCGGGCCTTGGCGGCAGATGATCGGCGTACGCGTCGAGGAGGCGGCGGGTGAGGCTCGGGGCCACGACCGCGTCTCCCGTGGCGACCGCTCGGACACCCGCGAGGAGCTCCTCCGGCAGGGCGTCCTTGATGAGGAAGCCCGAGGCTCCCGCGCGCAGGCCCGCGTACGCGTACTCGTCGAGGTCGAACGTGGTGAGGATCAGGACGCGGGTGCGGTCGCCCGCGGCCACGATGCGGCGGGTGGCCTCGATGCCGTCGAGGCCCGGCATGCGGATGTCCATCAGGGCGACGTCCGGGTGGAGTTCGGCCGTCATGCGGACCGCCTCGCTGCCGTTGCCTGCCTCGCCCACCACCTTCATGTCGTCCTGGCTCTCCAGGAGCATGCGGAAGCCGAAGCGTTGCATCGGCTGGTCGTCGACGATGAGCACGGTCGTCACTGGGGAGATTCCTTGAGTTCCTGGGGGAGATGGAGTCTTACCTGCCAGCCGCCCGGCGGTTGCCGCAGCGGGCCTGCCTCAAGTGTCCCGTCGTACAGGGCCGTTCGCTCGCGCATTCCCGTGAGACCCCGGGCCGGCGAGGCACCAGGTGAGGGGCGGCCGGGCGGTCCCGTGGCATTACCGGCCCCCGTGTCCGTCACCGTCGCCCGCACCCCGTCGTCGCCGTACTCGATTTCGACGTACGCCGTTGCCTCCGGGCCGCCGTGCTTCAGGGTGTTCGTGAGGGACTCCTGGACGACGCGGTAGACCGTCAGCTGGCGGCCCGCCGGGAGGGAGTCCGGGCGGCCGCGGACCGTGCTGCGGACCGGAAGCCCCGCGGCCCGTACCCCGTCGATGAGGTGGTCGAGGTCGGTGAGGGCGGGCTGGGGGGCCAGGGCGGCGGCCTCAGGTGGGTGAGGGGCGTCCTCGCGCAGGACGTCCAGGAGCCGGCGCAGCTCCGCAAGGGCCTGGCGGCTGGTCGTGCCGATGGCCGTGAGCGCCTGGGCGGCGCGTTCCGGGGACTTGGCGGCCGCGTACGAACCGCCGTCCGCGAGGGTCGTGATGACCGAGAGGTTGTGGCCGATGATGTCGTGCATCTCCCGGGCGATGCGGGTGCGTTCGGCGTTGGTGGCGAGCTGCGCCTGCTGGTCGCGTTCGACTTCTAGCTGCTTGGCGCGTTCGACGAGGGCCTGCGTGTAGTCCTGGCGGGAGCGCACCGCGATGCCGGCGAGAGCGACGACGACGAAGGACCAGACCTGAGGGACGACCAACTCGTCCCAACTGTTCCGCGGGTAGGAGAAGAAGCAGACCGTCATGGGCAGTGCGGTCATCGCGGCCGCACGGCCCAGGGTCCTCAAGGGCAGCCGCAGGGCGATGTTGAAGACGACGATGTACTGGATCAGCGCGGCCTGCAGCCAGGCGCCCGTCCAGTTGCTGGCCACGGTCACCGCCGCCATCACCGCGAGGGCGGCCAGCGGGTGGCGGCGGCGCCACAGCAGCGGGGCGGAGAGGCACACGCTCATCAGGTAGATCTGCCCCTGAGCCACCTGGGGGTTGGCCGCGGTGTTGCGCCAGCCGCCGGTGGCGTCGGTGAGGGCGGCGATCACGAAGAACGTGGTCACCAGCACGTCCCAGACCAGCGGGCGGCGCCTGTCGAAGGCGCGCACCCGCTGGGACGAGCGCTGGAGCAGCTGAGTGAGGGGGTGTGGCTCGGTCACGGCCTCATCCTCGTACAGGAGTTGGGCGAGTGCCCGGGAGTTCGCGGCCGCATCGTCAGACGTCGCGCCGCTTGAGGAGGACGGACGCCGCGGCGATGATCACGGCTGCCCAGAGAGCGAGCGTGAACAGGGCCGTCCCCGGGGCGATGGTGTTCTCCACCCGGGTGATCGAGCCGAGCGAGGTGGCCGCCTGGGCGGGGAAGTGCCGGATGGCGGTGTCCACGGCGGCGAACGGCAGCATCGTCAGGACCTCCGGCAGGATCAGCACGGCGCCGACGAACGCTCCGATGGCGCCGGGCACCGAGCGGAACAGGGCGCCGAGGCCGAGCGCGATGAGGCTCAGAAGGGTGATGGCCGCGGCGCTGCTCGCGAGGGCGCCCAGGACGCCGGAGTCCGTCAGGGACAGCTCCTTGTCGGAGCCGGAGAGCCAGATCTGGGCGGCGAGGAACGTGACGACATTGGTGGCGAGAGACATGGTGAAGGCGACGGCCGTGAAGATCCCCGCCTTGGACCACAGGACAGGCAGGCGGTTCGGGACGGCGGTGAGGGACGCCCGGATCATGCCCGTCGAGTACTCGCCCGCGGTGACGAGGATGCCGAGGACCGCGAGGCAGATCTGGGAGAGCTGCGTGCCGAAGAGGGTGAAGACGACCGTGTCGATGTCGGCGTCGTCCCCGTCGTAGGTGACGCCCATCGTGATGCCGACGGCCAGGACGAGGGCGCCGGCGGTGAGCAAGGTGATCCAGGTCGAGCGGAGCGTCCACAGCTTGTGCCATTCGGAGCGCAGGATGCCCTTGGTGCTCAGGCGGTACGCCGGCGAGGGCCCCGGGGCCGTCCTGATGGTGGGCGGGAGAGTGTCGGTGCTCATGCTGCGGCTTCTTCCGGTTGCGGGGTGATCGACGGGGTGACGTACTCGGCCGAGTCACGCGTCAGGTCCATGAACGCCTGCTCCAACGAGGCCGAGTGCGGGGTCAGTTCGAAGAGCGGGATGCCGTGGCGCGCCGCCGTGCGGCCGATGTGTTCGGCGTCGGTGCCGCGTACGTCGAGGACGCCCGGCGCGTCACTCGTGATCTGCACGCCGGGCTCGGCGAGCAGCTCGCCGAGGAGGCCCGCCTCCGGGGTGACGACCTTGACGGAGCCGGTTCCCGAATCGCGTACGAACGTCTCGACCGTGGTGTCCGCCAGGAGCCTGCCGCGGCCGATGATGATCAGGTGCTCGGCGGTCAGCGCCATCTCGCTCATGAGGTGCGAGGAGACCAGGACCGTACGGCCCTCGGCGGCAAGGGACTTGAGCAGGTTGCGGATCCACAGGACGCCCTCGGGGTCGAGGCCGTTGACCGGCTCGTCGAGGATGACCACCGCGGGGTCGCCGAGGAGCGCGGCCGCGATGCCCAGACGCTGGCCCATGCCGAGCGAGAAGCCCTTCACGCGCTTGCGCGCCACCTCGTGGATGCCCACGAGGTCCAGGACCTCGTCGACCCGGCGGCGTGGGATGCCGTGCGTGTGGGCCAGAGCCATCAGGTGGTGGAAGGCGGTGCGGCCCGGATGCACGGACCGGGCCTCCAGGAGCGCGCCCACCTCGTGCAGGGGCGCGGTGTGCGTCGCGTACGTCCGGTCGCCGATGGTGGAGCGCCCGCGGGTCGGGGCGTCCAGGCCGAGGAGCATCCGCATGGTGGTGGACTTGCCCGCGCCGTTGGGTCCGAGGAATCCGGTGACCGCGCCCGGGTGGACGGTGAAGGACAGGTCCTCGACGACGGTCTTCTCGCCGTAGCGCTTGGTGAGTTCGTATGCCCGAATCATGCCTCTGATGCTGGCGCGCGTGGCGGCGCGAGGCGTCGGACCAGGGGCGGGAGCCGGGTGGGTGCGTCTAGTACCGGGGTAGGACGGCGACCCTGAGGCCGTGGCCCGCGCCGGGTGGCTAGCCGGGGAGTTCCGCGTGCGGCCAGCGGGCGCGGGCCTGTTCGCGGGAGCGGAGGAGGGCCAGCGTGGGCAGGCCGCGGTCCGCGCCGGTGGACAGGAGCTCCGGGAGCTGGGGGAGCGGGGCCACGGCGGCCACGTCGTCCAGGATCAGCGTCATTGGTGGGTCGAGCCGACCGGAGGATGACCGTTCGGCCATGCGCCGGCCGTGCTCGACCACGCTTGAGGCGAGTGCCGTGAGGAGCGGCATCGCGCCGGGACCTTGGGGCGACTTGGGGTCCTCGATGGGTTCACCCACCACAAAAAGCGTGCCCCCTTCATCGATGAAGGAATCCAAGGTGAGGGCATCGGTTCGGTTCGGGGTGCACGATTCCCGTACGTTCAGGGTGAAGAGGGCGGAGAGTGCTCTCGCCGTCAACTCCTGGGCCATGTCCCGGCGTTCCGGGTACGCCGTGAGTGCCGCCTCCAGCTCGCCCGCGGCTCCCGAAGCCGCCTTCTGGTGTGTGCGCAGGACCCGTACGGCGTCCTGGACCCCGGTGCCCTGGGCCCAGCGGTGCACGTGCTTGATGGGGCGGCCGTCCACCGCCGCGGCGTGCAGGAAGCTGCGAAGGAGCGTTTCCGCTGTGTCGGCCACCGTGCTGTCCAGTTTGGCGCCGGGCCTTATGGCGGCCAGCAGGGCGGTGGCTCTCTGAGCGGCCACCGCCTTGTCCTCGCAGGCGGTGGTGGGGGGCCAGTGCATTCTCGCGGGGGTGTCGCAGAGGTGGGAGGGGTCGTAGACCAGGACCGGGCCGAGCTTCGCTCTGGCGTCCTTGGTCTCCTCCCACAGGGTGGGGTCCGAGGTGAGGACCAGGGCTGCGCCCTCGGCGTCTCGGATTGCCTCTGCCGCGAGGGGTCTGCGGGTTTCCTGGGGGCCCAGTACCAGGGGGGTACGGGGGGTGGGGACCGTCAGTTTCTCCATGCTCGGCGGTTCGGCGCGAGGCCCCTCAGTTGCCCTGACGCCCTGTTCATCGGCGCCCGGTGGTGTGGACGCAGCGGTCTCAGCGGGAGCTGTCTCGACCGGAGCCTTCTCAGCGGGAGCTGCCGCAACCGGAGCCGTCTCAGCGGGAGCCGTCTCGACCGGAGCCGTCTCAGCCGTCGCGCGCGCCTCCGGAGAAGGCGTGAGGCGTTGCTCGCGTCTCGCTCTCCGTACCGCCCGCCACCGCGTCACCGTCCCCAGGACGAAGATCGTCAGGACCACCAGCACCATCAGCTGGCCGATCAGGAGGCCCCAGAACAGGCCGTAGCCCGTGAGTTGCGCCGCCGGGGTGGCCGGCCAGGCGCCCGCGATGTCGTGTGGCTGCTGGAGCAGGTGCCGCATCGCCACCGGCGTATTGCCGAAGGTGACGTTCTTGGGCCAGGAGCCGTGCGAGAACAGGCCCGCGAGGCCCGTCGCCGACCAGACCAGGACCGTCAGGCCGAGCACGAAGGCGAGGCCGCCCACGAGGAGGCCGTCGGGGATGCCTCGCTCGCGTGACTCGCGCCGCCCGCCCCGGTAGCCGTACTCGGGCTCAGGCCCCCGGTATCCCATCGCTCATGCCACCCCGGAACGCGACGACGAAGGACCGTTCATCTGCTGCTCCATGTACGCCGCACGCTCCTCGGCCTCCAGCTCCGCCGCCCGCAGGGCGTCGTCGCCGAGCATCTGGTCCGCCGACGATTCCGTCATGGCGCGGTCGGTGAAGACCAGGGGGCGTTCGGTCTCGGTGATCAGGTGTTTGACCACCTGGACGTTGCCGTTCACGTCCCACACGGCGATACCGGGAGTGAGGGTGGGGATGATCTCCACCGCCCAGCGCGGCAGGCCGAGCACCCGGCCCGTCGCTCTCGCCTCGTCCGCCTTCTGGGCGTAGATGGTGCGGGTCGACGCCATCTTCAGGATCGCCGCCGCCTCCTTGGCCGCCGCTCCGTCCACCACGTCGCTCAGGTGGTGGACCACCGCCACGAAGGACAGACCGAGCCGCCGGCCGAACTTCAGCAGCCGCTGGAAGAGCTGTGCCACGAACGGTGAGTTGATGATGTGCCACGCCTCCTCCACCAGGAAGATGCGCTTCTTGCGGTCCGGGCGGATCCAGGTGTGCTCGAGCCAGACGCCCACGATCGCCATCAGGATCGGCATCGCGATCGAGTTGCGGTCGATGTGCGAGAGGTCGAAGACGATCAGCGGGGCGTCCAGGTCGATGCCGACCGTCGTCGGGCCGTCGAACATGCCCCGCAGGTCACCGTCGACCAGGCGGTCCAGGACGAGCGCGACGTCCAGACCCCACGCCCGTACGTCGTCTATGGCGACGTTCATGGCCTCGGCCGACTCCGGCTCCGGGTGCCTGAGCTGCTCCACGATGTCCGTGAGGACGGGCTGGCGCTCCACGATCGTCTCGTTCACGTACGCGTGGGCGACCTTGAGCGCGAAGCCCGAGCGCTCGTCGAGCCCGTGCCCCATCGCGACCTCGATGATGGTGCGGAGCAGGGCGAGCTGACCCGTCGTGGTGATCGAGGGGTCCAGCGGGTTGAGGCGGATGCCCATGTCGAGCGCGGCCGTCGGGTCCAGGCGGATGGGAGTTATCCCCAGCTCCTGGGCGATGAGGTTCCATTCGCCCACGCCGTCCTCGCCCTGCGCGTCGAGGACGACGACCTGCCGGTCCTTGAACCTCAACTGCCGCAGGACGTACGTCTTCTCGAGCGCCGACTTGCCGTTGCCCGACTCGCCGAGCACCAGCCAGTGCGGGGCCGGGAGCTGCTGGCCGTACAGCTGGAACGGGTCGTAGATGTAGCCCTTGCCGGAATACACCTCGCGCCCGATGATCACGCCCGAGTCGCCGAGGCCGGGGGCGGCCGTCGGCAGATAGACCGCCTGGGCCTGCCCCGTCGACGTACGCACCGGGAGTCTGGTCGTCTCCACCTTCCCGAACAGGAAGGACGTGAAGGCGTCCGTGAGGATGGTCAGCGGATCCCGCATGGTTGGCAGCCCTCAGCTCTAGCGTCGGATGCCGGTCGCGAACGGCAGCGTGTTGACGAAGGCCCTGTGGTGCTCGCGGTCGCACCACTCCAGCTTCAGATACGACTTCCCGGCCGAGGCCCGGATGGTGCGCTTGTCGCGTGCGAGGGCTTCGGGGGAACGGGACGAGACGGTGATGTAGCCGACCAGATTGACGCCGGCCGCGCCGCTCGCGAGGTCCTCGCCGCGCTGGTCCAGACGGGAGTTCGACGCGATGTCGCGGGGGTCGACCGTGCGGTTCATCTTGGCCTGGCGGCTGGCTTCCGCCTCGTCGTTCGTCTTCTCCGTCAGCATGCGCTCGATGGCGACCTCGGTGGGTTCGAGGTCCATGGTCACCGCGACCGTGCGGATCACGTCCGGGGTGTGGACGAGCAGCGGGGCCAGGAAGTTGACGCCGACGGGGGTCATCGGCCACTCCTTCACCCAGGCCGTGGCGTGGCACCAGGGGGCGCGGGTGGAGGATTCGCGGGTCTTGGCCTGGAGGTAGGTGGGCTCCATGGCGTCGAGCTCGGCGGGCCAGGCGTTGCGCTTCGTCATCGCCTGGATGTGGTCGATGGGGTGGTCCGGGTCGTACATGGAGTGCACGAGCGAGGACAGCCGCCCCTGCCCGAGGGGCTGCCGTACGCGGATGTCCGCTTCCTGGAGCCGTGAGCAGATGTCGGTCAGCTCGCGCGCCATGACGACCGCGAGGCCGGCGTCCTTGTCGAGCTTCCGGCCGCCGTGCGGGCGGCTGGCGCGCGCCATCGCCTGGGCCTCGGCGGCCAGGTCGCGGGAGTAGTGCATGCAGGCGACGAGATACGCGCGGTGCTGCTCGCTGCTGGTGGAGACCATCGACTGGAGCTGCTCGTACGACTGCTGAAGCCAGGGCAGTGCCCGGTCGTCGCCGCGCACGCTGACGTCCTTGGCGTGGGCGTCCGGGTCGGCGGGGAGGGTGCGCGCGAGCATTTGCAGCCGCGTCACGAACCCGTCCCCGTTGGCGACGTGCTTGAGCAGCGTGCCGAAGCGGTCGACCAGCGCCTCCTGGTCCTCGGAGTCGCGCAGGCCGACGCCGGGGCCCTCGATCTCGATGGCGGCGGTGACGGTCCGCCGGTCGGCGTGCAGGAGCACGGCGATCTCGTCGGGCCCGAAGGGCGCGGCCAGCCAGTTGATGCGGCCGATGCCCGGCGGCGGGCCGACCTCGACCTCCCTGCCGTCGAAGCGGATGCCCGCCTCGGGGGTGGCGGAACGGTAGGCGGTGCCGCGCTTGAGGGAGCGCTTGTAGCTGCGGTTGATCTCGAACCACTTGTAGAACGTGCGGCCCTTGTAGGGGACGTAGACCGCGGCGATCGCCAGCATCGGGAAGCCCATGAGCAGCACGATGCGCAGGGAGAGGACAGGGACCAGGAGCCCGCACATCATCCCGACGAAGGCGCCGGCGATGATCAGCGCGATCTCACCGGTCTCCCGGTTCTTGCCGACGATCGCGTTCGGCCGCGCACGGCCGATCAGATATGTGCGGCGGGGCGCGACCGGATGGGACACGTGGGACTGGGTGGTCATGAACGCCCTTCACCTCCCGAGCGATTGGTGCCAGTGGAGCCATTTCCTGAGCCGCGGTTGCGCGCGTGCGGTGTGCTGGTCGCGCTGCCCCGGGGCGGGGGTGCGGCGGAGGGGACAGATCCGCCGCCGTTCGATGAGCCTCCGCCGCCTCCGCCGGTGCGGCTGCTGTGGGCGGCGACGCCGCCGCTGGCGGGGTTGGCGGGCCGGGGCTGGTTGTTGCCGCCTCCGCCGCCGCCCCCACGGGAGCTGTGGGTCTTGATGCCCTGGGAGACGAGGGACGCGGGGGACGAGATGACGGCCGCGGCGCGGTTCTCCGCACCCTGGGAGATGCGGTTGTTCCGGGAGTTGGCGATCTCGTCGCCGAAGCCGGGGACGAAGCGGTAGATCATGGCGCTCGCGAAGATGGCGAGCAGGATGATCGAGAGCCCGGAGACGACCGCCGAGAAGGCGTCGGGCCCGTCGTCGGCGGACAGCGCTCCGGCGAGGCCGAGGACGATGACGATGATCGGTTTGACGAGGATGACGGCGATCATGATGCCCGCCCAGCGGCGGACGTGCGTCCACAGGTTCTTGTCGACCAGGCCCGCGTACACGACGGTGCCGAGCAGGGCGCCCACGTAGAGCAGGGCGGCCCGGATGACGAGCTCGAGCCAGAGGATGCCGGCCGCGAGGATCGACACGAGCGAGACGACGATCAGCATGATCGGCCCGCCGCCGATGTCCTCGCCCTTCTTCAGGGCCTCGGAGAACGTCCCGAAGAAGGTGTCCGTCTGACCGCCGGTGGCCTTCGCGATGACATCCGTGACGCCGTCGGCCGCCGAGACGACCGTATAGAGGATCAACGGCGTGAAGGCGGACGCGAGGACCGTCAGCCACAAAAACCCGATGGCCTCGGTGAGCGCGGTGGTGAGGGGGACGCCTCGCACTGCGCGTTTGGCGACCGCGAGGAGCCAGAGGAGCAGGGTCAGGATGGTGGACGCGGCGAAGACGACCGCGTACTGCTTGAGGAAGCTGGGGTTCGTGAAGTCGACCTCGGCGGTCTCCTTCACGGCTTCGGAGAGCTTGTCGACGGTCCAGGACGCGGCTTCGGCGCAGCCCTTGGCCAGGGAGGAGAGGGGGTCGGCGGTGGAGTCCAGGGGGGCGTCGGTGGGGTACTTGCCGCTGCTGTCGCCGCTGCTGCTTTCTTGGCCTTTTTCGCAGTATTTTTTGGCGGGGCCGCGGATCAGATCGCAGGGGTCGTCGTCGGGCTCGGGCGCGGCGACGGCCTGCGTGGCGAAGAGGACCACGGTGGTCTGCACCGTGGTTACCGCGGCTGCGAGCGTGAGGGTGCGACGGCGGTTGTTAGCGGGCATAAGTGAACCCTCCGTACTCCTCCACAGCCTTCGCCATGTCGTCGGCTGACGAGGCCCTTTGGTCGCGTCCGACGGGGACGGGGCCGTCCTTCTGCTTGAAGTCGGCGACCTTCCAGTCGCCCCCGACCCACCGCAGCTCGTACGTGTTCGTGAACCAGCTCTCGGAGACCGGATTCTTCGTGCTCTCTCCAGCAAGGCCGAAGAGCGAGGAGTACCAGATCTCCACGGTGGCCGAGTTGCCGCTCATCTGCTTGGACGTGGTGCCCACGGGGATGATCCGCGAGACGAAGGTCGTGCCCTTCGGTGCGCTGCCGTCAGGGTTCAGGCCGATGCCCGTCAGAAACTCCTTGCCGGAGTACACCTTGTCCAGCGAGGCCTGGCGAGAGGCGGCCGCCTGCGGGGTGTAGACGGTGTTGACGATGCTGTGGCGCAGGCCGGCCTTGAACATGTCCGCCGAGCCGAGCGCCACCGCATAGTTCGCCGCAGCGGACTCCGCCCCCTGCTCGCTCTTCGCGAAGCCCGAGGGGATGCCCGATGTCTTGCCGTCGACAGGCTTCTCGCCGGAGGCGGCGGTGGGGTTCGCTTCCGCCTTTTTTCCGTCCCCCTCTCCGGAGGAGGACCCGCTGTCGCCGCGGTTCGCGAAGGCGATGGCGGCGATCAGCACCACCACCACACCCACCACCGTCACGAGGGACCGGGACGAAGAACGGCCGGATCTGCGCGCTCCTCCGTACACATCCTGGCCACCCCCCTCACCCTCGGGGAGCCGGGTCCGGGTCTCGCCCGAGCCGCCGTAGAGGCCGCCGTTCCGCTCATCGTCGAGACTCATGCCGCGTACGCCCCCTCAACCTCTCGGTGAACCGCCACGTACGACGGTAGCCGTGCTGGTTCCCGCGCGGGCGCGGTGTGGTGACTCGACATCAGGGAGTTGCAACCTCAGCCGGTGGGCACGACGGATGGGTGGGTCGAAGGGGGACAGGGGGTGGGGGGACGGGGACGTATGTGACGTATGTGGGTGGCGGGGGCTAGACCGCCATGCCGTACACGATGGTGAAGACCGTGCCGAGCGAACCGATGATGAAGACGCCGGTCAGGCCCGCGATGATCAGACCCTTGCCCTGCTCCGCGCTGAAGGTGTCGCGCAGCGCCGTCGCGCCGATGCGCTGCTTCGCCGCGCCCCAGATCGCAATGCCGAGACAGAGGAGGATGGCGATCGCCATCACGACCTCGATCATCACCCGTGCCTCGTTGCCCAGGCTCCCGAAGGGACCCCAGTCGGGGGCGATCCCGCCGATGATGGTGGTGATGTCGCCCTTTTCGGCTGCCATAAGCATGTGTAACTCACCGCCCCTAGTGGGTTGTTCCGTCACCTCTGCCTACCGCAGTACAGAGGACAGCTCATTCTCGCCGACAAATGGGCCAGTGCATGTCGACTTGGCGTCATTCGTTGGCTGAAACGTATGGTCACTCTGTGTATCACGGTGAGTGACGCCGGGCAATGACGGCCCGGCGAGCCCTCTGACCAGGTCTCATTCTGACCGGGTCCGGTGACGGAGACTCACATCATCGGTCATGTACGCCTGTCGGGGCCATCCAGCCCCCGGAGGTCGTTCACGTCGTCGAGTCCGTCAAGCCCGTCGAGGCCGTCGAGACCGTCCAGGTCCCCGAGGCCGCCTCCCGTCACGACGTACGAGCAGTCGGTGTAGCGGTAGCCGGGCTGGATCTTGCTGCCCTCGGTGTTGTTGCGGACGCTTCCCACGCTGCTCGTGTCGCGCTTGTAGAGGAAGTGGTAGTCGCCGGGGGGCAGCCGGAGCGTCTTCTGCGGGTACCCGCTGCCCGCGAGGCAGGCCTTCTTGCCCTGGGCCCTGCTGGTGTACGTCTTGCAGTTGCCGCACGCGGAGAGCTTGAGGCTGCCGGTGGTCGGGCCGGTGTAGAGGACCTCGAGCGGGCCGGGGCCCCCGTTCTCGACGACGTACGTGAGCTTCGCGCCGCCCGGTGACTTCGCCGGCGGCAGGCTGCTGCCCGCAGCCGGGCGGGCCGCGGCGATCTCGGCGGCGATGGCGATGTCCTTGGCGCGGTCACGCTTGCCGTTGCTCTTGTAGGTCCCGGTGAAGTCGTTGAGGGTCTTGGCCGCCTGGCTGAACTTCCGGTCCTTGAACTCGTCCACGCCGCACGCGTACACCCCCGACTCCACCGCGTTCGCGGCGTCGTCGGAGAGGCCGTCGCCCTTGCCGTCGGGCAGGGCCTTGGCGGTGGTGTCGATGCCGCGGAGTTCCTCGGTGGCCTTGCAGGGGTCGGAGCCCTTCAGGTCCGACGAGCGGGCGTCGATGGCGTCGCGGATGGCGGGCTCGACCTTGCCTGCCTGGTCGGAGTCGGGGAACGTGCGCAGGAGCTCTCCCAGTTCATCGCCGTCGGAGCTCCCGGCCGCCGCCGTGGAGGCGGCTCCGAGACCTTGGCTGCCGCACTCGTAGAGGGACGTGGCCAGGCGGTCGTCGGGCCAGGTGGCGAGGGTGCCCACGCGGTCCTTGCCGAGGGAGCCGGGGACGGTGCGGAGGTACTTCAGGGGCTTGAGGGCGTCGCAGTACTCGCGCTCGTCGTAAGGGGCGGCGACGGACTTGTAGTACGTGGCGAGGCTGTCCGGGACGCGCTTGGCGGCCTTCGACTCCGGGTGGTCCTCGCCCAGGCCGCGGTAGATGGCGAGGGCGGAGCGGTAGTCGTCCTCGGCGGCGTCGAAGGTGCGGCCGTCGGCGGCCGTGACGATCTTGTCGGCCTTGTCGAGCCGGTCCAGCAGCATCTGCTCCACGGCCTCGTCGCGCGCGGCGTCGTACGCGATGACGCCTCCGGCGGGAACGGCGAGCAGGACGAGCCCGAGCCCGACGGCGAGCGGCGCGCGGAGCGGCCAGGCCTGGTGGGTACGGAGGGCGCGGCGGGCCCCGTCGGCCGCCGCGAGGACGAGGAAGGCCACGAACCCGACGAGTACGCCGCCGGGGACGCCGTCGACCTCGGCGGGAAGCGCCACGAAGAGGAGCGCTGCGGTCGCGGCCCAGCAGAGGGCAGCGAGGAGCCAGCGCTTCAGGAGGACGTAACCGAGGCCGAGACCGGTGAGATTCAGGAGCGCGGCGGACAGGGCACGCAGGGGGTCGGGCTCGGGTGGGGGGCCGGGAGGAGGGCCGGGTGGGGGCGCGGGCGGGCCGTAGGTGGGCGGGGCCGCGGGTGGTGGGGGTGTGGGTGGGGGGAACGGTGGCGATGCGGAGGGCTGGGGCGTGGGTGTGGGTGTGGGCGGTGGTGCCATCGGGGGCGGCGGGCCGAAGTGGCCCCCTTGGGGGGCTTCGGAGGGCGGGGGAGCGCTTGGCCCGGGGGCGGGCGCGGGGGCGGGGGCGGATGCGGGGCTTCGGCTCTCGCTCGGGGCTTGGCCCGGATGTGGTGCGCCGGGGGTTTCACCCGTCTCACCCGGGGCTTGGCCCGGATGTGGTGCGCCGGGGGTTTCACCCGTCTCACCCGGAACTTGACCCGGATGTGGTGCTTCCGGGGCCGCCGGGCGCTGCGGTTCGCCCGTACCGGAGCCGTGACCCGCGCGTTCCCCGTCCCCCGGGACCGCGTCGCTGGGCCCCGGACCACCGGGTACGGCGTCGTTGGGCTCTGCCCCCGTGGCGTGCTCGTCCCCAGGTTGCATGCTCGGCTCCCCCCAGCCGTCACAACGCAGCGCCTTGATTTGCGCTCAATTCCCCAACGATCGGGGAAAGTTGGACACCCGTCAACAGGCCGTGCAGTGCCGGGCCTCCCCGCCTCGCGGTCAGTCGCGCCGGCCGAGGGCCTTCGCCTGGGAGTGGGACCAGCCGGTCAGGAGTACGCCCCCGGCGAGCGCGAGGACGTACGCGGCCAGAAGAACCGCGAAGCTGCCGGGAATCCAGCCGAGGACGCCGGTGTGGCCGTGGTCGAGGAGCAGCCGGATGAGGCCCTGCGCGGAGAAACACATCAGGACTGCGCCGAGGATCTGCAGGATGTCGTATTTCACGGTACGAACGTATCAGTGCAGTAGGCGGCACATCGGCGCTCTGCCCATCCAATGTGGTATTACGTCACACATTCCAGGTCCTAGAATGAGAAACGTGCGTGACGAAAAGAAAGCCCGCTGCACGGTCTGCCGTGCCGAAATCACCGCCGCGGGCAAGCGTGGCCGCCCCGCTCTCTACTGCTCCCGGAGCTGTCAGGCGAGGGCCTATCGGCAGCGGAAGCGGCCCCCCGTCCCGGCGCCCGAGAGCCCGGCTCCCACGTCCGGCGCCCGGTCGCGCAGGCGCCGGCAGATCGCTGAGGCGGTGTGGCGCATCGCCGCCGAGCGAGGGCTGGACGCGGCGAGCATGCGGGAGGTCGCGGCGGAGGCGGGGGTGTCGCTGCGGGTGGTCCAGTACCACTTCGGCAGCAAGCACCAACTCCTCGTCACCGCCCTGCACATGCTGCACCGCGAGAACGAACGCCTGGCCCGGACCCGCATCCACTTCGACCCCGCGAACCTGCGCGGTGTACTCAGCGCCATGCTCGACGAGTTCCTGCCGCTGGACGCTCAACGGACCATGGCTCTGCGGGTGTTCTCCGCGTACTACGCACGCAGCCTCACCGACCCGGCCATCGCGGCGGTCTTCCTGAGCGACGATCACCCCCTGGAGGAACTCGTCGCCGGTTTCATCGCCACGGCCCAGGAGAGCGGGCAAACGGCCCCGGGCCTGAACGCCCGACACGAGGCCGACCTCCTGGTGGCGGCGGCGGTCGGTCTGGGCGGGGACGTACTCCACGATCGCCGCACTCTGACCGACGTACGCGGCACGCTCGATTACCACCTGGACAAGATCTTCAACCCCGGCCGGTCGCAGCACGCTTGATCGCTTCGGGCGAGAGCGGGAGGGGGTGAAGCGTCAGCGATTCGGCGTGACTCCGGCGCGCCGACCGCGTTCGAGGTCGTCGGGCGTGATGCCCCATCCGGCGATCCGGCTGCCGTCGCCCTTTCCAAGCCCCTGGTCGAGGATCTGGAAACGACGGGGCGATCGCCCGCTCCGAGTCGGCGGCGCGGCAACAACGCCGATCATGCGCGGGTCCCCGGCGATCCAGACGGTCTCGATCTGCGCCTTCAGTCGAGGCTTAACGCGGGGTGCCAGCCGTCGGGACCACCAGTTGAGGCGGTAGTGCTTGCTGAAGACCAGCGGGAGCCGCTGCTGCGGATCGGCGGGATTGGGCAGCTCGAACCATCCGTGCTGGGGCCCCACGACCTCCGGGTGGTCCGCGAGGCCGCGAGGTACGTCATGGAGCACCTGCCACGGGAACGCGCGCAGGATGCGCCGCATGCCCAGAGCTGTGGGGATGTAGCCCACCTGGATGAGCATGCGATAGGGGCTGTAGAGCCAGTACGGCAGGAAGATCCACACAGCCCAGTCGGGTGTCCTGAGTGAGATTCCCAGGAGCGCGATCCAGATACCGGCCCAACCGACCAGACCGGCCGCATTCCTCAGCATGTGCAGCTGCCAGGCCCGGCGAGTAGGCGGGTGATCCCAGGCGGTGGGGAATCCAGCAGGGTTCACTTGGAGACTCTCTCTACAGGAAAAGGTCAGAAGGCAGAGAGCGTAGGTGGCTCGGGGCTTTTGGTGGGGCTCGGGCTTTTGGGGTACGTCGACCGGCTGATGTGGTGTAGGGCTCGGGGCCGATTCTCTTTGCGGGTGTGCCGATTAGCGTTTTTGGCATGCGAATCGGACTGCTCGGAACCGGAAATGTGGCTCGCGCGCTGGCAACTGGATGGCAGGCAGCGGGGCATGACGTCGTACTGGGATCGCGATCCCCGAAGGAGCGGGGCGGGGCGGAGGAGCTGCGGGGACTGGATGTCGTCACGCTCGCGGAGGCCGCCGCGCACGGGGACGTGTTGGTCAACGCCACGCCCGGTACGGCCTCGATGGACGTGCTGAAGGAGATCGGGGCGGCGTCCCTGGCCGGGAAGGTGCTGGTCGACATCGGGGTCGGGTTCACCGGGGACATGGAGCTCTCCCACCCCAACTACAGCCTCGGCGAGGAGATTCAGGCCGCATTTCCCGACGTGGCCGTGGTCAAGACGCTTGCCACCGTCGACTCCGTCGTGATGAAGGACCCGGGGAGTCTGGAGGAGCCGGCGACGATCTTCCTCTCCGGCGACGACGCCGACGCGAAGCAGACCACGCGGCAGTTGCTGAGCGACCTCGGATGGGCCGATGCCTCCCAGTTGGACCTGGGAGGCATCCGGACCGCACGCGGCCAGGAGCACGCCGCGTATCTGTTCATGGGCGTGGCCGAGGCGATCGGCTCGTACGGGTTCGGCTTCAAGGTGGTGCGTCCGCGGGCCGCGTGAGCAGGTGCCGGGGACGGGGGCGAGGTCGGGGCCGGGGGTTTCAGCCTGCCGGGGAGTCGCTGACCTTGCCCACCGGGTTGATCTCCAGCTTGACGGAGCTCTCGCCGTCGGAGACCGGGAGCGTGCCCGCGGGCCAGTCGAGCGTGACGTGCTTGGTCTCGTTCGGGGGAGTCACGACGAGGCTGGTGATGCGGACGCCGGAGCCGCCCGAGTTGTTGTACGGGAACGTGATGTTGAAGGCGGCTGACTCGCCGTCCTTCAGGACGCCGGGCGTGGGCTGCTCGCCGTTGCGGCTCACGGAGAGGGTGTCGCCCGTGGATGCCGTCAGGTCGACCCCCGCGTAGCCCTTGATGGAGCAGTCGCGGCCGCCGCCGTTCTTGAAGACGACGGTGACGACGCCCTCCGTCTTGTCGGTGGTGTTGTCGGTGGCGTTCACCTCGAGCTCGTCGGTGCGGCAGATGCCGACCTTCTTCGAGTCGGTTCCGGCTCCGGTTCCGGTACCGGTATCGGTATCGGTTCCGGCGCCCGCGTTCGCATCGGTGCCGGAACCGTCGCTCCCGCCGGTGCTCTTGTGGCCGCTTCCCTCGCTCGAGGATTCCCCGGTGCCGCCGCTGCCGCTGCCGCCACCCTTCTCCGCCGAGTCCGACGCGCTGGGCTTGGTGTCCGCCGACGCGTTGTCGTCGCCGTTGCACGCGGTGAGCGAGAGGGCGGCGACGAGGCCGATGACTGCTGCGACGGCCTTGCGGGTGTGCTTCATGGGTTCCCCCGGAGTAGTGCTGGGCTGTGGTGATCACAGCTAAGGGGGGCGGCTCCCGCGCGGGCAAGGAACGCCGGAGCATCCGGGACGCTGGAACGGTTTCGGGGCCCTGACCTGCGTAAATGATCGTCGCTTGGGACGGTGAGGTGGGACGTGCGGTGTACGTGCCGAGTCACGTGGCGTGGGGTTTTCGATCATGAACTTGGTTTGATCATGGACATGCAGGTGATCTAGGGTCCCGGCGTCAATACTCGGCGGGGGAACGGATCACACCATCATGCGTACGCGCTCCAGGCTGGCCGCAGTCGTCGCGGCGGCGGCTCTTGCTCTGACGGTGACCGGCTGCGAGGACGAGGGTGAGGGCAAGGACGACGGCGCGTCCGCGTCCGCGGCGGTGTCCGGCTCGGGGGCCGACTCCGGCTCGGGGGCCGACTCCAGCCCTGGCTCCGACTCCGGCGTGGACACCGGCACCAGCGCCAGTGCCGGCGCCACTCCCGGTGCCACTCCCGGGGCCGACTCCGACGCGGCGCCCGCTCGTAACGGCGGCAGCAGCGGCGGGCCCGAAGTCCGGCAGAAGTGGATGCTGGAGAACATGCCCCGGGCCGGCACGGTGATGGCCGCGGGCGAGTACCTCCAGCGCTTCACCACGTGCGAGCGGTACAGCATCGATCCGTCCGACGAGCGCTACTACCCCATGGACGAGAAGTTCGACCTCTCCTGGGGCGTGCAGTTCCGCGGTACGTGCGACGACGGCGGGGACGGCTGGATCCGGGTCTTCAAGACCAGCGACATGAAGCAGTTCCAGACCGCCTACAAGGCGGAGATCACCGAGCGGATGAAGACCGACGAACGCGCCGGGATAGAGGGCGGCTTCGCGATCGGCAAGGACTTCGCCGTGATCGCGCCGGACGGCGAGACGCTCCGGGATCTTTCGGGGTCGTCACTCCTGGAACTCAACTGCAACCCGAACTTCCGGCCCGAGGGCGATGTGTCCACGGCGCCCGCGCTGATCGACGGCTGCCTGCTGACCGACGAGTTCGTAGAGGGCTGACCCCTGGCGCCGGGAGACGGCGCCGGCGCCGTCACTCCGCCTCCTCGACCCCCGCGGGCCCCTCCACCCCCTCCACCCCTTCCACGAAGTGGTCGAACTCGCCCGCCTGTACGCCCAGTACGAAGGCGTCCCACTTCTTCCGCGTCGTGGTCACGACGTTCTCGGGGTCACTGGTTTCCCGGAGGTACACGGCGTCCTGCGGGCCGTACGCGATCTCGATCCAGGGCCCCGGGCCCTCCTCCCCCTCGGGGGCGGCACGGATCCAGTCGAGGTCCGGGGGTACGGAGGGCGTGGGGGAGGTGCTTTCGGACATGGACGGTTCCCTGGCTCGGCTCGGCTCGGTCGGTCTGTGTGGCGGCGCTCGCCCGCTCGGCCATACGCGGCCTGAGGTGGGATTCTGCTCCGTTTACGGGGTGGAGGATGTCAGACTGGGGCGCGGTGGACTCCCGCATGATGAGGGGTGGTTGACGGTGCGTAAGGCGTGGCTGGTCGCGGCCGTCGGTATCGGTGGGGCGATGAGCTTCATCGCCCTGCTCGTCGTGGGGACGTACATGGCCGCCGGGAGCATGGCGAACGGAGCCGGTCAGGGCAACGTGGGGCTCGCGAAGGGCGCCGTGCCCGCCACCTATCAGCCCCTCGTGCAGAAGTGGGGCAATCTCTGCAAGGCCATCAATCCCGCGCTGCTCGCCGCGCAGCTGTACCAGGAGAGCGGGTTCAACCCGAAGGCCAAGAGCCCGGCCGCGGCCCAGGGGATAGCGCAATTCATCCCGGGGACCTGGGCCACGCACGGGGTGGACGGTGACGGCGACGGCGACCGCGACGTCTGGGACCCGAAGGACGCCATCCCGTCCGCCGCTTCGTACGACTGCAAACTCGCCGGTTATGTGAAGGACGCCCCGGGAAGCCCGACGGAGAACATGCTCGCCGCGTACAACGCGGGTGCGTACGCCGTCATCAAGTACGGCGGTGTTCCCCCTTACCGCGAGACCCAGAATTACGTGAAGACCATCACGGACCTGGAGAAGAGCTTCGCCCGGCCCACCGGCAGGGTGCAGCCCTCGGAGCAGGCGGCGGGCGCGATCTATTACGCGCAGAAGAAGCTCGGCACGCTCTATCTGTGGGGCGGCAATGGAACCGCCGAACAGAACGGCAGGTTCGACTGCTCCGGTCTTACTCTCGCCGCCTATCGCAGCGTGGACATCGATCTGCCGCGTGTGGCGAACGACCAGTACAACGCGGGGCCCCATCCGAAACGGGACGAACTGCTCCCGGGTGACCTCGTGTTCTTCTCGGACGACCTCACCAATTCCCGTGCCATCCGGCATGTCGGGATCTATGTGGGCGGGGGCTACATGATCAATGCCCCGCGGCCCGGTGCGGTGATCCGGTTCGACCCGATCGATACGCCGGATTACTTCGGCGCGACCCGCGTCACGGAGGACGGCGCGGAGGCCGTTCGCGGCGCGTGATGTGGCTTGAACTCTCCGTCAGTACACTTCTCTGAGCTGCGGTGATGAGTCTCTCTTCGGTAACGTCTGCGTGATCATTCGGTGGAGAGTGGAACGTAGTGAAGGGGGCCACGCGTTCCCTTGACCGTAGCCACGGGGGTTGACGGAAGGACGCACGGCAAGGTGCGTCCGAGGCGAGGAGACAAGGGGCCGCAGCACCATGGCTGGACTCGACACCACAGGGTCGAACCCCGACGTCAGCCTGCTCTACGACATCAACGGCCTTGCCGAGGATTCACCGGCCTGGCTGGCGAAGTCGATCGCATTCGTCGGCGAGTACGGACTGCTGCTCGCGCTTGTTCTGCTGGTCCTCTGGTGCTGGTGGGGGCAGCGAAAGCGCGAAACGCTGGATGATGCCGCTTCCTCTGTCGCCGCTGTTGTCTGGGCGCCCTTGGCGGCCGGGATCGCCGTTCTGGTGAATGTGCCGATCCGGGGATTCGTCGAGCGCCGTCGGCCTTTCAAGGACCATGACGGCCTTGAGCTCCTTGTGCACGGAAAGACCGACTTCTCCTTCGTGAGCGATCACGCGACGCTCGCGATGGCTCTGGGCGTCGGGCTTTTCGTGGCCAACCGGAAGTTCGGTCTTGTCGGCATCGCCCTCGCCTTGTCCGAAGGTTTCTGCCGGGTCTTTATGGGCGTGCACTATCCGACGGACGTCGTCGGCGGATTCGCGCTCGGGACGGCTGTCGCGCTGTTGCTCTCGCCGCTGGCGATGGCTCTGCTGACCCCTGTGGTCAGGGCCGTCGGACGGACGGGGCGGGGCGCTCGGCTGGTGTGGGCGGAGCCTCGGGACGAGGCTGTGGCCGAGCTTCCCCGGCGGACGGCCGCCGGGCCGGATGAGCGGGATCTTGCGGCGTAGCGGTCGGCTTCTCGTCCGCGCGGCGGCGCTTCAGGAGCCACCAGCCGGTGCCGGCCGCCGCCACGGTCACTCCCGCGGAGATGGCGGTCAGGGCGCCCGCCTGGGGGTGCGTGCCGGCGTCGGCCGCGTGGGCCGCGGGGGCCGTCAGAGCCAGTAGGGCGGCGGTGGACGCTGCGGCTGTGGCTATTCGCGGGTTCATACCCCCAGAGCAGCCGGGTCCCGGGCAGTGGGCCACCCGAGGGCGTGTCGGGTGGGGCTGTTCGGGTTGCCGGGGACGCCGTCCGGGGTAACGGAGGGTTCGGGCGGGCCGGGGAGTCAGAGGGCCTGCGCGAAGTCGAAGAAGCGCTTCGGGTCGTACTGCTTCTTCAGTTTCTTCAGGCGAGGGGCCGCCGGGCCGTAGTAGGCCTCGCGCCAGTTCTTCAGGGTCGGGTCCGCGTAATTCTGGTACGCCGCTCCGGACGCGTACCGGCCCATCGCCCCATGAGCCGTTTTCAGCCATGCCTGTGCGGGCTTGCCGGACGTCCCCGGGCGCCAAGCCGCGATGTACTGCGCCAGCATCCGGGAGCGGCGGTGCACGAAGGCCGTGGCCGTCGGGTCGACCCGGTTGATCGCGCCGCCCAGGGCGGTGAGGGCGATGCTGCCGGCGCTCGCGCCCGTCACGTTCTCCACCTGGGCGAGGAGCGTGCGGATTCCGGCCGCCGACAGCGAGCGGTCGAAGAAGTCCGAACTCGCCGCGTACGTCTCGCGGTTCAGCGCCCCCTGCGGGCTCCGCCCCGGCGTCGCGCCCGGCAGGTGGCACTGGGCGTCCGACGCGAAGGACGAGCAGCCCGCGTAGACCTCCATCGCCTCCTCGTACGAGCGCCGCTTCAGCGAGACGCTGCGGGCCGGGGCGCCGATCTTGTCCGCCAGGCGGTCCACCGCGTTCTGGAGTTCCCCGTACGTGCCCAGGGAGAAGCAGGCGACCGACACCGTGGGCGTGCCGCCCGGCGTGTTCGCCAGGTGCGCCGACGACCAGATCTCGTCCGGCTGGTCGGGGCCCCACTCCTGCCACGCCTTGATGACCGCGGCCGCCTTCGACCAGGGCCAGCTCATGTACGCCGAGACGCCCTGCGGGGCCGCGTGCGTGCGGAACCGGAGCTCCGTCACCACACCGAAGTTTCCGTTGCCCGCGCCGCGCAGCGCCCAGAACAGGTCCTTGTTCTCGTTCTTGCTCGCCGTCAGCTGTTTGCCGTCCGCCGTGACGAGCGTCGCCGACGTCAGGCTGTCGCAGGTCAGGCCGTACGCCCGCGAGACCACCCCGTGGCCGCCGCCGAGGGTCAGGCCCGAGACGCCGACGGTCGGGCAGGAGCCCGCCGGGATCGTCACGCCCTTCGCGGCGAGCGCGCGGTAGACGTCGATCAGCTTCGCGCCCGCGCCGACCGTGGCCGTCGAACCACTGGCCCGCGTCTTGTTCAGCTTCGACACGTCGACGATGAGGCGTCCCGTGCCGGACGACCAACCTCCGTAGGAGTGGCCGCCGTTGCGTATGGAGACCGGGACGTCGTGCGCGCGGGCGTAGGCCAGGGTCGTGCGGATGTCGTCCGGGTTCGCCACGTACGCGACCGCCGTCGGCTTCAGGCTGTCGTAGCGCGTGTTGTAGAGCTGCCGGGCCGCCGCCCACTGTGCCTCTCCCGGCTTGACCAGGGTGCCGTCCAGGTCCTTGGCGAGGGCGGTGAGGTTCGCCGCCGCCGACGCGGCCGCGCTCGACGTACGGATGGGGGTGCCGGAACGGGGAGCGTCCGCGCTGCGGGAGGTCGCGCCGCCGCCGTTGCCGCTGCCGGAGCAGCCCGCCGCCGCGAAGGCCGCCGCGGCCGCCGCCGTGGTGCCGATGAACGTACGCCGTTCCATGTCGCCCCTCCCGTTGCCTTCCCGGAGTACGAGACGGGCTGAGGGACCCATGGGTTCCGCCGAGCGGAAAGGGGAGTTGAACGGGGAGCGGCCGAGCGGTGGCTACCCGTGGGAGGAGTGGGACTCCGCGTCCGTCCTGGCCTTGCTGCGCGCTCTGCGGGCCGGACCGCGCCAGCCGCAACTGCACCTGGCCGCGCAGAAGCGGCCCTGCTCGACCGTCGTCGTGCGGTGGGGTTCGTCCTGTTGCTCCTCTGCCACGGACCCACGGTACCCACGCCGGGTTAACGCTCTTACGCGTGACGGGTCAACGTACCGGTCGTTACACGGAACGACAGGGGGCTACAAACCTCGCGGGAAGGCTTGGGGGTAGTCGGGCGATGGGTCAGCAGCGAAGGCGCACAGGCGGAGCGGCCGTCACGGCCGCGGCGGTGGGTCTCATGGCCGTCACCACGGGCTGTGCGGGCGGCGGAGCCGCGGCCGACGACGGGCGCAGCGCCCCCCAGGACGCCGTCGACGCGGTGCGGGGCTCCGCCGACGCCCTTGTCCGCGCGGGCAGTTCCAAGGCGCGTACGTCCATGGAGATGGCCAGCGGCGGGACCCGCGTGACCATCCGTGGGCAGGGCTCGTACGACTTCAGGCGGCAGGTCGGGCGGTTCGTGGTGGTGCTGCCGAAGGATCCCGCCGGGGACGAGGAGCACCGTCCCATCACCGAGCTGATGGCGAGCGGCGCGCTCTACATGAAGAACCGGGGGGCCGGGGTGCCCGCCGACAAGTGGGTGCGCATCGACACGGCGTCGCTCTCGGACGGCAACCTGGTCACGGGCGGCGCCACCGATCCCCTCGCCGCGGCGGAGCTGCTGCGGGGCGTGCGCAAGGTGTCGTACGTCGGCAAGACGGCGGTGGCGGGCGTGCAGGTGCGCCACTACCGCGGGACCGCCGACCTGCCGGACGCCGCGAAGTCCGCGTCCGAGGGGCAGCGGCGGGCCCTGGGTGCGGCGGCGAAAGGGTTCAGCAAGGGCGGGGTGCCGTTCGACGCGTACCTCGACGAGCAGGGGCGGCTGCGCAAGCTGCGCCAGCACTTCAGCGTCGCGAACGCCGAGGTGGCCTCGACCACGCTGCTGTTCGACTTCGGGGTGCGGGTGGACGTGCGGCTTCCGGCGAGCGAGGACATCTTCGCGGGGAAGATCGCCGAGAAGTAGGGTGCACGGCTAGTCGCGCCCGTGTGCATGGCTAGTAGCGCCCGGGGGTGTGGAAATGGTCCGTCCGTGCCATGCGCGGTGTGTAGACCGCTCCCTACTCTAGGAAGTCGGTACCGGCAGGAAGCAAGGTCAGGAAGAGGTGATGAACGTGGCTCTGGTACGCGGTACGACTGTTCAGGACCACGTTGCCCTTGCCGAGATCGAGCTGTGCGGTGAACTCATCATCGCGGCGTCCGCCGCCGCCGAGCGCTTGAGCGCCGACCGCATTGACGAGGTCCTGAACGTCTTCACCGACGTGGAGCAGCTGGGCAATAACCGGGATTAGCCCCGGCCCCCGGGACTCCCGGGATGCGAGGCGCGGCCCAGCCCCTGCCGCGTCACTCCGCCCGCCCCCTGTCGCCCCTCGCCGGCGGTCCGCCTGGCGTGGCACGCGGCACGCGGCACGCGAAAGATCAGGTGCGCATCATGCGGGCGATGGCCTTGGTGGCCTCCTCGACCTTCGCGTCGATCTCGTCGCCGCCCTTGACGGCCGCGTCCGCCACGCAGTGCCGCAGGTGCTCCTCGAGGAGCTGGAGGGCGAAGGACTGCAGGGCCTTCGTGCCGGCCGAGACCTGGGTGAGTATGTCGATGCAGTAGGTGTCTTCCTCGACCATCCGCTGCAGGCCCCGGATCTGCCCCTCGATGCGCCGCAGGCGCTTGAGGTGCTCGTCCTTCTGCTTGTGGTAGCCGTGGACGCCCTGGTCGTGGCCGGGCTCGGAGGGCGCTTCGGTGTTCATGGCCACACCGGCCGCATCGGTGGTCGTCATCGCGTCCTCCTGCTTGGACAGTCACTCTGCTGGGCAGTCATAGGAAAAGCCGCTGGCTCGCCTGGCTTTCTATACCCCTAGTGGGTATAGGATACTCGATTGCTCGGGGGGCGTGCTGATCACTGTCCCTGATGGGCGACACTGGGGTCTGGCCGGTTAGCCGTGGCCGGATGATGCGCCTAGCATCAGCCTGACCGAATCCAAAGCACCCCGAGGACCCCACGTGCGCTTTCGTCTGACCCCCAGGGAGACGAGCTTCTACGACATGTTCGCCGCATCCGCGGACAACATTGTCACGGGCTCGAAGCTCCTGATGGAACTGCTCGGGGCTGACGCCTCCGCCCGAGCCGAGATCGCAGAGCGTATGCGGGCCGCGGAGCACGCTGGAGATGACGCTACCCACGCGATCTTCCACCAGCTGAACTCCTCCTTCATCACGCCTTTCGACCGCGAGGACATCTACAACCTCGCCTCGTCCCTCGACGACATCATGGACTTCATGGAGGAGGCCGTCGACCTGGTCGTCCTTTATCAGGTCGAGGAACTCCCCAAGGGCGTCGAGCAGCAGATCGAGGTGCTCGCGCGGGCCGCCGAACTCACGGCGGAGGCCATGCCCAATCTGCGGACGATGTCCAACCTCACCGAGTACTGGATCGAGGTCAACCGTCTGGAGAACCAGGCCGACCAGATTCACCGCAAGCTTCTCGCTCAGCTCTTCAACGGCAAGTACGACGCCATAGAGGTGCTGAAGCTGAAGCAGATCGTCGACGTGCTCGAAGAGGCGGCCGACGCGTTCGAGCACGTCGCGAACACGGTGGAGACCATCGCGGTCAAGGAGTCCTGAGGCCTCTCCATGGACACCTTTGCTTTGGTCGTGACCATCGGCGTCGCGCTCGGATTTACGTATACGAATGGCTTTCACGACTCTGCGAATGCCATTGCCACTTCCGTCTCCACGCGTGCGCTGACGCCTCGCGCGGCACTCGCGATGGCCGCCGTCATGAACCTCGCCGGTGCCTTCATGGGCAGCGGGGTCGCCAAGACGGTGAGCAAGGGCCTGATCGAGACGCCCGAAGGCAACAAGGGAATGTGGATCCTCTTTGCCGCCCTGGTGGGCGCCATCGTGTGGAACCTCATCACCTGGTATTTCGGGCTTCCTTCGTCCTCGTCCCACGCCCTTTTCGGTGGAATGGTCGGAGCCGCGCTTGCCGGTGGTATCGGGGTGATCTGGTCCGGAGTGCTCGACAAGGTCGTCATTCCGATGTTCATCTCGCCCCTTGTCGGTCTCGTCGCCGGTTATCTGGTGATGTGCGCGATCATGTGGATGTTCCGGAAGTCCAACCCGCACAAGGCCAAGCGCGGATTCCGCATCGCGCAGACGGTCTCGGCGGCCGGAATGGCGCTCGGTCACGGTCTGCAGGACGCGCAGAAGACGATGGGCATCGTGGTGATGGCCCTGGTCATCTCCGATGTGCAGGACGCCGACGCGCCCATTCCGATCTGGGTGAAGATCGCCTGTGCGCTGATGCTCTCCGCCGGTACGTACGCGGGTGGCTGGCGCATCATGCGTACGCTCGGACGCAAGATCATCGAGCTGGACCCGCCGCAGGGATTCGCCGCGGAGACCACCGGCGCGGGCATCATGTTCACCACCGCGTTCATGTTCCACGCGCCGATCTCCACCACGCACGTGATCACTTCCGCGATCATGGGTGTGGGGGCCACGAAGCGGGTCAACGCGGTGCGCTGGGGTGTCGCCAAGAACATCATCCTGGGCTGGTTCATCACGATGCCCGCGGCTGCGATCGTCGCCGCGGTGAGTTTCTGGATCGTGAATCTGGCGTTCCTCTAGCGAGATGTAAGAGCAAAAGGAAAGGCCCGCCCCCCGGGAGCCAGGGGGCGGGCCTTTCTTGTTGCCCCTGCGGTGGCACCGCCATGCAGCACCGCAAGGAGTCGGAAGGGGTTTATCCGAAACGGCCCGAGATGTAGTCCTCGGTGGCCTGCACGGACGGGTTGGAGAAGATGCGCTCCGTGTCGTCGATCTCGACGAGCTTGCCGGGCTGGCCGACCGCCGCGAGGTTGAAGAAGGCCGTGCGGTCCGAGACGCGCGCCGCCTGCTGCATGTTGTGCGTCACGATGACGATCGTGAAGCGCTCCTTCAGCTCGCCGATCAGGTCCTCGATCGCGAGGGTCGAGATCGGGTCCAGGGCCGAGCAGGGCTCGTCCATCAGGAGGACCTGGGGCTCCACCGCGATGGCACGCGCGATGCACAGACGCTGCTGCTGACCGCCGGAGAGACCGGAGCCGGGCTTGTTCAGGCGGTCCTTGACCTCGTTCCAGAGGTTGGCGCCCTTGAGGGACTTCTCGACGATGTTGTTCAGCTCGCTCTTCTTGTACGAGCCGTTGAGCCGCAGGCCCGCCGCCACGTTGTCGAAGATCGACATCGTCGGGAACGGGTTGGGGCGCTGGAACACCATGCCGATGGTGCGGCGCACGGCGACCGGGTCGACACCGGGACCGTAGAGGTCCTCGTCGTCCAGGAGCACCTTGCCCTCGACGCGGCCACCGGTGGTGACCTCGTGCATGCGGTTGAGGGTGCGCAGGAAGGTGGACTTGCCGCAGCCGGAGGGGCCGATGAAGGCCGTCACGGAGCGGGGCTCCACGGTCATCGAGATGTCCTCGATGGCCTTGTGGGCGCTGTAGTAAGCGGTCAGGCCCGATACGTCGATTCGCTTGGCCATGTGGATCACTGCCTTAAGGGGGATACGAGAGGGTCGCTGAGTGGCCGCGTCAGCGGCCCGTCTTGGGGGCCTTCCAGCGGGCTACGCCGCGGGCCGCCAGGTTGAGGATCATGATGAAGCCGATGAGGGCGAGCGCTGCCGCCCAGGCGCGGTCGTAACCTGCCTGGTTGCCGGCCCCGTACTGCTGGTAGATGTACAGCGGCAGGGAGGCCTGCGAGCCCTCGAAGGGGTTCGTGTTGATCATGGGGTTCACCCAGACCAGGAGCAGCACCGGTGCGGTCTCGCCCGCGATACGGGCGACCGCGAGCATGACGCCCGTGGTGATGCCGCCGATCGCGGTGGGCAGGACCACCTTCAGGATGGTCCGCCACTTCGGGATGCCGAGGGCGAGTGATGCCTCCCGCAGCTCGTTCGGGACGAGCTTGAGCATCTCCTCCGTGGAGCGCACGATCACCGGCATCATCAGGATGGCGAGCGCCATGGCACCGGCCCAGCCGGAGAAGTCGAAGCCCAGGATCAGGATCCAGAAGCTGAGGACGAACAGGCCCGCGACGATCGACGGGATGCCGGTCATGACGTCCACGAAGAACGTGACGACCTTGGAGAGCTTCCCGCGCCCGTACTCGACGAGGTAGATCGCGGTGAGCAGGCCGATCGGCACGGCGATGGCGGAGGCCAGGAGCACCTGCTCCAGGGTTCCGATGATCGCGTGGTAGATGCCGCCGCCGGGCTCGTCGTCCGCGACCACGCCCATGGAGTGGGTCAGGAAGTAGCCGTTGAAGACGGTCGAGCCGCGCTCCACGGTCTCGTAGATCAGCGAGGCGAGCGGGACCACGGCCAGCAGGAACATGACCCACACCAGCGAGGTGGCGAGGCGGTCCTTGGCCTGACGGCCGCCCTCGACGGTGACCGCGGCGGCGTACGAGACGCCGATGAAGAGGATGGCCGCGATCAGGCCCCACTGGATACGGCTCTCCAGGCCGGCCCCCACGCCGATGCCGACGGCGACAGCGACGGAGCCGAGCGCGACGACGGCCGGCGTCCAGCGCGGCAGGCGGGCGCCCCGCAGGCTCGCGGGCTTGGTGATGGTGGCGCTCATGCGTTGGCCCCCGAGTACTCCTTGCGGCGCGCGATGATCATGCGGGCCGCGCCGTTGACCAGCAGCGTGATGATGAAGAGGACCAGACCGGAGGCGATGAGCGCGTCACGGCCGTACTCGGTCGCCTCGTTGAACTTGCTGGCGATGTTCTGCGCGAAGGTGCCGCCGCCGGGGTCGAGCACGGACGCGCTGATGAGGAAGGTCGGGGAGAGCACGGTGGCGACGGCGATCGTCTCGCCGAGCGCGCGGCCCAGGCCGAGCATCGAGGCGGAGATGACGCCCGAGCGTGCGAAGGGGAGCACCGACATGCGGATGGTCTCCCAGCGTGTGGCGCCGAGCGCGAGCGCGGCCTCCTCGTGCATCTTCGGGACCTGCAGGAAGACCTCACGGCTGACGTTCGTGATGATCGGCAGGATCATGATGGCGAGCAGGATGCCGACCGTCATCAGGGAGCGCGGGGCGCCGCCCTGGTACTCGAAGATCCCGGTCCAGCCGAAGTAGTCGTCGAGCCAGCTGTAGAGACCGGTCAGGTTCGGCGCGACCACGAGGGCGCCCCAGAGGCCGTAGACGATCGACGGCACGGCGGCGAGCAGGTCGATCACGAAGGCGATGGGGGTCGCCAGCTTGCGCGGCGCGTAGTGCGAGATGAACAGCGCGATGCCGATGGCCACGGGGACGGCGATCACCAGGGCGATCACCGAGCTCACCACGGTGCCGAAGACCAGGACCGCGATGCCGAAGAACGGCTTGCCGCCGGTGGTGGCACCGGCCGGGTCCCACTCGAAGGTGGTGAGGAAGTTGCCCGTGTTGTCCGCGAGGGCCAGCGTCGCGCGGTAGGTCAGGAAGGCCGCGATGGCGGCCATGATCACAAGCAGCGTGATGCCGGAGCCGCGCGAGAGACCGAGGAAGATCCGGTCACCGGGGCGGGCTGCGCTGCGGCGAGAGCTCTTGGGGGTGATGCCCGAGGGCTTCACGTCGTCGAGGGGTGGGGGTGCTGTCGTACTGCTCGGTATATCCATGAGGTTCTCCGGTCTGCGGAGCCGATCACCGCTTCTTCAGCGGGTGTTGCTCCTGGCGGCGGTGCACCGGACGGTGCGGCCGGCCCTGACACGCGGGGCCGGCCGCACTCGGTTCGACTAGCTCAGGCCCGCGACGGTCGTGCGGACCTTGGAGATGATCTCGGCCGGGATCGGCGCGTAGTCGTTCTCCTTCAGGACGTTCTGGCCGTCCTCGCTGGCGATGTAGGTCAGGAAGGACTTGGTCGCGGCGAGGGTCTCGGCCTTGTTGCCCTTCTCGCACAGGACCTCGTACGTCACCAGGGTGATCGGGTACGCGCCCTCGGCGGTGGGCTTGTAGTTCAGCTCCAGGGCGAGGTCGTTGCCCTTGCCGACGACCTTGGCCTCGGAGATGGCCTTGGAGGCGTTGTCGACGGTGGCCTTCACCGGCTCCTTGGCGTCGGTCTGCAGGTCGACCGTGCTGATGCCGTCGGAGGCGTAGGAGAGCTCGAAGTAAGAGATGGCGCCGGCGGTCTGCTTGACCTGGCCCGCGACACCGGAGGAGCCGTTGGCGGACTGGCCGCCCTTGGCCTCCCAGGACTTGCCGGGCTCGTACGGCCAGGCGGAGGGGGCCGCGCCCTTGAGGTACTTGGTGAAGTTGTCCGTGGTGCCGGACTCGTCGGAGCGGTGGAACGCCTGGATCTTGGTGCCGGGGAGCTTGGCGTCCGGGTTCAGCTTCTGGATGGCCTTGTCGTCCCAGGTCTTGATCTTGTCGTCGAAGATCTTGGCGAGGGTCTCGGCGTCCAGGACGAGGTTGTCCACGCCGGGCACGTTGTAACCGACGGCGATCGGGCCGCCGACCATCGGCAGGTCGATGGCCTGGCTGTTCTTGCAGACCTTCTTCGACGCCGCGATCTCCTCGGGCTTCAGCGCCGAGTCGGAGCCCGCGAAGGCGGTCTGGCCCTGCATGAACGCGGTGATGCCGGCGCCGGAGCCCGTCGGGTTGTAGTTCAGCTGAACGTCCTTGCAGGCGGTCGAGTAGACCTTGCGCCAGGCGTCGATGGCGTTCTTCTGCGCGGAGGAGCCGGAGGCCGCGAGCTGGCCCTTGGCGTCGTCGCACTTGATGTTGGCGTTGGCGTTGGTCTCCTTGCCGCTGCCACCGCTGCCGCCGCTCGTGTCGTCGGAGCCGCACGCCGTGAGGGCCAGGGCGCCGGAGACGGCGATGGCGCCGAGGGAGAGGGCGCGGAGCCGGTTCTTGCGCTGAAGCTTCACTTTCGGGTCTTCCTTCCGGGAGCCGCCGGCCCTTTGCTGGCGGCGTGCGAGGTCTTCGTCGTTCCGGTGCTGCGGTCGTTCTGTCCTGCGGTCCTACGTTGTTTTGTAAGGCTGAAATTAGGCAGGGCAGGTGAAGCGGCCGATGGGCATGAGTGAACGGCGGGTGAACCTCGGCGGTCGGCCTGGTTAGGCAGAGTGTCACGGAAAGTATCTGCTTGACTACGCGGCGTTGAGGACGCCGAGCAGAGCGTCGACGAGTTGCTGGTCGCGGGGCTGTGTGAGGCGGTTGCGGGCCGCGGTCGGCGAGAGCCAGAGGATGCGGTCGACCTCGCTGTTCGGCGCGAAGTGGCCGTCGGTCGCCTCGGCCGCCCAGTAACTGACCTCTTTGGGGCGGCCCTGGGCCAGATAGCGCACCGTGGGGAGCCGGGCGCCGGGATCGCAGCGGTGGCCGGTCTCCTCCTCGACCTCGCGCAGGGCGCCGGCCAGGGGGGTCTCGGCTCGCTTCAGCTTGCCTTTCGGGTGCGACCAGTCGTCGTACTTCGGCCGGTGGACCAGGCATATCTCCAGGCGGCCGTCGTAAGGGGAGTGGCGCCACAGGACGCAGCCCGCGGCGCGGACGACCTCTCCCTCGGGGCGCGTCACCGGGTACTCGCCGCCTCTGTCTCCCGGAGCCAGGCCTGGTGGAACGCGAAGCGGGCCGCCTCCACCTCGTGGCGCTGGTCGGCGTGCAGGACACCGAGGGCGTACGCCGTGGCCGGGGCGATGCGGGGGGTGCGGGCGGCCGTCGCCGCGGCCGACGCGGCCTCCGCGGCCTCGCGGTGGCGGTCCAGTGCCTGCCCCGCGTCCGCGAGGCGCGGGTCCCCGCCGGGGCCGCCGGTGAGGACCTCCTGGGCGTACCTGTGCAGGCGAAGGAGGGCGCGGGTCTGCAGCCAGGGGGCGTCCTGCGCCTCGGGGGCGGTGTCGGCGGCCAGGCCGTGCGTCAGCGCCTCCGCGTTGTACGGGTGGCCCGCCTGGCCCAGGGGGAGCGCGGCCACCGCTTCGGCGAGGTTCTCCTCGGCCCGCGCGGCCAGCGGCTTCAGGTCCTCCGGGGTGCTGGTCCTGAGGGGGACATCGCTGGCCAGGACGGCGACGTTGTCCGCCACCGCGTGGAAGCGGGAGGAGCCGAAGGCCTGGAGGGCCGTGGAGTGGGCCCGCGTCCTGGCGAGGGTGAGCTGCCGCTCGAGCAGGGCCGCGGCCTTGGCCGCCCCCACCGTCAGGCCCCGAGGTGCCCCGCCCTGTTCACCGGCGCCCTGCGCCGCGGGCCGCGCCGAGCCGTTCTGCCGTGCGGAGCGCCTGGCGGTGACGGCCGCGTGATCCGTGGGCGTCGGCACCCCCGGCGTACCCGACAGGCGGTGCAGGGCGTCGAGGAGGCGTTCCAGGCGGGACGCGAACGCGTGCTCCCTCGCCAACGTGCCGGAGAGCCAGGCCAGTTCGGGGCGCATTCCCGCCGCCCACTCCTGGTCGAGGAGCGGCCGGAAGGTGTGCAGGGTGCCGCCGATGCGGCGGGCGGCGCGGCGCAGGGCGCGGGCCGCCTCCAGGGAATCCTCCGCTCCCTGCGCGTCCGTCGACGACTCGCGGTGCAGCCGCAGCGAGCGCAGGAACTCCGTGGCCTGGCCCTGCAGATAGGCCGACAGGACGTCGCCTGTCGTCGTCTCATGGTTTAGCTGTGCCACGCCGGCGCCTCCGGGCGTCTATGAGCATCTCCTGTACGTTCCGCAGGGGCTGGCCCTCCGGATCGAGGGCGTGCCGGGTCCAGTTGCCGTCCGCGCCCAGGTGCCAGGAGGCGGTGGTGTCCGACATGCCGGTCTCCAGGAGCCGGCTGAGCGCCGCACGGTGTGCCGGGTCGGTGACCCTGACCAGCGCCTCGATACGGCGGTCGAGGTTGCGGTGCATCATGTCGGCGCTGCCGATCCACACCTCGGGCTCGCCCGCGTTGCCGAAGGCGAAGACGCGGGAGTGCTCCAGGAAGCGGCCGAGGACGGAACGCACCCGGATCGTCTCCGAGAGCCCCGCGACCCCTGGCCGCACCGCGCAGATCCCGCGTACCCACACGTCCACCGGCACACCGGCCTGCGACGCGCGGTAGAGCGAGTCCACCACGGCCTCGTCGACCATCGAGTTGACCTTGATGCGCACGTAGGCGGGGCGGCCCGCCCGGTGGTGCTGGATCTCCTTGTCGATGCGCGAGATGAGCCCGTCGCGCAGGGACTTGGGGGCGACCAGGAGGCGGCGGTAGGTCTCGCGGCGGGAGTACCCCGAGAGCCTGTTGAAGAGGTCGGACAGGTCGGCGCCCACCTCCTGCTTGGCGGTGAGCAGCCCCAGGTCCTCGTAGAGCCGGGCCGTCTTGGGGTGGTAGTTGCCCGTGCCCACGTGGGAGTAGCGGACCAGGGTCTCTCCCTCCTGGCGGACGACGAGCGACAGCTTGCAGTGCGTCTTCAGGCCGACCAGGCCGTAGACGACGTGGCAGCCCGCCTCCTCCAGCTTCCGCGCCCACTTGATGTTCGCCTGCTCGTCGAAGCGTGCCTTGATCTCGACCAGGACGAGCACCTGCTTGCCCGACTCGGCGGCGTCGATCAAGGCGTCGACTATGGGGGAGTCGCCCGAGGTGCGGTACAGCGTCTGCTTGATCGCGAGGACGTCCGGGTCGGCGGCCGCCTGCTCCAGGAAGGCCTGGACGGACGTCGAGAACGAGTCGTACGGGTGGTGAAGGAGTACGTCGCGTTCGCGAAGGGCGGCGAAGATGTCCGGCGCGGACGCGGACTCCACCTCGGCGAGGTCGCGGTGCGTGCCCGCGATGAACTTCGGGTACTTCAGCTCGGGCCGGTCCAGGGACGCGATGCCGAAGAGGCCGGTCAGGTCGAGCGGGCCCGGCAGCGGGTAGACCTCTGCCTCGCTGATCTTCAGCTCGCGCACGAGCAGGTCGAGGACGTTCCGGTCGATGGACTCCTCGACCTCAAGGCGCACCGGGGGCCCGAAGCGGCGGCGCATGAGTTCCTTCTCCAGGGCCTGGAGGAGATTCTCGGCGTCGTCCTCCTCCACCTCGAGGTCCTCGTTCCGGGTGAGCCGGAACATGTGGTGCTCCTGGATCTCCATGCCCGGGAACAGCTCCGCGAGGTGCGCGGGAGCGGCGATGACGTCCTCGATGGGGACGTACCGCTGGGGAGAGGCCTCAAGGAACCGGGAGAGAAGCGGCGGGACCTTCACGCGCGCGAAGTGAGTGTGTCCGGACACCGGGTTGCGCACGACCACGGCGAGGTTGAGCGAGAGCCCCGAGATGTACGGGAAGGGGTGCGCCGGGTCGACCGCGAGGGGGGTCAGGACGGGGAAGATCTGCTGCCGGAAGAGCGTGAAGAGGCGGGACTGCTCCTTCTCGGTCAGCTCGTTCCAGCGGACCAGATGGATGCCCTCGTCGGCGAGACCGGGGGCGACGTCCTCCTGGTAGCAGGCCGCGTGCCGGGCCATGAGTTCGCGGGAGCGGTTCCAGATCAGCTCCAGGACCTCGCGCGGCTGCAGGCCTGAGGCCGAACGGGTGGCGACGCCGGTCGCGATGCGGCGCTTGAGCCCTGCCACCCGGACCATGAAGAACTCGTCCAGGTTCGAGGCGAAGATCGCCAGGAAGTTGGCCCGTTCGAGGAGCGGGGTGTTCGGGTCCTCGGCGAGCTCCAGGACCCGCTCGTTGAAGGCGAGCCAGCTGCGCTCCCGGTCCAGGAAACGGCCCTGCGGCAGCTCCTGGCCGTCGTGTCCCACCTGGCCGTCCTCGTCGTACGCGTCGAGATCGGCGTCGATGTCGGGGTCGAGGTCGGACACCGCTGCCGACAGCGTGTGCGGGCGGTGCGCGGCGATGGAGCCCACAGAGGGCTGGGCGTGCTGGACACCTTGCGTGCTGGGCTGGCTCATGGCCCCATTCTTCCGCGCGGGGACCCCGATGGGCGCGTCGGAGAGTGCCGGGGCGATGACGAGCTTCCCGTTCATGGGGGGAGGGTCGGGCACGGCGGGCTGCATTGAGCGAGGGTCGCAAGCCAGTCTGAATCACTGGTTACGGCGACATGACGTGCGGGACATCTGCCGGAGTCCCCCGGACGTCTACACGTCCGGGGGCGATGCGCAACTCAGGCGGCGCGACGCCGCAGCACGCGGAAGGCGGCGTATGTGGCTGTCGCGGCGAGGGCGAGGATGATGCCGGTCTCCACCAACTGGACGTACCAGAAGTGGGAATGGGGGTGGATGTCGGCGTACCAGCCGGTGATGCGGGTGTCGGTCGGGCAAGGGAAGTCGGCCATCTGTTCGGGGGAGCACTGTCCGGCCACGAACCGTTCACCGGCGGCGTTGTGGACCCCCATGTCCATGATGAGGGAGTCCACGGGGACGTCGTGCATCGTGTAGTCCGAGTCCGTGCCCGAGGCGGGCCCCGAGACCGTGGTCACCGGGAACAGGTGCCAGCGCACACTGCCCAGGGCGAGGAGAACGCCGCCGGTGACGCCGCCGGTGACGGACATGGCGAGCAGTGTGCGCCGCAGGAGCAGTCCGGCGAGCGCGCCGACGGCCACGGCGAGCAGGCAGTACGCGATGAGGACGGGGCCGATCGCCTCGTACACGCCGCGGTCGGTCCAGGAGAGGTTCCAGCGGCCCAGGAGGTTCCAGGCGCCGAGCTGGAAGACGGCCATGAGCACGAGCGCGCCGCCCAGGGTCAGCGCGGCGGCCGTCGTCAGCTTCGACGCGAGCCAGCGCGCGGGGGAGACCGACTGGGTCCAGGCCAGCTTGTACGCCCCGGACTCCATCTCGCGGCCGGTCATCGGGCCTGCGACGAAGGCGCCGATCAGCACGGGCAGGAGCAGCAGGGCCACGGCCCCCTGTTCCATGGTGCTGGAGAGCAGGTCCATGGCGCTGGCGAACCCGAGGAAGGTGTCCTCGCAGGGGCCGTGGCAGTCGGCGGTCGGCACCGGGTAGGCCGAGGCCGCCCACCGCAGGTAACCCGTCACCACCGCCGCCGCGACGACGAGGCCGCCCGCCGTCCACAGCGCGGTGCGGTGCAGCCGGACATCCGCCCAGCGGGGGCCGCGCAGGAGAGGGGAGCTCATGCCGTCACCTCGCGCGCGACGGCGGCCGTCGTGCTCGGCGTCAGGAGTGGCGGTGCTTCGGGCGAGCGCAGATGGGCCAGCAACAGTTCCTCCAGGGAAGGCTCTTCGACGTCCCAGCCCCCGTCGATCCGGCCCTCGGGGCGGATCAGCGCGGTCAGGCCACGCCCGGTGGCGCGGGACTCGACGACCGTGTGCGGGGCGAGCTCCTCGACGGGCCGGCGCCCGGTGACCAGGGCGTGCGCGGCCACGAGGTCGTCGATGCCCCCGCCGAGCCGCACCCGGCCCCCGGAGACGAGCAGCAAGTGATCGCAGGCGTCGGCCAGTTCGCCGACGATGTGCGAGGACATCACCACGGTGGTGCCGTGCTCGGCGGCCTCGGCCATCAGCGTCCCCATCAGCTGATGGCGGGCGAGCGGATCGAGGTCGGCCATCGGCTCGTCCAGGAGCAGGAGTTCGGCCCGCTTGCCGAGCGCGAGGGCGAGCGCGACGCGGGTGCGCTGCCCGCCGGAGAGCGTGCGCACGCGCAGCTTCGGGTCCAACCCCCCTTCCCGTACGACGCGTTCGGCGAGCCCCGCGTCCCAGCGCCCCGGGTTCAGCTCGGCCCCGAGCCGCAGGGTGTCGGCGACGCTGAGCTGCGGATAGAGCGGCTTGTCCTGGGCGACGTACGCGATGTGTTCCCGCGCGGCGGCCGGGTCGGTGCCGAGCACGGTGAGCGTGCCCTCGGTCGGCCTCAACAGCCCGGCGGCCAGGGCGAGGAGCGTCGACTTGCCCGCGCCGTTGGGCCCGACGACCGCGCAGATCCTTCCGGCGGGCAGCCGGAAAGAGCAGTCGCGCAGGGCATGGCCCCGCCGCCCGTAGCTCTTGGCAAGCGCGGCCGCCTCGATGGCGGTGTCGGTCATGCGGGGTCCCCCTTGGTCACGTGCTGCTCTGCGTTCTCTGCGTGCTCTGAGTGCTTTGAGTGCTCTGTGCGCGCTGACTGCGCTGACTGCTCTGACTGCGTGAACTGCTCTTCCAGTACGGCGCTGAACAGCGCCGCGACGTCGTCCCTCTCCAGACCGGAGGCGCGGGCACGGGCGGCCCACTGGCTCAGCTCGCCGCGCAGCGGTGAGTCGGCGGGCGTGGAGCCCAGTGACTTCCGCACGAAGGTGCCGAGCCCGCGGCGGGCCTCGACCAGGCCCTCGCGTTCCAGTTCGCGGTAGGCCTTCAGGACCGTGTTCGGGTTGATGGCCGTGGCCTCGACGACCTCACGGGCCGTGGGCAGCTTGTCGCCCGGTTCCAGCAGGCCGAGGCGCAGGGCCTGTTGGGTCTGCTGGACGATCTGGAGGTAGGTGGCGACGCCGCTGCGCCGGTCGATACGGAACTCGACCATGCCCTTGCACCACCCTTTCACTAATTGAGTAGTGAAAGGGTGGTGCAAGAAAGGGGCGGCGTCAAGTGACGCCGCCCCTCGTCGAGTTGGCTCAGGACTCCGTGCGGTACATCAGGTCCGTCTCGTGCGTGACGAACCCGAGCCGTTCATAGACGCTGACGGCCGCCTTGTTGTCCGCGTCCACGTACAGCATCGCGGTCGGCAGCCCCGCCGCCGCCAGGTGGTCGAGACCGATCGTCGTCAGGGCCTTGCCGAGGCCGCCGCCCTGCGCGCCCGACCGCACCCCGAGGACGTACACCTCGCCGAGGCCCTCGTCCGCGTGCACCTTGGTCCAGTGGAAGCCGACGAGCTCGCCGTCCTTCTCGGCCAGGAAGAAGCCCGCCGGGTCGAACCAAGGCTCGGCCTTGCGGTCGTCCAGGTCGCGCTGGGTGAGCGAGCCCTGCTCGGGGTGGTGGGCGAAGGCGTCGGCGTTCACCGCGAGCCAGGCCGCGTCGTCCTGGCCGGGGACGAAGGCGCGTACGGAGACGCCCTCGGGGAGGACGGGTTCCGGCAGGTCGAGATCACCCAACGAGCGCCGCATCTGACGCAGTTCGCGGAAGAGGGTGAGCCCGAGGACCTGCGCGAGGTGCCGCGCGGCCGAGTGCCCCCCGTGCGCCCAGATCCGCAGCCGGCGGCCGGACTCCGCGAGCAGCGCGCTGCCGAGCGCCCGGCCGTGCCCGCGGCCGCGGTGCGCGGGGTGCACGACCAGCTCGGCCGCCGGCGCCTCGATGGGATCGGTGTCCTCCAGCTGCGCGTACCCGACGAGCTCGCCGTCGAGGCCGAGCAGCAGATGCCGCACCCCGTCCCGCGCGCCTCCCCGCAGTTGCAGCCGCCCCTGCTCGGACACGGCCTGCTGGCCGTCCGAGCGGGCAGCTTCCGCGATGAGCCCGAGCACGGCGTCGGCCTGGTCGGAGGTGAGGGCGGCGACGGTGTCGATCTGCCGCAGGGTGGCGGGAGGCTGCTGCTCGTCAGTCATGGAGTCGAGGGTACGGCGGCGGCCGGTCGAGCAGCAGATCACGGACGTACTCACGGTCCGCGGGGGAGTGTGCGACGGCGTACGCGCCGCTGCTGCCGCACCCGGCCGGCTTCGCCCCCGTAAGCCCCCACGCACTCATCCGAAGTGTCCGAAGTGTCCGCAACGCTCCCGCCATGCCCCCCGACGGCAACCACCTCGTAACCCGTAACCCCCTGTCGCGCTACGCGCGTTGACTTTAGGCTGCGCGGTGTCTCACCACCCTCAGTTCGTCTCAGACCTCTCCCAGGGGGACACGTGCCAGTCACTCCTCAGCCGCGTCGGCCAAGACGCCGCGCCACCCGTGTGCTCGCCGCCGCGGCCGGGCTCGCCACGATCGGTGCGCTGGCCGCCGCGCTGCCCGCGAACGCCGGTCAGGACCACACGGGCGCGGCGGGTGCGGCGGGCAAGAAGCGCACCGTCGACGTGCAGCTGCTGTCCTTCAACGACTTCCACGGCAATCTGCAGCCCCCGGCCGGATCGTCGGGCCAGGTGACGGAGAAGCAGGCCGACGGGACCGAGAAGAAGATCGACGCCGGCGGCGCCGAGTACCTCGCCACGTCTCTTCGTGCGGCCCGCAAGGGAAAGCCCTACAGCGTCACGGCCGCCGCGGGTGACCTGATAGGCGCGAGCCCGCTGCTGTCCGGCCTCTTCCACGACGAGCCGACGATCGAGGCGATGAACAAGCTCGACCTCGACGTCACCAGCGTCGGGAACCACGAGTTCGACGAGGGGGCCAAGGAGCTGGCCCGCATGCAGAAGGGCGGCTGTCACCCCAAGGACGGCTGCTTCGAGAAGGGCAAGAAGTTCAAGGGGGCCGACTACCCCTACCTCGCGGCCAACGTGACCGACGAGAAGACGGACAAGCCCATCCTCAAGCCGTACTGGGTGTGGAAGAACAAGGGCGTCAAGGTCGGCTTCATCGGCGTGACCCTGGAGGGCACGCCCGACATCGTCTCGGCGGACGGCGTCAAGGGGCTGAAGTTCCACGACGAGATCGAGACGGTCAACAAGTACGCCAAGATCCTCGACAAGCAGGGCGTGAAGTCGATCGTCACGCTCATCCACGAGGGCGGCGCCCCCGCGAGCCAGGCGTACAACTACAACTGTGACTCGCCGGGCGCGGGCGACGGCATCTCGGGTCCGATCACCACCATCGCCAAGGGCATCTCGCCCAAGGTCGACGCCCTGGTCACCGGCCACACGCACGCCGCGTACGTCTGCACCGTCCCCGACCCGTCGGGCAAGCCCCGCATGGTCACGTCCGCCTCGTCCTTCGGGAAGCTCTACACGGACACCACGCTCACGTACGACCGCAAGACCAAGGACATCGTCCGTACGTCGGTGAAGTCGGCGAACCACGTCGTCAGCCGGGAGCAGGCCAAGGCCCCGGACATGACCTCGCTCATCTCCCGCTGGGACAAGCTGGCCGCCCCGGTCGCCAACAAGCCGGTCGGCTACATCTCCGCCGACATCCCCGGCCGTGGCGCCGGAGTGCCCGAGGCGCCGCTCGGCGACCTGATCGCGGACGCGCAGCTCGCGCACGGCAAGTCGCTGGACCCCGAGACGGACCTGGCGCTGATGAACCCCGGCGGCATCCGCTCCGACCTGGTCTTCAAGGCGAGCGGGAGCGAGGGTGACGGGGTGGTCACGTACGGCGAGGGCTTCACCGTCCAGCCGTTCAGCAACACCGTCAACCTCGTCGATCTGACCGGCGCACAGCTGATCACCGGTCTGAAGCAGCAGGTGAGCGGGTCGAACGAGGCGTCCCCGAAGATCCTGCAGATCTCGGACGGCCTGACGTACACGCTCGACATGACGAAGTCCGGCGCCGACCGCGTGGTCACCGACTCGATCAAGCTGGGCGGCAAGGCGATCGATCCGGCCACCACCTATCGTGTGGCGATGAACTCCTTCCTCGCGGGCGGCGGCGACGGCTTCGGCGAGCTCGGCAAGGGCACGAAGCCGCTGGTCGGCAGCGATGACCTGAAGGCGTTCAACGACTACCTGACCGCCAACTCCTCGGCGGACAAGCCGATCGCGTCGCCCAAGGCGGACAGGATCACCATCGTGAAGTGAATGACGCGTTAACAGACGCGCTCAGAAGGTGGCCTAAATCGGCTGTTACTGGGCGTAAGGCTTGGGGTGGGGTGTGAACGTATGGTGAAATCAGCTGATGCGTTCCCCCCACCGCATAGCCACGCTTCCGCCCGATCACAACCAGGCCTATCCGTCTGATGGTTGGCACGCCGAATCGGTTCCCCCCGAAGCATCGCAGGCGGAGACGACCGCCCCGCTCAATCCGTACGACGAGCTCGGCGCCCTCGCGTCGCCGAACCCGCTGGAGGACTTCCTCCGCGACACGGACGACGACGACAAGGCAGCCGGCGCCGACAAGGCCGAGGCCCCCTGGCAGCCCCCGAACCACCGCCGCGGCAGCCGCCGCCGCATCAACCGGTTCGCCGGGCTCCCGCTCGCCGCGAAGGCCGTCGTGGCGCTCCTGGTCGCCACCGCCTTCCTCGGGCTCGGTGACCGCTGGGCCCTGCTCTACGCCGAGCACGAGGCCGCGGAGAAGCTCAAGGACTCCCTGCACCTGAACGCGACGCCCGAGGTCGACATCGAGGGCTTCCCCTTCCTGACCCAGGTCGTCGACAAGCGCGTCGACAAGGTCAAGGTCACCGTCCCGGACGTCGCGGCCGACCGGATCTCGCTCGCCCAGGTCTCCGCCACCGCCACGGACGTGACGATCACCGGCGACGGACCCACCGACATCAAGGGCGCCCTCATCCACGAGATGAACGGCGAGGTGCTCCTCTCCTTCGACGACCTGAACCGTGAACTCGGCGCGTCCCAGGTCACGTTCACCGGCCGCGGCAGCGACCAGGTCCTCGCCCGCGGCACGCTGCCCGTCGCCGGCCACGACCTGAAGCTGCGCGCCGACGCCCGCATCCAGCGCAACGGCGACCGCGGCATCTCCACCGACATCGGCAGGATGAGCCTGCAGATCGGGGATCTGGCGACCTACCGGCCCGGAGCCCGCGAGTCCGAGGGCCTGCACCTCAGCAAGAAGTCCGCGGACCGCCTCGCCGAGGAGACCGCCAAGGCCAAGGCGCTGCTCTCCGTGCCGTCGATCGTCAAGCGGCTCGGCGTCCCGGACTCCGTGGTCAGCGGCGCCCTGAAGAGCGACACCAAGCTCCACGACCTGGTCGGATCGCCGCGCTTCATCAACGACGTGATGGGCCTGAACCTCCTCGACGTCGCGATGGCACACCCCGAGCTCCTGAAGAAGCTGGGCCTGGACCCGGGTCTCCTCAAGGGCCTCTCCCAGCTCACCCGCCCCGTCCTCACCGACCGCCTCACGCTCGCCTTCCAGCTGCCGAAGCTGCCGGGCAAGGGGAACGTCTGGCTGCAGGACGTGAGCGTGCGGCAGGACGGCATCCGGGTGCGGCTGAGCGGTACGGGGCTGGGGATCGGCAAGTAGCGGCTCACGCGGCGGGGGGCGGGGTCGGCGCCCCCGGCAGGCGGACCGTGACCACCGTGCCGCCGCCCCCGGCGGGGTGCAGCTCCACCTGGCCGCCCGACTGGTGCACGGTGCGGGCCACGATGGACAGGCCGAGGCCCGACCCGGGGAGACTGCGGGCCGACGGGGAGCGCCAGAAACGGTCGAAGACGTGCGGGAGTTCGTCGGTGGGGATGCCGGGGCCGTGATCGCGGACGGTCAGCGCGCCGCCCTTCAGGGCCACCTCGACGGCGGAGCCCGGGGGGCCGAACTTCACCGCGTTGTCCAGAATGTTCACGATGGCCCGTTCCAGGGCCGCGGGCTCGGCGCGTACGTACCAGGGCCCGAGGTCCGCCTCGAAGGTCAGCTCGGGGCCGCGCAGCCGCGCCCGCTCGAGGGCCGCGTCCACGATGTCGTGCAGGGCGACGACCTGCACCTTTCCGCTCTGTCCGCTGTCCGTGCGTGACAGCTCCTGCAAGTCGCCGATCAGCGAGGCCAGTTCGGTCATCTGTGCCGTCACGGAGGCGAGCAGTGCCTTGCGGTCGTCGGGCGGGATGGCCCGGCCGGTGTCCTCGCTGCGGGCGAGCAGCTCGATGTTCGTGCGCAGCGAGGTGAGGGGGGTGCGCAGCTCGTGCCCCGCGTCGGCGATGAGCTGCTGCTGGAGGTCACGGGACGAGGCGAGCGAGGCGGTCATGGAGTTGAAGGAGCGCGAGAGCCGGGCGATCTCGTCGTCGCCCTCGACGGGGATGCGGAGATCGAGGTCCTCGGTGCGGGCGACGTGCTCGACGGCCGCGGTCAGCTCGTCGACCGGGCGCAGGCCGGTGCGGGCCACCCAGAGGCCGGCGGCTCCCGCGCCGATGATGCCGACCCCGGCGACGAGGGCCAGGACCAGGACCAGGTTGTCGAGGGTGTCGTCGACCTCGTTCAGGGGGCGGGCCACCGAGACCGCGCCGGTGACGCCCCGCAGGGGGTAGGTGTAGACGCGGTACTCGGAGCCGTCCGACGCGATGCCGTTGTGCACGGTCGCGCGGGACCTGCCGTCGGCGACGGCCGTGTCGGCGGCCGTCACCTTGACGGACTGCTCACCCACGATCAGACAGTCGTTGCCCTTGGGATCGACGACCTGGATCGTCTGCTTGATCAGGTCGGGCCGCTGTGTGATGTCACCCGGCTGCTCGCTGCACCGGCTGGTCTGGATCGCGTTCAGGACCTCCCCCGAGGAGAGCTGGGCCTCGCGCAGCGCGCTGTCCAGCGAGCTCACCAGCGCGTTGCGCACCACGAACCAGCACACGACAGCGGCCGCCGCGACCGCAAGGGCCACGGCCGACGCGACCAGCATCGCCAGCCGCGATCGGAGCGGCAGTGCGCGATACCGCCGGACGAGCCCCTTCACTCGCCGCCGCCCCCGCCCGACCCGGGCCGCAGCACGTACCCCACACCGCGCACCGTATGGACGAGACGAGGCTCGCCCCCCGCCTCCGTCTTGCGGCGCAGGTACATGACGTACACGTCAAGGGAGTTGGAGGACGGCTCGAAGTCGAAGCCCCAGACCGCCTTCAGGATCTGCTCCCGGGTGAGGACCTGACGCGGGTGCGCGAGGAACATCTCGAGCAGCGTGAACTCCGTGCGGGTCAGCTCCACCGTGCGCGCCCCGCGCGTGACCTCACGCGTCGCGAGGTCCATCCGCAGGTCGGCGAAGGCGAGCGTGTCGCCCTCCTCGGCCTGCCCCGCGCCGGCGGCGTACGAACTGCGGCGCAGGAGCGCCCGGATGCGGGCGAAGAGCTCGTCCAGCTCGAAGGGCTTGACCAGGTAGTCGTCGGCGCCCGCGTCGAGCCCCGTGACGCGGTCGCCCACGGTGTCGCGCGCGGTGAGCATCAGGATGGGCGTCAGGGACCCGGTCGCGCGCAGCCGCCGGGCGGCGGTGAGGCCGTCCATGCGCGGCATCTGGATGTCCAGTACGACGAGGTCCGGGCGGTAGGCCGCCGCCTTCTCCAGCGCGTCGGCGCCGTCGACGGCGACCTCCGTCCCGTACCCCTCGAAGGCGAGACTGCGCCGCAGCGCCTCCCGCACGGCGGGCTCGTCGTCGACGATCAGGATGCGCAGCTGTTCGCGGTCGCCTTCGGCGGGGCTCATCGGCTCGGTACTTCCTCGGGTGCGGGGCGGTGGACGGGGCCGGTATCAGCCTCGCACGCGCGCGCGGGGCTTGGGGCGTGCGGCGGGCCGGGAGGACGGTGCCTTGGCCGTGGCGACTTCGGGGGCGCGGGCCGCGGTGGCGCCGTGCAGGTCCCCGGCCACTGAGAGGGGGAGGCCGAGTCCCGCGGGATCGGTGTCGGGCAGGCTGCCCCAGCCGATGGTGGCGGCCAGGGCGTGCCGGGCGCGGTTGACGGTGATCAGGGGTCCGGGCATGGCGGCCTCCAGGTGCTCCGGGGGGAGTGGTCGGGGTCAGTCGGTCGAGCCGGCCCGCAGGGTGTCCAGGTCGGCCTTGACCGTGTTGATCGGGATGGCGAAGCCGAGGCCGACGCTGCCGGAGCCCGACTCGGAGCCTGCCTGCGACGAACTGGGCGAGTACATCGCGGAGTTGATGCCGATGATGTTGCCGTTCATGTCGATGAGGGCGCCGCCGGAGTTCCCCGGGTTGAGCGAGGCATCGGTCTGCAGGGCCTTGTACGTGGTCTTCGACGAGCCGGTGTCGCCGTTGAACTGCTCGCCGCCGTACTCGAAGGGCCAGTTGCCGCCGCCCTGCTGTTGCTGCTGCTGTCCCTGGTCCTCGTCCGCCGAGACGGTGACGTCCCGGTCGAGCGCGGAGATGATGCCGCTGGTGACGGTGCCGGTCAGGCCCTCGGGGGAGCCGATCGCCACGACGTCGTCGCCGATCTTGACGTTGTCGGAGTCGCCGAGGCTCGCGGCCTTCAGGCCGGAGGCGTCCTTGAGCTTGATCAGCGCCAGGTCCTTCTTGCTGTCGGTGCCGACGACCTCGGCGTCGTACGTCTTCCCGTCGTTCGTCGTCACCTTGACCGAGGAGGCGCCGGAGATCACGTGGTTGTTGGTGATGATCTCGCCGTCGTCGGTGATGATCACGCCGGAGCCGGTGGCCTCACCGGAGTTCGACTTCGCGCTGATCTCCACGATGCTGGGGCTGACCGCCTCGGCGACACCGGAGACGGTGCCCTTCTGGCTGGTGGGCACGACGTTCGTGTTGGTCGCGCTGCTCGACGTGCCGTCCTTGCCGGTCAGCTCCTGGAAGGCGTACGCGGTGCCGCCGCCTACGGCTGCCGCCGCGATGGCGACCGCGGCGAGCAGGGCCATGGGGCCCTTGGCCCGCCGGCGCGGGCGCGGGGGCCTCGGGGGCTCTCCGGGTGCGAACGCTTCCGGTGCTTCCGGCGCTTCCGGTGCGAAAGCGGGCGGGGGCGGGTACGCGCCCTGCGTACCGCCATGGTGAACAGGCGCTGACGACTGCTGCTGCTGGGGGTACTCGCCGCTGTTTGTCATGGGTTCCAGGCTGCGGGGCGTTCATGAGAGGCGGCTGAGTGCGCCCTGAGAACACCGGTAGAACCTCGTATGCCCCATATAAAGCCCACCGCTGCGCGCCGGCTGCTCCCCACCCTTCCGGACTGCAGCCCGAAGCCGCCGGGGGTGATCAAGCAGGGGTCAGGCGCAGCCGCAGGACTGGCGGATCACCAGGCGTGAGGGGAACAGTTTCAGGCGTTCCCGGCGGGAACCCGCCACCCGCAGGCCGTCGTCCAGGACGAGGTCGACCGCCGCTCGCGCCATCGCGGGGCGGTCCGAAGCCACCGTCGTCAGCGGCGGGTCCGTGAGCCCCGCCTCCTTCACGTCGTCGAAGCCGGCCACGGCCAACTGCTCCGGGACGTCGATCCGAAGCTCCCGCGCGGCCCGCAGGATGCCGATCGCCTGGTCGTCGGTGGAGCAGAAGATCGCCGTCGGCCGGTCAGGGCGGGCCAGCAGCTCCAGCGCCATCTGATACGCGTCGTACCGGTTGTACGGGGCCTCGAAGAGCCGGCCCTCCACCGAGCGCCCGGCCTCCCGCATGGCCCGCCGCCAGCCCTCGACGTGGTCGGAGACGGGGTCACCCACCGTCGGGGTCTCGGCCGTGCCGCCGACGCACGCCACGTACTCATGGCCGTGCTCAAGAAGATGCCGCGTGGCGAGCTGCGCGCCGCCGAGGTCGTCCGTCACCACCGCCACGTCGTCGATCGCCTCGGGCCGCTCGTGCAGGAGCACGACCCGCGCGTCCCACGCGTCGATCTCGGCGGCGGCCGAATCCGTCAGACCATGGCTGACGAGGATGAGCCCGGAGACCCGCATGCCGAGGAAGGCCCGCAGATAGTGGGCCTCGCGCTCGTCCACGTAGTCCGTGTTGCCGACGAGCACCATTTTTCCGCGCTCGGAGGCCGCCTGCTCCACGGCATGCGTCATCTCCGCGAAGAACGGCTGCCGCGCGTCCGGCACGATCATGCCTATGAGGTCGGTCCGCCGCGACGCCATGGCCTGGGCGACCCGGTCGGGCCGGTACCCCAGCTCTTTGATCGCGGCGAGTACACGCTCGCGCGTGGCCGGGGCAACCGGCCTAGGTCCGTTGTTGATGACATAGCTGACGACGGCGGTGGAAGTACCCGCAAGTCGTGCAACGTCATCCCGAGTCACCTTGGCCACGCGCGGAGTCTACGCGGATGGAACTACCGCTGGGCAGGGCGTACGGCAGCTTCCTTGGGCGCTTCCGTCGGCGCGGACGCGGCAGGTGCCGACTCGCGCGTCGGGATCTCCCGGTGCTCACCCTCGGCGGGCGGAACCGCCGCCTTCGCCTTCACCTCGTCGGCCGCACGTTCGACCTTCTCCGGCGTCACGAAGCGGTAGCCGACATTCCGGACGGTGCCGATCAGCGACTCGTGCTCCACGCCGAGCTTCGCGCGCAGGCGCCGTACGTGGACGTCGACCGTCCGCGTACCGCCGAAGTAGTCGTAGCCCCAGACCTCCTGGAGCAGCTGGGCCCGTGTGAAGACACGCCCCGGGTGCTGCGCCAGGTACTTGAGCAGCTCGAACTCCTTGAAGGTCAGGTCCAGGACCCGGCCCTTGAGCTTCGCGCTGTACGTCGCCTCGTCCACGGAGAGATCGCCGTTGCGGATCTCCATGGGGGAGTCGTCGGCGGTGATCGACTGGCGGCCCATCGCGAGCCGGAGCCGCGCCTCGACCTCGGCGGGGCCCGCCGTGTCGAGCAGTACGTCGTCGATGCCCCAGTCGGCGGTGACGGCCGCGAGGCCGCCCTCCGTGACGACGAGGACGAGCGGACAGCCGGGTCCCGTGGAGCGGAGGAGCTGGCAGAGGCTGCGGACCTGCGGCAGGTCGCGCCTGCCGTCGATCAGGATGACGTCGGCACCAGGGGTGTCGACGAGGGCCGGGCCTTCGGCGGGGGCCACCCGCACGTTGTGCAGCAGCAGGCCGAGGGCGGGAAGCACCTCCGTCGACGGCTGAAGGGCATTGGTGAGGAGCAGCAGAGAACTCATCGCCGCCCACCTGCCTGGGTCGTCTTACGGTTGTGCACGGTTCGCTCGCCCATAACGTCGGTTCCTCCTCGGTCCCTGCGAGGACGTTTACGGCACTGCTTCGTACTGTTGCTGCCGTGATTCCGGGGCCCGCGCCCTGGGCCCGGCGCGCTGTCGATCAGCACGCGTCTGAAAGCACGAAAGGACCCGGGGGCTTCGCTGCCCGGATCCTCTGCCAAGGAGAATAGCCCACATGAGTTCCCGTCCGGCAGGTCAAGTCGCGCGATCTTCTGTGCAGCCGGTCACTCGCGTTCAGCGGAGCGCAACGCTCCGTACACGGGACGGAGTCGCGATCGACGCGCTGTACGAGCCCGGTCCCGACCCCGGCACGGACCTCGCGATCGTGATCGCGCACGGCTTCACCGGAGACCTGAACCGGCCGCACGTGCGCCGGGCCGCGGGCGTTTTCGCCAAGGCCGCGGCCGTGATCACGTTCTCCTTCCGGGGTCACGGGGCGTCCGGCGGGCGCTCCACGGTCGGCGACCGCGAGGTGCTCGATCTGGCAGCCGCGGTCGAGTGGGCGCGGTCCCTGGGCCACGCACGCGTGGTGACCGTGGGTTTCTCGATGGGCGGTTCCGTGGTGCTCCGGCACGCGGCTCTCGCCGGAGCCGCGCACAGGGGGCGCACGGAAGCGCGGGTTGACGCGGTCGTCGCGGTGAGTGCCCCGGCTCGTTGGTTCTACCGGGGGACGGCGCCGATGCGGCGGCTGCACTGGGTGGTGACGCGACCCGTGGGGCGTGTGGTGGGCCGGCTGGGCCTGCGCACACGAATCCACCCGCACGAGTGGGACCCCGTCCCGCTCTCGCCGGTGGAATCGGTCCCCCTCATCGCGCCGACACCGCTGCTGATCGTGCACGGCGACCGTGACCCGTACTTCCCCGTCGACCACCCCCGGATGCTGGCCGCCGCCGCCCGGGACGGAGCGGAGCTCTGGCTGGAGACGGGCATGGGGCACGCGGAGAACGCCGCGGACGACGCCCTGCTCGGTCGGATCGCCGGGTGGGCCACGGCATCATGGACGTCGGCAACCGCCGAAGGAGCCGAAGGAGAGGAGCTGTGATGGTGAACGGCACCATTCGTTACTGGGCCGCGGCCAAAGCAGCCGCAGGTGTCGCGGAGGAGCCGTACGCCGCGACGACGCTGGCCGAGGCGCTGGACGCGGCGCGCGAGCGACACCCCGGTGAGCTGGTCCGTGTACTGCGGCGATGCTCCTTCCTCATCGACGGCGATCCCGTGGGTACCCGTGGGCATGAGACGGTACGGCTGGCCGAGGGCGGCACGGTCGAGGTGCTCCCGCCGTTCGCAGGAGGGTGAGAAGCGACATGAGCGATCCGCGTTACGAGGGGTACGGCGAGCATCAGTACGGGGAGCACCGGTACGGGGACTACGACCCGTACCGGCAGGAGTACCCCCCTGCTCCCGAGCAGCAGCAGGCCTACCCACCCGAGCAGCAGTACGCCCAGCAGCAGTACCCGTACCCGCAGCAGCAGGCGTACACCCAGGACGCATACACCCAGGACGCGTACACCCAGCAGTGGGAAGGGCAGACCTGGGACACCCAGATTCAGCCCTCACCCGTGGTGGACGTGACGGAGACGGCCTATCTGCCCCCGCAGGGGTACGGGCAGCCGCAGCCTCCGGCGGGTCAGCCGCAGCCGCAGCCTCCGGCGGATCACCCGGAGCCCGCGCCCGAAGCCGTCGCCGCCACCTACGGCCCCGCCACCACCACGGGCAACCCCCGCATCACCGACGCCCAGCGGGCCCGTGCCGAAGGGCGGTCGCCGGTCATAGAGCCGGGGATCCAGCCCGCCGCGCTCACCGCGGTGCTCGGACTGCTGCTCGCCGGGACCGCGGCCGTCGGGCAGTACGCCCTGCTCGTGCCCCTCGTCCTGCTGCAGGCCGTCACCGCCGCCGGCTGGTTCCGGCTCAACGGGATGTGGCCCGCCCGGCAGGGCATCGCGCTCGCCTTCATGGGCGGTGTCGTGGCCGACATCGCCCTGCTCGTCACCGGCAGGGAGAACGCGCCCGCCGCGATCCTCGGCACCCTCGGCATCTGGGTGCTGCTCGTCCTGGTGCTCCAGCTGCGCAGCCGCGCCTCCGCCGACGAGCGGATGTACGGCCTCATGGCGACCGTCACGTCCGCCGCGCTCGCGATCATCGCGACCGGGCACCTCGCGGCCTCGGACGACGCCGTGACGGTGGGCGGCATCGCGGTGGCGGTCGCCGTCATCGCCCGCGCGCTGCCCCTGCCGACGCCCGCGTCCGTCGTCGTCGCGCTGCTCGCGGCCGCCGGAGCGGGCATCGCGGTCGGCGGCGCGACCGACTTCGGGAGCAAGGGCGCGCTGCTCGGCCTCGGCGCCGCTGTCTGCGCGCTGATCGGCCACCGGGTCGCCAGTTACGACTATCCGTCGCGCTTCGTGCACATGACGGCGGGCGTGGCCCTGCCGCTCGCCGCCGCGGCCCCGGCCGTCTACCTCCTGGGCAGGGCCGTCGGCTGATCGTCACAGCTGATCGACAGGTCCCCGGCCGGGCACTCCGGCCGGGGACCTGTCCTTTAGGCTCGCGACAACGACAGCCAAGCGGGGGTACAAGGTGGGGGAACACCGGACATGAAGCGCTCCGTACGAATACTTCTGATCGTCCTCGTGATCCTGGGGGGTCTCTTCGTCGGCGCCGACCGCCTCGCGGTGGGCTTCGCCGAGGACGAGGCGGCGGAGAAGCTGCGTACCAGCGAGGGGCTCAGCGAGACGCCCGACGTCTCCATCAAGGGCTTTCCCTTCCTGACCCAGGTCGCGGGCGGCACGCTCGACGACGTCGAGATCGGCATCCAGGACTACGACGCGGCCTCCGGCTCCGACAAGATCCGCATCGCCGATCTCGACGCCCGCATGCAGGGCGTCAAGTTCTCCGGCGACTACAGCTCCGCCACCGCCGACAAGGCCACGGGCACCGCTCACATCTCGTACGACGAGCTGCTGAAGCAGGCCCAGGGGGAGCCGGTGGAGCTGCCGCTCGGCGCCACCGGCAAGGTGGTCGGGCTCTCGGACGGCGGCGGCAACAAGATCAAGGTCGAGGTCGAGGTGAGCAAGGGCGGCGCGAAGCTGCCCAAGCCGGTGCACGTGCTGAGCTCGGTGTCGGTCGACGGCGACACGATCAAGGTGAACGCCGACGAGATCCCGAAGAAGTTCGAGGTCATGGGCGTCTCGATCCCCCTCCCCGAAGGCATGGTCCGCGACGTGACCGACTTCGAGGAGAAGGTCACGGGGCTGCCGGGCGGCATCAAGATCGACGGGGTGGAGCCGGCCCAGGACGGCGTGGACATCTCGGTCAAGGGCACGAACGTGAAGCTCGCGGGCTGAGGCCCGAGGGGTGGCCGCCCCGAACGGCGCCCCGAACGTCCGCCTGGAGCGGCCGTTCCGCAGTACGAGACGAAGCCGTCCGCGCGATGGATGCGGCAGGAGCGAATCCCGCTCCCCGCCCCGGCGCGGGCGGCTTTTCCGTTGACCGCATCCCACATCGTGGATGATCCCGTCTCACCATTCGACACCCCGGTGACACGGCCGCCCTCGCGTCCCTACGATCGGACGCATGCAGCGACAGGCGGACCTCACGAAGCGGCGGGCAGTAGACCTGTGCCGCGTCGCCGCCATGCTCTGTCGCACCTTCTGAGCGGGAGCTCCGACTCCCGTATCCCCCGGCCCGTTGACTCCGTCAGGGCCACCCCGTGCCGCGTACGCCGCGCTACCGCGCAATCACCGCCCGTACCCGGCATGAACCCCCTCGCACAGCACCACAGCCCCGCCGTAACTGCCCCGGAGGAGAAGAAGTATGAGCCGCAGCGACGTCCTGGTAGACGCCGACTGGGTCGAGGCCCACATCGACGACCCGAAGGTTGCCATCGTCGAGGTCGACGAAGACACCTCCGCGTACGACAAGAACCACATCAAGAACGCGATCCGCATCGACTGGACCGACGACCTCCAGGACCCGGTCCGCCGCGACTTCGTCGACCAGGAGGGCTTCGAGAAGCTCCTCTCGGCCAAGGGCATCGCGAACGACACCACCGTCGTCCTCTACGGCGGCAACAACAACTGGTTCGCGTCCTACGCCTTCTGGTACTTCAAGCTCTACGGCCACCAGGACGTGAAGCTCCTCGACGGCGGCCGCAAGAAGTGGGAGCTCGACTCCCGCGACCTGGTCGACGGCTCCGAGGTCCCGAACCGTCCCGCCACGGACTACAAGGCCAAGCCCCAGGACGCCTCGATCCGCGCCTTCCGCGACGACGTCGTCAACGCGATCGGCTCGCAGAACCTGGTCGACGTGCGCTCGCCCGACGAGTTCAGCGGCAAGCTGCTCGCCCCCGCGCACCTTCCGCAGGAGCAGTCGCAGCGTCCGGGCCACGTCCCGTCCGCGCGCAACATCCCGTGGTCGAAGAACGCCAACGACGACGGCACCTTCAAGTCGGACGACGAGCTCAAGGCCCTCTACGAGGACGAGCAGGTCGACCTGGCCAAGGACACCATCGCGTACTGCCGCATCGGTGAGCGCTCGGCGCTCACCTGGTTCGTCCTGCACGAGCTGCTCGGCCAGACCAACGTCAAGAACTACGACGGCTCCTGGACCGAGTACGGCTCCCTCGTCGGCGTCCCGATCGAGCTCGGCGCCAACAAGTAGCCCTCCCGAACCCCCCTGCAGTGACCAGCTAAGGACGGACGAACGCATATGTGTGGAGCGAAGGCCGGCGGACCCGACGCCTCGACGATCAAGCCCGGCGAGACCACCATCCAGGGCCAGGTGACCCGCGACGGCGAGCCCGTCAGCGGCTACGTGCGCCTGCTCGACTCGACCGGCGAGTTCACCGCCGAGGTCCCCACCTCGGCCACCGGCCAGTTCCGCTTCTACGCGGCCGAGGGCACGTGGACGCTGCGCGCCCTCATCCCGGGCGGCACGGCCGACCGCACGGTCGTGGCCCAGACGGGCGGCCTCGCGGAGGTAGCGATCGCCGTCTAGTTCTTCACGCGCCTCTCGCACCGCTCGGCCCTGGCGGGCCTCCCGGGCTCCGACGCGCATGAACGGCCAAAGGGCCGCACCCCAGGGGGTTGGACGCCACTGGATCGGGGTGCGGCCCTCTGGTTCTCCGGTCGGCCGGTGGGGCTAGCGGCGGTGTTTGCCGTCCAGTTCGTCCCACCACTCGTCGGACTTCGAGTCGCCGGACGGGTCGTCCCACCAGCGGTCTTCCGGGCCCCGGCGGTTCGCCACGATGGCTGCGAGGGGTGGGATCACCATCGCCACCACGCACATGCCGACGGCGACGGGGATGGACCAGAGCCGCACGACGCCCCACGCCAGGACGAAGAGGGCGATGCACGTGCCCATCATGGCGAAGTACATGCGGCGGCGACGCGCGAACATACATCCAGCGTACGGCGGGGGTACTCAGTAGACGAGCGCCTGTGTGCCGTCCGTCATGGCTTCCTGGACGAAGAGCTGGGCGCCCGCGATCCGTACGCCGTCGAGCACGTCCTTCTCGGTGATCTCGCGGCGCGCCGCGCACTGCGTGCAGAGCGTGATGCGGCCCGCGGCCACGATCGAGTCGATCAGGTCGGGGAGCGGGGCCGCGTGCGGGAGTTCGAACTCCGCCGCGCGGCCCGGGAGCGCGAACCACGACGCCTCGCCGGTCAGCCAGAGCGAGACCTCCACTCCGCTGGCCACGGCCACGGCCGCCACCGTGAACGCCTGGGAGCAGCGCTCGGGGGCGTCGGCCCCGGCGGTCACCTTGATCACGAGCTTCTTCGCCATGGCCGCATCGTAGGGCCATCCGCGCGGTCACCCGTAAGGCCACCTCGCAGAGAGCGGCGGGCCGCGCACGACTACAGTGGGAGCGGCTCTGATACCTGCCCCCATAGCTCACCCCATAGCTCACCGAGGAGCACCCCGTGCTTGAGGCCTTCTTCTCCGCCCTGCTGGTCCTGGTCTGCGTCGGCGTTCTCGCGTTCGCCGCGCTGTCCGTGAAGAAGCTGTACCAGGGTCAGCGCTGAGCCCCGTACGCCCGTAGGCCCCGCCACCTAGAGATCGTCTGAGCATCCCATGATCGAGATTCCGTCCGACCTGCACCCCGACCTCGTGCCCCTCGTTTGGCTCCTCGGCAACTGGGCCGGCGCGGGCGTCACCGACTTCCCCGGCGCCGAGAAGGCGAATTTCGGCCAGGAAGTGTCCTTCTCCCACGACGGGCGGGACTTCATCGAGTACCACTCGCACACGTGGGTGCTCGACGCCGAGGGCAACAAGGTGAAGCCGCTGGAGTCCGAGTCGGGCTTCTGGCGCATCGACAAGGACCGCAAGGTCGAGACCGTGATGGTGCGCGACGACGGCGTCGTCGAGGTCTGGTACGGCGAGCTCGCCGACCAGAAGCCGCAGATCGACCTGGTCACGGACGCGGTCGCCCGCACGGCGGCCTCCGGCCCGTACACGGGCGGCAAGCGCCTCTACGGGTACGTGAAGGGCGACCTGATGTGGGTGGGCGAGAAGCAGACCCCCGAGGTGCCGCTGCGTCCGTACATGTCGGCGCAGCTGAAGAAGGTCGTCTCGCCCGAGGACGTCGCCGAGATGGCCAGGGGTCTGGGAGATCTGCCGGACGACGGCATCGCCTTCTTCAAGTAGGCCGTTCGCCCCGCTGGCCTAGACTGCCTGTGTGGCGAGCACCGATTCCGACTGGAAGAGCGACCTGCGACAGCGCGGCTACCGTCTGACGCCGCAGCGCCAGCTGGTCCTCGAAGCCGTCGACACCCTTGAGCACGCGACCCCCGACGACATCCTCTCCGAAGTGCGGAAGACGGCGTCGGGGGTCAACATTTCCACGGTCTACCGCACCCTGGAGCTCCTGGAGGAGTTGGGTCTGGTCAGCCACGCGCATCTGGGGCACGGTGCGCCGACGTACCACCTCGCGGACCGTCACCATCATCTGCATCTGGTGTGCCGGGACTGTACGAACGTCATCGAGGCGGATGTCTCGGTGGCCGCGGAGTTCACCGCGAAGCTGCGGGAGACGTTCGGTTTCGACACGGACCTGAAGCACTTCGCGATCTTCGGGCGCTGCGAGAACTGCTCCGGCAAGGACAGCGGCGAGGACGGCAAGGAATAAGCGCGCCCGCCGCCGGGTCGTAATGTGGGTGAACATGAAGAGCCCCCTCCTGTCCCTGCCCGGCGCCGTCCCCGCCGAGGGCGTGGACGAAGGCGTCGCCGCCCATTACGGCGACCTGTTCCGCGAGCAGCGCGCCCTCGCCGACGGCACCGGTCTCGTCGACCTCTCGCACCGCGGTGTCGTCACCGTCTCCGGCCCCGACCGGCTGAGCTGGCTGCATCTGCTGCTCACGCAGCACGTGACGGAGCTGCCCGTCGGTCAGGCCACCGAGGCGCTGATCCTCTCCGCGAACGGCCACATCGAGCACGCCCTCTATCTCGTGGACGACGGCGAGACGGTGTGGGCGCACGTCGAGCCCGGCACACAGGACGCGCTGGTCGCGTATCTGGAGAGCATGAAGTTCTTCAACCGGGTCGAAGTCGCCGACCGTACGGACGAGTTCGCGGTCGTGTATCTGCCGGCCGGTTCGATCGCCCCGGTGCCGGAAGGTGTCGTCGTACGCGAGACGCCGCACGGCCGGGACCTTTTCCTGCCGCGTGCGTCCCTGGAGCCGTACGCCGAGGAGAACGGTCCCGCGATCGGCATCCTCGCCTACGAGGCGCTGCGCGTGGAGGCGCACCGGCCGCGGCTCGGCTTCGAGACGGACCACCGCACGATCCCGCACGAGCTGGGCTGGATCGGCACGGCGGTGCATCTGCAGAAGGGCTGCTACCGCGGCCAGGAGACGGTCGCCCGCGTCCACAACCTGGGCAAGCCGCCGCGCCGCCTGGTCTTCCTGCACCTGGACGGCAGCGAGGTCCATCTGCCGGTGGCGGGTACGGAGCTGCGGCTGGCCTCGGAGGGCGCGGAGGGCCGCAAGCTCGGCTTCGTCACGACGGCGGTACGCCACCACGAACTGGGCCCGATCGCGCTCGCCCTGGTGAAGCGGAACGTGCCGCTGGACGCGGCGCTGAGCGCGGGCGGGACGGCGGCGGCGCAGGAGGTCGTGGTCGAGCCGTAGTCCTGGCCGGCGGCCTCACATCTCCAGCAGCACCGTGAACGGCCCGTCGTTGGTCAGCGAGACCCGCATCTGTGCGCCAAAGCGGCCGCAGGCCACCGTCGCGCCCAGCGAGCGCAGTTGGGCGACGACCTCGTCGACGAGGGGCTCGGCCACATCGCCGGGCGCGGCGGCGTTCCAGGTGGGCCTGCGGCCCTTCCTCGCGTCGCCGTAGAGCGTGAACTGGCTGATGACCAGCAGTGGCGCGTCGATGTCCGAGCAGGACCTCTCGTCGGCGAGCATCCGAACGGACCAGAGTTTGCGGGCCAGTTGGGCCGCCTTCTCCTTGGTGTCCTCGTGGGCCACGCCCACCAGGACGCACAGTCCCTCGCCGTTGATCTCGCCGACCGTCTCGGGGCCGTTCTCGCCCTCGACTACGACGCTCGCCCCGTCCACCCTCTGCACCACAGCACGCATACGGCCATCATGCCTGTTCGGCCGCCTGCCCGGCCGCCTGCTCCGAACGGCCGTGCCACGCCGCCGGATGCGCCGCCCATGGGGTGCCCTGAACCCCCCATCTGGGGCCGATTAGGGGCACTCGCTCACATAGCGGCCACCGAGGGTGGCACCATGCTCACACGCGGTGTACCGCGCCGGTCGAGGGGACGGTAGAGCCACATGAGCACACCAAGTACGGGACAGCCGCCCGGATCTGTGTCGCTGACCCGCATGAGCGTCGCGCGACGTACGAACGTGGCGCGACCGCCGATGCAGCGCACGGGCAGTGCGGTCACAGGCAGTGCGGTGCTGTCCGAGCAGCCCGTGCACGACCTCGCCGCGCTGCTCCTGCGCGAGCTGCGTGAGCTGCGCAGGGACGCGCAGCAGAACGAGGCGGACCTGAGCTATGTCCGGCGCCTGCTGCAGGGCCGGATCGACATCCTGCGGGCCGAGGTGGCGCGCCGCAAGGATCCGGCGGCGCCGGAGCCGGAGGGGCCGCTCGTGCACCGGCTCTCCGAGATCCTCACGGACGGGCCCGCCCGGCATCGCTCGTCGGCCCGGCATGTGACGCTCGGCACGCCGCACAGCGTGGAGGTCGGTCTCCTGGCGACGGAGATGCTCGCCGAGGTCGAGCTCTCCGACCTGGACGCCCGCACGGACGACGAGCTGCACACGGCCATGGGGCGCCTCGTGCGCTATGAGCAGCAGGTTTCCCGGCGCCGCCAGCAGCTGCAGCGTACGGCGGACGATTGCAGTGCGGAGATCGCCCGCAGGTACCGTGAAGGTGAAGCACAAGTAGACGACCTGCTCGCGTGACCCGGTGATCCCGGCTTCCGCGGGCGGCCCGTGACGCCACCCCCGCCCCGGAAGGCCGAAGATGACCGCGACGTCCGCCGAGTCTGCCGCCACCCCTGTCATATCCCCGGTCCTCGCCGAGGTCGTACGTTCAGGCTTCGTCGAGGGCCGGCACAGGGGAAGCCTGGTGCTGCTCGCGGCGGACGGCAGTGTGGAGCTGGCGATGGGGGACGTGTCGGCTCCCGTCTTCCCGAGGTCGGCGAACAAGCCGATGCAGGCGGCCGCGGTGCTGCGGGCGGGGCTCGACCTGTCGGGTGAGCGCCTCGCGCTGACCGCGGCGAGCCACTCGGGGGAGGTGTTCCACCGGGACCTCGTGCAGAAGATGCTGGCCGAGCAGGGCCTGACGGCGGCGGACCTGCAGTGCCCGCCGGATCTCCCGCTGGACGCGGTCGAGGCCGAGACATATCTGGCAGCGGGTGCCGTTCGTGACCGGGTGACGATGAACTGCTCCGGGAAGCACGCGTCGATGCTGGCGGTCTGCGAGCTCAACGGCTGGCCCACGGATTCCTACCTGGACCCGCGGCACCCTCTCCAGCAGCTGATCCTCCAGGTGGTCGAGGAAGCGGCGGGGGAGCGGGTGGCGGCTGTCGGCACGGACGGCTGCGGCGCGCCCCTGATGGCCATCTCCCTGACCGGCCTCGCGCGCGCCTTCCGTCACTTCGTCCTCGCCCCCGAGGGCTCGGCGGAGCGCCGGGTCGCGGACGCGATGCGGGCCCACCCGGAGTACGTGGCCGGCACGCGCCGCCCCGACACCTGGCTCATGCGGGAGATCCCGGGTGCCCTGTCCAAGATGGGCGCCGAGGCGGTCCAGGCGTTCGCGCTGCCGGACGGCCGTGCACTGGCCTTCAAGGTGGACGACGGAGGGATACGGGCCCTTGGCCCCGTCCTGGCGCGTGCGCTGCGCCTGGCGGGTGTGGAGGATGACGTGCTCACCCGGGTCGGACGTGCGCCCCTGCTGGGCGGCGCGGTCGAGGTGGGGGAGATCCGGGCGGCGTTCTAACCCGGGTGGACGCGGGATGCGCCAATGGCTGACCGGACTCCCGGCTCCCCTCCGGATGGGAGCCCGGCCAACCAGCTCTGTCAGCCCGACTGGGCGAGCAGCAGGACGAGGAGCGCAGCCCCGACGCCGCTGATTTTGGTGCTCTTGGCCTTGATGCCCACGGTCAGCAGGACGAAGGCGACGATGCCCAACGGTCCGTACTTCCACTGGATGAGCTGCTCGAATCCGATGGCGAGGGCGGCGATGACGATGGCGATGAGCGGCATGACGTTCCCCCTTTCGGGACGGGGCATGCGGACCCCGTCCCATCCGGTTGGCGGCCATTCGATGGCGGACTACTGGCGGCCAACCCCTAGGGGTTCCTGCCAGGTTGCCTAAGTTGGCTACCAACTTCATCTGAGTTATCTCCGCGATGGCTCGACTCATAACCACCTTCCGAGCAACTCCCCAAAGATGGCGCGAAGTTGTACTGTTTGGTTGTGAGCCCGGAACCTGCACCCGTCAACGGGATGAAGAGGCCACCTAGGTCGCACCACGAGGTGGCCGACGAACTGCGCGACCGGATCAGGTCCGGTGCGTTGCGGCCGGGCCAACGCATGCCGACCCAGGCGGAGCTCGCCGACGAGTTCGGTGTGGAACGCGGCGCGATACGCGAGGCGCTGCGCACCCTGCAGAGCGAGAAGCTGCTGGCGAACGTGTCCAAGGGAAGCCCCGCCACGGTCGCCGTCACCTCGAAGCAGGCGCTGTCCGGGCCCGGTGGCGTGAAGCCGCAGCCCACCATGGTCGGGCTCGCACCGCGCATCGCGGCGGCGTTCGAGGCCCCCCACGTGGAGATCGACGCGCTCTGTCTGACCTCCATCTCGCTCACGATGGCGATCGGGGAGCCGCTCCGGCAGATTCACGCCGGACAGCGGAAACCGGCCAAGGTCGACGTCCGGGTGCTGCTGCCGAGCCGCAACATCGACCTCGCCTTTCCGGCGCCGGTGGACAGCGGGGACGACGAGAGCGGCCAGGTGCACAGGCGCTGGCTCGACCAGCGGAACGCGCAGGGGCAGGTCCTGCGCCACAACCTGCGTGCGCTGCGGGCCTCGCACGGCATCGACGTACAGGTCTCGTTCCGCGCGCTGCCGTTCACGCCGCCGGTGAAGCTGTATCTGCTCAACGGCTCGGAGGCGCTCTTCGCGTACTACACGCTGGCGAAGCAGAGCGAAGAGATCGACCACGAGTACCTGGAGATGTACGACGCCCAGGGCGCGCAGTCGATGCTCTTCCCCTTCCACCAGGGTGACGGCCTGCGGGACACGACGTTCGTGGAACAGTCCCACCTGTGGTTCAACGCGCTGTGGAGCACGATCAGCCAGGACCTGGAGCTGGCGCGCGGCTAGCTCGGCGTGGTGCCGGCGGCCGCATCGGACGCGGTGCGGCTAGAGCGCGGGGCCGGTCATCGTCAGTGCGAGGACGACGGCGCCGATGGAGCTGCAGGTGGGGCTCTTCGCCTTGATGCCGACGGTCAGGAGCAGGAGTCCGACGATGCCGACGGGTCCGTACCGCCACTGGACGAACTGCTCGAAGACGACGACGGACGCTGCTGCGAGGAGGGCGAGGACGGCCATGATGGTTCCCCCTTCTGCCATCTCGGATGAGTTGGCAACCAACTTCACTTGAGTTGTCCCCACTTGGTCCCACAACATAAACAACTTCGAGACAACTGCCCTGAGATGGCGCGGAGTTGTATCGTCTGGTCGTGACCCAGGAGAACGTTGCAGTGAACGGCAGCAGAAAACTCACTCCCCAGGACATCGCAGACACCCTCCGCGACCGCATCCGCACCGGCGACCTCAAACCGGGCGACCGCCTCCCCACGCAAGCGGTGCTCGCGGAGGAATTCGGCGTGGAACGCGGGACGGTGCGGCAGGCGCTGAGGACACTGCAGGACGACGGACTACTGGCCAACGTGAGCAAGGGCAGCCCCCCACGCATCGCCGCGGAACCACCGGGACCGACGTCGGCGGCCTCGGAACCCCAGGCCTCGATGGTGGGCCTGGCACCACGGCTGGCGGACGCGTTCTCGGAGCCGCAGGTACAGATAGACGTCGTGTCGTACACGGCGGAGACGCTGATCCTGGCGCTCGGTGATCCGCTGCGGCGCATCCACGAGGGCCTCATCCGCCCGGAGTCGATCAACGTCCGCATCCTGCTGCCCAGCAGCGACATCGACCTCGCCTTTCCCAGACCGGTCAACGGCCAGGGGGACGCGGACGGCAGGGTCCACCAGCGCTGGCTGGCACTGCGCAACACCCAGGGGCAGGTCCTGCGCCACAACCTGCGCGCGCTGCGGGCCTCGCACGGCATCGACGTGGACGTCTCGTTCCGCGCGCTGCCGTTCACGCCCCCGGTGAAGCTGTACCTCCTGAACCAGCGGGAGGCGCTCCTCGCCTACTACACGATCGAGCGCAGCATGCTGGACTTCGGCAGCGCGGAGATGGAGGCGTTCGACGTGTCCGGACTGAAGTCGCCCCTGTTCTCCTTCGAGAGGAGCGCGGCCCCGCGGGACGCCGCGTTCGTGGACGAGTCCCAGAAATGGTTCGACGCGCTCTGGGCAACCATCGCGACGGAGTTGACACTCTCTTAGTGACTCCTGACACGACGCAGACTGAGTGGATGGCAGAAGAGACCGAAAAACTGCGGGAACTGATCGAACGCGCCCGCTACGTACTCTTCGACTTCGACGGCCCCATCTGCCGGCTCTTCGCCGGTCACTCGGCGGAACGGATCGCGGGTGATCAGGTCCGCTGGCTGGAGGAGCGGGGGCTGCGGGGCCTGCTGACCGAGGAGGAACGAGAACAGCCCGACCCGCACGCCGTGCTGCGGGCGGTCGACCGCAGGCACCCCGGAAGCGATCTGGTGGCCGAGCTGGAGGAACGGCTCACGCATCAGGAGCTGACGGCGGTCGCGTCGGCGTGGCCGACCCAGTACGCGGATCCGCTCATCATGACGTGGCACGCGAGCGGCTCCCGCCTGGCCATCACCACCAACAACTCGCCGCGAGCGGTGACCCGTTACCTCGAGGGCCGCGGCCTGAGCCAGTGCTTCGCCCCGCACATCTACGGCCGAACCCAGGACCTCCACCTCCTCAAGCCCCACCCGCACTGCCTCAACCGCGCCCTGAGCGCGATGGGAGCCGAACCCTCGGCGGCACTGATGATCGGCGACACCCCCACGGACTTCCAGGCGGCGCAGGTGGCGGGAGTGGGCTTCCTGGGCTACGCGCGTAACGAGCGCAAGGCGAAGCTGCTGAAGGACGTGGGCGCGGCTTGCGTGGTGAGCTCGCTGGAGCCGGTGCTGAGGGTGCTGCGGGGGCAGGTTTGAGGTGTTCCGTATGACCCGTCCTGCCTGAGCTTGCAGACGGATGCTGTCGGCCGAGTCAGCGAAGCGATCAACTTTGCGTCCAATTGGACTGGTTGACTGGAAGCGGTGTGTTCGGCGTCCGCCAGAGGTACGTTCGCCCTGTGGTCGGTGAGCGGACCGGTGAGGGTGGCGGCAGCGAGTTCCAGCGGGTCTCGGACGCGCTGCACTCCCGTCTGGCCGACGGCACGTATCCGCTGGACGGCCTGCTTCCCACGCAGCGCGAGCTTGCGAGTGAATTCGACGTCTCCCGCGACACGATCCAAAGGGTGATGAGGGAGCTCATCAGCGAGGGCCTCGTCCGCTCCAGGCAGGGGAGCGGCTCGCGGGTGGTGAAGGTGCAGCTGGCCCACATGAGCGGGGGCGGGCAGCGGGGGAGCGGCGTCGGCAGGGTCTCGCTCGGCCCGATCATCGGTGCGGCCTTCGAAGCCGCCGAGGTCACCCTGGACGTCTACACCCTCACCTCCGAATCGCTGGACGCGCACATCCGCGTACAGGCGGAACGTATACGTGTCCGGGAGATCGCCCCGCAACGCATAGCCGTCCGCATCCTGCTGCCCTCCGAAGACCTCGACCTGCCGTACCCCCGCGCCAAGGACGACCCGGACGACCCGCGCCCGCAGCAGCGCCTGCGTGACATCACGCGTCGGCACACGGCGTCGCTGCGCAACGCGCTGCGGGACCTGCACACCGAGGGGGTGGTGGCGGAGGTGAGCGTGGAGGTGCGCCGGATTCCGCTGCCACCCGCCTTCAAGCTCTACCTGCTCAACGGCTCCGAGGCCCTGCACGGCCCGTACGAGGTGATCGAGCGCCGCATCCAACTGGACGACGGCGAGGAGATCGAGGCCTTGGACGTGCTCGGCCTGGGGTCGGCGCTCACGCACTATGTGCGGGACGCGGAACCGGAATCGCAGGGGACCCTCTTCGTCGACAGCATGCAGGCGTGGTTCGACTCCTGCTGGCGGCTTCTCGTGAAGTCGTAAGCGATGGGCCACGAAACGGAAGTTTCTCGAACGTCACGTTCCCAGGAGTGGCGATTGCCTCGTTGAGCCCATAGTTAACCGTTCACGCGATGCGCATGGTCTCCCACGCCACTAGGGTGTGCATCACTTTCGGCTTCCTCGCGTGACTATTCAGGAGCGGCCCGTGGGCGCGTCAACTGTGTCCGATTCCCGGTCTCAGGCGCGCCCGGAAGAGGCCGATGCCGACGAAGCGGACGACGCCGACGATCCGTACGGTCTCTTCTTCGAGGACGCCGTGCGGCACGGGGACATGAGCGGTGGACACCACAACCGGAACTACGTGCATCCGCTGACGGCGCCCATGGCCGAGCTGGTCGGGCGGGAGGCCGGGGAACCCGTCACCGTACGGCTGCGAAGGCAGGACGCGCTGCCGGTCGTCATCCGGACCTGGCAGGACGAGTCGCAGATCCTGCGGGCGATCAAGGGCGTGCTGCCCCATGTACCGGAGTGCCTCGCCAAGCGCGGCGACTCCGCCGTGCACAGCTATGTGGAGGGCGTGCCGTTCTCCAGCATCTGCCAGAACGGCAAACCGGTCGACTCCCTGCTGATCAGGGCCCTGGCCGAGCTGCTCGCACAGATGACCCAGGTACGCAGGGAGGCGCTGCCTCCGTTGCCGGCGGACTGGCCACGGTCCGGCAAAGGCAGGTCGTCCTTCCTGCGCACGCTGGTGCTCCTTGCCGAACACCAGATCCGTCGGCCCAATTGGGCGGAGTTCGGTGGGCTGTTCGCCGCTCTGGGCATCCCGGAGGACGCCTTGCTCAGGCTGGCGGATCGCGTGCCCGCCATGACCCGCCGCCCCTACAGCCTGCTCCACACAGACCTGCACCGCGACAACGTGATCTTCTCCTACGGCGGTGAACCGCCGCTGATCTGCGTGGACTGGGAGCTCGCCACCTACGGCGATCCGCTGCACGACCTGGCCACGCACCTCGTCCGTATGCGGTACCCGGAAGACCAGTGGGACGAGGTGATCGGTTCCTGGGCAGAGGCGATGGAGCGCCTCAGACCAAGGGCCGTGCACGGACTGGACCAGGACCTCGACCACTACGTGGCCTTCGAACGCGCCCAGTCCGTCTACCCGGACGTGATGCGCGCGGCCAAGTCCCTGGGCGACGCGCCCGACCAGAAGAGCCTCGACGATGCGACGTACATGGTGCGTGGAGCCTTGGAAGCTGCCGCCGCCCCCCTGCAGTTGCCGGGCGTGTCGGACGAGGACGAGATCCAGCGGGTGTTGTTCCGTTGGCGGGCAGCCCGGTTCGGCGGACGTGCCGCGGGGGTGCGACAGGTGACCCCGATCTCCTGGGAGCCGGACCAGCGCGTGCCGGAGCGTCCCGACTTCCCCCGGTCCGCCGTGCTCGACGCACTGGTCGGGGAAGGGGCGGCGCCTGCCTCCCGGGTCTACAAGGGGACGGCTCACCTCAACACCGTGGTCAGGGTGCGAGGCGTCGCTCGCCCGGTCGTGGTGCGGCGGAAGCTCGGCTCCGCCGATCGTCGCGAGCGCAGCATCCTCAGTGAACACGCCGTTCTGCGGGTCATCGAGGAGTCGGGCGAACCTGTGCGGGCGCCCCGCGTGCTGGCTCTGGGGACAGGTGACCTGAAGGACCAGTTCGCGATCCACTCCTACGAGGGGCCGGGCACCGGGGATCTGCCGCCGGACCACCCCGTGAACGGCCTGCGCCCGGCCGAGGCCAACCAACTGGTGGACCAGCTGTCCGCTCTGGTGCGCATCGACAGCAGTCAACTGGACCCCACCGCCCACGAATCGGACTTCTACCCCTGGCTCTGCGATGAGCTGGTGCGGCTCGTCAGGGAGCTGCCGAGGGAGTCCCTGAAGCTGGCCAGAGAGCTCGGCCTGCCGGGCAGCTTCCGGCTGCGAGAGCTGCTGGGCCGCCACCGGCTGACACCGCGCCGGGCCTCTCTGCTGCACGGAGACCTCAACCCCTGGAATCTCGTGCGCCATGAGCACGGCGACGCACTCACCGTCATCGACTGGGAGATGGCGATGGTCGGCGACCCGTTGTACGACTTGGTCCGCCACATGCATCTGACCCCGACCCGTCCGGAGATCAGGCAGCGCATGTTCGGCCGCTGGGTGCAGCGGCTTCCGCGCGAGTGCACGATCGGATGGGAGGACGACTGGCCCGTGTACCGCTGGATCGAGGTGGTCCGGTCCGCCTACGTGGACCTGGACCGGCTGGTCACCGGCACGGGCCTCGACGCCCCCAACGTGCAACGCGCCGTGGACTCGTACGCGATGACCCTGGCAACGGCGACGGCGTCCCTGGGCCTTCGGCCCAGCACGACGGCGAATCCCTATCTGGCCCGGGCCCTTCCGCACGGACAGCAGGGAGCGGGGCGGGATCCCGCCCTCAAGCCGTCCGCCTCCTGAACAGCACCCCCGAAGCCCCCACCGAAGCCGCCAGGATGCCCGTGCACCAGGCCAGTGCCACCCATGGTGTTGAGCCCACCGGTTGGTTGAGGAGTAGGCCCCGGAGGGATTCGATCACGTGGGTCACCGGCTGGTGTTCGGCGATGGGCCGGAGCCAGGGCGGCATCGTGGAGGTGGGGACGAAGGCGCTGCTCGGGTACGGGAGGAAGCTCACGAAGAACGTGAAGCCGCCCGCCGCCTCCGGGGACTTGGCCAGGAGGCCGACTGCTGCCGAGAGCCAGGACAGGGCCAGGATGAAGGCCAGGAGGATGGCTGCTGCCGCCAGCCAGCCGGGCAGGGTTGCCGTCGGGCGGAAGCCGATCGTGAAGGCCAGGGTCAGGACCAGGGTCGTGGCGATGAGGTTGCGGGCCAGCGAGGCGGCGACGTGGCCCGCCAGGATCTGCGCACCGCCGATGTCCATCGAACGGAAGCGGTCGATGATGCCGCCCTTCAGGTCCTCCGTCACCGCGATCGCCGTGTTCGACGAGCCGAAGCCCGCACAGAGGAGGAGCACTCCGGGCACGACGTACGTGACGTACGACCGGGTGTCCGTCTTGATCGCGCCGCCGAAGAAGTAGACGAAGATCAGCAGGATCATCACGGGGAGCGCCATGGCGGTGACCAGGGCGTCCACGTTGCGGCGGCTGATGCGGATCGCGCGGCCGGTCATGATCAGGGCTTCAGACATGGGCCGTTCCCAAGGTGTGTGACTGTGGCGACGGGCCCGTCAGGGTCAGGAACACGTCGTCCAGCGTGGCCGTGTGGAGCGTGAAGGTCGCGAAATCCGAGCGGGCCGGGTCCAGGTCGTCCAGCAGGGCTCGTACGTCCCCTGCCGTGCCGTCCGTCGGGAAGCCCAGCGTCAGGGTTTCGGGGGCGTGGTGCGTGGCCCTGTCGGTCAGGCGCAGATAGGCCTCCCGGGTGGTGAGCCTCGCCTCCAGGCGGTGGCCCGGCAGATGGGATTTGAGGGCCGATGGCGAGCCTTCCGCCACGATCTTCCCCTCGTGCAACACCGCCACCAGGTCCGCCAGTTGGTCCGCCTCCTCCAGGTACTGCGTCGTCAGGAAGACCGTCGTGCCCCGCGCCGTGAGGTCGCGTACCACCTCCCACATCTCGTGGCGGCTGCGCGGGTCCAGGCCCGTCGTCGGCTCGTCGAGGAAGATGACCTCCGGCTCACCCACCAGGCCCGCCGCCAGGTCCACCCGGCGGCGCATGCCTCCCGAGTACGTGCGGACCAGGCGGTCGGCTGCCCCCGTGAGGTCGAAGCGGGCCAGCAGTTGCGCCGCCCGCGCGCGAGCCGCGGGGCGGGACAGGCCCGCTAGCCGCGCCATCATGCGGAGGTTCTCCGCGCCGGTCTGCGTCTCGTCGACCGCCGCGAACTGGCCGGTGAGGCTGATCGCGCGGCGGACCTCGCGGCGCCCCGTACGGATGTCATGGCCCGCCACCCGCGCCGTGCCCGCGTCGGGCGTGGTGAGCGTGGTGAGGATGCGGACCGCTGTCGTCTTGCCGGCGCCGTTCGGGCCCAGGAGGGCGAATACCGTGCCGGGCGGTACGTGGAGTTCTATGCCGCGGAGCACGGGGACGGAGCGGCGGCGGGTGCTCGAACCGGATTTGGCTCCAGGGTCGGGACCGTCTCCGGCTCCGGCCCCGGCTCCGGCTCCGGCTCCGGCTCCGTAGGTCTTGGTTAGGGATGTCGCTTCGATGGCTGGGGTTGGGGTTGGGGTTGGGGCTGGGGCTCGGGTGGGTGGCATGCGGTTGACCTTTCCGGCTTGCGGCTCGTGGCTCGTGGCTTGGCGTGGGCTCTTTGGCTGGGTCTCGCTTTATTGCGTATGACCTACGCGTTACCATGTAAGGGTTACGCAGAAATACGATGTGCGTCAAGAAGGGCGGCCCGGCAAACAGGAAGGCGGCGGCTCATGGCGGCGGACGGTGACGCGCAGAGCGGCGCACAGGACCAGGGCACGGGGCTTTCCGTGAGCCTCGAAACCGCCTGGGGGCTGCGGGAGCGGCCGTCGAAAGGGCCCAAGCCCGGCCTGAGTCTCGAACGCATCGTCGACGCGGGGATCGCGGTCGCCGCGGCGGAAGGGATCGGCGCCGTCTCCATGGGGCGGGTCGCCAAGGCGCTCGGCGTCTCGACGATGTCGCTGTACCGGTACGTCTCCGCCAGGGACGAGCTGTACGTCCTCATGCAGGACGCGGCGACCGGCGCCCCGCCCGAGATGCCCGCCGACATCACGGGGTGGCGGGCCCGGTTGGAGTGGTGGGCGCGGGCTCAGCGCGAGGTCTTCCGGCGCAACCTGTGGCTCGTGCGCGTCCCCATCACGTCACCGCCCGCCTCGCCCCACTCCCTGGAATGGATGGAGCAGGGGCTCGCGGCACTCGACGACAGCGGGCTCGACGAGGGCCGCAAGATTTCCGTGCTCATGCTGATGGGCGGGTTCGTGCGCAACGAGGTCGCCCTCATGGCCGATCTGGACGCGGCCATGAGGGCGGGGGGCCAGGAGCCCGACGAGGTGATGCGGCGGTATGTGCGTACCGTCGACGCGCTGACCTCGACCGCGCCCGAACGGTTCCCGGCGCTGCGGCGGACGCTCGCGGCAGGCATCTTCGACGCCGCGGACACCGAGGACACGGACTTCGAGTTCGGGCTCGGGCGCGTGCTCGACGGGGTGGCGGTGCTGGTCGAAGACCGGTGATGGCGACGACCACCTTTTAGGCGTACCGCGCCGCTCTCGATCCTTCTGACGTACCGCGCCGCCCCCGCTCCTTCAGGCGTACCGCGCCACCTCGCTCCTTCAGGCGTACCTCGCCAGCCCCGACCGCAGTTGCCCGAAGGCCCTGTTCGCCGCTACCACCGCGTCCGGCCACACCGACTCCGCGCTCTCGCCCGCGTCGATGCGGCGCCAGTTCTCCATGGCGAGGATGCGCTGTACGGCGATGATCTGGCCGGCGGCCAGTCGCGCGGCCAGTGCCTCAGCGTCTGAAGCCGCCTCGCCGAGCGCATCGCCCAGCGCCCTCTCCGATCGCTCCTGATACGCGTACAGCCGCGCCACCAGCGACGGCGTCCCGTACAGCAGGCGGTGGAAGGCCAGTACGTGGACGTTGTCGCAGAGGCCGGTCACCGGGTCCCCGCGCTCCAGACCGTCGAGGAAGTGGCGCTGCAGGGCGTCCAGGGGAGAGCGTTTCGCGGGGCGTCCGGTCACCACGCGTGCCGCCTCGTCCACGTGGTCGGCGAACCGGTGCAGTACGAGGTCCTCCTTGGCCGGGAAGTACCGGAACAGGGTCGGCTTCGAGATCTCGGCGGCCGCCGCCACCTCCGCGACAGACACCTTCTCGAAGCCCTTCTCCAGGAAGAGCGCGATGGCCGCGTCGGAGACCGCCTCGTACATCCGCTGCCGCTTGCGTTCGCGCAGGCCGGGGCCGCTGCCGCTGCCGCTGTCCCCTGCGCCCTCACCCGTGGCCGCTTCTTCGTCCGTCATGGCGGGAGCCTATCCCATCGGTGATTCGCGGTAACGAATGTAACTCGGTAACGAGCGTGACCATGCAATAAATTTAACTCGGTTACATTATTCTTGGGCGCATGACGCCACTCGACGAAGCCCTGGCCCGCGAACGCCGCTACCACGACACCTGCCGCACCGCCCTCACCGGCATGGTCGACGGCGCCGAGGAACAGGTCGTCAACGGAGCCGATGTCTCCGCGTCCGGCGCCGACGCCGAAGTCCTCGGACACCAGTTCCGAAGCCACGCCAAAGCGATGCGCGAACTCCCCGAGGCCCCCCTCTTCTTCGGCCGCCTCGACTTCGCCGCCGACGGGCCCGAAGCCGCCGTGGCCGGCGATCATCGCGGGCAGAGCTACCACGTCGGCCGCCTCCGCATCACCGAACATCCCTCGGCCCCGCCCCTCGTCGTCGACTGGCGTGCCCCCGTTTCCCGCGCCTTCTACCAGGCGGGAGCCCGCGACCCCCAGGGCGTCGCCGTCCGCCGCCGCTTCGGCTGGGCCCCCGGCAGCAAGGGCGACTCCGCCGACCTCACGGGCCTGGAGGACGAACCGCTGGCCGCGCAGCCCGCCCCGAACGCCGCACCCGCACCCGTCCCCGCGCACAGCAGCCGCATCCTCGCCGGAGAGATCGAGCGCCCCCGCGTCGGACCGATGCGCGACATCGCCGCCACCATCCAGCCCGAGCAGGACGACCTCGTCCGCGGTGAACTCACCGCCTCCGTCTGCGTCCAGGGCGCCCCCGGCACCGGCAAGACCGCCGTCGGCCTGCACCGTGCCGCGTATCTGCTCTACACCCACCCGGGGCGCGTGCAGCGCGCCGGACTGCTCATCCTCGGACCCAACCGCACCTTCCTCCGCTACATCGCCGAGGTGCTCCCCTCCCTCGGCGAGACCGGCGTGCGGCAGTCCACCGTCGCGGACGAGATCGCCAGGGCCACCGCGCCCGTGCGGGCCGAGGACGACGCGGCCGCGGCGCGCGTCAAGCACGACGCCCGCATGGCGGAGGTCCTGCGCCGCGCGCTCTACTCGCGCGTCGCACCGCCCATCCGCCCCCTCGCGGTGCCGGACGGCTCGTACACCTGGCGGGTCGCGCTCGACGAACTGGAGCGGATCATCGCGGACGTGCGCGCCGAAAAACCCCCCTACGCGGTCGGCCGCGAGCGCGTACGCACGCGGGCCGTCCGGCACATCCAGGACCAGGCCGAGCGCCGCGCCGGCGCCGTGAACAACGCCTGGCTGCAGAAGATCTCCCGCGCCCGCCCGGTCTCGGCCTTCGTCGACGCGGCCTGGCCCAAGGTCAAACCGGAGGAAGTGCTCGCCGCGCTGCTCGCCGACCCGGCGGCACGCGCCGCCGCGGCCGACGGCATCCTCGCCCCGGACGAGCAGCGGGCGATCGGCTGGGACAGGCCCCCGCGCTCGTACAAGTCGGCGAAGTGGTCCGCCGCCGATCTCGTCCTGCTCGACGAGATCGCCGGGCTGCTCGAACGGCCCGCAGGCTACGGCCACATCGTCGTCGACGAAGCCCAGGACCTCTCCCCGATGGAGGCCCGCGTCATCGCCCGCCGCGCCGGCTTCGGCTCGCTCACCGTCCTCGGCGACCTCGCCCAGGGCACCACCCCGTGGGCGGCCCGCGGCTGGCCCGAACTCCTCGGCCACCTCGGCAAACCCGACGCTGCCGTCACCCCTCTGACCACCGGTTTCCGTGTGCCGAAGGCGATCGTGGGGCTCGCCAACCGCGTTCTCGCCTCGCTCGACGTCGACGTACCGCCTGCCCGGTCGCTGCGTACGGACGGCGAGTTGCGGGTCCGGGAGGTGCGGGCCGTCGACATCGCCGCCGCCACCGTCGACGCGGTGCGTGCCGCGCTGGTCCGTGAGGGCTCGGTCGGCGTCATCGCCGCCGACGCGGACACCGCACGCCTTCGCGCGGCCCTCGCCGCGGCCGGCATCGGGAGCGCGGGCCCGGACGACCTGGGTGCGCGCGTGACGGTGCTGCCCGCGTCCGTCGCCAAGGGCCTGGAGTACGACCATGTCGTGGCCGTCGAGCCCGCCGCCATCGCGGAGGCGGAACAGCGCGGGCCCAGCCGCCTCTACGTGGTCCTGACCAGGGCGGTGTCCCGGCTCGACGTACTGCACAGCCGGCCGCTGCCGTGGGAGGACTGAGCGAGCCCGACCATGTATGCCATTGCCGTTATATAGCCGTGGGCGTATGTTCGGGGTATGCCCATACCGTTCGACGTACTCGCCGAGCCCAGCCGCCGGAAGATCCTCGATCTGCTCCTCGAGCGTCCCCACCTGGTCGGTGAGATCACCGAGCGGCTCGGACTGAGCCAGCCCGGCACGTCCAAGCACCTGCGGGTCCTGCGCGACGCGGGTCTCGTGCGGGTGCGGCAGGACGCGCAGCGCCGCTGGTACGAACTGCGGCCCGAGCCTCTCGCCGAACTCGACGCGTGGCTCGCGCACTACCGGCATCTCTGGGCGGGCAGGATCGACGCCCTCGAACGGCACCTCGACGTCATGGACGGTGACCCCTCATGAACCCGCACTCCGACACCCTCGACCCCGACGAGGAAGGCGAGCGCAGCGTCCTGCGGATGGAGCGCCGCCTCGCGCACCCGCCCGCCAAGGTCTGGGCCGCGATCACCCGGCCGGAACACCTCGCCCAGTGGTTCCCCTCCGAGGTGACCCTCGAACTGCGGCCCGGCGGCGCGATGGGCTTCCACTTCCCCGGCGACGAGGGCCCCGGCATGACCGGTGAGGTCACCGACGCCGACGAGCCCCGCCTCTTCGCCTTCAGCTGGGGCGACGACCACCTGCGCTGGGAGATCAGCCCGGACGGCCCCGACGGCCGCGGCTCGCTCCTCACCCTCGTCCACACCTTCGGTGACCGCTTCGGCGCCCCGAGCTTCGCCGCGGGCTGGCAGCTGTGCATCTCGGCGCTCGGCCAGTTCCTGGACGGCGGCCGGGCCGAGGTGAGCCGGGACGTGGGCGAGCTGCACGAGGCGTATCTGGAGCAGTTCGACCTGGGCCACGGGCAGGTCACCGGCGAGGGCATCCGTTTCGAGCGGCAGCTGGTGCGGTCCGCCGACGCGGTGTGGGCCGAACTCTGCTCGGGCGAGGTGCCGTTGGAGGGCGACACGGCGCCGGACGGTTTCCTGGCGGACGGCGTCTCCGCGGGCCCGGTCACCGCGCTGCGGGCGCCGGAGTTCCTCGCGTACGCCGTGTATCCCAAGGGTGAGGTGCGCTGGGAGTTCGGCGAGGGCACGGGCTACGGCACCCGGCTCGTCCTCACGCAGACCGGTCCGTTCGACGGCCCGGCGGCCACGGACGAGGCGCTCGCCGCGTGGCACGCCCGCATCGAACGGCTCGCGGGGCGGCTCCTCGAAGGCTGAACCGGCGACCGGCTAGTCGTCAAGGACCGCCTCCATGACCGCCTTCGCGATCGGCGCCCCGAGCTTGCCGCCCGCGATCTCCGAGCGCGGGATGTTCATGTCCTTCGGGTCGACGAAGACGGCCACCGCGACCGGGGACGAGCCGTCGTCGTTCTTGGCGTAGGAGACGAACCAGGCGTACGGCCGCTCGTCGTTGACGTTCGAGCCGTGCTGGGCGGTGCCCGTCTTGCCGCCGACCGTGACGCCGTCGATCCGCGCCTTGTTCGCCGTGCCCTCCTCGACGGTGTGCTCCATCATCTCCTGCACCTTGCCCGCGGTGTCCTCGGAGACGGCCTGGCTCAGTTCCTGCGGCTTGCCCTTCTCGATCGTCGAGAGGTCGGGGCCGCGCAGCTCCTCCACCATGTACGGCTTCATCACCTTGCCGTCGTTGGCGAGGCCCGCCGCGACCATCGCCATCTGCAGCGGCGTACTGGTCAGGCTGCCCTGGCCCATGCCGGTCAGGGCGGTCTGCGGCTTGTCGAGGCCGTCCGGGTAGCTGCTCGCGGACGAGCGCACCGGGACGAACTGCTGCTTGTTGAAGCCGAACTTCTCCGCCGTCTCGCGCATGTCGTCGTCGCCGACCTTGAGCGCGGTGTCCAGGAAGACGTTGTTGCACGACCACTGCATGCCGACCTTCAGCGAGGCCTTGTCGCAGGGGGCGCCGGGCACGTCGTTGCCGATCGTCGTGGAGCTGAGCGGCAGCTTGTAGGGGGCTTTGGCGCCGGTCTTCTCGTCGATGTCGTCGATCACGCCGTGTTCGAGGGCGGCCGCCGCGGTGAGGATCTTGAAGGTGGACCCGGGCGGATAGATCTCGCGCAGCGCCCGGTTGGAGAGCGGCTTGTCCTTGTCCTTGCTGAGCCGCGTGAACTCCTTGCCCTCCTTCTGCGAGATCCCCGCGAAGACGGAAGGGTCGTACGAGGGGGTGCTGGCCATCGCGAGCACCTTCCCGGAGCGCGGGTCGAGCGCGACGACCGCGCCCCGGGCATCGAGGTCCACCAGGCCCTGGTAGGCGGCCTTCTGGGCCTTGGGGTCGATGGTCGTGATGACGTCGCCGCCCTTGCGCTTCTCGCCGGTCAGCATGTCCAGGGTGCGGCGGATGAAGAGGCGGTCGTCGTCGCCGCTGAGCACGTCGTTCTCGACGCCCTCCAGGAAGGTCGCGCCCTGGGCCTGCGAGAAGTAGCCGGTGACCGGCGCGTACATGGGGCCTTCCTTGAAGACCCGCTGGTACTTGAAGTCGGTGCCGCTGACTTCCTTCGAGCCGGTGATCGGCTTGCCGCCGACGATGATGTCACCGCGGGGGTGGGAGAAGGCCTCGATCTGCACGCGGCGGTTCTTGTCGTGCTTCGCGAGCGACTCGCCCTCGGCGAACTGCACCCAGGTCGCCCGCAGGAGCAGGGCGAGCGTCAGCACCCCGCAGAAGACGGCTATGTGGCGCAGCGGCTTGTTCATCCGGTCCCCCCAAGACCCGTGACACCAGGTGGTGATGACGTTTCATCATGCGCCCGGAGCCACGGATCTCCTGCCTGTTGTTGCCGAATGGTCACACTTGCATCGTGTCCCGCCGATCCCCCCGCAGAACCTCGATCACGCTCGCATAGCTGTCGGAGCCGTGCCCGGCGGCACTCGCCCGCTCCATGGTGGCCTTCAGGAGTTCGGGCAGCGCGTTGTCGACACCGCGGTCGGCCGCCGCGTGGATCAGGTGCCCGATCGCCGTGATCTGTACGTCGACGGTGGCGTCGTCGCCCGGGTAGTGCCCGGCGTCCACCTGGGCCGCGTAGGTGTCGATGAAGCCCGCGACGGCGTGCCGCATCCAGCGGATGGCGACGGGCGTGAAGTCGGTGGCCCTGGTCGCGTCCGCGCCGACCATGGCCGTGCCGTGCAGCCAGCCGGTGAACGTGGACCACATCAGGCCGAGCAGGGCGGCGTCGTAGAGCGAGGCGCGGCCCGGCTCCGCGCCCAGGTACAGCGGGTCGCCCAGCGCGGCGAGCGTGGCGCGGTGGGTGTCGAACACCTCGGCCGAGCCGCTGTAGAGGAACATCATCTCCGGGTTCCCGACCCCCGGCGGAGTGGTCATGATCGCCCCGTCGAGATGACCGAGCCCCAGCGACTCGGCCCACTTCGCCGCATCGCCGGCCTGCTCCGGGGAGCCGGAGGTGACGTTGACCAGGGCTTTCCCGGCGAGGGCCGCGGCGACCGGGTCCAGGACGGCGTGCAGGGCGCCGTCGTCGAGTACGCAGGCGAGGATCAACGGGCTCGCGGCGACGGCCTCTTCGGGGGTGGCGGCGAGGCGGGCGCCCCGCGTGACGAGGGGCTCGGCCTTGGCGGGCGAGCGGTTCCAGACGGTGGTGGGGTGGCCGTTCTCCAGGAGGGCGGCGGCCAGGGCGGCGCCCATGTTGCCCAGGCCGATGACGGTGACGGGGGTCTTGTGCTCTGCGCTCGTGCTGTCGGCGTGGGCGGCCTGTGCGTTCATGTCGGCGGTCTCTGCGTTCATGCGGACCACGCTCGCAGCGGGCGGCGGCGCCGGACAGTGACAGGGGTGACGGCGGCCACCAAATTCCTGCCACGCCCCGATGCGGCCCCATCGCGGCTTACGCTCCCAGTCATGAGCGCTGGTTCCGTGGCCCTGGTCGTGACCGAGGAGATGGCGATCCCGTCCTGGGATCTGTACGAACTGAGCATCCCCTGCACGGTGTTCGGCAAGCCGCAGCCGGACCTGTCGGACCACTGGTACGACTTCCGGCTGTGCGGCGTGGACGGCGGTGAGAGCGGGGCCGGGGGTGCGGGCCAGACCGGGGGTGCGGGCGGGGCGGACTTCGGCCTGACGGTGCGGACCCCGTACGGCCTGGACGACGTCGTCGGGGCGGACACCGTCATCGTCACGTCGGTGCCGGACGCCTGCGTGGAGGAGGGCCACCCGCTGCCGGACGGCCTGGTGGCGGCGCTGCGTCGCGCGTACGACGAGGGCGCCCGCATGGTCTCCCTGTGCACCGGCGCCTTCGCGCTCGCCGAGGCGGGGCTCCTTGACGGCCGCCGGGCCACCGCGCACTGGATGCACACCGCGCAACTCGCCGCGCGGTATCCGAAGGTGGAGGTCGACGACTCCGTCCTCTACGTGGACGACGGCGACGTCCTGACCAGCGCGGGCGTCAGCGCGGGCCTCGACCTGTGCCTGCATCTGGTCCGCCGCGACCTGGGCGCGCACGTCGCCAACCAGCTGGCCCGCCGCATGGTCGTACCCGCTCACCGCCCCGGCGGCCAGGCCCAGTTCATCGACCTCTCCGTACCCGCGACGGACGACGAGGGCCTCGGGCCCGTCCTTGAGTGGGCGCGCGCCCGCCTCGACCGCCCGCTGACGGTCGACGACCTCGCGCGCCGCGCGGCGATGAGCCCGCGCACCCTCTACCGCCGGCTCCAGGCGGCCACCGGCACGACTCCGCTCCAGTGGCTGCTCAACCAGCGCCTGGCCCGCGCCCAGAGCCTCCTCGAATCGACCGCCGCCCCGATCGACAAGATCGCCGAACTGAGCGGCCTCGGCACGGCGAACAACCTCCGCCACCACTTCCTCAAGCAGGTGGGGGTGTCGCCGGGGGACTACCGGAGGGCCTTCGGGGCGGGCGCGGGCGCGGCCACCGGCTAGGGTCTGCGCTCATGCGAAACACGGAGATCGTTCGTCGTGAGGGGCCGGAGCGCAGGCGCGAGACGCTGGAACGCCTCGACAGGGAACGGGACATCTGGCTGTCGACGTCCCACCCGGAGCACGGGCCCCACCAAGTGCCCCTGTGGTTCTGGTGGGACGGCAGCGCGCTGTGGATGTGCACCGGCGAGTCCTCCGTGACGGTACGCAACGCACGGCAGGAGCCCCGGGTGCGCCTCGCCCTGCCGGACACCGCCGATGTGGTGCTCGTACAGGGCGAGGCGGAGTGCTTCGCGGCCTCCGGCGTCCCGCGGGACGCCGGGGACGGGTTCGCCGCCAAGTTCGGCTGGGACCCGCGCGAGGAGGAGGGCTCCTTCGTGTATCTGCGGGTGACGCCGAGGACGGTGCGGGCCTGGCGCGGCGAGCACGAGCTGACCGGCAGGGTTCTGATGCGGGACGGGGAGTGGGTGGCGTAACCGGCTGTCCGCGCCTGGCCCTACTTCGCGCGCGGCTGGTTGAAGCGCAGCATGTTGCCCGCCGGGTCGCGGAAGGCGCAGTCGCGGACGCCGTACGGCTGGTCCATCGGCTCCTGCAGCACGTCGGCGCCCGCGGCGCGGACCCGCTCGAAGACGGCGTCGACGTCGCTGGTGCGGAAGATGACGCCGCGCAGCATGCCCTTGGCCATCAGCTCGGCCACGGCCCGGCGGTCGGCGTCCGAGGCGTTCGGGTCGGCGAGCGGCGGTTCGAGGACGATCTCCACGTCCGGCTGCGCGGGCGAGGCGACGGTCACCCAGCGCATCCCCTCGAAACCGACGTCGTTGCGCACCTCGAGACCGAGTACGTCGCGGTAGAAGGCGAGCGCCTTGTCGTGGTCATCGACGGCGATGAAGCACTGTGCGAGGTTGATTTCCATGGGTACGACGCTACGTACCGGCGTCGGGTTTCGCTTCTCCGTTCCTGATCGGCCCGTTCTCCGCTGATCCGTCCTCCGCTGATCCGTTCTTCACCGGCCCGTCCTCCACTGATCCGTTCTTCACCGGCCCGTTCTTCACCGGCCTGGTGTGGATCTTGGTGACGCAGGCGGGGATGGCGGCGCTGGGGGAGTGGTCGCGGGCGCGGTACGCGCTCGGGCTCTCGCCGACCAGTTCGGTGAACCGCGAGCTGAAGGAGCCCAGCGACGTACACCCGACCGCCATGCAGACGTCCGTCACCGACAGGTCCCCGCGCCGCAGCAGCGCCTTGGCCCGCTCGATCCTGCGGGTCATGAGATAGCTGTACGGCGTCTCGCCGTAGGCGGCGCGGAAGCTGCGCGAGAAGTGCCCCGGCGACATGAGGGCGGCCCGGGCCAGCGCCGGGACGTCCAGGGGCTCCGCGTAGTCGCGGTCCATCCGGTCACGGGCCTGGCGGAGCCGGACGAGGTCGGAGAGAGACACGGACACACGACAAACGTTACGACGTCAGGCCGCGGAGCAGAGCGCGGCCGGGGCCACGGCCGCCGCGTGCACGGGGCGCACGGGGTGCGCGGGGTGCGCGGGGTGTGCGGCGGGCGCGGTGCGCTCTGCCGTCTTGGCCACGGTCACGGCCGCGGCCTGCGAGCGGCCGCGGGCGAAGACGACAAGACGCAGCACCGCGAACCGTGCGACGCCGGCGAACGCTGAGGCCGACAGGTAGACGACCTGTTCGAGCACCGCGCCGGGCGCCGCCACCAGCAGCTGAAGGGCCAGCATCGCCAAGCAGGTCACCGCGTACGCGGCCGCCGCGGAACCTGCCGACTGCGCGTGCTGGCGCCCGGTGGCCCGCCCGCCCGCGCCGAAGGTGAAGCGGGCGTGCAGTTCGGTGGCCAGGAGCGTGGACACCACGGTGATCAGGGCGTTGGCCAGGGCCCAGGGAATCCAGGAGGCCAGAGCGGCGACGGCGAAGCTGGAGGCGACCCCCACCCCGCCGCCACAGAGCACGAAGCGGGCGAAGGCGGTGAAGGCGCCGGGTGCCGCCGACTCCTGACGCGGTGCTGATTCCATGATCCGATCCCCTCCCTCGCGGCTTCGAGCGGCGCGTTCTCCGCTTCAGTGGTGCCATCGTGGCACACCCCTGGTGCCACGTCGAGTGATTATTGGCGCCAAGGGTGGTGTCGTAGGCGCCGAGGGGTGCCGCCTGTCTGTGAATGTGCAGGTCAGAGCCTGGCTCGCGGCGGCGCCAACATGTGCGAAATCTTTGGAGACTTCACGCGTGGGGCCGGGATGGCGGGTGGCGGTGGCGTCAAGTGGCACCCCGTGGTGCCACGCTCGGCGCCATGCTGCGGCGTGGTCGCACGGTGGCGTTCCCGGCGGCGCGATCAGTGGCGTGGCGCACTTTTGCAAGCAGGCGCTTGCAATAGTTAGCAAGGGGTGTGCAGTATCGACGCATGGCATCACTCAACGTCGGCAATCTCGGTGAGTATCTGCGCGAGCAGCGGCGCAATGCGCAGCTCTCGCTCAGGCAGCTCGCCGAGGCCGCCGGGGTGTCCAATCCGTACCTGAGCCAGATCGAGCGCGGCCTGCGCAAGCCCAGTGCCGACGTGCTGCAACAAGTGGCCAAGGCGCTGCGGATCTCCGCCGAGACGCTGTATGTCCGGGCCGGAATCCTCGACGAGAAGGAGCGGGACGAGCTGGAGACGCGCGCCGTCATCCTTGCCGACCCCTCCATCAACGAGAAGCAGAAGCAGGTCCTGTTGCAGATCTACGAGTCGTTCAGAAAAGAGAACGGCTTCGAGGTCTCCGGGTACGCGGACGACGTGGACGCCACCGCTGACGGCCCCCGCACGGCCGACGGCAGTGCTGCCGACGGCAGTGATGCCGGCACCAAGGACCACCCCACAAGCTGACCGAGCTGACCGAGCTGACGCGAATCCGGGAGGACCATCGCCATGGCCATCAAGGACGACCTGCGCAACACCCTCACCGACACCACCCCCGCCTACTTCGTCGTCGGCACCGCCGACCTGGCGTTCCAGCAGGCGAAGAAGGTGCCGGGCGCCATCGAGCAGCTGATCGCCGAGGCGCCGGCCCGTATCGACGCCGTGCGCAACACCGACACCAAGGCCGTCCAGGACAAGGCGGTCGCCCGCGCCAAGGAGGCGCAGGAGACCCTTCAGACGAGGTTCACCGAGCTGCTCGGCACGCTCGACACCGACCTGAAGAAGCTGGGCGAGAGCGCGCAGGGCTTTGCCCTCAGCTCGGTCGGCGTCGCCGCCGAGTACGCCGTGAAGGCCCGCGAGAAGTACGAAGAGGTGGCCGAGCACGGCGAGCAGGCCGTGCGGACCTGGCGCGGCGAGGCCGCCGAGGAGATCAACGAGCTGGCCGTGGCCGTCGAGCCGGACGCCGAGGAGAAGCCGGCCGCCGCCTCCGGCACCTCGGTGACGTCGGACTCCACCGAGCCGCAGGCCGCCGCCGCCCCGGCGAAGAAGCCGGTCGCCAAGAAGGCCCCGGCCGCCCGCAAGCCCGCGGCGAAGAAGACCACGCCGCCCGCCAAGTAGGCGCGCGGTACGGAGGTTGTCGTGTGAAGGGGCCGGGCACTCTCGAAGTGCCCGGCCCGTTCTCCGGGTAGCGGGTACGGTGTCCGCGTACTCAAGAGCCGAGACTGGTGGTGGACGTTGTGCTGATGCAGGGGTTCGCGAACTTCATGTGGCTGCTGTCGTTGGCGCTGATCGTCTTCAGCGGCTTCGCGCTCGTGGACGCGGCCGTCCGGCGTGAGGACGCCTATCGCGCGGCGGACAAGAAGACCAAGCCGTTCTGGCTGATCATCCTCGGGCTCGCCTTCATCGTGAACCTGATCTTCAACATCCTGTCGTTCCTGCCGATCATCGGGCTCATCGCGACCATCGTCTACATGGTCGACGTGCGCCCCGCGCTGCGGCAGATCACCGGCGGGGGCGGCGGACGCCGCGGCGGCTCCAGCAGCGACGGTCCGTACGGGCCGTACAACGGCGGCCGGTAGCCGGCCGCGGGGCCGGGCCCGTCAGCGGTCCCGGTCGAGCAGCAGTACGGCCACGTCGTCGGTCAGATCCCCGCCGTTGAGCTCACGCACCTCGTTCACCGCGGCCTCCAGGAGCTCGTCGCCCCGCAGGCCCGCCGCGATCTGGCGGCGGAGCATCTCCACCATGCCGTCCTGGCCGAGGCGCTGGTTGCCCTCGCCGATGCGCCCCTCTATCAGCCCGTCCGTGTAGAGCATCAGGCTCCACTTGCCGCCGAGCTCCACCTGGCGGCGCGGCCAGCGGGCGTTCGGCAGGAGCCCGAGCGCCGGGCCATTGGTGTCGTACGGCAGCAGCTCGGCGAGGTGGCCGTCGCGCGCGATCAGCGGTGACGGGTGGCCCGCCAGGCAGAGCCCGGCCCGGCGGCCGTCCGGGGCGATGTCGACCGTGCAGAGCGTCGCGAAGATCTCGTCGTCGGCGCGTTCGTGCTCGAGGACCTTCTGCAGCGTGCCGAGCAACTCGTCGCCGCACAGACCCGCGAAGGTCAGCGTCCGCCAGGCGATGCGCAGCTCGACACCGAGCGCCGCCTCGTCCGGGCCGTGGCCGCAGACGTCGCCGATCATGACGTGCACGGAGCCGTCAGGGGTGCGCACCGTGTCGTAGAAGTCGCCGCCCAGGAGCGCACGCGAACGCCCCGGACGGTAGCGCGCGGCGAACCGCAGCGGTGAGCCGTCCAGGAGCGGCGTCGGCAGCAGGCCGCGCTCCAGCCGGGCGTTCTCCTGGGCCCGCAGGCGCGACTCCGTCAGCTGGCGCTGGGCGGCGTCCGCGCGTTTGCGCTCCACGGCGTACCGGATGGCGCGGCTCAGGAGCCGCCCGTCCAGCTCGTCACGGAAGAGATAGTCCTGGGCGCCGACCCGCACGGCCTCCGCGCCGCCCTCGGTGTCACCGCTCGCGGTGAGCGCGAGCACGGCGTGCCGGGGCGCGAGGCGCAGGACGTGCTTGAGCGTGGCGAGCTCGTCCGCTTCCTCCTCCGGGGTGCTCGCGGGGCCCGCGAGGGCCAGGTCGAGCAGGATGCAGTGCACGTCGTCGGTGAGCAGCCGCTCGGCCTCGGTGAGGTTGCGGGCGGTGCGGACCCTGATGGGCTTGCCCGCGGAGTCGAGCATCTGCGGGACGCTCAGGGAGCCCACCGGGTCGTCCTCGATGACCAGGAGGCTGAGGCCGGGGCCGCTCGCCTGCTGATCCATGTCCCTGGACGTGGACAAGCGCCCCACGGGGGCGGGTACGGGTTCGGGCGCCTGCACGGGTGCGGGCTTCGGTGTCGGCAGAGCGTGAGCCTGACCGCCTTCCGCGGCCGGGATCGCTCTCTGCCGCGGTATGGGTGCGGGCATGGCTTCGGTTTCCTTCCCTCCCCCCGAGGGCATGGTGGATCGACGGTCGAACGCTCCACCGACGGGGACCATAGCGGTAGGCGAGCCCCGATTGGAATGGCGCGCGGCAAACAGCCAGCGTCATATGCCGCATCAAGGACCGCAATTGGGCACGACAGCCTCCGACAGGGATGACGAACATCACGCCCGGAGGGTTGAGAGGCGCGCCCGAGGTGCGGTGGGTCACATGACGTGGCCCACAGGGGCCGCCGGGCCGGTCCGCCGGGTGGGGTGGATGGTGTCCGGACGCCTACTTGTCGGGCCGCACGACCCCGAGGATCTTCATCGAGCCCGCGCCCGCGACGGTGACATCGCGGCCGGGCCGCGGCGCGTGCACGATCGCGCCGTCACCCACGTACATCCCGACGTGGCTGGCGTCCGCGTGATAAATGATCAGGTCGCCGGGGCGCATGTTCTTGATGTCGATGTGCGGGAGCTGCTTCCACTGCTCCTGTGACGTACGCGGAATTCCCTTGCCGGCGGCGGCCCAGGCCTTGGACGTGAGGCCGGAGCAGTCGTACGACGAGGGGCCCTCGGCTCCCCAGACGTACGGCTTGCCGATCTGCTCGGTGGCGAACTCGACGGCCTTCTTGCCCGGGCCGGTCGCCTTGCCCTTGATGTCCTTCATGACGCCCGAACTCACCCAGGCCGACTGCTTCTTGAGCTGGGCCTCCTCCTCGAGCTTCCGGAGCCGCTCGAGCTCCTTCTTCTCGAGCTTGGACTCCATCTCCTCGGCGGCCGCGATCTTCTTCTTGATCTTCTTCTTCGACGCGGCCTTCGCCTTGCGGTTGGACTCCAGCTTCTTCCACTGGGCGGTGGCGTCCTTGGAGTAGATCCGCAGGTCTTCCTGCGTCCGCTCCATCTCCGTCAGCATGCCCTTGGTGGCCTTGTGGCCCTGCCGCATCCGCCCGGCGCCGTCCAGGAACTCCTGGGGGTCCTCGCTCAGCATCAGCCGGGCCTCGGAGGAGACCCCGCCGCTGCGGTACTGGGCGCGGGCGGCGGCGCCCGCGCGGGACTTGAGCTTGTCCAGCTTCTGCTGGCCCTTGGTGATCGAGCGGGCGAGCTTCACGATCTGCTTCGACTGCTTCTCGCTCTTCTCCTCCGCCGCGTTGTACGCGTCCGTGGCGACGCCCGCGTCGTGGTAGAGCTTCTCGAGCTCCTTGCGCAGCTCCTCAAGGGAAGTGGTGCTGCCGGGCGTTGGCTTCGCCGGACTCGCGTGGGCCGTGCCCGGTGCGCTCAGCACCACTGCCGCGCACATCAGCGCCAGGCCAGCCACAGTCGAACTCCGCTTGCCGGTCACGTCCGCCTCCCCCAGAACTGATTTACCGTCAGTAACTTACGAGTGCACCGGGGATGGTGCCATGCCGGCGCGCAATGCGACAGAGCGCGGCGGCAACTCCGACCCCCACCGCCCCATGTGACGAACGGCACTCGTAGATCGTTCCCTCCGCGGCGCGCCGCACGCGGAGTTCACCCGCCGCCGGCCCCCGAATTCACCCGGAGGCACCCCGCGCGTTCACCCCTGGCGCGGGGTCAACGCTTCCCACCGCACCGTCACTTCGCCCTGCCGCCACCGTGCGGGGCGGTCCGCCACCGGCCAGTCCGCGGCCAGGTCCCGCACCGTCCTGATCCAGCGCTGCCGGGCGCCGTACGAGGCGTAGGGCGCGGCGGCGGCCCAGGCCCGGTCGAGGTCGCGCAGGAACGCGTGCACCGGCTCGCCCGGCACGTTCCGGTGGATCAGCGCCTTGGGCAGGCGCTCGGCGAGGTCGGATGGCCGGTCGAGCGATCCGAGGCGCGTCGCGAAGGTGACCGTGCGCGGTCCCTCGGGCCCGAGCGCGACCCAGACGTGCCGCCGCCCGATCTCGTCGCAGGTCCCCTCCACCAGCAGCCCGCCGGGTGCGAGCCGCCCGCACAGGCGTTCCCACACGGCGGCGACCTGCCCCTCGTCGTACTGCCGGAGCACGTTCGCCGCCCGGATCAGCGCGGGCCTGCCGGGCAGCGGGACCTCGAAGCCGCCGTGCCGGAAGGAGAGCCCTTCCCTCTCGTACGGCTTCGCGGCCGCGACCCGCGCCGGATCGATCTCGACGCCGACCACGCGCGCGTGCGGGGCGGCGGTCCTGAGCCGGACGAGCAGCTCCACGGCTGTCCAGGGGGCGGCCCCGTAGCCGAGGTCGACCGCCACGGGGTCGGTGGAGCGCCGCAGCGCGGCGCCGTGCGTGGCGGCGATCCAGCGGTCCATGCGGCGCAGACGGTTGGGGTTGGTGGTCCCGCGCGTCGCCGTTCCCACGGGTCGGGAAGGGGTGCGGGGGGCCATAAAGGAAAGGGTATGCGCCCTGCTGCCGGGGGTACGCGGCGAGTGCCGTGCGGGAATGGGCCGAGGCAATGCGGGCGTGGGCCGAGGTCGGGCCGGCAATGGGTTGAGCCTTCTCCGGTAATGATTTGGCAAAGAGGAAATGGAGTCGCCCCTTCCGATGTTCTCCCTCCGGAGGACCGTGCACGCCCTCCCCTGAGACATGCCCGCGCGCGCACAAGGAGGACCGCCACGTGAGCCAGTACGTGACCAGGCTCGGCCGTCGCTCGCCGGCAGCGCCCAGCAGACTCCGGCTCCCGGTCGGCAACCGGCGCCCCCGCCGGGTGGCCATGCTCAGCGTGCACACGTCCCCGCTGCACCAGCCGGGCACGGGCGACGCGGGCGGCATGAACGTCTACATCGTGGAGCTGGCCAAGCGTCTCGCGGCCATCAACATCGAGGTGGAGATCTTCACGCGCTCGACGACGGGCGCACTGCCGCCCGCCGTGGAACTCGCTCCGGGCGTCCTCGTGCGCCACGTCGACGCGGGGCCTTACGAAGGTCTGGCCAAGGAAGAGCTGCCCGCCCAGCTCTGCGCCTTCACGCACGGCGTGATGCAGGCGTGGGCGGGTCACCGCCCCGGCTACTACGACCTGGTGCACTCCCACTACTGGCTCAGCGGGCACGTCGGCTGGCTCGCCGCCGAGCGCTGGGGCGTGCCGCTGGTACACGCCATGCACACCATGGCCAAGGTCAAGAACGCGGCGCTCGCGGAGGGCGACACCCCGGAGCCCGCGGCACGCGTGATCGGCGAGACGCAGATCGTGCGCGCCGCCGACCGGCTGATCGCCAACACCTCCGAAGAGGCCGACGAGCTCGTACGCCACTACGAGGCCGAGGTGGGCAAGGTCGCCGTCGTGCACCCCGGCGTGAACCTCGACCGCTTCCGCCCCGCCGACGGCCGTGCGGCGGCCCGGCACCGTCTCGGCCTCCCGCAGGACGCCCTCGTCCCGCTCTTCGCGGGCCGCATCCAGCCCCTCAAGGCGCCTGACGTCCTGCTCCGCGCGGTCGCCGTACTCCTTGACCAGCGCCCCGACCTGCGCAGGCACATCGTCGTCCCCGTGGTGGGCGGCCCGAGCGGCAGCGGACTCGCGAAGCCGGAGGGCCTGCAGAAGCTGGCCGCCAGGCTGGGCATCGCGGACGTGGTCCGCTTCCAGCCGCCGGTGGGCCAGGAGCAGCTCGCGGACTGGTTCAGGGCGGCCTCGGTCCTGGTGATGCCCTCGTACAGCGAGTCGTTCGGCCTGGTGGCCATAGAGGCCCAGGCGGCGGGCACCCCGGTCCTCGCCGCGTCGGTGGGCGGTCTGCCGGTCGCCGTACGCGACGGGGTGACGGGCTTCCTGGTCGACGGCCACGAACCGGCCCACTACGCGCGCGTGCTCCGCGATTTCGCCGAGACCCCGCACCTCGTGGACCGCATGGGCGACGCGGCCGCACGGCACGCGCAATCCTTCGGCTGGGACACGGCCGCGTCCGCCACGGCGGACGTCTACACGGCGGCAGTGCACGAACACAGGCGTCGCGTACGCTCGCATCATGGCTGATCAGGCGGACGCAGCGGCGATCGGGATCATCGAACAGACGCTGGACGAAGCGGAACTGGAGTGGGAGAGCCCGCAGAGCGGCTCCTTCGTCGTGACGCTCCCGGGCACCCGCAAGCTGTCGACGACGCTCTCGCTGCGGGTCGGCAAGCACGCGCTGTCGCTGACGGCGTTCGTGATCCGGCACCCCGACGAGAACCACGACGCGGTGCACCGCTGGCTCCTGGAGCGGAACCTGCGCCTGTACGGCGTGAGTTACGCGATCGACTCCCTCGGCGACATCTACCTCACCGGCAAGCTCCCCCTCGCGGCGGTCACCCCCGACGAACTGGACCGCCTGCTCGGCTCGGTCCTCGAAAACGCGGACGGCTCCTTCAACACCCTCCTCGAGCTGGGCTTCGCCTCGGCGATCCGCAAGGAGTACGCGTGGCGGGTGTCGCGGGGCGAGTCCACGCGCAACCTGGACGCGTTCACTCACCTGACCCGGCCGCAGAGCTAGCGGCTGGCTCCGCCCACGTAAATCCGCCCCCGCCGGACGTCTTCCCCGCGCGGGGCGCCAGTGGCATGCTCGCGCGCATCGCAGACATGAATGTCGTTCACATCCATGGAAGGTGGCGGCGGGTATGGGCATGGATACGGGTATAGGTACGGGTACGGCCCGGGGTGTGGGTGCGGGTGCGGGTGCGGGTGTGGGTGTGGGTGCGGGTAGGGGCGAGGGCGCGGAGACCGGCAAGGTTGCGCACCCCGGCAGACGTGGCGTACTCGGCGGTGCGATCGCGGTGGCGGCCGTCGCCGCGTCCGGCGGGACGGCGTGGGCGAAGCCCGGCGAAACCCCCGCCCTGTGGCGGGAGTTCAGGGAAACCCCGTACACGCACCCCCAGATCCCCTACATAGCCCGGGCGGGCGCCCGCTCCGGCGCCCGCCGCCTCCCCCGCCCCGGGGTGGTCGCGAACGCACGCGACTACGGGGCGAGGCCGGACGGCTCGCGGGACGCGGCCCCGGCGATCAACCGCGCCCTGGCCGCAGCGGGGGAGCGGGGCGGCGGCACGGTGTTGCTCCCGCCCGGCAGGTACCGCGTCGACGGCATCATCCGCATCGCCCACGACAACGTGGTCCTGCGTGGCGCGGGCAGCGACCGCACCACCCTCCACGCGACCAAGAGCCTCACGGAACTGATCGGCCCGTACGGCTCCCGCTACGGCGGCGACAAGTCGAGCTGGTCCTGGGCCGGCGGGCTCATCTGGCTCTGCGCGCAGGCCCGTTGGGATTCGCTGGCGTCCGCCATCAGGGCGAAGGCATGGCCTTTCGAGGGCTGGACGGGCAACAAGCGGGACGAGTGGCAGACCCTTACGGCGGTCGCTCCCGCGCGCCGAGGCGACCGCACCCTGCGGGTCCAGGACACCTCCCGCCTCCACAAGGGCGACCTGGTGCTGCTGCGCCTGGCGGACGACTCCGGTCACACGCTCCTGGAGCACATGGCGGGCGGCGGCCCCGGCGCCGAGTCCTACACCTGGGACGACAAGACGAAACTGACGTCGTACGTCCCCTACGAGTGGCCGGTCCGCATCACTTCAGTAAAGAAGAGCACCGTCACCCTGGAACGCCCGCTTCCCCTGGACGTACGCGAGGAGTGGGACCCACGCCTGACGACGCACGTCAAGGCGCTGACGGGCGCGGGGGTCGAGGGCCTGACGCTCGAAGCCGTGGAGACCCCGCAATCGCCCCACCTCCTGGACAAGGGATTCAACGGGGTGACGTTCCAGTGCGCGTACGACTGCTGGGCGGACGACATCGTGGTCCGCCACGTGGACAACGGCTTCGGCCTGGTGAGCGCGTCGGCGTGCACGCTGCGCCGAACGCGGGTGGAGGGCAGAGGGGCGCACCACCCGTACTTCTGCCGCGAGGGCTCGCACGACAACCTGACCGAGGACTTCCGCATCGCCCGGCGCACGGCCCCGGCCCCGGCGGGCACCCAACTCCACGGCATCAACGTGGAGGGCCTGTCCTCCTACAACGTCTGGTCCCGGGGCGAGATGGAGATGGGCACGTTCGACAGCCACCGGGGCATGCCCTTCGCGAACGTCCGCACGGACATCACGGTCGACAACAACGGCCGCCACGGCGGGGACGCGAGCGCGGGCCCCCTCTTCGGGGCGCGCTTCACTCACTGGAACATCCGCGTGACCAACGGCCGCGCGGGCCTGATGAGGATCGACGGCCTCGCGCCGTACAGCGCCACGGTCGGCATCAACGAGGTCCGCGAGTTCGACCAGATCGACGTACCGGACTTCACCGGAGACCTGCACGCGCGGCTGGAGCTCTACGGGACGACGGATGCGGTACGCCCGAGGAATCTGCACGAGGCGCAGAGGGGCCTACGGGGACCTGTCTGAGGCACGACGGGAGCGGCGCCCGCACCCCTGACAAGTCCGCCGATTCGGCCCTCCACGGGTGCTTTGTCGCCAACCCCGCCCAACTGAGTGCCCCCATCACGCGGTTCCGGCTACACAAGATGGCCGGGACGTTCTTGCCTGATGGGGAGGGCCGGCCAAGTGGTCCTGACGATCGATCTCGCGGTCCTGCTGGCTGTCGTCATCTTTCTGCTGTGGCGCAGACGCGTGAAGCCGCGAACCCGGCTCGACACGGGAATGACCATGGCCGTCGTGCTGGTCTTCGGCGTACTGATCGCCCCGACGGCCTTCGGGCACGAAATCCTGGACGCCGTCGGCGAGGTCGCGCAGGGCATCTCGGACGCGGGCGGCGGTGGCAGCGGTCCATGATCCGCGCCTAGGGGGCGGGAGCCTGCGGGGTCGGGGGTGAGGTCCGGGGGGCGGGGGCGATCGCGTCACCGATCGCCCCGCCGGTGGCCTCGCGCACGGCCCGCGCGATGCGTCCGATCAGGTCGCCCTCGAAGTCCACGGGGATGGCGCCGCGCAGCGAGGCGGCGCCGAGTTCCTCGTTGACGACCCGGAAGGCGGCGGAGGCGGCCGCTCCGTGCAGGCGCGCCGCGAGGTCGCCGGGCGGGCGCGCGAGACGCTTCGCGATGATCGCCGTCATCTCGCGCTCCACCTGGTCACAGGCCATGAGCCAGGCCGTCCGGATCGGCGGTTCGTGGTCCGCGAGCCGGATCATCTTGATCGCGAGCAAGGTGTCGGAACGCTCCACGGCGCCGGCGGTTTTCTCGTGCCTGATGATCTCCGCGGCGAGATGCTCCTCGAGGGAGAGGTGGCGCGGCCAGCTCCGCAAGGCGCTCATCTCCCATTCGACGCCTTGTGTCACGATGGGTTCGGCGCAGCTCTCCTTGCTGCGGAAGTGGCGCCAGATGGTGCGGGTGGACAGGCCCACCGCGGCAGCGATCCGGTCGCCGCTGGTCTTGGCGACGCCGTGCTCCCAGAAGAGGCGGGACGCCTCCCGGGAGATCTCCAGGCGCAGCCGGTGGCGCCGCCGCTCGCTCATTCCCCTGGCGCCGGAGCTGGTGGGCGTTTCCATCGGGATCACCTCATCGCGGCACAGGTACGTACGCCACCAGTCTATGTCATCAAGTGTCACGATGGCATTTAGTGGCGGGTGGTGGTGTGCGTCGAGGTGACCGGGACGAGGCGGGCCGGGGGAGGGTGAACCGGCGGGCGGGTCAGGCGGTGGTGGCCGGGACCGGGTCCCCCACGGCTCCTCCCGTGGCCCGGCGCACGGCGGCTGCGATGCGCTCCGAGGCGTCGGCGAACTGTGCGGGGTCGGCGCCGTCGAGGAGGGCCGCGCCGATGTCCTCGTTGAGGACCCGGATGGCGGCGGAGGCCGCTGCGGCGTGCAGGCGCACGTCAAGGTCGGCGGCCGGGCGCCCGAGACGCTTCGCGATGATCTCCGCCATCTCGCGCTCCACCTGGTCACAGGCCATCAGCCAGGCGGTACGCAGGGCCGGTTCCGTGTCGGCGAGCCGGATCATGCGCATCGCGAGCCCGGTGTCGGCCAGTTCGACGGCGTCGGCCTCGCGGCGGAACCGGCTCGCCTCCGTACGGAAGCGCTCTTCGAGCGAGACCTCCGCGGGCCAGCCGCGCAGCGTGCTCATCTCCCATTCGACGCCTTGCGTCACGATGGGTTCGGCGCAGCTCTCCTTGCTGCGGAAATGGCGCCAGATGGTACGGGTCGACAGGCCCACCGCCGCGGCGATCTGGTCGCCGCTCGTGGCGTCCACGCCTTGCTCCCAGAAGAGGCGGGACGCCTCCCGGGAGATCTCCAGGCGCAGCCGGTGGCGCCGCTGGTCGCTCATCCCGCTCTTGCCACGCTTGGCCGTCGCCATCCCGGTCACTTCCGCTCGTGTTCTTGCTGGTGCGTCAGTGTCATAATGACAGTAAGTGACGCTCCGGTGCCAGCTTGGAGCGAGCGCCGCGGCGCGATCGGTGCGAGCGGCTGGGGCGGGCCTCGGCACTTGGTGCGTGGGCTGAGCGGTAGCCGTGGTGCGTGGGCCGGGCGGCCGTAGGTGGGTGTGGTCCGCGAGTCAGCCCCGTTCGGTCAGATGCGGCCCGCGGCCCGCGTTGTGTTCCGGTCCGGAGGCACAGGCCTCGGCCAGTACGGCGGCGATGTCCCCGACGAGACCGGCCACGGGGTCGTGGGTGAGCTCAGTCATCCGGAGCCGCCCGCCCACGGTGACCACACCGAGCACGTGCTCCCCGCGCAACTGCGTGATCTGCGCCGGGCCCCACAGGGCGGTGAGCGTGCCCGCGCTCCGCGGCGGCGGCTCCGCCACGCCGAGGTTGGTGATCTGGATGTCGGCCGCGGTGGCGGCGGCCATCATCGCCTCTGCCTCCTCCCCGCTCGTCGGGGCGTGCTCCGCGAGCTGCGCAGCGGCGCCCTTGATGGCGTGCGGTGCGCGCAGGCGCGCGAGGGTCCCGCGAACGTTCCGCGCCAGCTTCCAGAAGTCGTCGGCCTCGTGCGCCTCACTCGATGTCTTGGCGCCGACGAAGCGGTTCACCACCTCGTCGGGCAGGCCGCCGGCACGACGCAGATCCACCGGAGTCAGCACCCGTACGAACTCACGCCCTCGCCGGTGGAACACCACCGCGGCGGCGGCGCAGAGCGCGGCATGCACCGATGTGCTCTCCAGTCGGCAGCGCTGGACGAGTCGGCCGGTCAACTCGCGGTCGAGGGCCAGGGCCTGCAGGTGCGGAGCGTGTCCGGAGAAGGGGGCGAGCCCGCCGGTGGCATGCATGCGCGGGTCATCCGGTGCCGGTCCATCGGTCATGGTGTCCGGCGGTGTGACCATCCGGGCGAGCAGGTCTTCCTGCGCCTCCGGGACACCGCCGGGCGGACGCTCCTCGCCGTCCAGAGCCGCCACCAGGTCGAGCAACGCCCGCAACCCGCCCACCCCGTCGGCGATCTGGTGGGCGAAGGTGAGCACGATGTCGCACCGCGGACCCCGCGGCAGCAGGGCGGCGCGCACCAGCGGGCCCGGGGCCTGAGGAATCGGGCGGGTCTGTTCGGCGGCCGCCACGGCCTGCCAGGGCGTGCCATCGGGCAGCGTCGTCACCGGGATCGCGCGGTCGGTCCGCCGGTACACGGCTTCGGAGGCGGTGCGGTCCACCGTCACCGTGAGCAGCGGGTGCCGACGGCGGAGCTCTGCCAGCGCGGTTGCCAGCTGGGCCTCCGATACGGGCCGGTCGATCTCTGCGACCAGGGAGAACTGGAGCGGGTTGCGGCGCATGTAGAAGTCGATGGTCCGCTCGAACGCGCCCAGTGGTCGGACGATGTCGCCTCGGCTCGTGGTCACTGCGGGTCCCTTCCCGGTGTCACTGTCTCTGCTGCCGTCGCCGTCGCCGTCGCCGTCGCCGTAGCCGTCGCCGTAGCCATCTCTGTCACCGGCACCGTCACCGTCACCGGGTGGGGGAGGATGGGGAGGAGGGCGAAGCGGGCGAGGCGTGCTTGGCGGGCAGCAGGCCGATCTCCGCCAGCCGCTTGTTCGAGCGTCGGGCGGCCCAGGCGACCACCAGGAGGGCCAGGGCGAGCAGCGGGAAGCCCATGGCGATCTTGGCGGCGCCCAGCGACCCGACCTGGTCGGTCGCGTAGAAGTACTGCTGGACGGCGAACCGGGCGCCGAAGACGGCGGTGAGCACCAGGGTGGCCACGTCGTAGTAGAGCCGCGAGCGCTTGTCCGCGCGCCAGATGCTGCCCTTGCCGGTCGCCGCGTTCCAGATGACGCCGGCCAGCGGCCACCGCACCAGGACGGAGAGGAGGAAGAGGACGGCGCCGGCCAGGCTCGCCCAGATGCCGATGAGGAAGTAGTCCTTGGCGGAGCCGGTGAACCAGACGACGCCCGCGGCGATCGCGACGCCGAACACGCCGCCGATCGCGGGCTGCACGGACTCCTTGCGGACCAGACGTTCCACGCCGATCGCGACCGCGACCGCGACGGCGGCGATGATCGACGCCTTGAGTCCGCGGAAGTTGTGGGCGACGACGAATGCCAGTACGGGCAGGGCCGAGTAGACGATTCCCTTGGTGCCGCCCGCCTGGTCGAGGACCGAAGGCCGCTGCTGGGCCGTCGTCTGACTCGTCTGACTCGTCTGCTCCGCCTGCGTGTGGTCGGTCCCTGTCGCCAGGAAGCTTTTGGTCTTCATGGTGGTCAGTTCTCCCGAGTTCGTCTGGGGGGCAAAGTGCAATTTCGTTGCGTCACTTAACGCTAGATTGACACTTAGTGACACTCGACGGCTACCCCTGCTCGGTGTGACGTGGGCCACACGGCTGAACCGTGCTTCTCCGTCTGCCCCCGCGGGTCGCGCTCACGCCCCCTCTGTTTCGCCAGTTCAGGGCCCCTGCTTGCGGTGGATGTCATTTAGTGACACTGTCATTAAGTGACACGAAGCGCTGACCCAAGCGCTGACGCCAAGCGCTGACATCAAGCGCTGGCGTCAAGCGCCGACAGGAAGGACCGACATGGGACTGCGGGAGACCATCTCCGTCGAGGAGTTCTTCGGATCGCCGGCTCGCGCGAAGGCCACGCTCTCGCCGGACGGCAAGAAGATGGCGTACCTCGCGCCGTGGAAGAACCGCATGAACGTCTGGATCGAGAGCGTCGATCAGAACGCCGACGGGAGCATCGACGCGCCGGGCGACGCGCCGAGCGACGCGCGCTGCGTGTCGACCGAGGACCGCGGGGTGGTGAGCTACCACTGGACGCGTGACGCACGGTGGCTGCTCTACTGCCGGGACCAGGGCGGCGACGAGAACCTGCACCTCTACCGCGTCGACCTGGAGAACCCGGACGCCCCCGCGGTGAACCTCACGCCCTTCCCCGGCGTACGGACCATGGGCGTGGACCTGCCCGCGGGACGGCCCGGCAAGGTGATCACCCAGCTGAACCTCCGCGACCGGGCCCAGTTCGACCTGGTCGAGCTGGACATGGCCACCGGCGACCTCGTGACCCTCGCCCAGAACCCCGGTGGCAAGGTCGGGGGCTGGCTCTACGGCGAGCGCGACCTGTTCGCGGTGTCGACGACGGCCGAAGGAAACCTCGAACTGTCCCGGTGGGACGGGGCGACGGGCGCGCTGCACCCCCTGGCGGAGTTCGACGGCAGTGACGCGCCGCTGGGGATCTACCCCATGGAGGTCACGCCGGACGGCACCGGCGTGTGGCTGGGCTCGCACCGTGGGAGCGACCGCCTGCACCTGGCCCGGCTCGACCTGGCCACCGGCGAGGAGGAAGAGGTCGACTCCCACCCGCGGTACGACCTGGACACCCGTGCCCGGGTCTTCCCCGCTCTGCCCTCCCCTCTCATCCGCAGCCGGCGCACGGGTGAGCTGCTCGGGGTCCGCTATCTCGGCGAGCGGCAGGTGATCCATGCCCTCGACCCGCACTTCGCCGACGTACTGGAGAACCTGGAGAAGCTGTCCGACGGCGATCTCGCCGGGGTGTCCTCCGACGAGAGCGGCCGGCGGTGGGTGGTGAGCTTCACCCACGACCGCGACCCCGGCGTCACCTACTTCTACGACCACACCACCGGCGAGAGCCGCCTCCTCCACCGGGCGAAGCCGGACCTGGACCCCGAGTCGCTCGCTCCGATGCGACCGGTGCCGATCACCTCCCGCGACGGTCTGACGCTGCCCTCGCACCTGACGCTGCCGGTCGGCGTCGAGCCGTCCCGGCTGCCGCTGGTCCTCTTCGTCCACGGCGGCCCCTGGACCCGGGACAGCTGGGGGTACAACCCCGCCGCGCAGCTCTTCGCCAACCGCGGCTGCGCCGTGCTGCAGGTCAACTTCCGGGGTTCCACCGGGTACGGCAAGGCCTTCACCAGGGCCGGCATCGGGGAGTTCGCCGGCAAGATGCACGACGACCTCATCGACGGCGTGCGGTGGGCGGTCGACCAGGGGTACGCGGACCCGGACCGCGTGGCGATCATGGGCGGCTCGTACGGCGGCTACGCGTCCCTGGTCGGTGTCACCTTCACGCCGGACGTCTTCGCCGCCGCCGTGGATGTCGTCGGCATCTCGGACCTGGCCAACTTCATGCGCAGCCAGCCCGACTTCGTCAAGCCGATGCTCGCCCACAACTGGTTCACGTACGTCGGCGACCCGGCCGATCCGGAGCAGGAGGCCGACATGCTGGCCCGCTCCCCGATCAGCCGCGTCGACCAGATCCGCTCGCCCTTGATGGTGGTGCACGGCGCAAACGACGCCCGCGTGGTCCTTGCCGAGTCCGACCAGCTCGTCGAAGCGCTCCGCGCACGGGGCGTGCCGGTCGAGTACACGGTCATGGAGGACGAGGGCCACGCCATCGAGAACCCGGAGAACGTGATCGCGCTCTACACCGCGGCGGAACGCTTCCTGGCCGAACACCTGGGCTTCGAGCCCCACGGGGCATGAGTACACCCACCCGCACGGGAGACGACGACATGACCCACCCCGAAAGCCGTCCCGAGGACCAGCCCGGAAACCAGCCCGGGAACCATCCCCAGACACTGCCGCAGCAGCTCTACCTCCTCTGCTACAGCGTGGACAAGGGCAAGTTCCAGGTCGACAACATCCAGGGCCGTGGCCAGCTGCTGCGAGCCGGCGCCTTCACCGAGCTGGCCCGGGACGGCCTGCTCGCCACCGAGGGACGGAAGGTGATCCGCAGGCCCGGAAAGGCGCCGGCGGACTCCTTCGCCGCCTCGGTGTGGAACGACCTGCCCGACAACAAGCCCAAGGGCTGGCTCAACTACGTGCACAACAAGGCCCACACGGCGGAGACCCCGGTCCGCGACCAGCTGGCCGAGGCGGGAGCCGTGTCCGTCGCCCGCGGCAAGCTGATGGGACTCATCCCGGCCGACCGCGTCACCGTCACCGACCCGGAGGCGGTGCGGACCCTCCAGAAGCGGGTACGTGACACCGTCCTCAGCGGAGCCGACCCGGCGACGATCCCCCTGGACGAGCTGACCATGGCCGTGTTCGCGGTCGAACTGGAACTGACCTGCGTGTGGACCCGCGCGGACCTCCGCACCCACAAACAACCCCTCAAGACCCTCGCCACCCGCTACGACGAATTGGTCCCGGGCCTGCGCAAGGCGCTACGCGACTCCTACCTGGCGAGCCGAGCAGTCGGCGGCGGCTGGAGCGCCTGAGCCCGCACATCCGCTCTCACCCGCCGCCCGCCACCGAACGACAAAAGCCCCCTGCCCGGCGGCAAAACCGCGGGCAGGGGGCTCAAGGCGTCGCGCCTGCTACCTGGCGTCGTACTCCTGGCGTCGCGCCTACTTCTTCTTGCCCTGATTCTTGACCGCCTCGATGGCCGCCTTCGCCGCGTCGGGGTCGAGGTACGTGCCGCCGGCCTTCAGCGGCTTGAACTCCGCGTCCAGTTCGTACGACAGCGGGATGCCCGTCGGGATGTTCAGGCCCGCGATGTCCTCGTCCGAGATGCCGTCCAGGTGCTTGACCAGGGCGCGCAGCGAGTTGCCGTGGGCCGCGACCAGGACCGTCCTGCCGGTCAGGAGGTCGGGGACGATGCCGTCGAACCAGTACGGGAGCATGCGGACGACGACGTCCTTGAGGCACTCCGTCTGCGGGCGCAGCTCGGGCGGGAGCGTCGCGTAGCGGGGGTCCTCGAACTGCGAGTACTCGGCGTCACGGTCCAGCGGCGGCGGCGGGGTGTCGTACGAGCGGCGCCAGAGCATGAACTGCTCCTCGCCGAACTCGGCGAGCGTCTGCGCCTTGTCCTTGCCCTGGAGGGCGCCGTAGTGACGCTCGTTCAGGCGCCACGAGCGGTGCACGGGGATCCAGTGGCGGTCCGCGGACTCCAGCGCCAGCTGGGCCGTGCGGATCGCGCGCTTCTGGAGCGACGTGTGGACCACGTCGGGGAGCAGGCCGGCGTCCTTGAGCAGCTCACCGCCGCGGACCGCCTCCTTCTCGCCCTTCTCGTTGAGGTTGACGTCCACCCAGCCGGTGAACAGGTTCTTCGCGTTCCACTCGCTCTCGCCGTGGCGGAGGAGGATCAGCTTGTACGGTGCGTCGGCCATGCCCCTGAGCGTAATCGAACCGCCGGGTGCCCCGCGCGTCCGCCCGGACCCCGGACAGCGCGGCCACGGGAGCGGCGTCAGTTGACGGGTTCTGCTAATCCACTGGCTCTTCGGGTGCCTGGAGTCGTAATGTGCGCTTGTTGCTAGTGCCACTTACATGGCTGCCTGATCCCGTGGGGGGAAACCGATGCCGCTCGCCGCCCTGAGACGCGCCGCCAAGGAGTCCGTCTCCGGTCTTCCCCGCGAGTTCTGGTGGCTGTGGACCAGCACCCTGGTCAACCGCCTCGGCGCCTTCGTCGCCACCTTCATGGCGCTTTACCTGACCCTCGACCGCGGTTACTCCGCCACGTACGCCGGTCTCGTCGCCGCCCTGCACGGACTCGGCGGCGTCGTCTCCTCGCTCGGCGCGGGCGTGATGACCGACCGGCTCGGGCGGCGGCCCACCCTCCTCATCGCCCAGGCCTCCACCGCCCTGTCCGTGGCGCTCCTCGGCTTCATGAAGGACCCCCTGGCCATCGCGGCCGTCGCCTTCCTCGTGGGCATGGCGAGCAACGCGTCCCGCCCCGCCGTCCAGGCGATGATGGCCGACATCGTCCGCCCCGAGGACCGGGTGCGGGCCTTCTCGCTCAACTACTGGGCCATCAACCTCGGGTTCGCGATCTCCTCCATGGGCGCCGGCTTCATCGCCGAGTTCAGCTACCTCGCCGGGTTCCTCATCGAAGCCGTGATGACCATGGTCTGCGCGGTCGTCGTCTTCGCGAAGCTCCCGGAGTCGCGGCCCGTGCGGACCGCCTCGGAGAAGGAGTCGGACCCGGACGTCGGCCTCGGGGCCGTCCTGCGCGACGGGCGCTTCATGGGCGTCGTGGGGCTCTCCTTCCTCGTCGCCCTGATCTTCCAGCAGGGCTCCGTGGGGCTGCCCGTCGCCATGGGCGAGGCCGGGTTCACGCCCGCCGACTACGGTCTCGCCATCGCCGTCAACGGCGTCCTGATCGTCGCGCTCCAGATCCCCGTCACCCGGTTCATCGAACACCGCGACCCGCAGCGGCTGTTGATCGTCTCCGCGCTGCTCGCCGGCTACGGCTTCGGGCTCACCGCCTTCGCCGGTTCCATCGGCGTCTTCGCCCTGACCGTGTGCGTCTGGACGGTGGCCGAGATCGTCAACGCGCCCACGCAGACCGGCCTGGTCGTACGCCTCTCGCCGACCCATGGCAGGGGCCGCTACCAGGGCATGTACGTCCTGTCGTGGGCCGTGGCCTCGCTCGTCGCCCCGCTGATGTCCGGCTTCGTCATCGACCGCTTCGGCGCCGAGTGGCTCTGGGGCATCTGCGCGGTCATCGGCACCGTCGCCGCGCTCGGCTACTGGTCGCTGATGCGCGGGCTGCCCGCGGAGGGGGCGACGGCGGGCACGGCAACCACGCCGGTCGCTCCCGCCCCCGGCGAACCCGCCGAGGTCCCCGCCAGGGGGTAGCGCAGGGCCCCGCTCCCCGCCCCGCCCCGCAACACCCGCGCGCGTGTGCGCTGTTGGTGCGCCCCTCCCCAGTGGGCATGGAACGGGCATCAGGCAGTACGCCACCGAGGAGGAGACCCATGGCCGAGTCCCGCATCACCGAAACCGTCCCCGAGCAGCCGACCGATACGCCGGGCCTGCCCACGCTCGTGCTCCTCGGCGCCTGCGGCTGCGGCTCGGGCTGCAGCTGCGGCTGCCAGTCGGGCGGAACGTGCCAGTGCGGCGGAGGCTGCGGCTGAACCAGTGAGCGCGAAGGGGTGGGCCCGCACCAACAGTGCGGGCCCACCCCTTCGCGCCCACCGCGGGGCCGGAAGGGCTCAGGCGCCCTCCACCGGCGGCAGGACCTTCTTCGTGCACCCCTCGCGGCGCTCGGCGC
>NZ_JBSFUS010000009.1:47355-401906 GCF_053591915.1 Streptomyces sp. NPDC002853 | reverse complement strand
GCCGGGGCGCCTCCCGGCTTCGGGGTGCTGCGCCGGACTCCGTCCGTCGGTGGGTCGGACGGGATGGCGGTTGCCGGGGCTCGGCAAAGCCTCAGGCGCCCTCCACCGGCGGCAGGACCTTCTTCGTGCACCCCTCGCGGCGCTCGGCGCCGGGGCGCCTCCCGGCTTCGGGGTGCTGCGCCGGACTCCGTCCGTCGGTGGGTCGGACGGGATGGCGGTTGCCGGGGCTCGGCAAAGCCTCAGGCCCCCTCCACCGGCGTCCCCGTCTGCTGCATCTCGTCCGCGTGCTCGCCCGTGACCAGGTAGACGACCCTCTTGGCGACCGACACCGCGTGGTCGGCGAAGCGCTCGTAGTAGCGGCCGAGCAGCGTCACGTCCACGGCCGTCTCGATGCCGTGCTTCCAGCGGTCGTCCATCAGGTGCTGGAAGAGCGTGCGGTGCAGCAGGTCCATCTCGTCGTCGTCCTGCTCCAGCTGGAGCGCCAGGTCGACGTCCTTCGTGATGATGACCTCGGCTGCCTTGGCCATGAGGCGCTGCGCGAGCTGCCCCATCTCCAGGATCGTCGCGTGCAGGTCCTGCGGAACGGCCGACGCCGGGAAGCGCAGGCGGGTCAGCTTGCCGACGTGCTGGGCGAGGTCGCCCGAACGCTCCAGGTCGGCGCTCATCCGCAGCGAGGTCACGACGATGCGCAGGTCGGTGGCGACCGGCTGCTGCCGTGCGAGGAGGGCTATCGCGCGCGCCTCCAGCTCGTGCTGCAGATCGTCCACCTTCTGGTCGGCGGCGATCACGCTCTCCGCCATCTTCAGGTCGGCGTCGAGCATGGCCGTCGTGGCGCGCCCGATCGCGGACCCGACAAGGCGGGCCATCTCGACCAGGCCTTCGCCGATCGAGTCAAGTTCCTCGTGGTACGCGTCCCGCATGTGGATGTCCCTCTCTAGTACGTCCCGGGGGGTGACCCCCACGCTCCCACGGTGCGGCCCCCACGCGTCCGTTTCCGGCATCCCGAATGAACCGCCCCTGTCACCGAGGTGAACTGTGGGCGACGCGCGGTGCGCTCCCCGGAACCGCACCCGCAAGGCCCGGAGCAACCCGTTCGGCCGAAGTGAACCAACACCGTCCCCTCGGTGAACTCTGGGCGACGAGTGTTCGAGCGGGCACCCGGATGGCTGGGGCAGGTGCTCATCCGGCGCATAACCTGGGGGCATGGACGTGAACGCGGCGGTTGCCGCAGCGGCAGCGATCGCCGGGGTGTGCACCGGCGTCATCGCCATGCTGGCGTTCCGCTGGAGCGAGCGCGACCTGAAACGCCCCACCCGGACCTCCCTGCACACCGACCCCGTACTGCCACCCGGCGTCGACACGGTGCTCTCCGTGCTCCGCTCGTCCGCCGTCGTCCTCGACGAGGCGGACAGCGTCGTCAAGGCCAGCTCGGCCGCGTACGCACTCGGCCTGGTCCGCGGCGGCAAGCTCGCCGTCGAGCCCATGCTCCAGATGGCACGCGACACCCGGCGTGACGGCGAGATACGCCAGGTCGAGCTGGACCTGCCGCGCCGTGGCACCGGCCGTGGCGAGGCCCTGGCCGTCTCCGCACGCGTGGCCCCCCTCGGCTCCCGCCTGGTCCTGCTCCTGGTGGAGGACCTCACGGAGGCCCGCCGCATCGAGGCCGTACGGCGCGACTTCGTCGCCAACGTGAGCCACGAGCTGAAGACCCCGGTCGGCGCACTCTCCCTGCTCTCCGAGGCCGTCATGGACGCCTCCGACGACCCCGAGGCCGTCGAGCGCTTCGCGGGCCGCATGCAGATCGAGGCGACCCGCCTGACCAACCTCGTGCAGGAGCTCATCGACCTCTCCCGGGTCCAGAACGACGACCCCCTGGAGGACGCCGAACCCGTCCGTGTCGACGAACTGGTGGCGGAGGCGATCGACCGCAGCCGTCACCAGGCCTCCCACAAACAGATCACCATGGCCGCAGGCGGCACCGCCGACCTGCAGATATGGGGCAACCGCGGCCAGCTGGCGGCGGCACTCGGCAACCTCGTCGAGAACGCCGTGAACTACTCGCCCGCACGCACCCGGGTGGGCGTCGCCGCCCGCCGGGTCAGCGCACCAGGGGGAGACCTCATCGAGGTGGCCGTCACCGACCAGGGGATCGGCATCTCCGACAAGGACAAGGAGCGCATCTTCGAGCGCTTCTACCGAGTGGACCCGGCCCGCTCCCGGGCCACCGGCGGCACCGGCCTCGGCCTCGCCATCGTCAAACACGTGGCCGCCTCGCACGGCGGGGAGGTCACCGTGTGGAGCTCCGAGGGACAGGGCTCCACCTTCACCCTGCGGCTGCCCGAAGCAGCCGCTGCCCGCGACCGCGGATCCGGTCACGGCGGAGACGGCAGCGAAGCCGACACCGCACGGCCCGACGAGACCACTGCGTACGAACCCATTCCTGCCCCGGAGGTCCTTCCGTGACCCGAGTGCTCGTCGTCGAGGACGAGGAATCCTTCAGCGACGCCCTGTCCTACATGCTCCGCAAAGAGGGCTTCGAGGTCGCCATCGCGGCCACCGGGCCCGACGGACTCGACGAGTTCGAGCGCAACGGCGCCGACCTCGTCCTGCTCGACCTGATGCTGCCGGGCCTGCCCGGCACGGAGGTCTGCCGTCAGCTGCGCGGCCGCTCCAACGTCCCGGTGATCATGGTCACCGCCAAGGACAGCGAGATCGACAAGGTGGTCGGCCTGGAAATAGGAGCCGACGACTACGTCACCAAGCCCTTCTCCTCCCGCGAACTCGTGGCCCGCATCCGCGCGGTCCTGCGCCGCCGCGGCGAGCCCGAGGAGGTCGCACCGCAGGCCCTGGAGGCGGGCCCGGTCCGCATGGACGTGGACCGTCACGTGGTCACCGTCTCCGGCTCCAAGGTCGACCTGCCCCTCAAGGAGTTCGACCTCCTGGAGATGCTCCTGCGCAACGCGGGCCGCGTCCTGACCCGCATGCAGCTCATCGACCGCGTCTGGGGCGCGGACTACGTGGGGGACACCAAGACCCTCGACGTCCACGTCAAGCGCCTGCGCGCCAAGATCGAACCGGACCCGGGAGCCCCGCGCTACCTGGTGACGGTGCGCGGCCTCGGCTACAAGTTCGAGCCGTAAACAGCCCCTCAGCAGACACGAGGAAGGGCGGGAACCCGGTGTCGGGTTCCCGCCCTTTCCTTTGTACGCCGGGGCGTACGTACGTCGATCAGTGCTCGGCGGCGTCGCCCGCGCCGTGCGACTGCGTGCCGCCCTCGGCCGGCTGCGATGCCGCGCCGGACGGCTCGGTGTTCGCGCCATCGGCGGGCGTGCCCGAGGGGTTCGTGGAGGGTGAGCCCGACGGGTCGGCCGACGTGCTGCCGGACGGCTTCTCGGACGGCTTGGAGCCCGGGGCCTCGGGAACCTCGGCCGGGCCCCACTTCTTGAAGTAGCTCTCGGCCGGCACGACGAAGGTCTTCATCTTCACGTCGCCGGTCTTGCTGAAGGCGAAGGTGACCGGCTGCGCGTCGCCGTCCTTGACGGCCTCACGGCTGCTGGGCAGGACCGCGGAGGCGTTGTCCTTGCCGCCGATGATGACCGAGCCGCCGGCGGGGATGGTCAGACCGCCCCGCTGGGAGGTCTTGTCGTCCTTGGCCGGCGTGATCTTGGCCTTCTTGCCGGTGCCGTCGACCGCGATCTCCGTCAGCTTCTGGTCGGTGCTGCCGTTGTTGAAGATCGTGGCGGCGATCACCGCGGGACCCGTCGACTTCAGGTCGGGCTGGGTGATCACCATGGCGTTCTGGATCTTGATGTCGCCGACGGCGGTCGCGGCGTTGTCCGGCTTGATCTCGTGTGTCTGGGCGTTGTTACCGGCGCCGCACGCGGCGAGCGACGCGAGCGAGAACGCGATGGCGGTGGCGGCAATGGCGCCACGTCGAAGGCTGCGGCTCACGGCGGCGGCAACTCCTTGAACGAGGGCGGTACGGGAGGGGCGGGCGGCTCAGAAGCCGTCCTAAGTGTGTGTCAGCGGGCTTAGGTTACCGAGCCGTTCCCGTGCCACCGCACCCGACCCGCCCCTACGGGTGGTGAGCCGCTCTCCCGTGGCTCGTGCGGCGACGCACGCGCCCCTGGCGTCACGTCCGTGCCATTGGCATCTCGTCCACCATTCACTTAAGTGCCGTCAAGAGACATCGGCGCTGGTCCTGCGGATTTCCGGTAAGGAATGCATGGCGGTCCCGGGAAGTCCGGGGAAGTCCGGGGAATTGATCACCGGGATCGCTTGATCAATTCCGGATTTCCGTCGAACACGGGATCGCACCTCTCTCCGGTCGCCGAACGGAGTAGCGGAAGTTCACCGTTCGGAACCCGGCAAACCGGGACGTTCAGCCTCGTGGAGCGCTCTCGGAGGGGGTGTGACGGGCGTGTTTCCGCTTCCCCGAAGAGCCGCTCCCACCTGCGAATACCTCGCTCCACAAGCCCTTCGCAGCACGTTCCTGTTGCTGTTGTCAAGCCCCGAGATATGCCCTGACCTGCGAAAACGCCATTCAGAAGAGGCGATTCTCGTGTTAGGATGGATAGCCACGGAAGGGGTACCTGTCACATGACGTTCAAGGTTGGCGACACCGTGGTCTATCCCCATCACGGGGCCGCGCTGATCGAGGCCATTGAGACTCGCCAGATCAAAGGCGTGGACAAGACCTACTTGGTGCTGAAGGTCGCCCAGGGCGACCTGACGGTACGTGTGCCTGCGGACAATGCGGAGTTCGTCGGCGTGCGTGATGTGGTCGGTCAGGACGGGCTCGACCGGGTCTTCGAAGTACTGCGCGCGCCGTACGCCGAAGAGCCGACGAACTGGTCCCGTCGCTACAAGGCAAATCTCGAGAAGCTCGCCTCTGGCGATGTCATCAAGGTCGCGGAAGTCGTGCGTGACCTGTGGCGTCGTGAGCGTGAGCGCGGACTGTCCGCGGGTGAGAAGCGCATGCTCGCCAAGGCTCGCCAGATCCTGGTGAGCGAGCTCGCCCTCGCGGAGAACACGAACGAGGACAAGGCCGAGGCCCTGCTTGACGAGGTCCTCGCGTCCTGATCGCGTCCTGACATACGCATACGTCTTGGCGCCATGAAATGCCGCGGTGCCCGCTGACCCTCAATGGTGTCGCCGGGCGCTGCGGCATGTTCGTACCCAGACCTGCCCAGCTTGGACCTGCCCAGCCTGCTCAGGCGTAATCCTTGAATTCCTGACGTTCCGTACTCGCGTCGTACTTGGTGCTGCTTGGTGTGCCGGGCAGCCGACTCGACCAGATGTCACGGAAGGGTCCGGTCAAGGCTCGCGCCCGGCACTCTGCCAAGGCCATACCCAGCCCCGCCGAGCACACAAACCTGAACGGAAGCGATGTCTGAGGAATCCCGCACCGCGGTCGTGATCCCCGCCGCCGGACGCGGCGTACGGCTCGGCCCGGGCGCCCCCAAGGCGCTCCGCGCGCTGAACGGCACGCCCATGCTCATCCACGCCGTACGGGCCATGGCCGCCTCCCGCGCCGTCTCGCTCGTCGTCGTCGTGGCCCCGCCGGAGGGCGCCGCCGAGGTCAAGACCCTCCTGGCCGACCACGCACTGCCCGAGCGCACCGACTTCGTCGTGGTCCCCGGCGGCGACACCCGCCAGGAGTCCGTGAAGCTCGGCCTCGACGCCCTGCCGGACGGCATCGGCGTCGTCCTCGTGCACGACGCGGCCCGCCCGCTTGTGCCCGTCGACACCGTCGACGGCGTCATCGAGGCCGTCCGCGACGGAGCCCCGGCCGTGGTCCCCGCGCTGCCCCTGACCGACACCGTCAAGCAGGTCGAGCCGGCTGAGCCGGCTGAGCCCGGAGCGCCCGAGCCCGTGGTGGCCACGCCCGAGCGCGCCAGCCTGCGCGCCGTGCAGACCCCGCAGGGCTTCGACCGCGACACCCTCGTCCGTGCCCACGAGACGGTCACCGACAACGTCACGGACGACGCCAGCATGGTCGAGCAGCTCGGCCTGCGGGTCGTCGTCGTGCCCGGCCACGAAGAGGCGTTCAAGGTCACGCGGCCCCTGGACCTCGTCCTCGCCGAGGCCGTGCTCGCCCGCAGGAGGGCCAACGATGGCTTCTGAGCAGCAGCCGCGCGTGACGCTCCCGCAGGTCGGCATCGGCACCGACGTGCACGCCTTCGAAGAAGGACGCGAGCTGTGGTGCGCCGGACTCCTCTGGGAGGGCGAGAGCGCGGGCCTCGCCGGCCACTCGGACGGTGACGTCGCCGCGCACGCCGCCTGCGACGCCCTCTTCTCCGCCGCCGGCATCGGCGACCTCGGCGCGCACTTCGGCACCGGCAGACCCGAATGGTCCGGCGCCTCCGGTGTGACGCTGCTCGCCGAGGCGGCCAGGATCGTGCGCGCCGAAGGCTTCGAGATCGGCAACGTCGCCGTCCAGGTCATCGGCGTACGCCCCAAGGTCGGCAAGCGGCGTGACGAGGCGCAGAAGACCCTGACAGCCGCCGTCGGCGCCCCCGTCGCCGTGTCCGGCACGACCACCGACGGCCTCGGCCTCACCGGCCGCGCCGAGGGCCTCGCCGCCATCGCGACGGCACTGGTCGTGCGGACGGGCTGACCGGCGCACGGGTGACGGGGGAATATCGGTACGGCACACCGACAGCGGAACAGCGACAGTCACCGACGTACGAGAGAGGCGCCCCTATGTCCGCCGAACTGTCCGACAAGCTCAAGGCCCTGCTCGACACCCCCGTCTTCGTCTCCGTCGCCACGATCCAGCCCGACGGCAGCCCCCAGGTCTCACCGGTCTGGGTGAAGCGCGACGGCGACGACCTGCTCTTCTCCACCACGCTCAACCGCCGCAAGGAGAAGAACCTGCGCCGCGACCCGCGCGTGACGGTGCTCCTGCAGCCCTTCGACGCCCCGTACACCTACGCCGAGATCCGCGGCGAGGCGACGATGACCACCGAGGGCGGGCAGGAGCTCATCGACGAGTTGGCGCTGAAGTACACCGGCCTGAAGTACGCGGAGTTCAACTCGGCCTCCGCGAAGGACGACACCCGCGTCGTCGTCCGCGTCACCCCGCGCAAGGTCGTCGGCAGGATCTGACGGCCCCTCGCGCACCCGCGCATGTCACAGTTCCGTGCCCTGTTGACCCGGGAGGTCACAGGGCACTGTCCTTGGACCACTACCCTGGAGTGGTGACGATTCGCCTGTACGACACCAGCGCCCGGCAGATCCGAGACTTCAGCCCGCTCAACGACGGTTGTGTCTCGATCTACCTGTGCGGCGCGACGGTGCAGGCGGCCCCGCACATCGGCCACATCCGGTCGGGGCTCAACTTCGACATCATGCGCCGCTGGTTCGCCCACCGCGGGTACGACGTCACCTTCATCCGGAACGTCACGGACATCGACGACAAGATCATCCGGAAGTCGGCCGAGCAGGGCCGCCCGTGGTGGTCGATCGGGTACGAGAACGAGCGCGCCTTCAACAACGGCTACGACGTCCTCGGCTGCCTCCCGCCCACCTACGAGCCGCGCGCCACCGGACACATCACCGAGATGGTCGAGATGATGCGCGGCCTGATCGAGCGCGGCCACGCGTACGAGTCGGACGGCAACGTCTACTTCGACGTGAAGTCCTACCCGGGCTACCTGGAGCTGTCCAACCAGGAGCTCGACAACCTCCTGCAGCCCGAGAGCGAGGGCGAGACCGGCAAGCGCGACGCGCGTGACTTCGCCATGTGGAAGCGCGCCAAGGAAGGGGAGCCCAGCTGGGAGACCCCCTGGGGCCGCGGCCGTCCGGGCTGGCACCTGGAGTGCTCGGCGATGGCCCACAAGTACCTCGGCCGTGAGTTCGACATCCACGGCGGCGGCATCGACCTGATCTTCCCGCACCACGAGAACGAGATCGCGCAGGCCAAGGCCTTCGGCGACGTGTTCGCGCGGTACTGGGTGCACAACGGCTGGGTCACCATGAGCGGCGAGAAGATGTCCAAGTCGCTCGGCAACTCGGTCCTCGTGTCCGAGATGGTCAAGAAGTGGCGCCCGATCGTCCTGCGCTACTACCTGGGCACCCCGCACTACCGCTCGATGATCGAGTACAGCGAGGAGGCCCTGCGCGAGGCCGAGTCCGCGTTCGCGCGGATCGAGGGCTTCGTGCAGCGCGTGGTGGAGAAGGCCGGGGGCGTCGTGGAGCCCGCCACCGACGTGCCGCCCGCCTTCGCCGACGCGATGGACGACGACCTCGGCGTCCCGCAGGCCCTCGCGATCGTGCACACGACGGTCCGGCAGGGCAACTCAGCCCTGGCCGCCGACGACAAGGAAGCCGCGGTGGAGCGGCTCGCCGAGGTGCGCGCCATGCTGGGCGTGCTCGGCCTCGACCCGCTCGACCCGCACTGGGCCGGCGAGGGCGACCGCGGCGAGGATCTGCACGGGGTCGTCGACACCCTCGTCCGTCTCGTGCTCCAGCAGCGGGAGGCGGCGCGCGGCCGCAAGGACTGGGCCACCGCCGACGCCATCCGCGACCAGCTCAACCAGTCCGGCCTCGTCATCGAGGACAGCCCGGCCGGACCGCGGTGGACTCTCGGCCCGCGCTGAGCGTCTGACCTCGCGATGTGCCGCCCGGCGACCCGGGCGGCACACTTCATATACGTACGCAGTCACGCAGTGGGCCGTCACGCAGAACGCGGACAGCCGCACGCATCACAGAGACAGGTAGGTCATGGCCGCTAACAACCGCCGCATGTCCGGCAAGAAGGGCGCGCAGGTCGGCAGCGGCGGGAACCGGCGCCGCGGCCTTGAGGGCAAGGGCCCGACGCCGCCCGCCGAGGCGCGCAAGGGACACAAGAAGAACCGCATCGCCAACGCCGCGGCCAAGAAGGCCGGCGGCGGCCCCGGCGGCGGCCGCCGTCCCGCACCCGTGAAGGGCCGCGGCAAGGGCACCTCCGAGATGGTCGTCGGCCGCAACTCGGTCGTCGAGGCGCTGCGCGAGGGCGTGCCCGCCTCGATGCTCTACGTCCAGCAGTTCATCGACAACGACGAGCGCGTCCGCGAGGCGCTGCAGATCGCCGGTGAGCGCGGCGGCATCCACCTCATGGAGGCCCCGCGCCCCGAGCTGGACCGCATGACCAACGGGCTCAACCACCAGGGCCTCGTGCTCCAGGTGCCGCCCTACGAGTACGCGCACCCCGAGGAGCTCGCCGCCGCCGCGTACGACCAGGGCGAGGACCCGCTGATCGTCGCGCTCGACGGCGTGACGGACCCGCGCAACCTGGGCGCCGTGGTGCGTTCCGCCTCCGCCTTCGGCGGGCACGGCGTCGTCGTCCCCGAGCGGCGTGCCGCCGGGATGACCGCGGGCGCCTGGAAGACGGCCGCCGGAGCCGCGGCGCGTACGCCCGTGGCGCGCGCCACGAACCTGACCCGCGTCCTGGAGGCCTACAAGAAGGCCGGGCTCGCGATCGTCGGGCTCGCGGCGGACGGCGAACACGAGGTCGGTGACCTGGAGGCGCTGTCCGGTCCCGTCGTGATCGTCATCGGCAGCGAGGGCAAGGGCCTCTCGCGTCTCGTCGGCGAGACCTGCGACTACCGCGTGCGCATCCCGATGCCGGGCGGCACGGAGTCCCTGAACGCCGGTGTCGCGGCGGGCGTCGTGCTCTACGAGGCGGCCCGGCGCCGGAGTTAGACCTGACCCAGGACGTCGGCCGGCCCGGATCATCCGGGCCGGCCGACACCCGGTGAAGATCTTGACGCGGTCCGGACATTTCCGCACGGTCAAGGCAGTGTCCTAAACACACATCACTCGGTTAGATGAGTGTGGACACCAGAACGCCCCGCAATCCCACGGGGGGAAGCTCGTCAGGGTTCGACGATGCTCCCGCGCTGAGCATGGTGAAGGTGCCGAGCGACCCGGCCCAGGTCATCGTGAACCACGCGAGTTTCCGCGTGCAGCTCCCCACCGCGCAGCGGACCCAATCCCCGCGTATCGCACGGCACTTGAGCAATGCCGACGACACCCTGCGTATCCCCGCGGCCGGCTCCGCCGCACGGCGCCGCTCGCCCGTTGTCTGGAGCGGGAAGTCCGAGCCGGGCGACCCCGGAGCCACCGGGCTGCTGCAGGCGGTGCGTGGCACCGGCCTGCGCCATTCGGCCGAAGCAGGCGGCTCCTCCTACGACGACGGAGGTGCCACGCAGGTCATCCCCCGCATCGACGTCGAAGACGACCTCGAGACCACGCAGGCCACGCCTGCCGTCATCGGTCCTCGGCACCACGACCCCGAGACCCGGCTCATCCCGCGCATGCCCATGCCGGAGAGCGACCTCGACGAACAACTCCCGTACGAAGACGACGAGTTCGACGACGACTTCGACGACACCGACGCGGGCGAACGCCAGTCCGGAAGGCGCCACGGGGCCGACCCCGTCCGGCACGCCTACTACCCCGGCCGTCGCATGAACCTCGGCGTCGTGCTGCTCCCGCTGCGCGTCTTCCTCGGATTCATCTCCATCTACGCCGGCATGGGCAAGCTCTGCGACCCCGTGTACTTCGACGGCGGCGACCGCGGCTCCATGGTCAAGTGGCTCAACTCGCTGCACCCCTGGGCGCTCGCCGAGCCGCTGCGTGACTTCGCCCTCTCGCACCCCGTGGGCGCGGGGCTCTGCATCGCCTTCCTGCAGATCATCGTCGGCGTGCTCACGGTGCTCGGGCTCTGGCAGCGGGTCGCGGCCGGCGTCGGCGTGCTCCTGTCCGCCGCGCTCATCGTCACCGTCAGCTGGAAGACCGTCCCCGCCTACGACGCGCCGGACATCATCTACCTGGCCGCCTGGTCGCCGCTGATCATCGCGGGCGCACCCGTCTACTCCGTCGACGGACGCCTGGCCGGCGAGGCCTGGCGGACGCTCGGGCCGCGCGTGCACATCTGGGAGCTGCGGCGCCGGGTGCTGCGGCGCGGCGCGCTCGTCGGGGCGCTCGTCGTCGGCCTCACGCTGCTCATCGGCTCGATGCTCGGCGGCGCGGTGCGCGACGCCGACCGCGTGACCGTGCCGGGACCCGGCGAGGCCCCGCGCAACGAACTGCCGGGCTCACCGCTCCCGGAGGAGCCCGGAAAGCAGCGGCAGCGGCAGGGCCAGTCGCAGAGCCCCACGGCCACCGGCTCCGAGGCGCCGACGCAGGGGAGTTCCGCGAGCCCCACGCAGGGCGCCACGGCGACCCCGCCGGGCGCGGCGCCCGAGACCGCGGGCGCGGCCGCCGGCCAGGGGCAGCCCAGCCAGACGCAGGGCACCACCGGTCAGGCACCGCCCCAGCAGTCCTCGCCGCAGCAGCCTCCCTCGTCCGCGACCGCCGGACCCACGTCCAGTGGTGGCAGCGGCGGCGGAGCGCCCGAGAGCGGCACGAGCGGCGGCAGCACGGGCGGTGGCGGCGGCAACGACCGCCTCGTGGGCGGCCTGCTCGGCGGCTGACCTTCCTTCCGCATACGCCGATCGGGGCCCCGCACAGACACTGTGCGGGGCCCCGATCGGCGTATGCGTCGAGCGGCTCTCAACCGCTCTGGGCAGCCAGCTCCTTGGCGGCCTCGGTGAGGTCCTTCGCCGTGTCGATCGCCCGCCAGTACGCGCCCTGCGGCAGCGGGAAGCCCGCCAGGCTCTTCTCGCGGGCCAGCCGCGGGAACGTGGTGCGCTCGTGGTCGCCGCGGTCCGGCAGGAGCGCGGTGAACGAGGCGGAGAAGACGTACACGCCCGCGTTGATCAGATACGGGGACGGCGGGGACTCGATGAAGTCCGTGATGTGGCCGAACGCGTCCGTCTCTACGGCGCCCCACGGGATGCGGGGGCGGGCCAGGGCGAGCGTCGCTGTGGCGTCGCGCTCGGCGTGGAAGGCCGCCATGTCGCGCAGCGAGAAGCGGGTCCAGATGTCGCCGTTCGTCGCGTACCAGGGGCGGTCCGCGTGCGGGAGGTGGCGGGCGGCGTACTTCAGGCCGCCGCCGCGGCCCAGCGGTTCGTTCTCGACGACCGTGGTGACGTTCAGGGGGAGGTCCGCCGACTCCAGCCACTCCTGGAGCACTTCGGCGAGATGGCCGCAGGAGACGACGGCGTCCGTCACGCCCTCGGCCGCCAGCCAGGAAAGCTGATGGCCGATGATCGGGGTCCCCGTGCCGGGGATCTCGACCATCGGCTTGGGCCGGTCGTCGGTGTACGGACGGAGGCGCGAGCCCTGGCCTCCGGCCAGGACGACGGCCTGCGTGGGTCTGTGAGCGTGAGGGTCGCCGGTCATGCCGGAAACCCTACGTGCCGACCCGATCAGCCGTTCTGATGGGCGGCGGCGACGCCCGTCGCGAAGGACGTGTCGCAGACCGGGCGGGCATACGACTGCGCGCGTGTCGGGCCGTACGCCCGGACGGCCGCGCGGCCGAGGGCACGGGCGATGGAGACGCAGTGCCTGGCGAGCGACGGGTGGCGGTTCACCTCCTGCTGGAGGTGGGTGAGCGCGACGCCCGGGTTCTTCTCCTGGAGCTCCAGGAGCAGCTTGTCGCGCAGGACGTCCTGCGGGGCGCGGGACTTGGCCGGCTTGGAAAGGTTGTCGGCGGATGCGGTGAGCATCGAATCCGAGGAGTTCCCGGACCAGTTGACGCTGGTGACCGCGAGGGTCCCGGAGAGCACCAGCATCACGGGCAGGACGAGAGCGAGCGTGCGGCCGATGCGTCGGGCGGGGCCTCGGTGGGCTCGGCGCGGCTTCTGGGTGTAGTTGGCGGAGTGCGTCACGCGAGTGAGCGTAGCGCTCGGTGATGATTTGGCGACATTACGTCACTCGGTCGAGCGACGGTGAATGAGGTTTTTCTGGAGCGGTGTTGACGGGGCCGAGGCGAAATGACCGGTCTGCCGGGGTATTTGTCGACAACGTGGGCGTACGTGAAGGGCCCCGCACCGAGGTGCGGGGCCCTTCACGTGCTGGTGAGGCGGCTCGTCAGTCGGTGAGGCGCTCGCCCGTCGACGTCGAGAACACGTGGATCTCACCCGGACGCGGCACGACGTGCAGCTGCGTGCCCTTCTCCGGGACCCGGCGGCCGTTCACGCGGACCACGAGGTCCTTGTGCTCGCCGCCGACCTCCGCGGAGCCGTAGACGTACCCGTCGGCGCCGAGCTCCTCGACGACGTTCACGGAGACGGCCAGGCCCGCCGGGGCGTCCTCGGTCTCCTTCGAGAGGGACTTCGCCGTGGCGCCGTCCTGCTCGACGATGTCGAAGTGCTCCGGGCGGACGCCGACCGTGACCGTGCGGTCGCCCTTGTCGGCCGCGGCGGACAGCGCCTCGCGGTTGACCGGCACGACGGAGTTGCCGAACTTCACGCCGCCGTCGGTGATCGGGACCTCGACGAGGTTCATGGCGGGGGAGCCGATGAAGCCGGCGACGAAGAGGTTGGCCGGGCGGTCGTACATGTTGCGGGGGCTGTCCACCTGCTGCAGCAGACCGTCCTTCAGTACGGCCACCCGGTCGCCCATGGTCATGGCCTCGACCTGGTCGTGCGTGACGTACACGGTGGTGATGCCGAGTCGGCGCTGCAGGCTGGCGATCTGCGTACGGGTGGAGACACGGAGCTTGGCGTCGAGGTTCGACAGCGGCTCGTCCATGAGGAAGACCTGCGGCTCACGCACGATGGCGCGGCCCATGGCGACACGCTGGCGCTGACCACCGGAGAGCGCCTTCGGCTTGCGGGCCAGGTAGTCCGTGAGGTCGAGGATCTTCGCCGCGTCCTCGACCTTCTGGCGGATCTCGGCCTTGTTGACGCCCGCGATCTTCAGGGCGAAGCCCATGTTGTCGGCGACCGTCATGTGCGGGTAGAGCGCGTAGTTCTGGAACACCATGGCGATGTCCCGGTCCTTGGGCGGCAGGTGCGTGACGTCGCGGTCACCGATGCGGATGGCTCCGGCGTTCACGTCCTCCAGGCCCGCGAGCATGCGCAGGGAGGTGGACTTTCCGCAGCCGGAGGGACCGACGAGGACGAGGAACTCGCCGTCCGCGACGTCGAGCTGAAGCTGGTCGACGGCGGGCTTGTCGCCACCCGGGTAGATGCGGGTCGCCTTGTCGAACGAAACAGTGGCCATGGTGAGGGCCCCCTTCACCGGCAGGAACGTGCCGGACGATCCGTTGTAAAGAGAGGAGTGGTGTAGTCCACCTGAGTGAACTGCTCGGACGGTACCCCGGGGGGGAGCGGTCTGTCAGTAGTCGTGCGCCCTCGACCTTCGAGGAAATTTTCGACGGGGGCACGTGCGACGTTGGTTACACTGCTCGGGCAGGACACTGCACGCCTCCTTAGCTCAGATGGCCAGAGCAACGCACTTGTAATGCGTAGGTCGTCGGTTCGAATCCGACAGGGGGCTCTTTTTCTTTGCCTAGTGGCGGCCCGACAGGCGGTCTGCCAGGCGGGCCAGGTGGGGGGGACTGGTTGTTGGGGTGGTCAGTTCTTGGTGGTCCGCTTTGCGGTACGTGGCGTACATGCCGTGGACTCCCAGCCAGCGGAACGGTTCCGGTTCCCATTTGCGGACCTTGTGGTTGACCCAGGGGAGGGTCGTGAGGTCCGTGGGGCCTGCCTGGCCCGAGTCCTGTTGGACCAGGTCGCGCAGGGTGCGGGCCGCGAGGTTGGCGGTGGCCACGCCCGAGCCGACGTAGCCGCCCGCCCAGCCGAGGCCCGTGGCGCGGTCCAGGGTGACCGTGGCGCACCAGTCGCGGGGGACGCCCAGGACGCCTGACCAGGCGTGGGCGATCTCGACTCCGGCGAGTTGGGGGAAGAAGCGGGTCAGGATGTCGCGCAGGGCCTCGATCGTGGCCGGCTGGGTGCGGCCGTCGTTGTCCGTTTTCGAGCCGTAGCGGTACGGGACGCCTCTGCCGCCGAGTGCGATGCGGCCGTCGGCAGTGCGCTGGGCGTACATGTACGCGTGCGCCATGTCGCCCAGCGTTTCGCGGCCCTCCCAGCCGATCGACTCCCATTGGGCGGGCGACAGGGGTTCCGTCGCGATCATTGAGGAGTTCATGGGGAGCCATGTGCGGCGTTGGCCCTTCAAGGACGCCGTGAAGCCCTCCGTGCAGCGCAGGATGTAGGGGGCGCGCACCGTGCCGTACGGGGTGATGGCGTGTTTGGGCTTGATCTCCGTGACGGGTGTCGACTCGTGGATCGTGACGCCGAGGGACTCGACCGCCGTCGCCAGGCCCTGCACCAGTTTCACCGGGTGCAGGCGTGCGCCGTGCGGGGTCCAGGTGGAGCCGACGGCGCCCGCGACGCGGATGCGGTCGGCCGTCTCCCGGGCGCCGTGCAGCGTGCGGTCCTTCTCGCCGTACGCGAGTTCCGTGGCGTGGAATTCCTTCAGGCGTGCCAACTGGGCGGGCGTGTAGGCGACTTCCAGTACGCCGCCGTGGTGGATGTCGGCGTCGATCCCTTCGGCCTTCGCCGTCTCGATCACCTCGGTGACCGTGTCGTTCATCGCCTCCTGGAGGCGGACCGCGGCCTCTTTGCCGTGCAGCCGGGCGTAGCGGTCGCGGCCCGCGATGCCGTTGTAGAGCCAGCCGCCGTTGCGGCCGGAGGCGCCGTACCCGCAAAACTTTTGTTCGAGGACGGTGATGCGGAGGAAGGGGGCGGCCTTCTTCAGGTAGTACGCGGTCCACAGGCCCGTGTAGCCGCCGCCGACTATGCAGACGTCGGCACTCTCGTCGCCCGGCAGGGGTTCACGGGGGGCCGGGGTGCCGTGGTCCGCGTACCAGTGCGAGATGCCGCCGTTGATCGTGCTGCTCATGTGCGGGACGTTACTGCGCTGGTGGGGGCTTTGGGGAGGGGGCTCGGGGGTGGGCGTTCCGATACGTTGGCCCGGCGCGTGGCGATGTCGAAGCGGCGCGTGCCGAGATCCAGGAGGACTGTTCAGATGGCCGTACGCAAGGCCGGGCGCATCGTCGCCGCGGTGGCCGCCACCGCACTCGTCGCCGGGGGCGCAGCCGCCTGCGGGCCCGAGGACCTCACGGGCGGGGGCGGGAGCGACGACAAGGGGGCGTCGGCCTCGGAGTCCGCGTCCAGCGGCGGTCCTGAGGCGAAGCAGCCGCCGGCCGGCACGGAGGCGCTCGCCAAGACGCCCGCCACGGTGAAGGGCGGCGTGATCACGGTCGGCGACCCGAAGGCCGGGCACACGGTCAAGCTGTACGAGGACGCGCGCTGTCCGATCTGCAAGAAGTTCGAGGAGACGGGCGCGCAGGCCCTGGTGAAGCCGGTGGCCGAGGGCAAGGTGAAGGTCGAGTACACGCTCGCCTCGTTCCTCGACAAGAACCTCGGCGGCAGCGGCTCGGTGAACGCGGCGAACGCGCTGCGGGCTTCGGTGGACGCGGGCAAGTTCCCGCAGTTCCACGCCGCGGTCTTCGCCAACCAGCCGGAGAGCGAGACCGAGGACGCCTTCACGCCCGCTTTCCTGCTGCGGATCGCCGACAACGTGGACGGGCTGCGGGGCGCCGAGTTCGACAAGGCGGTGCAGAAGGGCTCGTACAAGAGCTGGGTCGGTGAGGCCATGCAGGCTTTCACCGACGACGGCATGCAGGGCACGCCGACCGTCGTCATCGACGGCAAGAAGGCGGACAGCCGATCGCTGTTCGACCAGGAGACGTTCGCCGAGGAGCTCAAGGCGTCCGGGATCTCCTGACCGTCCATCTCCTCGGTGCCGGGCGTGCGGCGCTCCGGGTCAGCGGGTGGCAGGCGAGGCCGATCAGGACCGCCGTGAAGTGGCCCAGGTCGGTGAAGGTCCTGCCGGTGACCAGCGGAGTGCCGTACACGGCGAGGACGATCAGGAGGTACGCGTACCTCCAGGGGTTCGGCACCCAGTAGGTGAGGACCGCGATCACGCCCGCGAGGGCGTAACTCACCCCGATGTCGAGGGTGTTGACGGCCGACGTCGGGGCCGCGCCGTGGCGGATCGCGAGGGCGAGCACGCCCTCGCTGATGAGCGTGGCCATGACGTGCGCGCCCGCGGCGACCGCGAGCCAGCGGGCCGTGCCGAGCCAGCGTTCGGCGGTGGCGTGGAAGAGGGTGTAGAGCACGGCGTAGGACAGCCAGGTGCCGCCGTCGGTCCAGAACGCGCTGGCGACCAGGACCCGGACGGGGTTCTGCGACAGTTCGTGGATGTTGGTGGAGCGCTGGAGCAGGAAGTCCTTCTCGAACTCCGGTGACATGTGGTGCATCGCGACCGTCGTGACGAAGAGGACCGCGAGCCAGATGTACGTGCCGGGGGCGCTGCGGACGTAGGCCCGCGCCGGTCGGGTGGCCCGGTCAATGCCCATGCGTAATCCCCATGCGGCGATTCACGCATGCCGGTAGCGTCGCCGACGTGATCGACATTCGCGTTCCGGACGAGCTGATCGAGTCGCAGCACCTGTACGCGGGGGAGCCGGGCCGTGCCTTCATCGCGGCGCTGCCCGCGCGCGTGGCGGAGTTCGTCGAGCGGTGGGACCTGCGGGTCGACGGGCCCTCGATGCACGGCATGGCGGCGCTCGTGCTGCCCGTCGTGCGGCGCGACGGCACTCCTGCCGCGGCCAAGTTCCAGCTCCTGGACGAGGAGACCGAGGGGGAGCCGGTCGGGCTGCGGGTGTGGGACGGCGACGGGGCGGTGCGGTTGCTCGACCACGACGAGGGCACGGGCACGATGCTGCTCGAACGCCTCGACTCCGGGCGGATGTTGTCGACGGTGGAGGACACGCACAAGGCGGTCCTCGTCGTCGCCGAGCTGCTCGCGCGGCTCACGTCGGTGCCCGCGCCCGCGGGCATGCGGCGGCTCGCGGACATCGCCGCCGAGATGCTCGACGATCTGCCCGGTGCCCTGGAGGCGATCCCCGACCCGGCCGAGCGGGCGCTCGTGGAGCGGTGCGGGGGCGCGATGCGTGAGGTGGTGGGGGAGCCGGGGGAGCAGTTGCTGCACTGGGACCTGCACTTCGAGAACGTCCTGGCGGCCGAGCGCGAGCCGTGGCTCGCCATCGACCCGAAGCCGCTGGCCGGGGACCCGGGCTTCGACCTGTGGCCCGCGCTGAACAACCGTTTCGACGCGGACGACGTGCTGTGGCGTTTCGACGCGATGAGCGAGGTGCTCGGGCTCGACCGGGGGCGGGCCCGGGCGTGGACGCTGGGGCGGGTGCTGCAGAACGCCCTGTGGGAGATCGAGGACGGGCGGCCGCCGGACGAGGAGGATCTGGAGGTCGCGCGGCGGCTCCTCGGCCGGTGACGACCTGCTGTTCGGCGCCGGATCGTCGTACTCTGCCGCCATGATTCGTACCGCCACGCCTGCCGACGTCCCCGTCATCCACGCCATGGTCCGCGACCTCGCGGAATACGAGAAGGCGCTCGACGAGGCCAGGGCCACCGAGGAGCAGTTGCGTGAGGCGCTGTTCGGTGAGCGGCCCGCCGCGTTCGCGCACATCGCCGAGGACGACGCCACGGGGGAGGCCGTCGGGTTCTCGCTGTGGTTCCTGAACTTCTCCACGTGGCGTGGGGTGCACGGGATCTACCTGGAGGACCTGTACGTACGGCCTGAGGCGCGCGGCGGCGGGCACGGCAAGGCGCTGCTGACCGAGCTCGCGCGGATCTGTGTGGAGCGGGGCTATGAGCGGCTCGAATGGTCCGTGCTCGACTGGAACGAGCCGTCGATCAACTTCTACAGGTCGCTGGGCGCGCTGCCGCAGGACGAGTGGACCGTGTACCGGCTGACCGACGAGGCGCTGGCGGGGCTCGGGGCTGCCTGAACGTTTGTCGGTTTTGTCGGTTCTGTCGGTTCTGGGGCCGGGGTCTCCTCGTGCTCACGCGGACTTGAGGTCAAGCCCTGTCGGGGTGAGTGCGAGCGTCACCGCCTGAAGCGCGCTGTTGAAGGAGACCTCGGAGAGCAGGCCGGGCGCCGCCACCTGGTCCCCGGCCAGGTAGACGCCGTCGCCGCGGTCGATCGCCGGGCGGTCCCGCCAGGTGGTGCCGGGCAGGTCCACCGCGCCGGTGCGGCCGTTGGACACGGCGTCGCGGCGCCAGACCAGGCGGTCGCGCCAGCCGGGGAAGCCGAGGTCGAGCAGGTGGTCGGCGCGGGCCGCGCCGTCCGCCTTGGACTCCTCGGGGGCGAGCGGGAGCTGGCCCTGGACGAGCTCCTGCCCTGCGGGGGCGAGGCTGCGGTCCTGGGTGGTGAACCGTTCGATCCAGCCGGTCCCGTCCAGGTCGGAGATCGCGAAGGGGTCGCCCCTGCGGGAGGTGAGGGCCAGGTCGACGAGGGTCGTGCGGGCGCTGTCCCAGCGCAGGCTGTCGTCCTGGAGCAGGCGGCGGGCCGCGGGCAGTGAGGTGGCGACGACGACCGGTCCCTTGGCGCGGAGCGGGGCGAGGGAGTCGACGCGGGACAGGGTCTCCACCCGTACGCCCAGGTTCCAGGCGAGGGTCGCCATGCGGTCGATGACCGAGCCCCAGCCGCCGCTCGGGTAGTGCGCCTCCGGGGGCAGCTTCGTGGCGCGGCGCAGGCGCTCGTGCACGAACCTGGCGGAGAGGGAGCCGGGGTCGTGGTGGAACGTCGCCACGGCGATGTAGTGAGCGGCGGCGCGTGCGCCTTCCTCGCCCACCTCGCCGGTGGCCCATGTCATGAAGTCCTGGTCCACGGGCGCCTGTTCGGCCTTGCGGCGCAGGAGCTTCAGCATGGCGAGGGGTGGGGTGCGGCGGAGCCTGCCCTGGTGGTGCAGACGCAGGCGGGTGCCCTCGATGGGCGGGATGGGGGCGAGGGGGCCGATGAGGTCGCGCTGCTTGAGCCAGGTCCAGTGGGGGCCGCCGTTGTAGAGGGCGTGCGGGCCTTCGTTCGTGCGGTACGGGCCTTCGGCGGTGCGGGCCCGGCCGCCGAGGGTGTGGTGGGACTCGTGGATGGTCACGCGGGCGCCGGATTCCGCGGCGGTGATGGCCGCGGTGAGGCCGGCGAAGCCGCCGCCGATGATGCTGAGGGTCTTGCGGTCGGTGGGCATGGGGGGTGGCTCCTGTCTCGTCGTGGTGGCGCGCGTGCGCTCCTCTCCCGGTACGACGGACGGGGGGCCCGGGATGTGACATCGGGGCGGGTGCAGGCGTCAGCGGGGCGGTGCTGTCAGTGGGTGGGTGCACGATGGGCGCATGGGACTGAGGGATGGGCGGCAAGGTCGGCAGCGGGACGCGGCAGGGGTGAAGAAGGCGCGGCGGCCCGAGGTGCGGTTGCCCGCGCTGCGGGACTTCGGGGAGCTGGGGCTCGGCGGGGGCGAGCTGGAGCCCGACGGGGATTACGACGGGGTCGAGTTCCGGGGCCTGGATCTGTCGGGGCAGGACGGCGGGGGAGCGCTCTTCCTGGACTGTGCGGTGACGGGCTGCGGGGTGACGGAGACACGGCTCAGCCGGGCGCGGTTCGTGGACTCCGTGCTGACGGAACTGCGCGGGGTCGGCACGGAGCTGGTGGAGGCCTCGCTGCGGGACGTGGAGGTGGTGGACGCGCGGCTGGGGGGTGTTCAGCTGCACGGGGGTGTGCTGGAGCGGGTGGTCGTGCGGGGCGGGAAGATCGACTATCTGAACCTGCGGAAGGCCCGGTTGAAGGACGTCGTCTTCGAGGGCTGCGTGCTGGTGGAGCCGGACTTCGGGCAGGCGGCGCTGGAGCGGGTGGAGTTCGTGGGCTGCGTGCTGAAGGGGGCGGATTTCAGCGGCGTGCGCATGAAGGACGTCGACCTGCGGGAGGCGGCCGAGGTGGACATCCTGCGGGGGATCGACTGCTTGGCGGGTGCGGTGATCAGCACGGCCCAACTGATGGACCTGGCCCCGGCGTTCGCCGCGCAGGTCGGCGTACGGGTGGACTAGCGTCCGGCTTGGGTGGTGGGGGTGCGGGGGGGCGTCGGGCGGTTACGCGCGGGGGAAGCGGGACTGGAGCGTCCAGGTCCTGGAGGAAGTCCCGGGCCTCGCGGCGCAGCTCGGCGGTCGGCGTACGGGTGGCCGGCGTCCCGCTCTGGTGATGGGGGTGCGGGGAGAGGGCCCTGCCGGGTGCCTACGCGCGGGGGAAGCGGGACTGCAGTGTCCAGATCGCCGGGTTGTCCGAGAGGGACTCGTGCAGGTCCGTCAGGTCGGCCAGGAGGTCCTGGAGGAAGTCGCGGGCCTCGCGGCGCAGCTCGGCATGGGAGAACGTGAGCGGGGGTTCCTCTTCCCGCATCCAGTCCGCCTCGATGTCCACCCAGCCGAAGCGGCGGGTGAACAGCATGCGGTCCGTCGACTCCGTGAAGTCGAGCTCGGCGTACTGGGGGCGCGACGCCCGGCTGCCCAGAGGGTCCTGGTCCAGGAGCTCGACGATGTCGCACAGCGCCCACGCGAAGTCGAGCACCGGAACCCATCCCCAGGCTGTGGACAGCTCCCGGTCCGCCTTCGTGTCCGCGAGATACACGTCTCCGCAGAACAGGTCGTGCCGCAGCGCGTGGACGTCCGCACGGCGGTAGTCGAACTGCGGGGGGTCGGGAAAGCGGTGGGAGAGGGCGTAGCCGATGTCGAGCACGTGGTCGATGGTGTCATGGGCCGGGGGCGTGGATCGCCGCTGTTCAGGGGAGCAGTCGCTGTTCCTTCGCCACCGACACCGCTCCTGCCCTCGTGTCCACGCCCAGCTTGTCGTAGATCCGGCCCAGGTGCGTCTTCACGGTGGCCTCGCTGATGAACAGCGCGCGGGCGATGTCGCGGTTGCCGAGGCCCTGGGAGAGCTGCGCGAGGATGTCGAGCTCGCGGTCGGTGAGGGTGGGCAGCGGCTTGCGCATGCGGGCCATCACGCGGGACGCGACCGGCGGGGAGAGCGTGGTGCGGCCCTGCGCCGCGGCGTGGATCGCGGCGAAGAGCTCCTCGGGGCGCTCGGCCTTCAGGAGGTAGCCCGTGGCCCCCGCCTCGATGGCACGGGTGATGTCGGCGTCCGTGTCGTACGTCGTCAGGACCAGGACATGGGGCGCGGGGTCCGTGGACGCCGTGATGCGGCGTGTGGCCTCCACGCCGTCCATCCCCTCGCCGAGCTGCAGGTCCATCAGGACCACGTCCGGCGTCAGCTTCGCGGCGAGCGCGATCGCCTCCTCGCCGGTGCCCGCCTCGCCGACCACCTCGATGTCCGGCGCGCTGCCCAGCAGGGCCAGCAGTCCGGCGCGTACGACGATGTGGTCGTCGCAGACCAGGAGGCGGACCGAGGGGTGTGCCATCAGGTGCTCCTTTGGGGGGAGAGGGGGATCGCGACCGAGAGGACCGTGCCCTCGCCCGGTGCGGACTCGATCGTCAGTGTGCCGCCGAGCTGCTGTGCGCGGGCGCGGATCGCGGGCAGCCCGTGCCCCCGCCGGTCGGAGGCGGGCGGCTGCTCGGTGGGCGTGAAGCCGCGGCCGTCGTCCGCGATGTCGAGCACCACCTGATCGTCCAGGTGCGTGAGCGTCAGCGCCGTGGTGGACGCGTCGGCGTGCTCCATCACGTTGGCGAGCGCGCCCTGCGCGATGCGCAGGAGCGCGGACTGGGTGCGGTCGGGGAGCGGGGCGGGGGTTCCCTCGGCGTGGAAGCGGACCGTGAGGCCCGCGTCCTGCGCGGTGCGCTCGGCCAGCGTCCGCAGCGCCGCGTCGATGCCGCCGCCGTCGGCGAGGTCGGCGGGCGCCAGGTCGTGCACGAAGCGGCGGGCCTCGGTGAGGCCGAGTTCGGTGATCGACTCGGCGGTACGGACATGGGTGCGGGCCTTGGCCGGGTCCGTGTCCCAGACGCGGTCGGCGGCCTGGAGCAGCATCTGCTGGCTGGACAGGCCCTGGGCGAGGGTGTCGTGGATCTCCATGGAGAGGCGCTGGCGCTCGGCGAGGGTGCCCTCGCGGCGCTCGGTGGCGGCCAGTTCGCGGCGGGTGCGGATGAGGTCGTCGATGAGGGTGCGCTGGCGGGCCGCCTGGCGCTGCATGTAGAGGAAGACCGCGGTCGCGATCGCCGACACGGCGGGCGGCCCGAGGATCAGGTCGGGGTCGTAGCGGCCCGCGAGCCGCAGCTGCGACGCGATGACGCAGCCGGTCAGGACGGCCACCAGGGCCAGGGCCGCGCGCGGCGGCAGCGTCCGAAGCCCGGTGAAGAAGAGCGGCACCGCGCACCACCCGAAGCTCGGCGCGAGGACGACGAGGACCAGCCAGATCCCGACGACCAGGGCGAGCCAGGTCAGGCGGCGGGGGGTGGGGCGGGTGCCGGGTGCCGGGCCGGTGGCGGACGCGTACGGCGCGGAACGCTTCCCCCGCAGTCGCAGTGCCGCGGTGAGCGGCGCAAGGGCGTAGAGGACGGCGAGGACCCCCGAGAGCACGATGATCCACGGGACGCGCGCACCGCCGGGGTGGCGCAGCAGGAAGCGGGCCAGCGAGGTGGCGAGGAGCAGATAGAACGCCGCGTGCATGACGGCCGCGAGCCAGCGGGCGTCGGGGTCCCGCGTGCGGGGGTCGAGGCCGCCCGGCCTGCGCTGTCCCACTGGGGTGCCTCCCTCTCGTGCTGCCGTCTCGTATGCCGCGCTACGGCCGCGTACGGCTGCGTACAGCCGCGTACGGCCGTCTTTCGTGTCGCCGTCACGCCGTCACGCCGTCAGCCCTCGCTGAACTGCGCAAACAACCTCATTGTGGCCCGGCGGGACCATCGAGGGGTCAACCGATCGGTTGACCCTGGTGTCGGCCGAGTCGCGCGCGGCTCCCAGCCGGTACGTCGACGGGTCAGGGGCGGTACCGGCCACAGGATTGGTGTCAGGGAGAACGACCTCCCCGAGAACCTCCCCCGAGCCCCGCCTTCACCTGAGGAGCACCCATGCAGAAGCTCTCCCGCCGCACCCGTGTCCTGACCGTCGCCGCGACCGCCGCCGTCCTCGGCGCCGGTACCTTCGGTGCCGTCTCCGCCAGCGCCGAGTCCCCGGCCGCCGCCCCCAAGGCCGCCGTCGCCGCCGACGCGGCCAACAAGAACCTCACGCAGTCGACGCACCTGAACGTCGCGGCCGCGACCAAGGCCGCCCAGGCCACCCTGGACGCCGCGAAGAAGGAGAACCAGCGCGTCTCCGTCGCCGTCGTCGACCGCAACGGCAACACCATCGTCGAGCTGCGCGGCGACGGCGCGGGCCCGCAGTCCCCCGATTCGGCCGTGAAGAAGGCGTACACCGCCGTCTCCTGGAACGCGCCCACCTCCGAGCTGACCAAGCGCCTGGAGCAGGCCCCGAACCTGAAGGACATCCCCGGCACCCTGTTCCTCGCGGGCGGCGCCCCGGTGACCGCCAAGGACGCGCCCATCGCGGGCATCGGTGTCGCGGGCGCCCCGAGCGGCGACCTGGACGAGAAGTTCGCCAAGGCCGGCGTCGCGGCGCTCGGCCGCTGATGCCGAGGCTGTTCCCGGTCCGTACGACGCCGAGGAGGACGAACATGACGAGGACCGCGCAGGACCAGCGGCTGCTCGATGCCGCACGGGCCGGGAACGCCGACGAAGTGAGAGCCGCCCTCGACGCGGGAGCCCGCATCGAGGCCCGTGACACCGAGCTGCGCACCCCCCTGCTGCTCGCCGTCATCGGCGACCGTGTCGAGGCCGCACGGGTCCTGGTGGCCGCCGGCGCCGACGTCGACGCCCAGGACCACCGCGCCGACAGCCCCTGGCTGGCCACCGGCGTGACCGGCAGCGTCGCCATGCTGCACGCCCTGCTTCCCGCGGGGCCCGACCTGAGGCTCCGCAACCGGTTCGGCGGGATCTCAGTGATCCCGGCGGCGGAACGCGGCCACGTCGCGTACGTACGGGAAGTCCTGCGCGTCACCGACATCGACGTCGACCACGTCAACGACCTCGGCTGGACCGCCCTGCTGGAGGCCGTGATCCTCGGTGAGGGCGGCCGCGCGCACCAGGAGATCGTGGAGCTGCTGCTCGCCGCGGGCGCGACGCCGGGCCTCGCCGACCGGGACGGCGTCACCCCTCTCGGGCACGCGGAGCGCCGCGGTTTCGCCGAGATCGCCGCGCTGTTGAGGGGTGCTGCCTCGTGAAGGTTCCCGGGACGGCGGTCATCACTCTCCTGGGTGCCGCCCTCCTCGCGGGCTGCGGCACCGGCGGGGACGACGCCGAGGCGTCCGGCGCCGAGCCCACCCGCGCGCAGGCCACGGCCACCGTCCCCGCGGACCTGCGCACCCCCGAAGGCACCCTCCTGGTGGCCGACTTCGGCTCGGACACCGTCACGTTCGTGGACCCCGAGCGCGGGCCCGTCGAGTCCGTGGAGGTCGGCACCGCGCCCTACGGGATCGCCGTGGGGCAGGACGGCCGCGCCTGGGTCGCCACCGCGGACGCCGTGGCCGTCGTGGACACCGGCACCCGAGAACGCGTCGACCGCATCCCGTACGAGACCGACAGCGGTCCCACGACGACCGGCGAGTACCGCGGCGGCGGCATGGGCATCGCGCTCTCCCCGGACGGCGAGCACGCCTACGTGGGCGTCAACGTCCCGGGCGGGAAGGGAACCCTGGAGGTCATCGACACCGAGAAGCGCGAGGTCACGGACACCGTTCCGGTGGGCCGCCGGCCCTTCGACGTCGATGTGTCCAAGGACGGCAAGGAGGTTTACGCGACCAACCACGACTCCTTCGACGTGACGGTCGTGCGCGCCAACTCCCTCGAACCGCGCCGCATCGAAGTCGCCCCCTACGGCACGCAAGGCGGCCTCGGCTCCTGGCTGAAGCCGCACTACGCCGCCGTACGCCCGTCGGACGGCAAGCTCCTGCTGCCCTTCGAGGGCGAGAAGCTCGTCGTGCTCGACCCGCGCACCGGTGAGTCCGCCATCGAGGGGATGACGGCCAACACCCATCAGCACGGTGCGCGGATCACGCCGGACGGCACGCTGTTCGCGGTCGGCACGGGCCCCATCGATCCCTCCTCGGACGAGGGGCCCTCGCTGACCATGCGTACGACGGACGGCGAGGAGAAGGTCTTCCCGCTGGACGGCCCGCACGAGGACGTCGCGGTTTCCGAGGACGGCGGCACCGCCTACGTCACCGGCGGCTTCACCCGCGACGGCTTCTGGAACGGCATCACCGTCATCGACCTGAAGAGCGGCGACACCCACCGGCTCCCGGCAGGCGAGCGCCCGCTGGGCATCGCGATCCTGTAGGCCCGGCGCTCCCGTCAGACCGCCCGGAGGCCCTGGGCGGCGCGGGACGCCTGGGCGGCGACGCCGGGAATGCTCGACGTGACGAACGAACCACCCCCGGTCAGATCCCCGACCACCTGCACACGCGGGTCGGCGGGGATCAGCCCACCGGACGGGTGGAGCGTGCCGAGGCCACCGTCCACCAGGCTCCGGACCAGGTGCTCGGCGGCGGCCGGTACCGCTTGCTGCGGCGGATTCACGGCGTTGACGACGGTCTCGGCGGTGTCCTCGACGCCGTCGTGCCGGACCCGGAAGCCCCCGCCCGGCCCATGACCCGCGGGCGCCATCGCCTGGAGCCCCCGTACGACGGCCAGTTGCCCCGATTCCATGAGCCGGGCCAGGACGGAGGCGTTCCCCGGGATCATGGGCGAGGCCACGCCGGTGGCCGTGCGCCGGTGGCGCCGCAGCCACGCGCGATCGGCTTCGGGAAGCAGCCGCCATGCGTACGGGCCGACCGTGTGCGCCGCCTGCTGCAGCACCCGGCGGCCGATCCGGGGGTCGTCGACGGCGGCGAGCTGCCGCCGCAGACGCCGGAGGGGGGCATCGGGCCCGGACCCGGCCCCGGAGCCGACGAGGTCGGCCGTGAGGTCGTCGAAGTCCTCGCCCGCGTCCGCGAGTTCCGCGCGCAGCAGTCCGACGAGGGCATCGAGGGTGACCGAACCCCGTGTCCTGTGCAGCTCCGCGACGCGCTCCATGGTCACGTGCCGCGGGCGCCGGTCGTCCGGGCGCTGCCAGACGTGCGGCAGCACTCCGCTGCGTGAGTGCAGCGTGATCCGGCCCGTGTGACCGCGCGCGGCGAGCGACACCACGACGTCCACGGCGGTCAGTCCGCTGCCGATGACCGCGACATCGCTCCCGGCCGCCACCCGGTCGAGCGTGTCGGCCAGGGGGTAGGGGTCGGCCGTGTAGCCGTCCCGTCCGGTGAGGCCGTACAGGTCGGGGGGAGTTCCGCCGCCCACGCACAGCACCATGTGGGTGGCCGTGTGCTCCTGTGCGTCGGGCGTGCGCAGCAGGAGGCGTTCCCCGGAGCGGGCGGCGCCGGTCACGGGGGCGGCCACGACGCGGACGAGCCACCCCCGCTCGCTCAGCGCCGCCATGGCTTTCTCGGCGGTGTGCTCGAGATACTCGCCGTACAGGGCACGCGGGACCAACGGCACGCGCAGGAACGCGTCGACGTGCTCGGCGCCGCGCTCCCCGAGCCAGGCCGCGTAGTGGCCGAAGTCGCCGTTCCGGACGGACATGATGGCGGGCGGCGCGTTCACGAGCACCGCGTCCAGGTCCGGCCCGTACGGCCGCCCCCGCCACAGGCGCGGCGACGGCTCGAAGACCGTGATGGTGCCCGACGCCTCTTCCTGTGCGGGTGCCGGTGTCGCCAGCGCGTCCAGCAGGGCGACCGCCGCCGCGCCCCCTCCGACGATCGCGATGTGCGTGTCTGCCATGTGGTGCCTCTCCCTGATGCCGGCCGTCGTGCGTCATCGACGACCTTCGCGAGAGCCGCCCGCGAACCCCATCCCCCATACAGGGGCGGCCCGTTGGCGCCACCCCCCTCAAACGAGGGGTTGGTGCCGTACGAGAGACAAGGCAGGCTGACCGGCGGAGGGGATGCCGATGAACGACGCAGGCCGGCCAGCGCCCGCAGCGGTCGAGCAGGCCGTGGTGCGGGCCGTCGGGCAGGCCGCCGACGCGAGCGAGCTGTTCGCCCGTGCCTCGGCGGGGCTGCGGCGGCTCGTGCCGTTCCACTCCGCCGTGTGGACGGCCGCCGACCCGGAGACCGGCCTGATCACGGCGCCCATGCTGGTGGAGAACGTCGGCTCGGGCGAGGGCTGTTACGCCTACTGGGAGAGCGAGCTCCTGGAGGAGAACATCGTGCCGTTCCGCGAGCTGGCCCGCGCGGACCTGCCGGCGGCCGGACTGCGCGCCGCCACCGGCGGGCTGCCCGCCCGCAGCGCCCGCTACCGGCGCCTCCTGCTCGGCCAGGGTGTGCACGACGAGCTGCGTGCCGTACTGCGGACCGGCGGCAGGCCGTGGGGCCTGGTGAGCCTGTTCCGCACCACCGACGCGTTCCGCGCGGACGAGGTCGCACAGCTCGCGGGTCTGTCCCGCCCGCTCGCCGAGCGCCTGCGCGGGTTCGCCAGGCCGCCCGCACCCGCACCGGGCACGGACGTGCCCGCTCCCGGTCTGATCCTCTTCGACGCCTCCGGCGAGGCGCTGTCCGTCAACGACGAGGCGCGGCAGCACTTGGCCCTGCTGCCGAAAGGGCCGTCGTTCCCCTCGCCGCTCGGCCTGCGGCTGCCCATCTGGGTGGTCGGCACGGCCTTCCAGGCGCGGGCCGTGGCCGAAGGGCGCGCCCACCACGGCACCACCCGCGTACGCATCCGGACCACCGAAGGCCGCTGGCTCGCCTGCCACGCCTCCTGCCTCACGGGCCCCGGCGGCAGGCCGGGACCGGTGGCCCTGGTCATCGAGCCGGCGGCGCCCGCCGATCTGGCGGTCCTGGTCGCCGAGGCGTACGGCCTGACGTCACGGGAGCTGCAGATCACCCAGCTCGTCGTACGCGGGATGACCACCGCGGAGATCGCCGGGGCGCTGTTCATCTCCCCGCACACGGTCCGCGACCATCTCAAGGCCGCCTTCGCCAAGGCGCGCGTCTCCAGCCGGGGCGAGTTGGTGGCCCGGCTTTTCACCGAGCACTACTGGCCCGCGCTGCCGGAGCGAGACCCCGGGTGACGCCCGTGCGGCCGCACCGAACATATGCCGCATAAGATCACAGGCGTGCACCCACGATCCACGGCGCTGCGCGGCACGTCGGCCGCTGCCCTCACCGCTCTCGTCCTCACCGCGTGCAGCGGCTCCGGAGTGCACGGCACGCCCGGGGCCGATGGCGTGCGCGACCCGTACTTCCCCAGGCTGGGGAACGGCGGCTACGACGTCGCGCACTACGACCTGACCCTCGGCTACGACCCCGACGCGCGGCACCTCACCGGCACCGCCGAGGTCACGGCGCGTGCGACGCAGGACCTCAGTGCCTTCAACCTGGACCTGAAGGGCCTTGAGGTGAAGGGCGTGAGTGTCGAGGGGAAGGACGCCTCCTTCCACCGCGACGGGCAGGAGCTGACGATCCGTCCCCCGGACGACCTCGACGAGGGCGAGACGTTCCGCACGGTCGTCCGCTACTCCGGCAACCCGGAGACCGTCACCGACCCGGACGACTCCGAGGAGGGCTGGCTGCGGACGGAGGAGGGCGCCATCGCGCTGGGTGAGCCGACCGGTTCCATGGCGTGGTTCCCGTCGAACAACCACCCCTCGGACAAAGCCTCGTACGACATACGCGTCACGGTCCCCAAGGGTCTGAAGGCCATCTCCAACGGCGAGTTGACCCGCGAGTCGACCAAGAACGGCCGCACCACCTTCGCCTGGCACAGTGCCGAGCCGATGGCGACCTATCTCGCGACGGTGGCGATCGGGCCCTACGAGGTGAAGAAGTCGACGACGAAGTCCGGCATACCGGTACTCACGGCGGTGGAACCCTCCGAGGCCAAGGCCAGTGCCAAGGCGCTCGCCCGGATTCCCGAGATCCTGGAGTGGCAGGAGCTGAACTTCGGCCCCTACCCCTTCTCGTCGGCCGGCGCGATCGTCGCCCGCGAGGGGGACGCGGGCTACGCCCTGGAGACCCAGACCCGCCCCACCTACCCGGGCGCCCCCGACACCGGGCTCATCGTCCACGAGCTGGCCCACCAGTGGTTCGGCAACTCGGTGACGCCCAAGTCCTGGCGGGACATGTGGCTCAACGAAGGCTTCGCGACGTACGCCGAGTGGCTCTGGGAGGAGGACAACGACGGCGACAGCGCGCAGGAGATCTTCGACCAGATCTACGCGGGCGACTATTACGCCACCAAGGAGGACAACGACGCCATCTGGGCCTTCCCGCCCGCGAAGCCGCCGTCCGCCGCGACCATCTCGGACAGCCCGGTCTACGAGCGGGGCGGCATGGTCATCCACAAGATCCGCCGGGCGGTGGGGGACGACACCTTCTACGACATCGTGCAGGGCTGGACGAAGACCCACCGCCACGGCAACGCGGACACCGAGGACTTCACGCGGTACGTGGAGAAGCACGCGGGCAGCGAGAAGGCGCGCGAGAAGGTCCGGGCGATCTGGGGGCCGTGGCTGTACGGGGACGGCAAGCCGGAGCGGCCGTAAGTCACGGCAGCGGCTTGCGCAGTACCGCGCAGGGGCGGCCCGCGTCGAGGTCGTGGCGGTGGTCGATGACCTCGTAACCGAGCGTCCCCCAGAAGGCGAGCCCCGCTTCGTTCCCCTCCAGGACGGCGATCCGCACCCCTTCGCGGCCGTTCGCCCGGAACCGCTCCTCGATCCTGCCCACGAACTCCCGCCCGTGTCCCTTGCGTTGCTGCCCGGCGTCCACCATGAGCAGGCCGATCCAGGGGTCGGTGTCGGCGGGGTCGGGATGGCGGTCCAGTGTGATGCCGATCCCGACGACCCGCCCCTTGGACCGCGCGACGAGCACCTCGGCACCCGGCACGGCCAGCTCGTCCGCGAGCGCCGCGGCGACCTGCTCGGGGCGGATGTCGTGGGGGTCGGGGAAGTCCCCGGAGAGGGCGTGGAAGACGTGGTTCGACGCGTACAGGGCGGTGAGCTCGGTGAGCAGCTCGCCGGGGAGCGCGCCGTCCCCCGCGGGCGTCAGCGGTTCGAGGATCATGCGGCGCAGGTTAGCCGCCGGACGGCGGCGGGCGGTGGCGCACCGCGAGGGCCCCCGGCGGAGATCTCCGCCGGGGGCCCTCGTGAACTCGCCTAGGAACCTCAGACGTTGACGCCGAAGTCCTGCGCGATGCCGACGAGGCCGGACGCGTAGCCCTGGCCCACGGCGCGGAACTTCCACTCCGCGCCGCTGCGGTACAGCTCGCCGAAGACCATGGCGGTCTCGGTGGCGGCGTCCTCGCTCAGGTCATAGCGGGCGATCTCCGTGCCACCGGTCTGGTTGATGATGCGGATGAAGGCGTTCCGCACCTGGCCGAAGTTCTGCGAGCGGTTCTCGGCGTCGTAGATCGAGACCGGGAAGACGATCTTGTCGATGTCGGCCGGGAGGCCCGCGAGGTTGACCTTGATCTGCTCGTCGTCGCCCTCGCCCTCACCCGTGACGTTGTCACCGGTGTGCTCGATGGTCTGGTCCGGCGTCACCTTGTTGTTGAAGAAGACGAAGTGCTGGTCCGAGAAGACCTTGCCCTGCGGGTTCACCGCGATGGCCGAGGCGTCCAGGTCGAAGTCGGTGCCAGTGGTGGTACGGACGTCCCAGCCGAGGCCCACGGTGACGGCGGTCAGGCCCGGAGCCTCCTTGGTGAGCGAGACGTTGCCACCCTTGGACAGGCTTACTGCCATTGTTGGGAGTCCCTTCCCTCGTTGCGTACGAACGGGCTTCGTACTGGGGACGAAGCTACCGTCACCTCTATGAACGTCGACCAGGGTCCCAGAGGTTCCAGGTCCTTTTACTTTCTTTACTCATCTCACGCGTCACTCCCGACGCAAGCGGGGCGCGCCGTAAATACGGGTGACGTGGACCGGACAGACGCGGGACCATAGGACCCATGTCCGGTCCCTATGTCATCCGCGGCTCCGTCTCCCTGCCCGAGGCCGAGCTCATGTGGCGTTTCTCCAGGTCGTCGGGGCCGGGCGGTCAGCACGTCAACACCAGTGATTCGCAGGTGGAGCTGAGGTTCGACCTGGCCAACACGGAAGCGCTGCCTCCGGTGTGGAAGGAGCGCGCCCTGGAGCGGCTCGCCGGCCGGCTCGTCGGCGGAGTCGTCAGCGTGCGGGCCTCCGAGCACCGTTCCCAGTGGCGCAACCGAGAGATGGCGGCCACCCGCCTCGCCTCGCTGCTCGCCGAGGCCACCGCACCGCCGCCGCGGCCCCGCCGCGCCACGAAGATCCCCCGGGGAATCAACGAACGGCGGCTCCGCGAGAAGAAGCAGCGCAGTCAGACCAAGCGCGGCCGCTCGGGCGAGGGCTGGGGCTGAGCCCCGGCCCATGGCCACCGCAGCAAACGGTCCCGGCAGCAAAGACAGTTCAACCCGGAACCATTGAGCCCGGAACCGTCCGGCCCGGAATCGTTCACCCGGGAACCTTTCAGCCCAGTTGTCGGTACTTGCCCTTGAAATACATCAGCGGGCCCCCGTCGGCGCTCGGCAGGGCAGCCGAAAGTACCCGCCCGATGACGAGGGTGTGGTCACCCGCTGTCACTGTCTGCTCGGTCCGGCACTCCAGCGTCGAGAGCGCGCCGCCGATCAGCGGCGCCCCCGAGATCTCCCCTCGCGCGTACGGAAGGTCCTCGAAGAGCAGCCGGTCGCTGATCCGGCCCTTCATCGCGAACCGGCCCGCGATGTGGCGCTGGCTCTCGGAGAGCACCGAGACGCCCCACAGCGGCTGCTCGGCGAGCAGGTCGTCCATCCGCGAGCCCTCACGCAGGCTGACCAGCACGAGCGGCGGGTCGAGGGACACGGAGAGGAAGGCCGTCGCCGTCATGCCGACGTCCTCGCCGTCCGGTGCCTGCGGGTCGTCCGCGTCCAGGGACGGCTCTTGGGCGGTCACCAGGACCACACCCGCGGCCAGCCGGGACATGGCGGCGCGGAACTCTTCGTTGCTCACCCCCACAGGATGCCCGTCGGGGGACGGGACGCGGGGGGAGGGCTGGGCAGGGGGAGTCGCGGAGGCGCTCGCCAGGGATGTCTTCAGTACGGGAACCACGGGATCGACGCTAGCCCGGCCGCCCCTGCCGCCACATCGGGCCGTGGTCCGAGACCGGGCCTAGGACCGGCGACCGAGACGCCGGCGGGGCGTGAAGAGCCGTGCGTCGGGCAAGTGGACTGGACCAACGAAGGCTTCCCACCTGTGACTTGAGTCACAGGACCCATATTTTGTTGACCCTGTGTACCGAGTGAGCTGCTCGCTGTGATTCAGTGACGGTGGCAATCAGACACTGAGAGAACTCAGGTACGACGAGAACACTAAGGGCGCTGCGAATCCTGGAGTTGCTGTCGAGGTCTCGGGGAGAGCGAGCAATGGAGACCGAGTCGGAGCCGTACGTCCGTCTTGCGACCCTGCGGCAGCTGCATCAGGTGGTGGCGGATCTCAATACGGCCCGGAGCCTGGCGGACACGCTGCAGACCGTCGCCGACGGCGTGGTCAACGGCCTTGGCTATGAACTGGCGTGCGTCAATCTCGTGCGCCCTGACGGCGACCTCGTGGTCGCCGCCTTCGCGGGCAACACCGCCGCCGAGGCCCTCATCACCGGCCGGGTCGGCTCCCGCGAGGCCTGGGAGAAGCGGCTCTCCATGGGCGAGGCATGGGGCGCCCTGCGGTTCATCTCGTACACCGAGGGCTGGGTCCTGGACGAGGACGACGTCCCGCAGTGGTACACCGACGGCCCCGAGCCCCGCTTCGAGGACGAGTGGCACCCCGCGGACCGGCTCTTCGCCCCGATGTACGCGACGGGCGCGGCCGGCGGCGAACTGCTCGGCGTGATCTCCGTGGACCGGCCCCGCAACGGCCGCAGGCCCGGCGCCTGGGGCCGCGAGGCCCTCCAGATGTACGCCTTCCAGGCCGCCATCGCGATCAGCAACGCCCGCCTTCGCGCCAACATGCAGCGCGCCCTGGTCCGCCTGGAGCGCGAGCAGCAGGCGCTGCGGGCCAGCGAGGAATCCTTCCGCCAGGCCTTCGAGTACGCGCCCTCCGGCATGGCCATCGCCGAGATGGGCGGCGACCAGCACGGCCGCATCCTGCGCACGAACGACGCGCTGTGCCGCCTGCTCGGCCGCCCCGCGTCCGCGATGCGCCGCTATTCGTTCTCCGACCTGGTGCACCCCGAGGACATCGGCACCCTCCTGCGGACCTCCGCCGAGGGCGGCAGGGCCGAGCTGCGCCTGGCGCGCCGCGACGGGACGTACGTCTGGGTCTCCCTGCGCAACAGCGTGGTCGCCGACGCCGCCGACGGGCCGCGCTTCCTCCTCACCCACGTCGAGGACATAGAGGAGCGCAAGCGCCGCGAGCTCCAGCTCGCGCACCGCGCCTCGCACGACTCCCTCACCGGCCTGCCGAACTCCGCCGAGCTGCGTTCCCGCCTCAGCTCCCGGCTCTGCAGGCGGCCGCACGCGGGCCAGCCGAGCGCGGTGGACTCGCTGGACGCGGCATACGACGGCGTGTACGACGCGGAGGGCCGGCACAGCTTCGACTACGGCTCGCAGAACGCGCACACCCTCCAGCAGGGCGCCGAGGGCTTCGACCATCACGTGCACACCGTCGCGCCCCCCGAGGGCCAGGGGGACACGGACGACGGCACGAAGGGCCTCGCCGTGCTCTTCTGCGACCTCGACGGCTTCAAGTCGATCAACGACCGCTTCGGGCACCACACGGGTGACGCGGTTCTCATTGAGGTGGCCAGGCGGCTGACCAGCGGTGTCCGCGACGGGGACACGGTCGCGCGGCTCGGGGGTGACGAATTCGTCGTCCTGGCCGACGGGCTCGGCCGCGCCGACGCCCAGGACCTCGCGGTGCGGCTGCGGAACGCGATCATCCCGCCGATCCGGGTGGACGGCAGGGCGGTCCGGGTCGGTGCCAGTTTCGGCATCGGGTGGGCACACTGCGGGATGTCGGCCGACGAGGTGTTGCACTCCGCTGACCAGCGGATGTACGTGGAGAAGCGGTCACGTGCCAAGCAGCACAGGCGTGCCGGATGAGGCAAACGCCACCCCGTGGTCTCACCCGGAGCGGGTAGGCTCCCCCGGTCAGCGACATGAGGGAGTGACCAGGGAATGACGCCCGGCAACAACGGCGAACACACGCCGAACCCGCCGGAGGGCGACGACGATCCGTTCGGCTATCTGTACGAAGACGGACAGGCGGCCGGCGCCACCCCGCCCAGCGGCGGGGGCGGCTACGGGTACCCCGGTCCGCGGTCCTCGTACAACCACGTGCGCGCGGTCGGCGACCGTCGGCCCAACACCTACGGCACACAGGCCGCGCCCACGTACGGCCAGCAGGTGCCGCCGCAGCAGCAGGCGTACGGCCAGCCGAACGCGCACTACGCCGCTCCGGAGACACAGCCCGGCGGGGCCCCGACCACGCCGCAGTACACCCCGGCGTCCCGCGGCTCCGGCGGTCGTGGCGGCGGCCCGAACACCAAGGGCCTCCTGATCGCCGCGATCGCGGTCGTCGCGGTCGTCGCCATCGGGATCGGCGCCGCGATGATGTTCGGCGGCGGCGACGACGAGGGCGGCAAGAAGGAAGCGGGCGGCGGCTCCACCCAGGCCGAGACGGTCGAGCCCAGCGAGAAGCCGACGAAGAAGCCCGAGAAGCCTGCCGCCGACCTCCCGAAGACGGACGCGAAAGCGCTGAAGCTGGAGGGCGGCACGACCACGGCCTCGGACATCGAGGGCGCGGAGTCCGACGGCGGCACCTACGTGTCCGGGTTCGACAAGGTCGGCGCCCAGGTGACGTGGACCGTCAACGGCATCCCCAAGGCCGGCTCGTACAGCCTCCGCGTGAACTACGGCGTCCCCGGCAAGGACTCCAACGCCACCATCCTGGTCAACGGCAAGAAGCAGACCCGTCCCCTGAACATGAAGAACTTCGCCAACGCGGAGGAAGGGGACTGGGCGAAGGGCTGGACGAACACCTGGGCGGTGGTCCAGCTCACCAAGGGCACCAACGCGATCACGCTCACTTGCGCCCAGAGCGACCTGTGCGGGACGACCGGGGCGAACATCGACAAGATGTGGCTCGTGGAGGGCAGCAACGGCTGAGCCGTCCGCCCCTTCCGGGGTTGCTCCTGGGGCTGCTTCAGGGCCCCAGGAGCCCCAGGAACCCCGCCACCGTCCCGGCCATCGCCTCGCGAGCCGGGGCGAGGTATTTCCGGGGGTCGACGCCCTTGTCGTGGGCGGCGAGGTACGCGCGCACCTCGCCCGTGAACGCCGTGTTGAGGGCCGTGCCGACGTTGATCTTCACCATGCCGGACGCGACGGCCTGCCGGATCTCGTGGTCCGGTACGCCACTTGAGCCGTGCAGCACGAGAGGCACGGGCACGGCCGCCGCGAGGGCACCGATCAACTCGTGGTCCAGGGCCGCCGTGCGCTCCGTCATCGCGTGGGAGGAGCCCACCGCCACCGCGAGGGCGTCGACACCCGTGTCGGCCACGTAGGCCGCCGCTTCCGCGGGGTCCGTCCGCACGCCCGGCGCGTGCGCGTCCAAGGGGGCCTCGCCCTCCTTGCCGCCCACCTTGCCGAGCTCGGCCTCGATCCAGATGCCCCGCTCGTGGCCCCAACGCACGGCGTCCGCCGTCGCCTTGACGTTCTCCCCGTACGGCATCTTCGACGCGTCGAACATCACCGAGCTGAAGCCCTCGGGGTGCGCGGCCCGCAGCAGCTCCGGGGCCATGACGTGGTCCAGGTGCAGGGAGAGCGGGGCCGACGAGGTGCGGGCCACCGCCGCTGCCGCCGCCGCTATGGCGGACAGGCTGCCGCCGTGGAACTTCACGGCGTTCTCGGAGATCTGGAGGATCGCGGGGGAGCCCGCCTGCTCGGCGCCCGCGGCGATCGCCTCCGCGTGCTCCAGCGTGATCACGTTGAACGCGGCGACTCCGCGCCCGTTGGCGCGCGCGTCGGAAACCAGGTCGCCGGTGGATACGAGTGGCACGATGAATGTCCCCAATTCCTGGGCCTGCACGGCCCGTTGTGCGTCGCCCACGCGGTGACGCGTGATCTCACGCCGCGGTGGCCTCCCCGGTCACCGCGACCCGCGCGAGCAGGTCTTCGTACGTCGGGAGTGCGAACTCGCCCGCCACGGGGGACTCGACGGTCGCCGCGGACAGTGCCACGGCCCGTGCGAGGCGCCGCGGCCACGGGAGTTCCTCGACCAGGCCGGAGAGCAGACCCGCCACCGCCGAGTCACCGGCGCCCGTCGGGTTGCCGCGCACGCGGGCGGGCGGTGCCGCCTGCCAGGTGCCCTCAGGAGTGACGGCACGCAGGCCCTCGGCGCCCAGGGACGCCACCACGGCGTGCGCGCCCCTGCGGCGGGCGTCACGGGTCGCCTGGGCGGGCTCGTGGGAACCGGTCAGCTCGGCCAGTTCGTCGGCGTTCGGCTTGACGATGTCGGGGCGGGCGGCGACGCCACGGCGCAGCGCCTCGCCGCTGGTGTCCAGGAGCACGGGGACCTTGGCGGCGCGAGCGGCCCGTACGAGCGTCGCGTACGCGCCGACCGGGACCCCCGGGGGCAGGCTTCCGCAGAGCGCGACCGCGGCGGCGCCCCGGCGCAGCAACTCCTCGTACGACGCCTGGAACGCGGTCCATTCGGCGGGTGACACCGCCGGTCCCGGTTCGTTCAGCTGGGTGGTGTCGCCGGTCGCCGCGTCCACGACGGCGAGCGTGCGGCGGGTGGCGCCCGCGACGGGCACGAGGGCGTCCGTGACGCGGGGCTCGCGCGTCAGGCGCTCGTGCAGGACGCGGCCCGTGTCGCCGCCCGCGAAGCCGGTCACCGTCACGTCGTGGCCTAGGGCGGCCAGTACGCGGGCGACGTTCAGGCCCTTGCCGCCGGGGCGTTCGATGACCTCGGTGACGCGGTGCGATGCGTGCGGGACGAGGGCGGGGACGCGGTAGGTGATGTCCAGGGCCGCGTTCAGCGTCACTGTGAGGATCACTCGTCACTCACCCCCGAGTTCGCTTCGGGACGCGCTTGCCGCCCGTCTCTTTCCGGGGCTGATCATGCCAAAGAGAAGGCGGTTGGCCCAGGGGTCCGGGCCAACCGCCTTCTCTTCGTTGTCTCTTCAACGGGTGGTGAAATCACCCCAGTTGGGCCTAATTGGGCGCAAGCACCCACTCGCCCTTGCGCATGACGCCCTTCAGGTCGAACTCCGCGTCCAGAACCACCAGGTCGGCGTCCTTGCCGGGTTCGAGCGAGCCGATCTCGTCGTACATCCCGAGGAGCTTGGCCGGGTTGGCGGAGATGGCCCGTACGACGTCGTCGACCGGCAGCCCGTCCACGGTCACCGAGCGCTTGAACGCGCGGTCGAGCGTGAGGGTGGAGCCCGCGATCGAACCCCCTTCGACGAGGCGCGCGACGCTGTCCTTCACCTCGACCTCCAGCGGGCCGAGCATGTACCGGCCGTCGCCGAAGCCCGCCGCGTCCATCGCGTCCGTGATGAGCGCGGTGCGGGCCGCGCCCGCGTGGTGGAAGGCCAGCTCGAACGCGGCGGGGTGCAGATGCGTGCCGTCGTTGATCAGCTCGACCGTGATCCGCTCGTCCTCCAGGAGCGCGGCGATCGGGCCCGGCTCGCGGTGCCCGAGGCCCGGCATCGCGTTGTAGAGGTGCGTGGCGACGGTGGCGCCCGCGTCGATGGCCTGCACCGTCTGCTCGTACGAGGCGTCCGTGTGCCCGATGGCCGCGATCACACCGTGCTCGGCCAGGAGGCGTACGGAGTCGATGCCGCCCGGCAGCTCGGTGGCCAGCGTCAGCATCTTCGCCCGGCCGCGGGCCGCGTCGATCAGCTTGCGGACCTCGGCGGGGTCCGGGTCGCGCAGGAGCACCTCGCTGTGCGCGCCCTTGCGGCACGGCGAGATGAAGGGGCCCTCGAAGTGGATGCCCGCGATGTCACCCTGCTCGGCCAGCTCGCTGAGCATGCCCGCCCGCTGGGCGAGGAAGTCCATCTCGCCGGTGACGGTGGAGGCGACGAGCGTGGTCGTGCCGTGCAGGCGGTGCGTGTGGACGCCCTTGAGCACGTCGTCGACCGTGCCGGAGGTGAAGGAGGCGCCGCCGCCGCCGTGGGTGTGGATGTCCACGAAGCCGGGGACGACCCAGTGGCCGGGGGGCAGGTCGATGGTCTCGGCGTCGGCGGGAGCGCTCCCCGCCACGCGCGTGCCGTCGACGATCACACGGCCGTTGGAAAGGGTCCCGGTGGGCAGGACCACCTGAGCACCGGCGAGGACCTTGCTAGTGGCCATCAGGCGGTTACCTCCGTGGATTGGGTGGGGTCGGGGTCGGGGTCGGGTGCGGGGTCGGTTCCTTCGAGGAGATCCCAGGCGAGCAGGCCCGCGCCCAGGCACCCGGCGGTGTCCCCCAGGGCGGCGGGGACGATGAGGGGCTGGGTCTGGAACGTGACGATGCGGTCCGTCATGGCCGCCCGCAGGGGTGTGAACAAGGTTTCCCCGGCCTCGGCCAGACCGCCACCGATGATCAGAGTGTGCGGGTCCAGGAGGGTGAGGGCCGTGATGAGGCCGTCGGCGAGCGCGTCGACGGCGTTCTGCCAGACCTGCCGTGCTCGTGGGTCGCCCGACTCGACGGCCTTCGCGCAGTCCGCGGCGTCCGCCTCGGGGTCGCCGCTGGCCGCCGCCCAGGCCTCGCTCACCGCCGACGCGGAGGCGAGGCGCTCCAGGCAGCCGCGCTGGCCGCAGCCGCAGGGTGGGCCGCCGGGGCGCACGATGATGTGGCCGATCTCGCCCGCCGAGCCATGGGCGCCGGGCTCGATGCCGCCGCCGATGCCGATGGCTCCGGCGATGCCGGTGCCCAGGGGTACGAAGAGGAACCGGTCGGCGCCCTTGCCCGCGCCGATCCGGCCCTCGGCGAGGCCGCCGGTGCGGACGTCGTGGCCGAGGGCCACGGGTGCGCCTTCCAGCCTGTGGCTGAGCAGTTCCCGCATGGGTACGTCGCGCCAGCCGAGGTTCGAGGCGTAGACCGCGATGCCCCGCTCGGTGTCGACGATGCCGGGGACCGCGACGCCGGCCGCGGCGGCGGGCTCCCCGAACTCCTTGATCCCGTGGGCGCGGAGGCCGGCGGCGAAGTCGAGGATGGACTCGACCACGGCATCGGGCCCGCGTTCACGGCCGGTGGCTCGCCGCGCCTCGTGCAGGAGCGTGCCGTCCGCTCCGACCAGGGCGGCCTTCATTCCGGTGCCGCCCACATCGAGGGCGATGACGTGTCTCACGGGGGACAGTGTCGCGCCTCCGCCGCGAGAGGTCTAGTCCACTTCGGCCAATCGCCGGGCACCCGCGGTGGGCGGGGCCCCAAAACCGCCGCTTCGCGGCGATGTTTCCGCCCGCCCACCTGTGCACCCCGAAGTCGGCCGCTAGCTCAGGATGACGCTTCGCGTCAGGTTGCGGGGGTGGTCCGGGTCGTAGCCGCGGGACTCCGCGAGGGCCACCGCGAGGCGCTGGGCGCGGATCAGGTCCGCGAGGGGGTCGGCCTCCTCGCGGGCGACAAGCTCGCCGCCGACCCGGGCGACATCCCCCGCAAGCCCCTCGGGAAGCACGCCGAACATCCACGCCACCCGGCCGGGGCCGGTGATGGAGATCGGCCCGTGGCGGTACTCCATCGCCGGGTACGACTCGGTCCAGGCGCCTGCGGCCTCCCGCATCTTCAGCGCGGCCTCAAGGGCCAGACCGTACGTCCAGCCACGCCCCAGGAACGTCCACTGCTCAGCCGCCACAACCGCCGGAGGCAACGGCTCCGACACCGCGAGCTCCGCGTCCACCGCCGCGTCGGCGACCGACTTCACGCCGGGGATGTCACCGAGCCCGGCCCGCAGGAAGGCGAGCGCGGTCGTGGCGAAGCGGGTCTGGACGACCGACTCCTCGTCCGCCCAGTCCAGGACCGCCACCGAGTCGGCCGCGTCCATGATCGGCGTCTTAGGGTCGGCGGTGAGAGCCGTGGTCGGGACCGTGCCCTTCAGCTCGCCGAGGAGTTCCAGGACCTCCGTCGTCGTGCCGGAGCGGGTGATGGCGACCACCCGGTCGTACTTCCGCCCCGCCGGGAACTCCGACGACGCGAACGCGTCCGTCTCGCCCTGCCCCGCGGCCTCCCGCAGCGCCGCGTACGCGATGGCCATGAACCACGACGTCCCGCACCCGGTGACGGCGACCCGCTCGCCCGGCTGGGGCAGCCCGTCGAAGGTGAGAGCGGCCTCGGCCGCCCGGTGCCAGCAGGCGGGCTGAGTTGCTATCTCTGCTGCGGTACGCGACATGCGTCGAGACTCCTTGCCGGTGGGCTGTCAGTGGTACGCCGTTGCACAAGCGATACTGAGGTGGTGTAGACCTCGTGTCCATACGCGAGGGAAAATCGCAGTTCACGTAGATCATCGAGGGTGGGAACAGCTGTGCAGCGGCGCGCGACAGGACTGACCGCGGCGATAGCCGTACTTGGCATGGCGGCGGTGCTCGCCGGCTGCGGCGGTCCGGGCGACTCCGGCGACGTCACCCTCAAGCTGGTGGCCGCCGACTACGGCGACTCCAAGGCCAACAGTTCCCAGAAGTACTGGGACAAGATCGCCGAGAAGTTCGAGGCCGACAACCCCGGCATCAAGGTCGACGTCAGCGTCTACTCCTGGACCGACGTCGACCGCAAGGTCAAGGAAATGGTCAAGGCGGGCGACGCCCCCGACATGGCCCAGATCGGCGCGTACGCCGACTACGCAGCGGCGGACAAGCTGTACCGCACCGAGGACCTGGTCTCGATCTCCACCCAGGCCGACTTCATGGCCCCCCTCTCCGAGGCGGGCGAGGTCAAGCGCGTCCAGTACGGCATGCCGTTCGCCTCCTCCACGCGCCTGCTCTTCTACAACGAGAAGATCTTCAAGGACGCCGGTCTCACCCCGCCGCAGAGCTGGACCGAGCTCGCGGCCGCCGCCAAGACGCTCAAGGCGCGCGGCGTGAAGATCCCCTACGCCCTGCCGCTCGGCAAGGAAGAGGCGCAGGCCGAGACGATGCAGTGGCTGCTCAGCGGTGGCGGCGGCTACACCGACAACGTCGGCACGTACGACATCGACTCCGCGCAGAACGTGAAGACCTTCACCTGGCTGAAGGACGAGCTCGTCGGCAAGGGCCTGACGGGCGCCACGCCCCCCGCCAAGCTCGACCGCGCCGAGGCCTTCGCCGCCTTCACGCGCGGCGACGTCGGCATGCTCAACGGCCACCCCACGCTGATGCAGATGGCCGCGAAGAAGGGCGTGAAGTACGGCATGGTGCCGATGCCCGGGGTGAACGGCCACGCGCAGGCCACGATGGGTGTCGCCGACTGGATGATGGCCTTCAAGCAGCGCGGCAACGGCGAGGAGATCGGCAAGTTCCTCGACTTCGCCTACAGCACGAAGAACGTCCTGGACTTCTCGCGCGAGTACGACCTGCTGCCGGTCACGAACTCCGCCGCCGAGGAGATGACGGGCAACAAGAACGACAAGGCGCTCGCCGAGTTCCTCGACGAGCTGCCCACCTCGCAGCTGTATCCCGTGGGCAAGACGTCCTGGGCGCAGGTGTCCGTCCAGGTGAAGAAGTACATCGGCAAGGCAGTCGACACGAACGGCAATCCGGCGTCGATCCTCAGCCAGATCCAGACCAAGGCGGCCACCGAGGAGAACTCGGAATAGCGTGGCCGGTATGACGGACGATGACGGCGCCGGACTCCCTGGACTCCCGGACGACACCGGGCTCTCCGAGCGTGATCGCGCGATCCTCGCCCTGGAGCGCCGTGACTGGGTGACCGGTCCCGGCGCCAAGGAGCGGGCCGTGCGCGAGCAGCTCGGCCTGGTGCCGGTCCGCTACTACCAGCTCCTGAACGCCCTGCTCGACGATCCCCGCGCCCTCGCGCACGATCCGGTCACCGTCAACCGGCTTCGGCGGGTCAGGGAGTCCCGGCGCGGGGAGCGTTGAGCGTAGGGTCGGGCCCATGGGTGACCCTGTGTACTCGACGTACTCTCCCGAGCTGCCCGAGCCCGTGACCGCCGCCGGGCGCGAGGGCCTCGCCGCGCTGCTCGCGCGCCCCGGGAAGGCCGTGATCGCGCTCGACTTCGACGGCACGCTCGCCGCGATCGTGCCCGACCCCGAGCAGGCCCGCGCCCACCCCGGCGCCGTCCCCGCCCTCGCCGCGCTCGCGCCGAAGGTGTGTTCCGTCGCGGTCGTCACCGGGCGCCCGGCGGGTGTGGCGGTGCGCTACGGCGGCCTCGCGGGCGTGCCCGGCCTCGAACACCTCGTCGTGCTCGGGCACTACGGCGCCGAGCGCTGGGACGCCGTCTCGTCCACCGTGCACGCGGCGGAGCCGCACCCCGGTGTGGCGGCCGTGCGCGCCGAACTGCCCGGTTTCCTGGACACGATGGGCGCGTGGCGCGGTACGTGGATAGAGGAGAAGGGCCGGGCGGTCGCCGTCCACACCCGGCGTGCGGCCGATCCGCAGGCCGCGTTCGAGGCGCTGCGTGAGCCGCTGGCCGAGCTGGCGTCCCGCCACGGCCTCATCGTCGAACCGGGCCGTCTGGTCCTGGAGTTGCGGCCCCCGGGCATGGACAAGGGCGTGGCCCTCGCTGACTACGTGCGCGAGGTCGGCGCGGAGACGGTGCTCTACGCGGGCGATGACCTGGGCGACCTGCCCGCGTTCGCGGCCGTGGAGAAGCTGCGCTCGGATCAGGTGCGGGGGCTGCTGGTGTGCAGCGGCAGCGCGGAGGTGGCGGAGCTTGCCGAGCGGGCTGACGTGGTGGTCGACGGTCCGGGGGGCGTGGTGGAGCTGCTGGGTGCGATTGCCTCGCGGCTCGGCTGATCAACGGGGTTTTGTCCCCAGCCCCGCCTCTTCCCGAATTCCGGCTGCGACGGAGCGTCCTCAGACGCCGGACGGCTGAAGAATCAGCCCGTCCGGCATTTGAGGCCGTGCCCAAGGCATCAGGCTCAGGCCCGCAGCGCCCGCAGCTGGTCCAGGAACCACTGGGCCGGGGGCAGTGCCGTGGCTGCCGCCGCGAGGCGCTTCGTGCGTTCCGCCCGCTCCGCCTCCGGCATGGTCAGCGCCGCGTGCAGCGCGACAGCCGTCCCCGTGACGTCATACGGGTTCACGACGACCGCGTCCTCGCCCAGCTCCTCGTACGCCCCCGCCTCCCGGGACAGGACAAGAACGCACCCGTCGTCCGAGACGACCGGGACCTCCTTGGCCACCAGGTTCATTCCGTCCCGGATGGGGTTCACCAGGGCCACGTCCGCCAGGCGGTACGCCGCGAGCGAGCGTGCGAAGTCGTCCTTCACGTGCAGGACGACCGGGGTCCAGCCCTCCACCCCGAAGCGCGAGTTGATCTCGTCGGCGACCCGCTGCACCTCCGCCGTGTACTCGCGGTACACCGGGAGGTCCTGCCGCGAGGGGTACGCGAAGGCGACGTGCACCACCCGCTCCCGCCACTCGGGGCGGGACTCCAGCAGCTCCCCGTAGGCGAGCATTCCCCGCACGATGTTCTTGGACAGCTCCGTCCGGTCCACCCGGACGATCACCTTCCGGTCGCCGGAGCCCCCGATCTGCTCCCGCAGCGCGACGAGGCGTTCCTCCACGTCCGCCCGCCGCGACCGCTCCCGCAGGAAGTCCGCGTCCGCCCCGAGCCCGTGCACCCCGATCCGCGTACCGGACGTACCGCCGAGGACGGCGACGCAGCACTCCTGGAACGCGTCCGCCCACCGCCCGGTGAGGAACGCCGCGCGGTCGGCGCCCAGGATGCCGCGAAGGAGCTGCTCCGCGACGTCGTCCGGCAGCATCCGGAAGTAGTCCACCGGCGCCCACGGCGTGTGCGAGAAGTGGCCGATGCGCAGGTCGGGGCGCAGCTCACGCAGCATTCCCGGCACCAGGGCGAGGTGGTAGTCCTGCACGAGGACCGCCGCGTCCGCTCCGGCGCTCTCGGCGAGTGCCTCGGCGAAGGCCTGGTTGTACGTCTCGTACGCCGCCCACTGCGCCCGGAACTCCGGGCCGAAGGCCGGCTCCAGCGGGGTCTGGTAGAGCATGTGGTGGACGAACCACAGGACCGAGTTCGCGATGCCGTTGTACGCGTCCGCGTGCACCCGCGGGTCGATGTCGAGCATCCGCACGCCGGGCTCGCCGACTCCGCGCCGTACGGCCTCGCGGTCGCCGTCGCCGAGCGCCGCGCAGACCCACAGGGCCGCGTCGTCGCCGCCGGAGTCGCCGATCGCGCTGAGCCCGGAGACGAGTCCGCCTCCGCCCCGCTTGGCCGTCAGTTCCCCGTTCTCCTCCAGGGTGTACGTGACGGGGCCGCGGTTGGACGCGACGAGGACCTGGGCGGAGGCGTGCTCGGAGACCATGAGGCGAACCTAGCCCCTGGGGCGGGGGCTCAAACACGTCCGAAGGGCCCTAGTCGCGCCTGCTCCTCGCGGCCGCCACCGCCAGCGCTCCCAGGGCGCACAGGGAGATCGCCAGTCCCGCGTACAGCATCGTGTCCGAGTCGCTGCCCGACTTGGCCAGTTCTCCCCGGGGGACGGGCGCGCCCTGTTGTTCCGGGGGCTCGGGCCGCGCCTGCGCCCACCGGGAGATGTCCTCGGCGTGGCCGATCGTCGGTGCGGCGGCGGACGCCGTGGCCGCGGACGCCGCGGACGCGCCGAGTGCTCCTGCCGCGAGGGTGGCCGTCGCCAAGGCCACGGCACCGACGCGTAGCGCGCTTCCCACTGCTTGTCTGACCCACATAAGTGGGGAATGTAGACAAAATGCCCGGCTTGGGGCGGTTACGCCACGCGGCGAGCCGTGTACTCCGCGATGCCGCTCATCGGTGGCCGCTCCTCCGTGTCCACCGAATGGGTCCGCGGCTCGAACCCCTGCTCGCCCCGTTCGAACTGGGTGAGCTCGGGCCGTACGAGATGGCCGCGCGCGAGCCGCAGCTGCGCCGTCCGGTAGATCGCCGCCGCCATCCGGCCGAGCGCCTGCCCGTCCTGGTGCCGGTGCTTGCGCACCCCGACATCGACCTGCGCGAGCGCGTCGAGGCCCACGGTGTGCAGCGCGTCGACGAGCAGCCCCAGCTCCACCCCGTAACCGACGGGGAACGGCAGCCGCTCCAGGAGGGACCTGCGCGCCGCGTACTCGCCGCCCAACGGCTGGACGAATCCGGCCAGTTGGGGCCAGTGCATGTTCAGCAGCGGGCGCGCCATCAGCTCCGTGACCCGGCCGCCCTGACCTGCGGTCTCACCCAGGGGACGGTCGTACATCGCCTTCACGAGGTGTACGTCGGGCTCGGTCAGGAGCGGGCCCACTATGCCGGTGACGAAGTCCGCCGAGAACTCCCGCAGGTCCGCGTCGACGAACGCGACGATGTCACCGCCGGTCACCAGGAGCGAGCGCCACATGACCTCGCCCTTGCCGGGCACGGCCGGGATGCGCGGCAGGATCACGTCCCGGTGCACGACCCGCGCGCCCGCCTTCCGGGCGACCTCGGCCGTACGGTCCCGCGAGCCGGAGTCGATCACCACGAGCTCGTCGACGAGAGCGGCCTTCTCGACCAGCTCACGGCGGATCTCGGCGACGATCTCGCCGACCGTCCCCTCCTCGTCGAGCGCGGGCAGCACGACGCTCACCGAGGTCCCCGACGCCCGCTTGGCGGCGACGAGCGCGCTGAGCGGACGGTCGGCAACGGACCAGGAACGCCTGGTCAGCCAGCGCTCGGCCTCTTCCAGCACGGGTGGCTCCTCCTGTGTGTGGCCTACATGTGATCCATCTCGCGGTTCGGACGACTATCTCAAGGGTCCAGGCCGTCGGTTACAGTCTTGAACAACGCCGATGACCATCGCATGCCGGGGTCATCGCGCGACAAATGCCCTGGGGCCCCTGAAGCCCCCGGCGCCATACCGCTCATCCAGAGGGGCAGAGGGATACGGCCCGTTGAAGCCCCGGCAACCATCCCGCCGACCGCGCACGCGAGGTCTCGGTGGGGAAGGTGCCAATTCCGTCTCGCGGCGAAATTCGTCGCGGGGAAGATGAGGAGAAAGGGCCTCGCCTCCATGGCTGCGCAGACTGTCGCAACGAACGACACCACCCCTTCCACCCAGGCTTCCACGGGTTCCGTGGACCTCGGCCCCGCATCGGGCCTCTCTTGCCGCGAGTGCGGCGAGCTCTACGCCCTCGGCCCGATCTTCGCCTGTCAGGCCTGTTTCGGCCCGCTCGAAGTGGCGTACGACCTGCCGACCGGTGACCCCGAGGCGCTCAGGAAGCAGATCGAGGCCGGCCCCGACAACATCTGGCGCTACGCCCCGCTCCTTCCCGTCCCGGCGAACGTCGCCGAGAAGCCGAACATCAACCCCGGCTGGACCAAGCTCGTCAAGGCCGACAACCTCGCCCGTGAGCTCGGCGTCGAGCAGGGCAAGCTGTTCGTCAAGGACGACTCCGGCAACCCGACGCACTCCTTCAAGGACCGCGTCGTCGCGCAGGCCATCGAGGCCGCGCGCGCCTTCGGCTTCACCACGCTCTCCTGTTCCTCCACCGGCAACCTCGCGGGCGCCGTCGGTGCCGCCGCGGCCCGCGCCGGCTTCCGCTCCTGCGTGTTCATCCCGCACGACCTGGAGCAGGGCAAGGTCGTCATGGCCGCGGTGTACGGCGGCGAGCTCGTCGGCATCGAGGGCAACTACGACGACGTGAACCGCTTCTGCTCCGAGCTCATCGGCGACCCGCTGGGCGAGGGCTGGGGCTTCGTGAACGTGAACCTGCGGCCGTACTACGGCGAGGGTTCCAAGACCCTCGCGTACGAGATCTGCGAGCAGCTGGGGTGGGTCCTTCCCGACCAGCTGGTCATCCCGATCGCCTCGGGCTCGCAGCTCACGAAGATCGACAAGGGTCTGAAGGAGCTCATCCAGCTGGGTCTGGTCGAGGACAAGCCCTACAAGATCTTCGGGGCGCAGGCCGAGGGCTGCTCGCCGGTGTCCACCGCCTTCAAGGCCGGGCACGACGTCGTGCGCCCCCAGAAGCCGAACACCATCGCCAAGTCGCTCGCCATCGGCAACCCCGCCGACGGGCCGTACGTCCTGGACATCGCGCGTCGCACGGGCGGTGCGGTGGAGGACGTGAACGACGAGCAGGTCGTGGACGCGATCAAGCTTCTCGCTCGCACGGAAGGGATCTTCGCGGAGACCGCGGGCGGCGTGACCGTGGGCGTCACGAAGAAGCTGCTCGATGCGGGGCTCATCGATCCCTCGCTGACCACGGTCGTGTTGAACACGGGCGATGGGCTCAAGACCCTCGACGCCGTTGCCGAGACGTCTCAGGCGACGGCGACGATCAAGCCCAGCCTTGACGCGTTTCGCTCCGCTGGTCTTGCCGGTTAGCCGCCGTAGGGCCTGAGCCTTCTTTCCGCCTGCGGACCGTTGTGGCTGGTCGCGCAGTTCCCCGCGCCCCTGAAGGGGCCCCACGCACCCCGAGGTGAATCCATGAGCGTAAACGTCCGCATCCCCACCATTCTTCGCACCTACACCGGCGGTCAGTCCGAGGTCGCCGCCGAGGGGGCGAACCTCTCCGAGGTCATCGCCGACCTGGAGAAGAACCACGCCGGTATCGCCGCCCGCGTCCTGGACGACCAGGGCAAGCTGCGGCGCTTCGTGAACGTCTACGTGAACGACGACGACGTCCGCTTCGAGCAGGGCCTGGAGACCGCGACGCCGGACGGCGCGGGGATCTCCATCATCCCCGCCGTCGCGGGTGGCTGAGCCTGGTTGATTCTTTAAGGAAATACCCTGCGTAATCCTTGTTGCCCCCTCCGCGAGAGAAGCGGAGGGGGCAATTCCATGTGGTTGAGCGCGGTACAGTTGGGAAACGAGCTTCCCCGTTTGTGCCGAGCGCATATACGAAGTCGCCCCGAGGGCGACAAGAAGTAGCCAAAGTGCACTGCCCATTTGCCCTTCCCGTGGCATTTGTCTGGCCCGACTTGCCCTGAACTCCGGTGAATTCTCCGCATATTACCGATCAGGCGTGCCCAGAATTCTCGTCCGATTGACCTGTTGCAGAGGGCAGTTGGACAGATACATTCAGCCGCGGTCGACGCGTTCCGGCGCACGCCTCCACAACCCATTGGGGGGGTGAGGTCTGACCCGGGTCCGCGAAGTGCGGGTCCGTGCAAGGGCCAGTAATAGGGGAGTTAGGCATGGCTCAGGGCACCGTCAAGTGGTTCAACGCGGAGAAGGGGTACGGCTTCATCGCGGTCGACGGTGGTGCGGATGTTTTCGTCCACTACAGCGCGATTCAGATGGACGGCTACCGCACCCTTGAAGAAGGTCAGCGAGTGGAGTTCGAGATCTCGCAGGGCCAGAAGGGTCCGCAGGCGGACATGGTCAAGCTCGCCGTCTGATCTCGGCGCGATCGGCCAGCGAACTTAGCGAGTGACGAGGGGCCCGCATCCCGACAGGGGTGTGGGCCCCTCGTGCGTCCGCGGCGCACTTCTGGCCGCGCGCCCCCTCCCGCGTCCGCGATCCATGAGAGGCGCTTGCACTCGCAGGGGTCGAGTGCTAATCATTGGGCTTAGCACTCTCCCAGTGAGAGTGACAGAACTTGGATCGGGTCGGTGAGGCCCGCAGGCCGGGTGGGGCAAGGAACCACAAGGCTTGCAGGCCGTCCGTCGCGGGCGCTGGCGCGATCCGGAAGCATGCCACCCCTGTCCGGGAGGACCACTTCACATGGCCAAGATCATCGCGTTCGACGAGGAGGCACGGCGCGGCCTCGAGCGCGGCATGAACCAGCTCGCCGACGCCGTCAAGGTGACCCTGGGCCCCAAGGGTCGCAACGTCGTCCTCGAGAAGAAGTGGGGTGCCCCCACGATCACCAACGATGGTGTTTCCATCGCCAAGGAGATCGAGCTCGAGGACCCGTACGAGAAGATCGGCGCCGAGCTGGTCAAGGAGGTCGCGAAGAAGACGGACGACGTCGCCGGTGACGGCACGACGACCGCGACCGTCCTGGCGCAGGCGCTGGTCCGCGAGGGCCTTCGCAACGTAGCCGCCGGTGCCAACCCGATGGCCCTCAAGCGTGGCATCGAGAAGGCCGTCGAGGCCGTCTCGGGCGCCCTGCTCGAGCAGGCCAAGGACGTGGAGACCAAGGAGCAGATCGCTTCGACCGCCTCCATCTCCGCCGCCGACACCCAGATCGGCGAGCTCATCGCCGAGGCGATGGACAAGGTCGGCAAGGAAGGCGTCATCACCGTCGAGGAGTCGCAGACCTTCGGGCTCGAGCTTGAGCTCACCGAGGGCATGCGCTTCGACAAGGGCTACATCTCGGCGTACTTCGCCACCGACATGGAGCGTATGGAGGCGTCGCTCGACGACCCGTACATCCTGATCGTGAACTCGAAGATCTCGAACGTGAAGGACCTCCTTCCGCTCCTCGAGAAGGTCATGCAGTCCGGCAAGCCGCTGCTGATCATCGCCGAGGACGTCGAGGGCGAGGCCCTGTCGACCCTGGTCGTCAACAAGATCCGTGGCACCTTCAAGTCCGTCGCCGTCAAGGCCCCGGGCTTCGGTGACCGCCGCAAGGCCATGCTCGGCGACATCGCCATCCTCACCGGTGGCACCGTCATCTCCGAGGAGGTCGGCCTCAAGCTGGAGAACGCCGGTCTCGACCTGCTCGGCCGCGCCCGCAAGGTCGTCATCACCAAGGACGAGACCACGATCGTCGACGGCTCCGGTGAGAGCGACCAGGTCCAGGGTCGCGTCAACCAGATCCGCGCCGAGATCGAGAACTCGGACAGCGACTACGACCGCGAGAAGCTGCAGGAGCGCCTGGCGAAGCTCGCCGGCGGTGTTGCGGTCATCAAGGCCGGTGCCGCGACCGAGGTCGAGCTCAAGGAGCGCAAGCACCGCATCGAGGACGCCGTTCGCAACGCGAAGGCCGCCGTCGAAGAGGGCATCGTCGCCGGTGGTGGCGTGGCCCTCATCCAGGCCGCCGCTGTCTTCGAGAAGCTTGAGCTCGAAGGTGACGAGGCCACCGGTGCCGCCGCTGTGAAGCTGGCCCTTGAGGCCCCGCTGAAGCAGATCGCGGTCAACGCCGGCCTCGAGGGTGGTGTCGTCGTCGAGAAGGTGCGCAACCTGACCGTCGGCCACGGCCTGAACGCCGCGACCGGTGAGTACGTCGACATGATCGCCGAGGGCATCCTCGACCCGGCGAAGGTCACGCGCTCTGCCCTGCAGAACGCCGCGTCCATCGCCGCGCTGTTCCTCACCACCGAGGCCGTCATCGCCGACAAGCCGGAGAAGGCGGGCGCTGCCCCGGCCGGCGGCGGCATGCCGGGCGGTGACATGGACTTCTGATCGACCTCTGGTTGATCGACGTCCCGTACGTACCGAGGGCGGCACTCCTTCTCACGAAGGGGTGCCGCCCTCGGGCGTTTTCCGGAGCCAGCGGTGCCGACTACGGCAGGCGCTCCAGGAGCCAGCTGGAGAGTTCCTCCGTGACCAGGGTGTGGGCCTCGTTGTGGGTGGCGCAGAGGTACTCGTCCAGGTCGCTGTCCTCGGAGTTCTCCGGGAACGGGTCGTGCAGTTTCTCCTGGGTGTCGATGTCGCGGAGGGCGACCGCGCTCACGGACGGGACGAAGCAGTGCGCGCGGATCTCGGCCTCCGAGCCGAGGCCGATGATCGCCGGGATCTTGTTCAGCTCGTCGGCGAGGATGCCGAAGCCCTCCAGGGTGCCGCCCGGCGCGCCGTCGATCTCGGGCAGGCCCGAGGTGCGGATCTGCGGCTTGCGCAGGGTCACCACCCGCAGTTGCGCGACGAGCTTCTCCTCGCCCGCGGGCTGCGTGTAGAGGTGGGTGCCGGTGATGGCGAGGCCCTTGCCGTGGAACGCCCGCTCGCCGGGGGCGATGCCGTTGCCCACGCCGGTACGCACGCCGTTGGCGACGGCGATCTTCCGCGGGCGGCGGGGCCAGCCGCCGACCCGCTCCAGCTCGGCGAGGAACTCGACGCGCTCCTTGTCGGTCTCGGGGCTGTCGTCCCACTCGGAGATGTGCTGCCACAGGAGCTGGCGCGCGGCCGGGCTGTTCATCTGGTTCGAGAACGCCGCGTTGAGCCGCCGGATGTAGTGCGCGAACGACTGGAGGGCGATGGGGATCCAGGCGCCGTTGTGCGGGCTGTCCCAGGACAGGTAGACCGCTGTCTCGTGGTCGATGTCCTCGTGCTCCATCTTGGCGAGCGCGTACCGGGTGATCAGGCCGCCCATGCTGAAGCCGCCGACGGTCAGCGGGTGGTCGCCGGTGCGCCGCGCGATGGCCTCCTGGATCGCCGAGCGTGCCGTCTTGGCGTTCTCCAGGATCGACGCGCTGCGCTCGTCGTAGCCGAGCAGGATGAGGTCGTATCCGCGGTTCCGCAGCTCGCTGACGAACGGGTACCGGCCTCGCTCCAGTCCCTCCCACAAGAGGTCCAGGTCGCTGGGCCCGCTGTTGAAGCCGTCGCTGAGGATGACGGGCCTGGTCAGACCGTGCTTGGAGTTGGCGAGGTACACCCAGGCCCTGCCGCCGGGTAACGCCCACTCCTGGTCGGGGGTGGGTGCGGCCTCGGTGGCCTCCTTGGGGCCGGGGGCCAGCGTGATGTGGGCGGCGGCTCCGAAGGCCTCGGAGATCTGTTGTTCTGTGGGCTCGTTGGACTCGGTCATGAACGGTCCCCTCCGGTTGTGCTGCTTCGATGACGGCAGGTGCCATCTTCGACACGAGGGGTAGCCGCCGGAAAGGCGGTCACCGGGTTTCACCGGACGAGCGGGGGCCTTTCGGACAAGTGCGTGTTGGCTGCTTTCGCGTGTGCCGCACGGGGATGCCGGGCCGCCGGCCGGGGCAAGGGGACGCGTGGCGGTTACGGGTGTGCCGGGGCGGTGTCCGACTCGGTCAGCTTCCGCCCGTTGGGGGCGGGGAAGTATGTCCCGAAGGTGACCGGGGGAGGGGCGGCTCAGCGGTCATGCGTGTGCCCCTTCCGATGCGCTGTTGGCGGCGGCTCGGGCCGCCGCCGCGTGGGCACGGACCGCTGCGGGTGGCAGGTGCGTCGCGGGCCGTGCGGGGCCGGACTCGCCCCGGCACGGGCCGCAGGTGCCGCCTGGCAGGGCCTCGGGGCGGCCGGGGGTGCCGCATCTTCCGCACTCCAGGACGCGGAGTGCGGGGCGTGGCACGGGTTCCGGCGGGAGCTTCGTCGTGAGGCGGCTGCGGACCAGGGCCGCCGGGCTGTGCACGGGGGTGGGGAGCCCCGCTGTCAGGGCCCGGAGTACGTCCGGCTCCGTCGCGCCGCGCGCGAACCACTCGGTGAGCTGCGGCTCCAGGGCGACGCAGTCCGCGTACGAGAGGGGCAGCGCGGGGGCTGTCCGGCCGAGCGCCGCCAGGAGGACGAGGGCCCGGCTCCGGGTGGGGCGTTGCGGGCCGCTCGTGTGTGGTTCCGGTACCTCGCCTCGCGTGAACGTCGCCCACCAGGCGTCGTCCCGCGCGGTACGGGAGAACCACGTTCGGGTGACCCAGCGGGCGCTGCCTGATCCGCGTACGTGTTCGCTGCCGCGCCGCAAGTGGCCTGCGTCCTGCAGCCTGTTGAGGGCGGTACGGAGAGCGCACTGCCCGTACGGGAGGTGCTTGGCCAGGGTCTTCACGGAGATGTCCGCGCCGTCCGGGAGCCGGTCGAGGCTGGCTGCGACCGATGCCTCGCGGGGCGGCAGGTGAGAGAAGTCGTCGTTTGTCCGGGGGAGTTGGCCTGGGGCGGAGCGCTTGCCGTAACCCGGATTGGCCATGGGGTGCGGGTCTGCGTGCGCAGGGCGGAAGGCGGTACTAAGCTTGGCGTCAGCCATGGATCGAGGCTCGTTTCGATCTTGATGGTTAAACCCCCGCAGGTGTTCCAGCACCGGGCGGGGGTTGTTTTTGTTCGTTAATCGGGCACCGTAGAGCGTCGTCACGTTGCGTGGCAAGTCGAACTCCGAAAGTGATCGACTGTGCCAACTCCAAGGGAGGGAGGGCGGGTTGAGGCCCGCCTCCCGTTCCTTGAAAAGAGGGCTCGGGGCTGGTGGCTTGAGCTCCGGGGTTAGCCGGCCTTGAGGTTCGTGACGAACGCGGACCAGGTCTTGGCCCGGAACACGAGCTTCGGGCCGGTGGGGTTCTTGGAGTCACGGACGGGGACGAGGTTCGGGTGACCGTCGGCTACTTCGAGGCAGTCGCCGCCGCTGGCGCCGCTGTACGTGGACTTGCGCCAGCGGGCCATCTCCAGGCAGTTGCCGCCCTCGCCGCCGCTGTAACTGGACTTGTGCCAGACGGCTGCGTTCAGGTCGTACTCGTACTCACGGGTGTTGTTCTCCATGCTCGTAATCCTGCGCCACGGACTCGATCAGAGCCAGGGATTCATGCGGTGACAGTGCGCTTGCCCCGATCAGGTCGTAGGTCAGGTCGTAGTGGGCGACTGCGGCCGGATCATCCTGCAGTCGCCCTGTTCCCAAGCCCTGGAGGTACGCGAGTGGGGGTGCGTCCTCGAAGGCCATCAGCTTGAGTGGGCCTTCCAGCGCCATGTGGCCTCCTGCGTTGAACGTAAGCACCTGCACGATGGCCCGACGCCTCCGTCCGAACGCCGCGACGTGCCGCAGAACCTCCGCCATCACGGCCGGGCCGCCAACCTCCCGACGCAACACGGCCTCGTCAAGGACACTCCACAACAAAGGCGTTGTTGGGTCGTCGAGCAGATGGGCCCGCTCCAGTCGCGCAGCCACCAACTCATCGATCTCGTCATCCGTCGCGGTGGGGCGGCCGTCGCAGAACACTGCCCGCGCGTACGCCTTGGTCTGCAACAGCCCCGGGATCAGCTGAGGCGCGTACTCCCTGATCTGGGTAGCCACCGCCTCCGCCTCCGCCGCCTCCGCAAAATGATCCGGGTACTTCGACTTCGCCATAGCCCTGCAGTTGCGGGCGAAGAAGCCCCCCGTATCCAGCACCTCGTCGAAGTGCTGGGCGTACTCCAAGTGCATACGCCGCGTACCCGCCTCCAGTTGGCCGATGAAGGAGCCGCTGACGAAGAGTGGCGCGCCCAGGGACTCCTGGCTCATCCCCTTCCGCTCCCGTGCGTGACGGAGCTCGCAGCCGAGGAGGGCGCGAGGGTTCGACGAGGGGTCGAGGTCCTTGGGGCGTGTCATCAGCAACTCCTCATCCAACAAGCCGGTTTGTTGGGACGCCGTTGCTTCTCAGGCTACGCAGGACCGGACACGCTTAGTGAGGAATGAGCAACACTCGGTGTGAGAGGCGGGGCGCATGGCGCTGACGGCGGAGGAACGGGTGCGGGCGGCGGAGGAGGCCGTGCGGCAGTTGAGAGCGAGCCTCGAAGGGGCCGGGGTCTCGCTGCCGTCCCTGCGGATGGACCCGCTGACGGCGGCGGCCGAAGGAGCGCTGCCGCTGGTGGAGTTGGGGCGCTGCAACCTCGACACCGCCTTGCGGCTCGCCGCCGTACTGGAGGGCCCACGGTGAACGACGACGATCCGGACGTGCCGGAGGCGGGGACGTACGCCGTCGATCACCGGGACGGCAGCGTGGGGCTGGTCATGGGGTGCGAGGGCGGGCTCGTACATCTCAGGCCGCTCGGCGGTGGACGGGAGTGGGACTGTCCGCCGGAGAAGATCGGGCATGCGCCGCCGGGCGAGGTGCTGCGGGAGCGCGTGCGGCTGATCAATCGGGAGGGGCGCTTGCCTTGAGCACCGCGCTCCGCGGATTCCGCGGCGCACGGTGACATCCGCTCGTGCTACCCGCAACGTGCGGAGTTCCTGATGTCAGCTAGGAACTTCGAGCAGTACGAGGGGTCCCCCTGGGGGACCGGAGGGCTCAGCGGACCGGGAAGCCGAAGGCGTAGCCCTGCTGCTTGAGTCGGGGGATGAGGGTGCGCAGGGCCTCGACGGTCTGGGTGCGGTCGCCGCCGGCGTCGTGGAAGAGGAGGGTCGGCCCGTTGGGCAGCTCCCGCTCGACCGTGGCGACGATGGCGTCCGTGCCGGGGCGCTCGAAGTCCTTGGTGTCCACGTTCCAGCCGAGCGGGCGCATGCCCCGCTCGGCTGCGAGCTTGCGGCTGTGCGGGGTGAAGGCGCCGCCGGGTGCACGGTAGTACAGGGGCCGTACGCCGCCGGACGCCTTGGTGATCATGCGTTCGGCGTCGAGGATCTGCCGGGACTGGTAGGCCTTGGAGTCCTTGTCCATGCCGGTGTTGTGCGACACCGAGTGGTCGCAGAGGCGGTGCCCGGCGGCGACGACCTTCTTCACCATGTCGGGGTGGGCCTCGGCCTGCGTTCCGACCATGCAGAAGGTGGCCTTCACGTCGTACTCCCGCAGTACGGCGAGGACTTCGGGCGTCCACTTGGGGTCGGGGCCGTCGTCGATGGTGAGGTTGATGCCGCGCGGGCCCTTCTCGGAGGCGTGCGCGATGGTCTTGGAGACCGGCTTGACGGCGCTGGGCTTCTTGGCCGCCGGGGAGTCCTCCGAGGTACCGGCCTGCGCGCTCCACACCCCCGCGCCGGTGGCGAGCAGCGTCACGCCGAGCGCCGCACCGATCAGCTTGCCGTACCAGCCCCGCCCACCACTGTGCCGTGCCATGTCCGCCCCTTTGCGTACGTCCCGCGCCGATCCCCGGCCGCCTGCGACCCACACGGCAGGACGAGACCCGGCCGCAAAGGGATGCGTCCGTTACCGATCAAGGACAATTCCGGGGAAGTTCACGGACAACCTCCGCGAGCGGCGGGTCAGGCCGCCGCCCCCGAGGTCGTCGATGCCGCCGACCCGGACACCAACGACCCCTTGGACGCGGCGGAAGCCCTGCTCGTGGACCGCTTCGATGAGCATGGCCCGACAGCCACGTTGTTCACCGGCTCGCAGAACGGGGCGTACAAGCACGCCGAGCGGGTGCCGTTCGCGGCAACCGTCGATACGGCCGATTTTCCCGGTTAGTCGGGAGCCGGAGGGTCACGCCACCGCAGGCGCCTTGGCCGGGTCCGTGGGTGTGGCGGGGGAGCCCGCGACGACCTGGTCCGGGGGTGTCGTGTCGACGTTCAGTTCCACCAGCATCTGCTTGCTGAAGCCGAAGAAGTACGTCGCGAAGAAGCCCACCGCGTAGCCGACGAGCAGGCCGCCGCCGTAGATCGCGATCGTCAGGCCCAGGCCCTTGTTGCCGTCCAGGAGGGGGAACAGGGCCCAGCCCGAGGGGCCGATCGCCGTGGAGCCGACCTTCTCGCCGATCATCGAGAAGAACCCGATGAACGCGCCGCCCGCCGCACCGCCCACGCACGCCGTGATGAAGGGGCGGCCGAGGGGGAGCGAGACGCCGTAGATGAGGGGTTCGCCCACGCCCAGGAAGCCCGCGGGGAGCGCGGACTTGATCGTCGTACGGATGGAGGTGTTGTGCCTGAGGCGCTTGTAGACCGCGATGGCGCAGCCCACCTGGCCCGCGCCCGCCATCGCCAGGATGGGGAGCAGGACGGTGAAGCCCTGCTGCTCGATGAGCGTGGTGTGGATGGGGATCAGGGCCTGGTGCAGACCCAGCATGACCAGGGGCAGGAACAGACCGCCCAGGACCAGGCCCGCGAACGCGCCCGTGTTGTCCAGGAGCCAGTTGGCCGCCGTGCCGATGCCCGTCGAGACCTCGCCCGCCAGGAACATCAGGCCGAAGATCGTGACCAGGCCGGAGAGCAGGACCGTGATGGTGGGGGTCACGAGGACGTCGAGGGCCTCGGGGACCCAGCGCCTGCACCACTTCTCGATGTACGTGGCGAGGACCGCCGCCCCGAGGGCGCCCAGTACGCCGCCCTGGCCCGGCGACAGCTTCTGGCCGAACGCCTCGATGTTCGCCACGCCCGCGTAGACGATGATCGCCGCCACCGCGCCGCCCAGGATCGGCGTACCGCCGAACTCCTTCGCCGTGTTGAAGCCCACGAACACCGCGATGAGCGCCATGAACCCGGAGGCGATGGCCGCGAGCGCCGGGGTGATGCCCGGCAGCCACTCCAGGTTGATCAGGAGGCCGTTGATGCCCGCGATGATGCCGCAGCCGATCAGGGCCGGGATCAGCGGCACGAAGATGTTCGCGATGCGGCGCAGGAAGAGCTTGAACGGGGTGGCGTTCTTCTCCTTGCGGGCCGCCCTGATGGCCGCCCCCTGCTCGGCTAGTTCATCGGCGGTCACCGTGGGCTCAGGAGCGGCCGACCGCTCCTCTTCCACCAGTGCCTCGAACTCCGGCGTGACGCGGGCGACCGTACCCGGGCCGAGCACGATCTGGTACGTGTCGTCCTCGACCACGCCCATCACGGCGGGCAGTGCCTTCAGGGCCTCGTCGTCGACCAGCGAACGGTCGGCCAGGCTCAGGCGCAGGCGCGTCATGCAGTGGGCGATGGACGTGACGTTCTGGGCGCCGCCGACGAGGGGGAGGATCGCGGCGGCTGTGGCGCGGTTCTTGTCAGTTGCCATGGTGCGGGGTGCCTTGCTGTGCGTGCGGGGTGGCGCTGTTCTTCCAGCGGCTGGGGGTCAGGTGGTGCGGGTGGTGCGCGAGTTGTCCAGGGCGGCCCTGAGGTGGCCGTCCGAGGAAGCGAGCAGGTCCGCGGCCGTGGGGCCGTCGACTCCGCCGAGAATGGTGAGGATGGCGTTCTTCACCTCCCCGTCGGTGGCGGCGAGCGCGGCCTCGATCTCCTCGTCGGAGGCGCCGGTGGCGAGGGAGACGATCCGGCGCGAACGGGCGCGCAGCTTCTCGTTCGACGCGCGTACGTCCACCATCAGGTTTCCGTAGGTCTTGCCGAGGCGGATCATCGTGATCGTCGACAGCATGTTGAGGACGAGCTTCTGGGCGGTGCCCGCCTTCAGGCGGGTGGAGCCGGTGAGGAGTTCGGGGCCCACGACGACCTCGATGCCGTGGTCGGCGGCTGCCGCGAGACCGCTGTCCGCGTTGCAGGACAGGCCGATGGTGAGTGCGCCCTTCACCCGCGCGTGCTCCACCGCGCCGATCGCGTACGGGGTGCGGCCGGACGCGGAGATGCCGACGACCACGTCGTCCGCGGTGAGGCGGAGCCCGTCCAGGTCCTCGGCCGCGAACTCCTTGCTGTCCTCCGCGCCCTCGACCGCCGTGACCATGGCGCTCGGGCCGCCCGCGATGAGGCCGACGACCTCGGCGGGGTCGGTGTTGAAGGTGGGCGGGCACTCGGAGGCGTCGAGCACCCCGAGGCGCCCCGCCGTGCCCGCGCCCGCGTAGATGAGGCGGCCGCCGCGGGCCATGCGCTCGGCGGTGCCGTCGATGGCGGCGGCGATGGCCGGAAGCTGCTGGGCGACGGCAGCGGGGACGGAGGCGTCCTCGCCGTTCATGATCTTCGCGATCTCAAGCGTGGGGAGCCGGTCGATCTCGGAGAGCTCGGGCCGGAAAGCCTCGGTGGTGAGCGTGTCCAGCTGGGCGCGGAGTTCGCCGTACGTCTCGTCGCCACCGGAGGAGGGAGTGGCGTCGGTCGTGGAGGTCATGAGGTGCGGCTCTTTCGTGTGCGGCGGGGGGTGGCGGGTGCGGGCGGCAGGGGGGAGGGGCTCAGCGGCTGCCGCCGCGCGGGCTGTGCCGGTGCGCGAGCGCTTCGTAGGAGGCGGCGAGTGCGGGGGCGGCCGTCTCGTACGTCCGCTGGGCGACGCCCACGAACAGGCAGTCCACGACGAGCAGTTGGCTCGTGCGGGACGACATCGCGGCGGGCCTGAGCTCGCTCTCGCGGGCGGTGGAGGTGGTCAGTATGTGATCCGCGTACTGCGAGACGGGGCTGCCGGGGCGTCCGGTGATCGCGATGGTCGTCGCGCCGCGCTCGAAGGCGACCCGCAGCGGCTCGATGACGTCACCGGTCGACCCGGAGTGCGTGATCGCGATGGCCACGTCCTTGGAGCGCAGGGTCACGGCGTTCGTGACGGCCAGGTGCGGGTCGGAGTGCGCGTGGGCGATGTGGCCGATGCGCAGCAGCTTCTGCGCGAGGTCCTGGGCGACGAGACCGGAGGCCGCGACGCCGTAGATCTCGGTGCGGGGTGCGACGGCGAGCGCGGCGACGGCGGCGCCGAGCTGGACGGTGTCGAGTCCGCCCGCGGTGTCGGCGAGGGTCTGCTGCTCGTCGTACGCCAGCTTCGCCACGACGTCCGCGATCGGGTCGTCGACGGCGATGTCGGCGGTGACGGCGGGCGCGCGGCCCGACTGCTGCTGGGCGGCGAGTCCGGCGAGGGCGAGCCGCAGGTCGCGGTAGCCGGGGTAGCCGAGGAGGCGGGCGGTGCGGACCACCGTGGCCTCGCTGGTCCCGGTGAGCTCGGCGAGGCCGGTGACCGTGAGGGCCGCGCAGCCCGCGGGATCGCCCGCGACGGCTTCGGCGACCAGCTGCATGGAGCGGGTCATGGACGGCGCGAGGGTCCGCACCTTGGCCGCCAGGGCGGCCGGGGCGGGGGGCGCCGCGCCCGCGAAAATTTCCTTCACGTCATTGGTCACGCTTGAAAGATATTTTCGGAGCGGGGGGTGGTCAAGACCCCTTTGGTCCCGATCTCGGTTACCTGCCTCACCCCGTTCCGGTTGGATCTTCGGCGGGTTGCGCGTGGGGTGGACAATGGCTGCATGGACGCGATCGACCCTCTGGAGCAGGCGCTGCACGCCGCTCGTGCACTTGTCCTCGCCGACCTCGTGACCCGTGAGGTCGCCCAGGCCGAGGTCGTCTCGCTGGTCGAGGAGTCGGTGGCGCACCGCCGCTGGTGGGTCGAGCAGTGGCCGGAGGGCGTCGACTACGTCGCGGGTCTCGTCGCCCAGGACGTCCAGGACGCGCTCCTGGAGCGCTACGGCCGCTGGCCGCTCTGTCCCGTCTGCGGCACGGGTGACCCGCACGCCCTGGACGTGGAGCCCGAGTTGGGCCCCGACCCGCACTGGGTGTGCGGGAAGGCGGGCGTGGTCGTGGCCCCCGTGGGCGGCCTGACGTGACGGTCTACATAGACCCGCCCACCTGGCCGGGGCATGGCCGCATGTGGTCGCACCTCGTCAGCGACGTCTCGTACGAGGAACTGCACGCGTTCGCGGCCGGCATCGGCGCGCCCGCGCGCGCCTTCGAGCGCGACCACTACGACCTGCCCTCGCACCGCTACGACGACGCGGTGCGCGCGGGCGCGGTCGAGATCGGCTCCAAGGAACTGGTGCGCAGGCTTACGGATGCCGGGTTGCGGAGGCCCAAGGGGAGGCCCGCGTAGGGCGGGGCGCCGCAATTTTTTGGATGCGGGCCGCGCGACGTGGGGCGAGCCTAGGGTGAGGCGCATGATCACGGTTCATCTGAAGTACGAGATCGACCCCGACCGCATCGACGACTTCGAGGAGTACGGCCGCCGTTGGGTCGTCCTGGTCAACCGCCTCGGCGGCACCCACCACGGCTACTTCCTGCCCAGTGAGGGCGACAGCGACATCGCGTACGCACTCTTCTCCTTCCCCAGCCTCGCCGACTACGAGCGCTACCGCACCGAGGCCGCGAGCGACCCCGAGTGCCAGGAGGCCGTCGAGCTCGCGCGCCGGACGCGGTGCATCCGGCGCTACGAGCGGCGATTCCTACGGCCTCTGGAGTGAGGGCGTGGGGTGGTGGGCGTCGGGGGTTCCGGCGTCGGGGGTCTTTGCTTCGAGGGGCTCTGCATCGGCCGCGGACGTCGTGATCACGCGGCTCGGTGTCTTGCGGTGCAGCCGCAGTGACACCGTCACCGCGATGATCGCCGCCGCCGTCATCGCCGCGCCCGCCCACGCCGTCGAGGCGTAGCCCAGGTCGAGGTCGATGACCGTGCCGCCGAGCCAGGGACCGCCGGTGTTGCCCAGGTTGAACGCCGCCGTCGTGGTCGCGCCCGCGAGGGTGGGGGCGGCGCCCGCGACGTTGAACATGCGGGCGTTGAGGGCCGGGGCCGTGTAGAAGGCGGAGACGCCGAGGAGGAAGGAGAGGCTCACCGCGACGGCCGTCGTGCCGGAGAAGAGCGCGAGGGCGACGAGGAAGACCGTCGAGGCCGCGGCACCGCTCAGCATGACCCCGAAGAGGTGGGCATCGGCGACACGGCCGCCGATCGCCGTGCCGATGAGGGCGCCGAGCCCGAAGAGGCCGAGCACGGTCGGCACCCATCCCTCGTCGAGCCCCGCGACGTCCGTCAGGAGCGGGGAGAGGTACGAGAACGCGCAGAAGACACCGCCCGCCGCGAGGGCGGTGATCGTGATGGAGAGCCAGACCTGCCGGTCGCGGTAGATGGCCAACTCCCGCTTCAGGCGCGGTTTCTCGGCCGGGAGCGGGATGCGCGGGATGAGGGTCAGTACGCCGACGAGAGCGATCGCGGAGGCGACGCCGACCGCCCAGAAGGCGGACCGCCAGCCGAAGTTGTCGCCGAGGAAGGCGCCGGCGGGGACGCCGAGGACGTTCGCGATGGAGAGGCCGCCGATCATCACGGCCATGGCGCGGGCACGCTGGTTGACCGGCACCATCGCGATGGCGACGGCCGCGCCGACCGCCCAGAATCCGGCGCAGGCGAACGCGCTGATGACGCGGGACGCGAAGAGGATCTCGTACGTGGGCGCGAGGGCGCCGGCGACCTGGCCGAGCCCGAAGACGGTGATCAGCGTGATGAGGGTCGTCCGGCGCGGGAGCCGGAGGGTGGCCACGGCCAGGAGGGGGGCGCCGACGACCATGCCGATGGCGAAGGCGGAGATGAGGAGGCCGGCGCGGGGGATGGAGACGTCCATGTCGTCCGCGATGGGGGGCAGGAGCCCCGAGAGCATGAACTCACTCGTGCCGAGCGCGAAGACGGCAAGGCCGAGGATGTAGACGGCCATGGGCATACGGGTACGGCTTTTCCCTGGCTCGGGGGCCTTGGGGAGAGGGGCCTTTGGGTCAGGTGTCGGCATAACAGTGGTGAACGTCGGGGTGGCTGCTTACATTCCCGGGGGGTGGGGTGATGGGTGGGTGGGAAACATCGCCGCGAAGCGGCGGCTGTTCAGGGTTCCCGTGCTGCGGGGTCACGGGTGCTGTGGGGTGTGGGGCGTAGGTAGGCGTGGAGGTTCTCGCGGTTTGCGGCGCGGGTGTAGCCCGCTCTGGTGACCACCGCCTGCGACGGCTCGTTCTCGGGGTCGATCACGGCCAGGAGAGCCGAGACTCCCGGGCGGGCCGAGGCCCAGTCGGAGAGCGCCCGGAGTGACTCCGTGGCGTACCCCTTGCCCCGCGCGCCGACCGCCAGGTCGTAGCCGACCTCCGCCACGCCCTCCTCGTCCGGCGGACCGTGGAAACCCATGCCGCCGACCGCGACCTCGTCCGCCACCCGCACCAGCGCGAACATGCCCCACTCGGGCCGGTGCACCCCGGACGCGTACGCCTTGGTGACCCCCTCCGCCGCCCGCCGCGTCCCGTCGAAGGGCCCGCCCTCGATCCACGTCAGACCCCCCGTGCCGCCCGCGGCGAGATCGGCCGCCGCCGCGGGGGAGACCTCCCGCAGAGCGATCCGCCCCGCGGGGATCGAAAGGGCGTTGTGCCAGCGCCACTTGTCGAGGCGGGGGCGCCCCGCCAGTGCACCGCGGCCCGTCGCCCAGAGCAGCGTCGCCCAGTGGTCATCGGGCGTACGCGCGGGCATGACCTGCGGGAAGAGCCAGGCGAGCACCGCTTCGCACAGCCGGGCCGGCGGTTGCGCGTCCAGGCCGAGCGCCTGCCCGATGTCGTACGTGTGCAGGAGCACCTCCGCCGTGCCCATCGCCGCGAAGCCGGTCGCGTCCGCGCTCCCGTACGCGTACGGGTGGTAGCCCCGCACCCCCGGGGGCGTGGTCCGCACCACCGCCGAGAGCAGGCCGCCGGTCGACTCGATGACGCTGATCGCGTCCTCGGGACCCGAGCCCTCGTCGAAGGCGATCTCGAAGGGGACCCACGCGTCGGTCGCCCGCCCCGTCAACTGCCCCGCGTACGCGACGAGATCGCCCGCGATGTGCTCGGCCGTCTCCAGGCAGCTCCATTCGAGACCGCCCGCCTTGACGCTCCAGTCGAGCCCCGCCCCCGCCCGCAGCACCTTCGCCGCGTGCGCCACGGCCTCCTCGACCTGGTCCCCGCCCATGAAAAGCATGCGGCGAGCGTACGGGAGCCTCAGACGTCCAGCAGCTCCATTTCCGTCGCCAGGTTCGCGCGCGCCGGACCCTCCCACTCGGCCGCTCCGTACGGCGTGCGGAACAGCCTCGGCAGCGCGAGGAGCTGCCGGAGCACCGCGGCCCGGCCCGTGCGGAAGTCCTCGTCCGGCACGAAGGCGTACTCCTCGCGGACGGCGGCGGCGTACGCGGCGTAGGCGTCCGGCGCCGCGGCCAGGATCGCCAGGTCGGCGTCGCACAGCACCTCGCCGTTGTGGTCGCCCTCGGCGGGGTCGTGGGTGACGGTGAGCCGGACGAGGCGCGCCACCTCGGCGGTCCGTGCTTCGGTCAACCCGGCCTCGGCCAGGGCGCGTTCGGCGAGGCGGGCACTGCGCTCCTCGTTCTCGGAGCGGTCCGGCGCGTACACCGCGTCGTGGAACCACGCCGCGAGCCGTACGAGATCGGGCTCCTCGGCGTGCTCCTCCAGTACGTCGATGTGGGCGAGGACCGCCGCGAGGTGGGCGGTGGTGTGGTACCGCCGCTGCGGCTCGGCCCAGCGCGTCAGCAGGTTGTCCGCGTAGGGGGCGGGGTCGGGGGTCTCCTCGCTCGCGCGGAGCAGCGTCGCGTGCCAGCGGGCGCGGAGGTCCTTGTCGGCCTGGTCGGTGTGGTCGGCGTGGGGCATGGGGTGACTCTAGCGGTCAGGGCCACAGATACCCGGGGAGGGTATCCGTACGTATATCACCCCTGTGCGTTGCCGTATGCCGCCGCACACGATTGGCTTGCCCGCATGACCTCCATGACGCACCGCGACGAGACCTACGACCCCGAGCTGCCCGGCCGGCTCCTTCGTACCGAACGCGACGCCCTGATACCGCTGTTGAGGGAAGCAGACGACTCCGCGTACGCGGTCAGGACCTGTTGTCCCGGCTGGACCGTGCGGCACGTCCTCGCGCACTGCGGCGCCGCGCTGATGCGCGTCATCGAGCGCCGTTTCGAGGAGGGCGTCTACAGCGCCGAGAGCAATGACCGCGACATCGCCGAACGCGCCGACTGGTCCAACTCCCGTGTCGTGGACGAGCTGGAGCGCGGCATGACGGAGGCGGGCGCGGTCATGGTCGAGTTCAAGGGGCGCCTGGACGGCGTGGCGCTGGGGGAGTGGGTGCACGCGGGGGACGTGCGGGAGGCCTGGGGGCTGCCGGGGGCGTACGGCGGCGCGGGGCTGCCCGACGCGTTGACCCTGCTCGGGGAGTACAGCAGGGCTACGTCGGCGCTCGCCCTGCACGCGGACGTGGACGGCAGGGACGAGCCGCTCTCCCTGGGCGTCCCCGACGGCAAGCGCCCCCCGGCCCGCTACCTCGGCGACGCCCCGACCCTGATCCGCCTCTACACGGGCCGCCCCCTCGCGGGAACGCGCTACGAACTGGCGGGAGCAAAGGAATCGGAGCTCCCGATCTTCGACTGAGCCGGTTCACGTGCGTCTGCGGGCCCGCCACAGCGGACCCGCGGACGGGCGGCGTCAGTGTGCGTGTTCCGAGTTGCCCGACTCGGGGGTTTCCCCGTGTCCGCCCTCGCCGCCGGCGCCCGCACCCGCACCCGCATGCACCGTGAACGCCGCCGTCCGCACCTTCCCCTCGTGCTTGAAGTCGAGGAACAGCCGATAGGCGCCCCCGCTCGGAGCCGTCGCCGCGAAGGACACGCCCGGACCCGGCTTCGTCCTGCCGTCGCCGGGCTCCCCGGTGGGGTGCACGTGGAGGTAGGCGAGGTCACCGGAGCGCAGGGCGACCAGGTGGCCGTACGAACCGAGGTAGGGCTGAAGGTCGGTGACGGGCTTGCCGTTCTTCTCCACGTTCAGGGTCACGTCCGCCGCCTTCCCGGGCTTCAGCTCACCCTTGAGGCTGACCTCGTAGCCGTCGACGCTCGCCTTCCTGGAGGGCTCCGGCAGCGACCGCGGCGCATACGTCCCCGCCACCGCGAGGTCCGCGCCCAGCGTCAGCCCCTCCTTCGCGCCCGCGGGCTTGAAGTCGGCGAAGACTCGGTAGCCGCCCGCCTCCGGGAGCTCGACCGGCGTCGACCAGGTGCCGTCCGCCGCGCGGGTCGGGTGCAGGTGGCGGTAAGTCGTCAGGTCCTGTGACGCGACGATGAGGTGCAGCTCCTTGCCGTGCTCCTTCTCGTACGCCGTGACGTTCTCGCCCCGGCCGTCCTTGCCCGCGCCGTCCTTGCCCGCGCCGTCCTTGACCACCGAGAACCGCAGCTCCTCGCGCTTCTCGGCGTCGATGCGGGAGGTCTCCAGGTCCAGGGTGTAGCCGCGCTCGGAGATCTGCAGGCCGCCGGGCACGGTCTCCGCGTGGCCTCCGGCGGCGTCCGTCTCCCCTGGCTTCTTCTCCTTCCCGCTGTCGCCCGCATGCCCGCCGTGCTCGCTCGCGGGCTTCTTCCCCGCGGTCACGGGGTCGATGCCCTGACCCACTCCGTACGCGGTGCCGAAGGTCGCGGCGATGGCCGCGGCGAAGGCGGTGATCTTCAGTCCGGTGTTCATGACGGCTCCCAGGAGACGGGTCAAGGGACAGGTGGTGTGTGGCCCTTCATGTCTCGAAGATACCCCCTAGGGGTATGAAGTCAAGCCCGGGGCAACTCTTGCCTTCGATACCCCCCAGGGGTATAAATGAAGCCAAGGCCGGGGTACCCACCCCGGGTACCCCGTCACGAGGAGCCCGCAGCCATGTCCACCACACCCGGCACCACCGAGGTGGCAGAAGTAGAGCTAGCCATCGGTGGCATGACCTGCGCCTCGTGCGCCGCCCGGATCGAGAAGAAGCTCAACCGCATGGACGGCGTCGAGGCGACCGTCAACTACGCCACCGAGAAGGCCAAGGTCAGCTACCGCGGCCAGGACGTCGCGGTGCGGGACCTGATCGCCACCGTCGAGGCCACCGGCTACACCGCGCAGGAGCCCGCCCCGGCGCGAACGGAACCGGACGCGGACGGCGGCGAGCGGGCCGACGATGACGTACTGCGGCCGCTGCGCGAGCGGTTGATCACCGCCGTCCTGCTCTCCCTGCCCGTCGTCGCGATGGCGATGATCCCCGCCCTGCAGTTCGAGTACTGGCAGTGGCTGTCCCTGACGCTCGCGGCACCGGTCGTGACGTACGCGGCCTGGCCCTTCCACAAGGCCGCGTACACGAACGCGCGGCACGGCGCGGCGACGATGGACACACTGATCTCGGTCGGCACGTCGGCCGCGTTCATCTGGTCGCTGTGGGCGCTCTTCTTCGGTACGGCCGGCACGCCCGGCATGACGCACCCCTTCGAGCTGACCATCGCCCGCACGGACGGCGCCGGGAACATCTACCTGGAGGCCGCGGCGGGCGTCACCGCCTTCATCCTGGCCGGGCGCTACTTCGAGGCCCGTTCCAAGCGCAAGGCGGGCGCGGCCCTGAAGGCGCTGCTCCAGCTGGGGGCCAAGGACGTCACCGTCATCCGTGACGGCGGGCGCGAAGAGACCATCCCGGTGGGTGACCTGAAGACCGGCGACCGCTTCCTCGTGCGTCCCGGCGAGAAGATCGCCACCGACGGCAAGGTCATCGAGGGCGCGTCCGCCGTCGACGCCTCCATGCTCACCGGCGAGTCCGTGCCGGTCGAGGTCGCCAAGGGCGACTCCGTCACCGGCGCCACCCTCAACGTCGGCGGGCGCCTGGTCGTCGAGGCCACCCGGGTCGGCGCCGACACCCAACTCGCCCGCATGGCCAAGCTGGTGGAGGACGCGCAGAACGGCAAGGCGGCGGCCCAGCGCCTCGCCGACAAGATCTCCGCGGCCTTCGTGCCGGTCGTCATCGCCCTCGCCGTCGCCACCCTCGGCTTCTGGCTCGGCAACGGCTCGGGCCTGACGGCTGCCTTCACCGCGGCCGTCGCCGTACTGATCATCGCCTGCCCCTGCGCCCTGGGGCTCGCGACACCGACCGCCCTCATGGTCGGCACCGGACGCGGCGCCCAGCTCGGCATCCTGATCAAGGGCCCGGAGGTCCTGGAGACGACCCGCAAGGTCGACACGATCGTCCTGGACAAGACCGGCACCGTCACCACCGGCAAGATGACCCTGCTCGCCACACACGTCGCGGACGGCACGACCGAGGCCGAAGTCCTGCGCCTGGCAGGGGCGTTGGAGCACTCCTCCGAGCACCCCATCGCCCAGGCGGTCGCCACCGGCGCCGCCGAGCAGGTCGGCACGCTGCCCACCCCCGAGGACTTCGCGAACGCGGCGGGTCTCGGCGTCCAGGGCATCGTGGAGGGCCACGCGGTCCTGGTCGGACGTGAGGCGCTGCTCGCGGAGTGGGCGATCCGGCTGCCCGTGGAGCTGGAGCGGGCGAAGGCGGAGGCCGAGGCGGCCGGGCGTACGGCGATCACCGTCGCCTGGGACGGCGAGGCACGGGCGGTCCTGGAGGTCGCGGACGCGGTGAAGGAGACCAGCCCGGAGGCGATCCGCCGCTTCCGCGCCCTCGGGCTCACGCCCATCCTGCTGACCGGCGACAACAAGGCGGTCGCGGTATCGGTGGCCGCCGAGGTGGGCATCGCGCCCGACGACGTGATCGCCGAGGTGATGCCGCAGGACAAGGTGGACGTGGTCAAGCGCCTCCAGGCGGAGGGCCGGAGCGTGGCGATGGTCGGCGACGGCGTGAACGACGCGGCGGCGCTCGCCCAGGCCGACCTGGGCCTGGCGATGGGCACGGGCACCGACGCCGCGATCGAGGCGGGCGACCTCACCCTCGTACGGGGGGACCTGCGCGCTGCGGCGGACGCCATCCGCCTCTCCCGCCGCACGCTCGGCACGATCAAGTCCAACCTGTTCTGGGCCTTCGCCTACAACGTGGGCGCGCTGCCGCTGGCCGCGGCGGGCCTGCTGAACCCGATGATCGCGGGCGCCGCGATGGCGTTCTCCTCGGTCTTCGTGGTCGGCAACAGCCTGCGCCTGAGGGGGTTCAGGCCGCTGAGCTGAACGCCGGGGTGCCGCTCGGCTGAACCTGCGGCAAGGTCGACGTGTACATGTCTCTACGATCACCCCGGTGCGCTTGGGTCGCGCCGGGGTGATCTGCGCGTAGGCTGGGTAATTGGACTAGACCTATGTGTGGCGGCTTCAAGGCCCCCGCGTCGCCCGCCCCCGCGGCCCCGGACCCGAAGGAAGACATCGATGAGCAAGCGTGCAGTCCTGGAGGTGATCGCCCTCGACGCCGAGGACGCCATCGCCGCCCAGGCCGGAGGCGCGGACCGCCTCGAGCTGGTCACCGACATGGCCGCGGACGGCCTGACCCCGTCCCGCGAGACCTTTGCCGAGATCCGCGCCGCCGTGGACATCTCCCTGCGCGTGATGCTGCGCCTCGCGGACGGCTTCGACGCGGGCGACGTCGACGCTCTCGTACGCCGTGCGCGCGAGCTCAGGAGCGCGGGCGCCGACGAGTTCGTCCTGGGCTTCCTCGACGAGACGGGCGGCCCCGACCTGGCCGCCGTGGAGGCCGTGGTGGGCGCGCTCGACGGCTGCCGCTGGACGTTCCACCGGGCCATCGACCGGGCCCCCGACCGCGACTCCCTGCGCAAGCAGCTCGCGGACCTGCCCGGCCTCGACACCTACCTCACCGCGGGCGCGGCGACGGGCGTGGACGAGGGCATGAGCACGCTGCTCGACGAGGCGGCGCGGTCCGGCGAACCGGGCTACGAGCAGCAGATCCTGATCGGCGGCGGCCTGCGCCTCGACCATCTGCCGCGGCTCAGGGCCGCGGGCGTCGACGCCTTCCACATCGGCGGCGCCTCACGCCCCGACGGCTGGTCGGCACCGGTGTCGGCGGACGCGGTCCGTACGTGGCGCGGGGCGCTGGACGCCTGACGGACGGGACGCGATACAACTGGACGGACAGGGAGGGGACTTCATGCCGACACCAGCCAGCAGGACGCGTCCCGCGGAGCGGATGCTCGCGGCCGGGGCGCTGCCCGTCGCCGCGACGCTGCTCACCGGGACGGTGGCGCTCTACATCGCCCTCGTGGCGTTCGGGAACATCACCGATTTCGGGACCAACCAAGCGTTCGTACGCCATGTCCTGGCGATGGACACCACCTTCAAGGACGACGACCTGATGTGGCGCGCGGTGGAGTCCACCACGCTGCAGGACATCGCGTACGTCGGGATCATCGTCTGGGAGACCCTGGCGGCGCTGGTCCTCGTCGCCGCGACGGTCCTGTGGGCCGGGGCGCTGCGCCGCCCCCAGGGACTGCGCCGGGCCCGGCGGGCAGGCACGATCGGCCTCCTGATGGTGCTCCTCCTCTTCGGGGCGGGCTTCATCGGGATCGGCGGCGAATGGTTCGCCATGTGGCAGTCGGAGGACTGGAACGGCCTGGACGCGGCCACCCGGATCGTGACGCTCGCGGGCATCGTCCTCGTCGTCACGCACCTGCCGTCCGCCGGCACCGAAGCGGACGGCTCCGGCACCCGCGCCTAGCCGGCGAGCTGCTCGGGAAGCGCGGCCGCGTGCACGACGGTGAGCCCCGAGACGGCACGGGTCAGGGCGACGTACAGGCGCCGCAGGCCCGTCCGCTCGTCGGGCTCGCCGTCGACGACGGCCGCGGGTTCGTCCAGGACCACGTAGTCGTACTCGAGTCCCTTGGCGAGGGAGGCGGGCACGAGGGTGAGCCGGGTGTCGGGGGTGGTCTCCTCGCCGGGCGAGAGGTACGTCATTCCCGCGGCACCGAGGGCTTCGGCGAGCGCGGGGACGCGGGCGTCGGCGGCGATGAGCCCGATGGAGCCTTCGTGTCGGAGCGACTCGACGCAGGCTTCGACAGAGGCCTTGACCGAGGCGGCGTCCCCCTCTGTCACCTCGCGCACCACGAGTGAACCGGGAGACTCACGCACGGACTTCACCTCGGCGAGACCCGGCGCGATGGAGGGCAGCAGCCGCGAGGCGAACGCGATGACTTCCCGGGGCACACGGAAACCGGCGGTGAGTTCCTCCACCACGGCTTCCCCTTTCCCCAGATGCTCCAGGGCCTGCTCCCAACTCCGGGTCGCCCAAGGGGTGGTGCCCTGCGCGAGGTCGCCGAGGACGGTGGCGGAACCGGTGGTGCAGCGGCGCCCGACGGCGCGGTACTGCATGGGGGAAAGGTCCTGCGCCTCGTCGAGGACGACGTGCCCCAGGGAATGGGTCCGGGAGACGAGATCGTTCGCCTCGTCGATCAACACGGCGTCGGCGGCTGACCACTTGGCGGCCTTCACGCTCCGCGCGGGCTTCGCCCAGAGGATGAGCTTCTGCTCCTCGTGATCGAGGATGCCCTCCGCGTGCGCGGCGAGGAACTCGGCGTCGGAGAGCAGCCGCAGCACGAGCTTGGCGGGGTCGACGGGCGGCCACACGGCCTTGACGGCTGCCTTCACGGCGGCGTTGCGCGCGACGGCGTCCTGCACCCGGTCGTCGGGGGCCTCGCCGGCCTGCTCCATCCGGACGAGCACGGCGTGCGCGATGCGCTGGGGCAGGGCGTCACGGGCGGCGCCGTACCGGATGTCGCGCGCGAGCAACTCGCCGACGATCTCCTCCAGTTCGTACGCGGGGATGCGCCAGCGCCGGGAGCCGCGCACGACGACGACGGGCTCGTCGGGCATGGACACATGGGAGCGCAGGGCTTTTCGCAGTACGGCGGCCATACGGGCGTCGCCCTTGACGACGGCGGCGGCGGCTTCGTCCGCCCCGCGTACCTCCACGTGGGCGACGAGATCGTCGACGGTGGCCTGCTTTACCTCCAACTCGCCGAGTGCGGGCAGCACTTGCTCGATGTAGTGCAGGAAGGACTTGTTGGGCCCGATGACGAGGGTCCCGGTGCGGGCGAGGCGCTCGCGGTGGGCGTACAGCAGATAGGCGACCCGGTGCAGGCCGACGGCGGTCTTTCCGGTGCCGGGGCCGCCCTGCACGCAGACCGTTCCGCCGAGGCCGCTGCGCACGATCTCGTCCTGCTCGGGCTGGATCGTGGCGACGATGTCGCGCATGGGGCCGACGCGGGGCCGCTCGATCTCCTGCTGGAGCAGCTTGCTGGTCCGCTCGGCCTCGTCGGCGTCGCTGAGGTGCTCGTCCTCATACGCGGTGAGGTCGCCGCCCGTGTATCCGAACCGCCGCCGCAGGGCGATGTCCATCGGCGCCTTCTTCGAGGCGCGGTAGAAGGGCTGCGAGACCGGGGCGCGCCAGTCGATGACCATCGGGTCGCCGTCGGAGTCGTGGACGTGGCGCCGTCCGATGTAGAACTGCTCGCCCTGCGCGCCTTCCGCCTGGTCGGCGCCGGGAGCGTGTAGGTAGTCGAGCCGCCCGAAGAAGAGCGGGGTGTGGGAGAGGTCGGCGAGGGACTTGATCCGCTCGTCGATCTGGCTCTGCAGCACGGCGGCGTTGACCCAGTTCGCGGTGACGTCGCGGATGTCGAGCGCCTCGGCGTCCTCGCGCATGGCTCGGAGGGCCGAGCGGGAGGCGGCGAGGTGGTTCCGCTCTCGGGAGAGCGGGTCGGGGTGGGCGTGCACGGGTGCCTCCGGCCGGGGGTGCGGGCTGTTGGGGCTGCCCGGTTGCCGACCGGCCAGCGTCCGCGTTCCACGCGGGCAGACGGAGCATCTTATGCGGGGCGCGGGGGAGGGGCCACGGGTTTTCCTCTCGGGGGCGGCTTCTCTGGTCGAGCGGGCCTCTCCCACCCACCCGCCCGGCACCCCGCAGCCGTGAGTGGCATGGGCGGTCCACTAGGGTCGCCCGGGTGGGAGTACTCAGGGTGAGTGGGACGGTGCGGAGTGTTACTGGCGCGGCGGGGGGTGCCGTCCTTCTGGGGGTTTCCCTTGTTGCCCTGGGCGCCCTCTGCTTCGTGCAGCGTCTCCCCATGGCCGACGTTCTCGTCTATCGAGCCGAGGGATTCGCTGTCGTCAGGCGGAGTGATCTTTACGGGTTCGCCGTAACCCAGTGGAACCTTCCGGCCACCTATCCGCCCTTCGCCGCCCTCCTCTTCGTGCCCACCACCTGGCTCCCCCTTCCCGCCCTCAAGCTCGCCTTCCTCGCCGGGAACGTCCTCCTCCTCGCGCTTCTCGTCCACCTCTCCTGCCGCCTCGCCGGACTTCCCACCCGCGTCGGCCCGCTCCTCGCCGCCACCGCCCTCGGGATCTGGGTCGAGCCCGTCTTTCAGACCCTCCTCTTCGGGCAGGTCAATCTCGCCCTCGCCTGCCTGATCCTGTGGGACCTCACCCGGCCTCCCGGCGCCTTCGGCAAGGGTGCCGCGATCGGCGTCGCCGCCGGGATCAAGCTCACCCCGGCCATCTTCATCGCGTATCTCCTGCTCACCGGACGCGTACGCGAAGGGCTCACCGCCACCGCCGCCCTCACCGGCACCCTCGCGCTCGGCGCGCTCGTGCTGCCCGCCGCGAGCGTCGACTTCTGGACCCACCGGCTCTTCGAGACGGGCCGCGTCGGCAAGGCGTGGATCGTCGACAACCAGTCGCTTCAGGGGCTGATCGCGCGCGTGACGCACGACCCGCATCCAGGGCTCGTGTGGGCCGTGCCCGCCGTCCTTGTCGCCGGCACCGGGCTGTGGCTGGCCCGCCGTGCCCCGAGCGAGCCTCGCGGCGTCCTCCTCACGGCCGGCACCGCGCTCCTCGTCTCGCCCATCAGCTGGTCCCACCACTGGGTCTGGTGCGTACCGCTCCTGGTCCTGCTCATGGCGGAGGGCCGCCCCCGCCTGACCGCGGCGGTGGCGACCCTCTTCACGGCCCGCACCCTGTGGCTGATCCCGCACCAGGGCGGCCTGGACCTGCGGCTCCCCGGCTGGCAGCAGGCGTTCGCCTCGCCCTACGCACTGCTCGCCCTGGCCCTGATCCTCAGTTGTCCGCGAGCAGCTCGTCCGCGTCCACGATCCGGTACGCGTACCCCTGCTCCGCCAGGAACCGCTGCCGATGCGCCGCGAAGTCCTGGTCGATGGTGTCCCGGGCCACGACGGAGTAGAAGCGGGCCTCGTGACCGTCGGCCTTCGGACGCAGGACGCGACCGAGGCGCTGTGCCTCCTCCTGGCGGGAGCCGAACGTTCCCGACACCTGGATCGCGACCGTAGCCTCGGGCAGGTCGATCGAGAAGTTCGCGACCTTCGAGACGACGAGCACGGAGATCTCGCCCTCCCGGAACGCGCCGAACAGCTTCTCGCGCTGGGCGTTGGTCGTCTCGCCCTTGATGACCGGCGCGTCCAGATGCTCGCCGAGCTCGTCCAGCTGGTCGATGTACTGGCCGATGACCAGCGTCTGTTCGCCCGCGTGCTTCTTGACGAGAGCCTCGGTCACCTTGCGCTTCGTCGCCGTCGTGGCGCAGAAGCGGTACTTCTCCTCGGCCTCGGCCGTCGCGTACGCGAGGCGCTCCGAGTCCGTGAGGTTGACCCGGACCTCCACGCAGTCCGCGGGCGCGATGTAGCCCTGCGCCTCGATCTCCTTCCACGGGGCGTCGAACCGCTTGGGGCCGATCAACGAGAAGACGTCCGACTCGCGGCCGTCCTCCCGCACCAGCGTCGCCGTCAGGCCGAGGCGTCGCCTGGCCTGGAGGTCGGCGGTGAACTTGAAGACGGGGGCGGGGAGCAGGTGCACCTCGTCGTAGATGACCAGGCCCCAGTCGCGGGAGTCGAAGAGCTCCAGGTGCGGGTAGACGCCCTTACGCTTCGTCGTCAGGACCTGGTACGTGGCGATGGTGACCGGGCGGATCTCCTTGCGCGTACCGCTGTACTCGCCGATCTCGTCCTCGGTCAGCGACGTCCGCTTGATCAGCTCGTGCTTCCACTGCCGGGCCGAGACCGTGTTGGTCACCAGGATCAGCGTCGTCGCCTTGGCCTCGGCCATCGCACCGGCACCGACCAGCGTCTTGCCCGCGCCACAGGGCAGTACGACCACACCGCTGCCGCCGTGCCAGAACCCCTCGACCGCCTGCTTCTGGTACGGCCGCAGGGCCCAGCCGTCCTCCGCGAGGTCGATGCGGTGCGCCTCGCCGTCGACGTACCCGGCGAGGTCCTCGGCGGGCCAGCCCAGCTTCAGGAGCGTCTGCTTGATCTGACCGCGCTCGGACTGATGTACGGCGACGGTGTCCGCGTCGAGGCGCTCGCCGACGAGCGGCTGCACCTTCTTGGACCGCAGGATCTCTTCCAGGACCGGCCGGTCGGTGGTGGTCAGGACGAGACCGTGCGTGGGGTGCTTGGAGAGCGTGAGACGGCCGTAGCGCGCCATCGTCTCGGCGATGTCCACGAGCAGCGCGTGCGGCACGGGATAGCGGGAGAACTCCACCAGCGCGTCCACGACCTGCTCGGCGTCGTGCCCGGCGGCACGGGCGTTCCACAGGCCGAGCGGCGTCACGCGGTAGGTGTGGATGTGCTCGGGAGCACGCTCCAGCTCCGCGAAGGGCGCGATGACACGGCGGCAGGCCTCCGCCTGCTCGTGGTCGACCTCGAGCAGGAGAGTCTTGTCCGACTGGACGATCAGGGGACCATTCACGCGCGCACCCTTTCGGTAAGCCAAACGTCCAGTGTGCCGCATGGCGCGCGCATACCGTCCGCCTCAGTCGTCCGCCAGCTCCGCGACCCCCGTCACGCGGTGCAGCGGATACGTCCTGACTTCGTCCGCCGTGTGGTCGTACGCGGTGACGAAGCCGCCCTCCACCCGGATCGGCGCGATCACGCGCTGGCTCGCGGAGCCCTCGGCGTTGACGTACCCGATCCACACCGCCTCGCCCGTCAGGACCGCGGCCTGCATCGTGGCGAGGGTCTCGGCGGCCGTGGTGCGGGGCAGCGCGTCGCCCTTGTCCGGGGTCGCCTTGCGGGGAGCGGTCGAGGCGAGGTCACCGGCACGGATGGCACGTACGGCCGCGCCGATCAGGGTGGTGTCCGGCAGCGGCGGCCCGTCGTGCACCGGCTCGGGAGCGGTGCGGGACGGCGAGCGGTGGGCGTGGGCCCGGGTGATCAGCACGTCGCCCTCGGCGCTCTCCGCGGCGGGCGCGAAGCCCATCCCCCGCAGCCCTTCGAGGAGCGTCCCGGGGTCGGCCTGCGCGGCGAGCACGGTCGGCGCGAGGCGGCGCAGGCGCAGGCCCTGGGAGCGCTTGTCGGCCAGGATCTCGTTGAGGAGGGCCTCGTCGTCGCAGCGTACGTACGCCGAGGCCGCGCCGATCCGCAGGTGGCCGTGCTTACGGGCCACGTCGTCGATGAGATACGCCAGCGGCTGCGGCACCGGCGTACGCGAGTGCGCGGCGAGGAAGGCGTGCAGGTCGGAGGCGGACTTGCCCGCGTCGAGTGCCCGCCGCACGGAGCCGGGCGTGAACCGGTACACGGTCGCCCCGCCCTTCGACTCGACGTCGGCGAGCACGGAGAGCGTCTCGGCGAGGGGCCGCTCCAGCGGGCCGGGGGCCACGGCGGTGAGGTCGGCCTGCAGCAGGACGTGGTCGAGGGGTTCGGGCAGCAGCGGGGCCAGAAGCCGGGCGGCTCGTGCGCCGGACGCGGCGAGTTCGGCGGGGGAGGGGTGGGGCGCCGCCGTGCCCACCGAGTCGTCCTCGCTCTCGGAGCCGAGCAGCGCCCTGCCGTGCGCGGACAGCGCCCCGCGTCCCGTGACGCCGAGCAACTCCGCCTCGTTCAGCGTCCATTGGGCGATGCGGGCGCGCAGCTCCAGGGGGGCGGTGCTGCCGGGGGATGTGCCGCCCGAGGACGCGTTGCCGCGGGGCGGGCGCTCCCACCGCAGGCGGGCCAGCATCGACTCGGGGGTCGGGCTCGCGCCGTCCGGCAGTGTGGTGAGGAGCGTGAGCACGCGGTGCCGGATCTCCGGCGCCGACGAGCGGTCCAGGTGCGGGCCGAGCGCCGAGAGGGTGCGGTCCTTGCCGTCACGGCCGCCGATCAGGCCCGCCGTGCGGGTCGCCGTCAGCCACGCCGTGGCCAGGACCGACCAGCGCTCGGCGGCGGGCAGCTCCTGCCAGTCGTCGTACGCGGGCGTCGCCGCGTACCGCTCGTCGGCCTCGCCGTCCGATGCCACGAGGCCTGCCGCGTAGGCCAGTTCGACCCAGAACGCCGCCACCGGCTCCGGCAGGTCGAGGGCGACCGCAGTGCGCTTCAGGTCGCGCACGCTGAGGCCGCCCGCGCGGAGCACGGTGGGGCCGCCTTCGTCCCAGTCCTTCAGGAGCTCCTCGACCGTGTCGAGCGCCATGTACGCCTGGCTGGCCGCCGCCGCGTCCACAGCCTGTGGACGGTGTTCGCGCAGCGCCTCGACGGCGGGCGGCGCGGGTTCGAGCACCCGGTGGGCGCGGCCCGCGCGCAGGTGCAGGGCCGCCTCGCGGGGGAGTACGACGGTGCCGGGCGCGGTCGGCAGCAGCAGCCCGCGGTCCAGGAGCCAGCGCAGGTGGCGCGCCGGATCGGCGGTCACCTGGCCGTACGGCGGTCCCCAGACGAGCCGCGAAAGCACCTCGACGGACTCGGCGGGGGCTTCGTCGAGGAGCGCGGACATGCGGGTGCGGTCGGTGAAGAGTTCGGTGAGCGAGCGGACCGCGGAGACCGCGTCGTGCGTGGAGGGCAGCCCCGCCGCCGCCACGATGTCCTGCATGCGGTTCGGCGACATGCCCGCGGTGGCCTCGGCGACGGTCGGGCCGAGGCCGGTGGGCGAGGGGTACTGCGGGGCGGGGGCGAGGAGTTCGCGTGCGGTGCGGACCAGGCGGAGGCGGTCGTCGGCGCCCCAGACGAGGGCCTGCTCGCGGAGGGTGGCCAGGGCGCGGCCCAGCGCCGCCTCGACGGTGCTGCCGCCTCCCTCGTCCCCCGCCACGAGGGCACGCAGCTCGTCGTACGTGGCCGGCTCCGGCGCCACGGCGAGCGCCTCGGCGACCTGCTGGGCGAACCGGTCGAGGCGCTCCAGGGCGCGGACCACGGAGGCGCGGGTGGCCGCGCGGGTGGCGAGCTGGGTGAGGTCGTTCGGGACCGGCGTGAGCAGGTCGGGGCGGGCGTGGAGCAGCGCACCGAGGGACGCGTCGTCACGGGAACGAAGCGCCTCGGCGAGGGACCGGGGGGTGTCCGCTGGGCGCTGTGGCTGCTCGTCGGTGCTCATCAGGCTCACGGTAGCGGGTTGCGGTGCGAGGCCGGGGGTTCCTGGGGGCTGTCCATGTGGCGGGACGGACGCGGGGCGATCGGGCCGGGGAAGGAAGGGGGCAAGGCGCCCACGCCGGAAGAAGGTACGGTCGTCCTACCGGCACAACGGGCGGCTCGCCAACGGCGCCGCCCCGGAGGGGACTTCGTGGGGATCGAGAGCGATCAGCTCGTCTTCGACTATCTGAGCCGCGTCGGCGACCTGGCCCAGCAGCAGCAGCTGCCGTCCGCCGCCCGCATGCGCCTCGTATCCGACCTGCGGAACGAGATCGACCGCAGCAGAGCGAAAGCCTCCGCCGACAACCCTGCCGCGATACGCCGCATCCTGGACCGCCTCGGCTCCCCCGAGGAACTGGTCGAAGCGGCGGGCTCAGGGGGCGGGGGCTCCGCTGCCACCGGCGCGGACACCGCTGACCGCGACCGTGACCTGCCCTCGGCGCCCACGGCACGCGCGGCCCGTGGGCCCCGCAGACCCCGCCCCGCCGTCCCCACCCAGCGCACCGGCCGGCCGAAGGACGGGCCCAAGCGCCTGCGCCGCGTCGTCCCCCGCCCCCGCCCCGCCGCGGAGGAACCGGAGCCGCCCCAGGACGACCTGCCCTCCCCGCCGCACCTCGCGAGCACGGACGAGCTGGGGGCCCCCGGCTCCGAGCCCGACTGGTGGCGGGTGGACAGCAGCCCCTTCGGCCTGGCCGACAGCGTCCCGGGGTTCACCGGCGGCGTAGAGATCCCGGAGATCCTCAAGCCCCCGCCGAAGAAGCGCCCCGAAGGAGACGAGCACGACGCCGGGCACGACGCCGAGGACGCCGACGAGGGCGAAGAGGAGGAGTGGGAGGAAGCGGACGACGCAGCTCCCGCGCGCCGTCGCCGCCTTCGCATCCGCCGGCCCGTCACCGCTGCCGTCGCCCCCGAGGGCCCCCGCTTCACCAATCCCTTGCTCCTGCTCGCGGCGGCCCTCCTCACCGTCGGCGCCATCCTCGGCAACTGGCTTGCCCTGGGCGGCGGCTGGCTCCTCGCCTACGCCTCGCGCAGGCTCAGCCGCGCCGAGGCGAAGTGGGCCGTGCTCGGTCTGCCGGGTCTGTCCGTGGCTGCCGGGATCACCTGGCTGTGGGGCAGGAACGAGGGCCGCTGGGGCGATCCCGTCCGCGAGGGCCACATGAGCGACGCGATGGCCGAGACCTGGCCGTGGGTGGTACGCGGTGCCGCCATCGCCTCCGCGCTCTACCTCCTGTGGAGATCGCAGCGCCGACGACCGTAAGCGGCGCCGGCGACCGTGACCAGGCGGATTCAGTCGCGGTCGTCCGAACTCCCCTCCGGCTTCGAATGGAGCACCTCGCGCGCCTGGTTCGCCGCGCGGGTGATGCTCTCGCTGACGAAGTCGAGGAAGCGGGCGATGTTCTCGAGGCGGGTGGCCGCCGGGGTGCCGGGGCCGAGGATGCCGACGCCCTGCCGCGCGGTCTCGACGACGTGGGCGGTGGAGCGGGCGCTCGCCATCATCGACTGGTACCAGACGTCGTCGTCCACGGCGTACCGCTCGCGGCGGCCTTCGTCGCGTTCCCTGCGGATGAGGCCCTGCCCGTCGAGGTACGTGATGGCCTTGGAGACGGACGCCGGGCTGACCTGGAGCCGCTGGACGAGTTCGGCCGCGGTGAGGATGCCCGAGTCCGTGGTGCAGAGGCAGGCATGGACCCGGGCCATCATCTTGGGCATCCCCGACTGCATGAAGACCGTGGTGAGCGTTTCCTCGTACTCCCGTACGGCCTCGGGGTCGCGTCCGTGTGCCTGTGGAGCGGCTTCCGGTTCGCGGGGTGCCGCCTGCCTGCGCCGCTGGGTGCGGCGTTCGGTGGCGCGGTGGGCCAGGTCGGCGCGGTAGGCGGTGGGGCCGCCGTTGCGCATCACCTCGCGCGTGATCGTCGATGTCGGCCGGTCGAGACTTCTGGCGATCTCCGCGTAGGCCAGGCCGTCGGCCAGCCCCAGCGCGATCTGCTGACGTTCCTGCTGAGTGAGTCTGCCGCCCGGCATCGCGATCTCCTTCGTACCCATCGGATGCCCTCACCATAGCCTTCACTTCCATGCCATTGCAACGGAAGCTTCGATTCTGTTGCATTCACTCCAGGTGTGTTGCAACGATTAAGCGGCTGTGACCTGCATGGATCACATTCAAGCGCAACGAATGCGTTGCCAGGGTCGTGAATGCAACGTAGCTTTTCTCATGTCGGAAACAGCAGCGACCAGAAGGAGCACACCATGCAGAACTTCGACACCCCCACCCCGATCTCCGCCGTCATCGACATCCCCGCCGGCCAGGTCCGCCTCATCGGCGCCGACCGGGCCGACACCGCGGTCGAGGTCCGGCCCGCGAACGCCTCGAAGAGCCGCGACGTGACGGCGGCCGAGCAGACGACGGTCCAGTACGTCGGCGGTTTCCTGCACGTCGAGGCCGCACCGGCGAAGCACGGGGTCCTCGGCAACGGCTCCGGATCGGTGGAGGTGACGGTCCAGTTGCCCGCCGGATCCCACGTCGAGGCGAAGACCGCCGCCGCCGACCTCCGCGGAGTGGGGCGGCTCGGTGACGTCGTCATCGAGGGTGCGCAGGGCACGGTCAAGCTCGACGAGACCGCGAGCGCCCGCGTCACCCTCCAGGCCGGCGACATCTCGGTCGGCCGCCTCGGCGGGCCCGCGGAGATCAGCACGCAGAAGGGCGACCTGACCGTCGCCGAGGCCGTGCAGGGCACCGTCACCCTGCGCACCGAGTCCGGCGAGATCTCGGTCGGCGCGGCCCGCGGGGTCTCCGCCTCCCTGGACGCCGGTACCTCGTACGGCCGGATCCACAACTCGCTACAGAACGCCGAAGGCGCCGCCGCGGTCCTGAACATCCACGCGACCACCGCCTACGGCGACATCACCGCCCGCAGCATCTGACCCCGGCAGCCCACCCGCAGCCCTTTAGGAGCACTCCTCATGACGAACCTGGCCATCGCCGCGAACGGGCTGCGCAAGTCCTACGGCGACAAGACCGTGCTCGACGGCATCGACCTGGCGGTCCCGGAAGGGACAGTGTTCGCGCTGCTCGGCCCGAACGGCGCCGGCAAGACCACCGCCGTGAAGATCCTCTCCACCCTCGTCACCGCCGACGCCGGTGACCTGCGCGTCGGCGGCCACGACCTGGCCGCCGCACCCCAGGCCGTCCGCGCCGCGATCGGGGTCACCGGGCAGTTCTCCGCGGTCGACGGGCTGATCACCGGCGAGGAGAACATGCTCCTCATGGCCGACCTGCACCACCTCTCCAAGCACGAGGGACGCAAGGTCGCCGCCGAACTCCTGGCACGCTTCGACCTCACCGAGGCCGCCAAGAAGCCCGCCTCCACCTACTCCGGCGGCATGAAACGCCGCCTGGACATCGCCATGACCCTGGTCGGCAACCCGCGGATCATCTTCCTCGACGAACCCACCACCGGCCTCGACCCGCGCTCCCGCCACAACATGTGGGCCATCATCCGCCAACTCGTCACCGGCGGCGTGACCGTCTTCCTCACCACCCAGTACCTGGAAGAAGCCGACGAGCTGGCCGACCGCATCGCCGTCCTGAACGACGGCAAGATCGCCGCCGAAGGCACCGCCGAACAACTCAAGCGGCTCATCCCCGGCGGCCACGTACGCCTGCGCTTCACCGACCCCGACGCCTACGGTTCCGCCGCCCTCGCCCTGCACGACGTAACCCGTGACGACGAGGCCCTGACGCTTCAACTGCCCAGTGACGGCAGCCAGCGCGAACTGCGCGCCGTCCTCGACCGGCTGGACTCCGCGGGCATCGAGGCCGACGAACTGACCGTCCACACCCCCGACCTCGACGACGTCTTCTTCGCCCTCACCGGCCCGACCACCCTCCCCGCCCAGTCCGACAAGCCCAAGGAGAACGTCCGATGAGCTCCCTCTCCCTCGCCGTCCGCGACTCGAACACGATGCTGCGCCGCAACCTCCTGCACGCCCGGCGCTACCCCTCCCTCACCCTGAACCTGCTGCTCACGCCGGTCATGCTGCTCCTGCTCTTCGTCTACATCTTCGGCGACGTGATGAGCACGGGCATCGGCGGCGCGGACCGCTCCGACTACATCGCCTACATCGTCCCGGGCATCCTGCTGATGACCATCGGCAGCACCGTGATCGGTACCGCGGTCTCCGTCTCGAACGACATGACCGAGGGGATCATCGCCCGCTTCCGCACCATGGCGATCCACCGCGGCTCGGTGCTCGTCGGGCACGTCCTCGGCAGCGTGATCCAGACGGTCATGAGCGTGGTCCTCGTCGGCGCCGTCGGGGTGGCCATCGGGTTCCGCTCCACCGACGCCACCGTCCTGGAGTGGCTGGCCGCCCTCGGACTGCTCGTCCTCTTCGCCATGGCCCTCACCTGGGTCGCGGTCGGCATGGGACTGGTCAGCCCGAACGCCGAGGCCGCGGGCAACAACGCGATGCCGATGATCCTGCTGCCGCTCCTGTCCAGCGCCTTCATCCCGGTCGACTCGATGCCGGGCTGGTTCCAGCCGATCGCCGAGTACCAGCCCTTCACCCCGGCCATCGAGACCCTGCGCGGCCTCCTGCTCGGCACCGAGATCGGTCACAACGGCTGGCTGGCCGTCGGCTGGTGCCTGGGACTGACCGTGCTCGGCTACCACTGGTCCAAGTCGAAGTTCGACGAGGACCCCAAGTAGCCGCCATGACACCGCGCAATCGTCATGGCCCTCCGGGCCGCACCCACGACGAACCCCCGAGGCGGCGTACACCGACACCAGGTCGGAGTGCGCCGCCTCGTCCGTGTCCGGGAAAACCCTCGAATCCGAGGGCTACTTCTTCGTCAGGGCCTTCTGCATCTCGTCCAGGATCTTGTCCGCCGCCGTGTAGCCGATGCCCTGGATCCACAGCTCGTCGTCGACGGTGTGGACGTCGCCCGACTTCACCGCGCCCATGTTCTTCCACAGGCTGCTGCCGACCGTCTGCGTCTGCTTGGACTTCTTCGGATCGCCGTACGTGGAACGGAAGATGACATCCGCGTCGGCGAGGTCGATCCGCTCCGGCGACACGTCGTACGAGAAGCCGTCCTTGGCCTTGGCGGCGATGGCGGGGCGGCCCAGGCCCACGTCGTCGAGCAGCGTGGCGATGTACGTCTTCTCGCCGTAGATGCGGATGTCCGCGCCCTCCACGAAGCGCACGACGTTGACCTCCGTGGCCTTGGCCTTCGCCGGGCCGCCGACGGCGGCGGTGACCTTCCCGGCGTGCGCGTCGTAGGCGGAGACGACCTTCTGGGCCTCGGCCTTCTTGCCCAGCGCGTCGGCGTGGACCCGGAAGTTCTCCTTCCAGGGGTGGCCGGTGTTCTCCGTCATCACCGTCGGCGCGATCTGCTTGAGCTGCTCGTACTTCGCCGCGTGCCGGATCTTGCTGGTGAGGATGACGTCCGGTTCGAGGGCCGCGATGGCCTCCATGTTCGGGTTCAGCATCTCGCCGACGTCCTTGATGCCGCTGACCTTGTCCTTGGGCAGATAACCCGGGAAGCCCGACGCCGCCTCGACGTGCGTGGAGCCGACCGGCTTCACGCCCAGCGTGATCGCGGAGTCCAGCTCGGCCGTGTCGAGGACGACGACACGCTTCGGGGCGACGGGGACCTTCACGTCTCCCATGGCGGTCCTGACGACATGCGTCCCGCCGGAACGGGCGTCGTCCTTGCCGGAGTCCGACGATCCGCAGGCGGAGAGCGCGAGGGCGCCACCGAGGGCGAGCGCCCCGGCGGCGAGGGCGCGGCGGCGGTGCGGGGAGCTGGTCGTGGCGGTCATGGTCCGGGGGCCACCTTTCGGTCGGACGACGGGTGCGGGTGCGCATCGGCGGCCCACGGAGCCCCGGGGACGACCAGGGGCGACCCCGTCACAGGGTCCGGTACCACCACACAGTCCAGACCGAACACCTCGCGCACGAGATTCTCGGTGACGACATCGGCGGGCGCGCCTTCGGCGACGATGCGGCCCTGCTTCATGGCGACGAGGTGATCGGCGTACCGGGCGGCCTGGTTGAGGTCGTGCAGCACGACGACCACGGTCCGGCCGCGGTCGCCTTGCGGGGTCTCGGCGGCCAGTTGGCGGACCAGGTCGAGCACCTCGACCTGGTGGGCGATGTCGAGATACGTCGTCGGCTCGTCCAGGAGCAGGATGTCCGTCTCCTGCGCGATGGCCATCGCGATCCACACCCGCTGGCGCTGACCGCCCGACAGCTCGTCGACGGACCGTTCGGCGAGCGCGGCGACGTCGGTGCGTTCCATCGCCTCCGTCACGGCCCGCTCGTCCGCGTCGGACCACTGCTGCCACCAGTGCTGATGCGGCTGGCGGCCGCGCGCGACGAGGTCGGCGACGGTGATCGCCTCGGGCGCGACGGGCGTCTGCGGGAGCAGCCCGATCTGCTGGGCGATCTTCTTGGTCGGCAGCTTGGCGAGCGCCTCGCCGTCGAGCAGGACCGCGCCGCTCCTCGGCTTGAGGAGGCGGCCCAGCGCGCGCAGGGTCGTCGACTTGCCGCACGCGTTGGGGCCGACGATGACCGTGACCTTGCCGTCGGGCACCGCGAGCTCGAGCTCGTGCACGACTTCGCGGTCCTCGTAGGCGAGGGTCAGCTCGCGGGCGCTGAGGCGGGCGGGGGCGGTCACGAGGTGCCTCCATTGCGGACGGAGCGACTGCGGACGCTGTGACTTTTCACGAGAAGCCAGATCAGGTACGGGGCTCCGACGGCCGCCGTGAGGACGCCGACCGGCAGCTCGGTGGGCGAGAAGAGCCGCCGGGCCAGCAGGTCGGCGAGGACCACGATCAGCGCGCCGGTCAGGGCCGAGCAGAGCAGCGGGATCTGCGCGGTGCGGGTCATCCTGCGGGCGATCTGCGGGGCGAGCAGCGCCACGAAGTCGACGGGTCCGGCGGCGCCGGTCGCCACGGATGCCAGGACGACGCCGAGCAGCACGAGCCCGAGGCGTACGTGTCCCAGGCGCACCCCGAGCGCGGTCGCCGTGTCGTCGTCCATGGTCACCGAGCGCTGGGCGCGGGCGGCCCAGAACACGAACGGGAGCAGGACGAGCAGGGTCAGGGCGAGGGGCGACGCCTCCGGCCAGCCGCGGCCGTTGAGGGAGCCCGTCATCCAGATCTGCGCCTGCTGGGCGACGAGATAGTCGCCCTTGGTCATGAAGAGCGTGGTGACGGAGCGAAGGGCGATCGCGAAGCCGATGCCGATGAGCACGAAGCGGGTGGCGTGCAGGCCGCCGCGCCAGGCGAAGACGTACACGAGGGCGGCCGCGGCGACGCCGCCGAGCACCGAGAGGTAGGGCAGGACGGTGGCCGATGTGACGCCGAAGGTCATCGCGCCCACCGTCAGGGCGCTCGCGCCCTGGCTGATGCCGATGATGTCGGGGCTGGCGAGGGGGTTGCGGGCGACGGTCTGGATGAGCCCGCCCGCGACGCCGAAGGCGGCGCCGACGAGGAGGCCGACGACCATGCGGGGTTCGCGCAGCGTTCCCACGACCAGCTCGTCGGGGGAGGGCTGCCCCGTCAGGACCTTCAGGACCTCGCCTGGCGCGACGAAGGACTCGCCCACGCAGAGGTACGCGAGGCAGCTCGCCGCCAGGAGCAGCGTCAGTAGTACGGCGACCACAGCCGCCCGGCGGTGCACGAGGAACGCGGCGCGGCGGACCCGGAGCACGGCGTATCCGGCGGGGCGGACGCGCCCCGCGGTGATCGGCTGGGCGCTCACGCCGCCACCGCCTTCCGGCGCACCAGCGTGACAAGGAACGGCACCCCGATGAGCGCGGTCATCACCCCGGCGGGCACTTCGCTCGGCGGGAAGATCACGCGTCCCACGGTGTCGGAGACGAGCAGCATGACGGGCCCGAGCACGGCGGCCATCGGCAGCACCCAGCGGTGCCCGCTGCCCACGATCGCGCGGGCGATGTGCGGGACGGCGAGCCCGATGAACGCGATGGGTCCGGCCGCCGCGACCCCCGCCCCGGTCAGGACGGTCGCTCCGAGGCCCCCGACGATCCGTACGGTCGCGACCTTCTGGCCGAGCCCCTTGGCCACGTCCTCGCCGAGCGCGAGCGCGTCGAGCCCGCGCGCGACGGACAGCACGAGCACGAGCCCCACGAGCAGGAACGGCCAGATCTGCCCGACGATCTCCGCGTCGCGCCCGGAGAGCGAGCCCACCTGCCAGAAGCGGAACTCGTCGAGGGCCGAGGCCTTCGTGGTGAGGATTCCGGTGGTCACGGACACCAGCAGGGCATTGATCGCGGCGCCGCCGAGTGCGAGCTTCACGGGGGTCGCCCCGCCCCTGCCGCTCGCGGCGATGGCGTACACCGCGACGGACGCCAGCCCCGCGCCGACGAAGGCGTACCAGACGTACCCGGTCAGGGTGTGCACGCCCGCGAACGCGATCGCCATGACCACACCCACCGACGCGCCCTGGCTGACGCCGAGGATGCCGGGGTCGGCGATGGGGTTGCGGGTGATGCCCTGAAGGACGGTGCCGGCCAGGGCGAGCGCGGCGCCGACCATCAGGCCGATGAGCGTGCGCGGCACCCGCATCTCGCGGATGACGTCGGCGGCGTCGCTGTGCCCGCCGTGCAGCAGGGCGTCGAGGACGGCGGACGGCGCGATGGCGCGGGCGCCGACGGAGAGGCTGAACAGGACCGCGAGCAGCAGGGCCACGACGGCTGCCGTCATCGCGACGGCGCGTCTGACTGGCACACGCATCGGTTGCGCTCGATTCGGGTCGGTGGGGCTGAGCGGGGAACTTCGACTTCGGTAAGGCTCGGCTAAGCGTAAGGCCGGCACGCCGCAGGTCATCCGGTCCTCGGGCCTCTGCACAATGGCTCCATGACCTCACGCGCCCTGACGGTCGGCTTCGACCTCGACATGACCCTGATCGACTCCCGGCCCGGCATCAGGAAGGCCTTTCACGCCCTGTCCGCCGAGACCGGAACACATATAGACGCCGACCTCGCCGTCTCCCGGCTCGGTCCGCCCCTGGAGCAGGAGCTGCGCCACTGGTTCCCCGAGGAGCTCATCCAGGAGACGGCCGACCGCTACCGTGAGATCTATCCCACATACGCCATCGACCCCACGCTCGCGATGCCCGGCGCCCGCGAGGCGGTCGCGGCGGTGCGCGCCCACGGCGGCCGGGCGATCGTGGTGACCGCCAAGCACGAGCCGAACGCGAAGCTCCACCTGGCGCACCTGGGCATCGAGGCGGACGCGGTGATCGGCTGGCTGTGGGCCGAGGCGAAGGCGGAAGCGCTGCGCGAGCACGACGCGGCGGTGTACGTCGGCGACCACACCGGTGATGTACGCGGCGCGCGTACGGCGGGCGCGCTCTCCGTCGCGGTGGCCACCGGGCCGTGCGACGCAGCGGAACTGCGCGCGGCGGGCGCGGACATCGTGCTCACCGACCTGACGGGGTTCCCGGCCTGGCTCGACTCCTACGTCGCGGGAAGCGTCAGGTAGTCGCGGATTTCGCCTGGCGGCGCTGCACGGCGATACCGCGGAGCACTCCCGCCACGGCGACGACGAATCCGACGCCCATCAGCATGCACACCGCGTACGCGATGGACGGGAAGGGGTCGGTGCCGAGGAACAGTGGGGCCACCGTGACCAGAGTGGCCACGGCGCCGACGAAGAAGATGATCGCTCCGGTACGGACCAGGCCATCGCCCGGTCCGGCGGAATTCGCTTGGGTTTTGTCACGCACCCCACCAGGGTAGTTCCCAGCGCGAAGGAAGAATCCGGGGACGTCTTGTCACCGGCCCCCGGACCAATAGTCTTGGTGCCGGCGGGTCGGGCGACCCGCTGTAGTGCTATCCAGAGCCGTTTTCCGCGGCATAGACGCGTTCGACGACAAAGTACGAGGACGAGGACTTCAGGTGCCTACCGGCAAGGTCAAGTGGTTCAACAGCGAGAAGGGCTTCGGCTTTCTCTCCCGCGATGACGGCGGCGACGTCTTCGTGCACTCCTCCGTACTGCCCGCAGGTGTCGACACCCTCAAGCCCGGCCAGCGCGTCGAGTTCGGCGTCGTCGCCGGTCAGCGCGGCGACCAGGCCCTGTCGGTGACGATCCTCGACCCGACGCCGTCCGTCGCGGCCGCGCAGCGGCGCAAGCCGGACGAACTGGCGTCGATCGTCCAGGACTTGACGACGCTCCTGGAGAACATCACGCCGATGCTGGAGAAGGGCCGCTACCCCGACAAGGCGTCGGGCGCGAAGATCGCCGGCCTGCTCCGGGCGGTGGCGGACCAACTGGACGTGTAGGAACCGGTGGTTTCCGCCCGTATCGGCATGACCTAGACGTACGTGAGCGCATGCGGTGCGAGGGGCGGCACGAGCCCCTCCGCCGCGGCGCGCGTCAGAAGTCCGCGGATCGCCGCGTAGCCGTTCTCGCCCAGATCGGCCGTGAACTCGTTCACGTAGAGACCGATGTGCTGGTCGGCGACGGCCGGGTCCATCTCCTGGGCGTGCTCCCGCACGTAGGGCCGCGAGGCCTCGGGGTCGTCCCAGGCCATCCGCACCGAGGTGCGGACGCTGTCCGCGAGCTGCCGCAGACGCTCGGCGCCCAGCGACCTCTTGGCGATGATCGCGCCCAGCGGGATGGGCAGGCCCGTCGTCCGCTCCCAGTGCTCGCCCATGTCGGCAAGGCAGTTGAGCCCGTAGTTCTGATAGGTGAAGCGCGCCTCGTGAATGACGAGCCCCGCGTCGACCTTGCCGTCCCGCACCGCGGGCATGATCTGGTCGAAGGGCAGCACGACGATCTCGCCCACGCCGCCGCTCAGCGTGTCCGCGGCCCAGAGCCGGAACAGCAGGTACGCCGTCGACTTCTCGCTCGGCACCGCGACAGTTTTGCCGGTCAGGTCCGCCCCCGCCTCCCGGGTCAGGACCAGCGGCCCGCAGCCCCGCCCGAGCGCGCCGCCGCAGGGCAGCAGCGCGTACTCGTCGAGGACGTAGGGCAGCACGGCGTACGACACCTTCAGGACGTCGAGCTCGCCGCGCTCGGCCATGCCGTTGGTGATGTCGATGTCGGCGAAGGTGACGTCGAGTGCGGGCGCGCCGGGCACCCGGCCGTGCGCCCAGGCGTCGAAGACGAACGTGTCGTTCGGGCAGGGCGAGTAGGCGATCTGCAGGGTCTGCGGGGTGTTCGCGTCGGGTGCGTCCTGCGCGTCCTGTGCGTTCTGTGCGTCTTGCGCGGGGGATTCAGTCATGCCGTTTCCAACTCTCCAGTACGGGCGCGAATTTCCCGAACGCCTCTCCCAGCGCGCCGAGCGCCTCGCCGATCCGCCAGGCTCCGCGGTCCCGCGGCCCGACGGCGTTGGAGACCGCGCGGATCTCCAGGACGGGCAGTGCGAACGCGGCGGCGGCCTCGGCGACGCCGAATCCCTCCATCGCCTCGGCGAGCGCCCGCGGATGGCGGCGCCGCAGCTCGGCGGCGCGCTCGGCGGAGCCGGTCACGGTGGAGACGGTCAGTACGCTGCCGGTGAGACCACCGCAGGCGGCGGCCAGCTCCCGTACGAGGGACAGTGGCGGCGTGTGGGTGACGGACCCGAACCCGAGTTCGGTGACCGGCAGGAAGCCGTCGGGTGTCTCGGCACCCAGATCGGCCGCGGTGATCTCGTCGGCGAGGACGAGGGAGCCGAGCGGCGCGTCGGGCCGGAAGCCGCCGCCGATCCCGGCCGATATCACCAGGTCGTACGGGGCGCGCGCGAGGGCGGCTGCCGTGTGCGCCGCGGCTGCCGCGGAGCCGACCCCGACGGCGACGGCGGTCATGTGAGGGGGCAGCCGGCCGGCCACCGCGTCCCGTTCGGCGGGGACGGCGGTGGCCACCAGTACGCGAGGGGCGGTCGCCAAGGGAGGGGTCAGGAGTCCTTCTCGAGCTTGAACGACCACAGGCCGGTCGCCTTGGCCGTGGAGCCCTTGCCGCCTTCGAGCAGGCTGACGGTGGTGGAGTTCTTGCCGCCGCCGTACTGCTGGTTGAAGAAGACGCTGCCGGGGATGACGACGTAGGTCTTGTTGCTGGCCTCGGTGAGCGGCTGACCGTTCATCAGGAGCGTCCAGCCCTTGTCGGCGACCTCGGGGTCGACGCCGAAGCGGACCTTCTCGTCGGGGTCGACCTTGATGGACTTGACGTCCGTGTCCTTGAGGCAGCCCTGCAGCTGGGACTGCTCGAGCTCCTTGCCGTCGTTGTAGCAGGAGGCCTCGGAGTTCACCGAGTCGCTGCCGACCGTGACGGTGGCGAGCGGCGTCGGCTTGTCGCAGGCCGACAGGACGAGGAGTCCGGCGGAGACAGCGCCAAGGGCGGCCACGGAACGGCGACGACGTGCCGAGCTGAGAACGTGTGCGGCTCCGCCGCGGAGCAGGGAGGTCATGGGCGAAGGCTATCGGGCACCCCGTGCCGTCCCGCCACGTGGGGGTCGCGGCGTGCCGCCCCAGTTGATTTGTCGGGCTCACGCCACGTGCGCCACTCACGTCGCCGGGCTCACGCCACTCGCGTCGCCGGCCTCACGCGACTCGCGGCCGCCGCTTACCGCCGTGCCGGGCCGCCGAGAGCAGGCCCCGCACGGTCGAGAGCCAGCCGACGGCGAGGATCGCCGCGGCCACCGAGAAGCCCAGTGACCCGTTCAGCGGCAGGGCCATGCCGATTCCGCCGCCGACCACCCAGGAGACCTGGAGCAGGGTCTCGGAGCGTGCGAAGGCGGAGGTCCGCACCTCTTCCGGTACGTCCCGCTGGATCAGCGCGTCCAGGGAGAGCTTCGACATGGCCTGCGCGAAACCCGCCACCGCGCCCAGGCAGGCGACGCCCACCGCCCCGAAGAACACCGCCGCGGTGACGGCCACGCCGAGGACGACGGCGACGACGGTCACGATGATGACCTCCGGCGCCCGCGATCTGAGTCCGGCGCCGACGGCGGTGCCGAGCGCGTTGCCGACTCCGGCCGCGACACCCACTATCCCCAGGGACACCGCGGCGCTCTGGCCGCCGAGCGGCTCCTCGCGCAGCAGGAAGGCGAGGAAGAAGATGAGGAAGCCGGACAGACACCGCAGTGCCGCGTTGGCGGTGAGGGCGTGGGTGACGGCGGGCCCGACCGTACGCAGCCCCAGGCGTCGCTTCTTGGACGTGTCCGACGCGGCCTCGGCGCGCGCGTGCAGATGCAGGTGTTCCTCGTCGGCAGCGAGCAGCGCCTTGTGCTCGCCCTTGGCCGAGTCGACCTTGGGCGGCAGGGAGAGGGAGAGGAACATCCCGACGATGAAGATCACGAAGGCGCCGTACAGCGGCCAGCGTGGTCCGAGCGCCTGTAGCCCCGCGCCGATGGGGGCGGCGATCCCGGTCGCGAGAAGCCCGCCGAGCGTGACCCTGGAGTTGGCCTTGACCAGGGAGAAGCCCTTGGGCAGGAGTCTGGGCACCACGGCGCTGCGTACGACCCCGTACGCCTTGGAGGCGACCAGGACGCCGAGCGCGGCCGGATACAGCTCCAGACTCCCGGTGATCACCGCCTCGGACAGCAGCAGGGCCAGGAGGGCGCGGGCCAGCATCGCGGCGGCCATCGCGTACCGGCGGCCGTGCGGGAGGCGGTCGAGGAGGGGGCCGATGACCGGGGCGAGGAGGGTGAAGGGCGCCATGGTGATGGCGAGATAGAGGGCGACACGGCCGCGGGCCTCGTCCGTCGGCACGGAGAAGAAGACGGTCGAGGCGAGCGCGATGGTGATCATCACGTCGCCGGCGCCGTTCACGGCGTGCAGTTCGATGAGCTTGCCGAGGCCCGACTCGCCCGCGCCGTGCGCGTGCGTGGCCTTGCGGATGCCGCGGGCCGTGCCGGTGAAGGGCAGGTGCAGGGCGCGGCCGACCCAGCGGGCGGCCCGGTTCAGCACCGAGCCCCGTCCGCTGTATCCCTGGGACGACGACCTTGCGGTTGCCACCTCGTCATAGTGCCCCCTAAAGGCGCGCTGTACGGGTGGGTGGACGGGAGAAACGCCGCGAAGCGGCGAAACGCTCTGCTCGGTGGGGAGGGCAGCCGCACGCCGGTGTAGGCCCAGGGGCCAGGAGAAGGTAGCGTGCGTAGCGCGCCTGCGGCGGTTGTTCTTGGCCGCGCGCCTCTCGGTCATCCCGCAGAATGGATGACGTAGGTGCGCCCGAGGACGTCAGGGCGCGGACGTCGACGCGGCCCTTTGGTCCGCTCCGTCCGCACTCCCGCGTATGGGTGGCGCACTCGTGAGACGGCGTAATGGAGAAGCGATACCTGTGAGCGCAGCGACAACGCGAAGCCGTACCCCGCGTACCCCGCGTACCCCGCGTACTCCCGACCGCCTGTGCGCCGAGGCGGTGGGACTGGCCCGTGACGCGGCCGAGGAGGCCGCCGCGCCCGGTGTGGTCGGTGAGCACGTCGAGGTCGTGGTCGAGGGCGACCGCGTCGTCACGCACCTGTTCGAGTGCAAGGAATTCGGCTACCGGGGCTGGCGCTGGGCCGTGACGGTGGCCCGTGCCTCGCGCGCCAAGGTCGTCACGCTCGACGAGACGGTCCTGTTGCCCGGTCCTGATGCCTTGCTGGCCCCCGAGTGGGTGCCGTGGAGCGAGCGGCTCCGCCCCGGTGACATGGGCCCGGGGGACCTGCTCCCCACGGACGCGGAGGATCTGCGCCTGGAGCCCGGTTTCTCCGGCGAGGAGGAGCCGCCGCCGAACTCCGTGTTCTCCGAGGAGATGGCGGAGCTGGTCGAGGCGGAGGACGCCGAGATCACTCCGGTGTCGCCCGCCGAGCTGCCCGCGGCGCCCGCGCGCGGTTCGATCGCGGCGCTCGCGGACGAGCTCGGCATGCGCCGGGCCCGAGTCCTGTCCCGGTACGGGCTGCATGCCGCGGCCGATCGCTGGGAGGAGTCGCACGGCGCGAAGACGGCGATGGCGCAGGCGGCGCCCGCGTCCTGCGTCAGCTGTGGCTTCCTTGCCCCGATCGGCGGATCGCTCGGGCAGGCGTTCGGGGTGTGCGCGAATGAGTTCGGTCCTGCGGACGGGCAGGTCGTGTCCCTCGCCTACGGCTGCGGGGGCCACTCGGAGGCGGCCGTGATGCCGACCCCGCCGCGGCCGGCGGCGCCGGTCCTGGACGAGACCCGAGTGGACGTCCTCCCGCTGCGCCCCGCCCCGGATTCCGGCTCCGTGGCCCCGGAGGGCGCGGGAGAGGACCTCGGCCACAGCTAGGCGTTTGCGGGGGCTGCGGGGGCCGGGGCTGCGGGGTGCTCGTGACCCGGGGGTCCGCCTTCCCGCCGCTTACCTGGCGCTCGCGGGCCGGGGGCCTGCCTTGGCGCCTGCTTGCCCGGCGCCTGCTTGCCCGGCGCTCGGCGGTGTGGGGCGGTGGCGCCGCTTCCTTCTCGTCTGCGGCGGGGCGAATGGCCATGCCGCGCTCCGCGCGGATCTCTCCCACCCACCCACCCGGCACCCCGGGGCAGCCGTCGCCCCCCGTCCCTCCGGCACCCCGGGGCAGTCGTCGCCATGCGCGCTCCGCGCGGATATTTCCCGCCCACCCACCCGGCACCCCGGGGTAATCGGGTGGGTGGGCGGGAGAAACCCGCGCGGAGCGCGGGGAAGTGGCTCGCCGGTCGGCAGGTGCCGCGTGTCCCAGCCACTGCGGGGCGGGCGTGGTTGCTCCTAGGCCGCCGTGCAGTGCGGGGTAATCGGGTGGGTGGGCGGGAGGCATCCCGCGCGGAGCGCGGGGAAGTGGTCCCCCGGGCCGCAGGCGCCACGCGTCCAGCCACCGCGTGACCGGGCGCGGCTGCTCCCGCGCCGCCGGCGCAGGGTGGGCGGGGGGCGTCCCGCGCCGCCGGTCGGCGGGCGTGGCTGCTCCCGCGCCGCCGCGCAGGGTGGCCAAGCGACCGCAGGCCCCGTAGGACCCGTAGGACCCGGCCAGTCAGGGACCGCCCCTCATCAGGGGAGACCCGGGACGCGGTACCGTTCGCCCCGCGAACCGAGCTAGGGAGACGACACCGTGAGCAAGACCGTGCGGCCGGCGGCCGAGGGCACAGACCCGTTCGGCACGGCACGGCTCCGGCGGGGCGTCCTCGACGCCTGGGCGGCGAGCCCGGCCCGCTTCCGGGAGGACGCCAACGCCGAGGAGGACCTCGCCCTCGGCGGCTACCGGGACCGCCTCATCGTCGAGCTCGCGCAGAACGCCGCCGACGCGGCAGCGCGGGCCGGCGCTCCGGGCCGCCTCGCCCTCACCCTCCGGGACGGCGTACTCGCCGCCGCCAACAACGGCGCCCCCCTCGACGCCACCGGCGTCGAATCCCTCTCCACCCTCCGCGCCTCCGCCAAGCGGGAGGACCAGAGCAACGGCGCCGTAGGCCGGTTCGGCGTCGGCTTCGCGGCCGTCCTCGCCGTATCGGACGAGCCCGCCCTCGTGGGGCGTACCGGCGGCGTCCGCTGGTCCCTGGGCGAGGCGCGTGAACTCGCCGCCGACACCGCCCGCTTCAGCCCCGGCCTCGGCGACGAGATCCGCAGGCGCGACGGCCACGTACCCCTGCTGCGGCTGCCCTTCGCCGCCGAGGGATCCGCCCCGGAGGGATATGACACCGTCGTCATCCTGCCCCTGCGGGACGCCGCCGCCGAGGACCTGGTCGTACGGCTCCTCGACGGCATCGACGACGCCCTCCTCCTCGCCCTGCCCGGCCTGGAGGAGGTGGTGGTCCAGGTCGGCGAGCACGCCCCCCGCACCCTCCGCCGCACCGCCGAGCCCGACCACGGCTACGCCGACATCTCCGACAGCCGTGACGGAGACACCCGCTGGCGCCTCGTCAGCCACCAAGGCCCCCTGGAGCAGGATCTCCTCGCCGACCGGCCCGTCGAGGAGCGGCTGCGCCCCCACTGGTCCGTCACCTGGGCCGTCCCCACCGACCGTGAAGGCGCCCCGCAGGCGCCCCGCAGCGCCCCCGTCCTGCACGCGCCGACCCCGAGCGACGAGCCGCTCGGAGTGCCCGCCCTGCTCATCGCCTCGTTCCCGCTGGACACGACCCGGCGGCACGCGGCGCCCGGGCCCCTCACCGACTTCCTCGTGCAGCGCGCGGCCGACGCGTACGCCGAACTCCTCGCCGAATGGCGGCCCGTCGGCGAAGGCATCATCAGCCTCGTCCCCGGCCCGCTCGGCAGGAGCGAACTCGACGGCGCCCTGCGCCAGGCCATCCTCGACCGGCTGCCCCGCACGGCTTTCCTGCCGCCCGCGGTGGAGGCCGTCCCCCAAGAGGACCCCGACGTACCCGAGTGGCAGGTCCCCGTCGCGCTGCGGCCACGTGACGCCGAGGTCGTGGAGGGCGCGGGCGCCGACACCGTACGGGTTCTCGCCGACGTGCTGCCCAGCCTGCTGCCCGCGGGACTTGAGCGGCGCGCCGAGCTGCGCACCCTCGGCGTCGCCCGCGTCCCGCTGACCGAGGCCATCGACCGGCTCGCCGGTCTTGAGCGGGAACCCGAGTGGTGGCACCGGCTGTACGACACCCTCGCCGGTGTCGACCCCGACCGCCTCACCGGGCTTCCCGTCCCTCTCGCCGACGGGCGCACCACCATCGGGCCCCGCCAGGTCCTGCTCCCCGTCATCGGCGACGACAGCGACCCCGCGACCCTGGTCCGCCTCGGCCTGAAGGTCGCGCACCCCGACGCCGTGCACCCCCTCCTGGAGAAGCTCGGCGCCCTGCCCGCCACGCCCCGCGCCGTCCTGACGACCCCACAGGTCCGCGCCGCCGTCGCCGCCTCACTCGACGACGACACGTGGGACGAGGACGCCCTGGACGCCGACGAGCTCGCGGACATCGTGCTCGCGCTCGTCCGTGACGCGAACCTCGCGCCCGGCGACGAGCCCTGGCTCGGCGCGCTCGCCCTCCCCGACGACGAGGACGGCGACCTCGCGCCCGCCGGTGAACTCGTCCTCCCCGGCAGCCCCTTCGCCCAGGTCATGCGCGAGGACGAACTCGCCACGGTGGACGCCGAGCTCGCCGAGCGCTGGGGTGAGCAGCCCCTCGCCGCGTGCGGAGTGCTCGCCACGTTCGCCCTTGTCCGCGCCACGGACGTCGTACTCGACCCCGATGAACTCGAGCCGCGCGAGGGCGACTTCGCCGAGCCTGACGACGCGGGGCTGCTCGACGCGGTCGACGTGTGGTGCGAGGACACCCTCGACCGGCTGCCGGAGACTCCCGTCCCGCCGGTCGCCACCGAGATCATCGCCGTACGGGATCTGGATCTGGTCGACGAGGAGTGCTGGCCGCAGGCGCTGGAGATGCTCTCGCGGCCCCCGCTGCGGGACGCGCTGACGCAGCCGTTGCGGATTCTGCTGCCGGACGGCACGACGGAGAGCGTCCGTTCGTACACGGCTTGGTGGTTGCGCGGGAATCCCGTCCTCGGCGGCCGGCGTCCGGCCGGTCTGCGGGCCTCGGGCGGCGACCCGCTGCTCGAAGGGCTCTACGACGCCGCCGACGCGTCCGGCTTCGACGACGAGCAGGTGCTGCGGGCGCTCGGCGTCCGTACGTCGGTCGCCGCGCTCCTCGCGGAGCCCGGCGGCGCCGCCGAGCTGCTCGAACGGCTCGCGGACCCGGAGCGGACCGTTTCGGCGGCCCAACTGCACGCCCTGTACGGCGCTCTGGCCGATCTGGACCCGGAGCAGGTGACGCTGCCGGACGAGGTGCGGGCCGTGGTGGACGGTGAGGTCGTGGTCGTCGACGTGGCGGAAGCGGTCGTCGCCGACGCCCCTGATCTGCTGCCGCTGGCCGGGGGCGTGGCGCTGCTGCCCGTGGAGCCCCGCAGGGCGGGTGACCTGGCCGAGCTGTTCCAGGTGCGCAGGCTGAGCGAGACGGCTGCGGAGGAGCCCTCCGGGGAGGGCTCGGAGCATCCGGTGCCGGAATCGGTGCGGGTGCTGCTTGGTCCCATGACCCCGGAGACGTACGTCGAGTACGAGGAGCTGTTCGTGGGGGACGTCGAGCTGGACTGGCGCCGGACGCCGGACGGCGCCGTCCACGCGGCCACCCTGGAGGGCGTGGCCGCCGGTCTCGCCTGGGCGGCGGGCCAGTGGCCGCGGCGGTTCGAGGTGGCGGCGCTGCTCGAGGATCCCTCACGGACGGATGAGCTGGAGCGGGATCGCTGGTTCGACTGAGCGGGGCCCAGCGGGCATCCGGCGGATTCTGCCGGAAGCCTGCGCTCCTCTTTAGCTCCGCAGCAGCCGCTGCCTCCGAGAACATGAATGCCCCTCTCCACCAGATGGCAGAGAGGGGCATTCGCGCATTACCGGCTTTCGCCCGACTTCTTACAGCCTGAGGCCGGAAGTCGCCGATGAAAGCAGCGGAGTACTAGTTCAGGAATCCTCCGCGGAAGATGCCCGCCGGTACCGCAGGATCACGAACACGATAAGAGCGATCTGAGTGACTCCCCAGATGCTGATCTCGACCGTTCCGAATTGAGCCCCAAGGGCGAGGAGGATGATGAAGAAGACCGCGAGAATCGCGACTATCTGCAGAATAAGAGACTTCATCCAGTTCCCTCGCGTTAGGCGCCGCTACCGGCGACCTTCGTCTTTCCAGTGCCGTAGACCTTCACTTTGGCCCACGGGTATACGTTGGCGTAATCGCCGTAGACCGGCACCTGGAGCTTCACCTTCCGCTTCATCATAGATGTAGCGGAAGATGCGGGGACCCTCGACTTGCGGTTCTCGATCCTGCTGCCGGTGTCGACCACGTCCTGCTCGTTGCTGAACCTGTCGTAACGCTTGCCCCAGGCGCGCACCTTGCCGCCCTTGTAGTTGAACCGAGCGTAGGTGTGGTACTTGAAGATCGTGCTGCCGAGGTAGCTACGGTGGGTGTAAGTGATGTGCGTCATCTTCCACTTACCGCCGCTGACGCGAGCTGCCCCGACCCCCGCGCTCTTCAGTGCTGGAGCCTCGAGGTCGACGTCTGTCTCCTCGGGCGTCTCCTGCTCTTCTGAGGGGTCGCTCAGCTGGGCGTCCGCAGGAGGTTCGATCTCCGCAAGCTCGGCCGCGCTGAGAGGCTTGCCGGTTTCCGCGGATACAGCCTCGCCCTCTTCGGAGACCACGGCTTCGTCGACCGACACCTTCAAGTACCTAGGGTCGGGGACCCCCTTCGCCACCTCAGGAAATTCTTCCTTGAGGGTATCCAGGAAGCGGTAGTGCTGGGCGATTGCGGCTTCGTTTCCTGAATCCATGGATACGCCAGTGACCGCAATTCGAGACAGCAGGACGGCTACGCGAGCCTTCTTGGTGGCATCAGCGGCCGGGTCATTTGCCGCTACAGCCGGAGTGAGAGTGGTCAGAAGTGTGGCAACGGCAACTGCCGTGCCAGAAAGAAGCCTTCTGCTGCAGTGCAGCGAACGCATTGTTCCCCCATGTCAAGTTTTAAATTTCGGGAAGATTATTTCCCGAACCCCGGGCTGAGAGTAGACGGAATACTTGAGATTCCGCAACCCGCCCTATGAACGCGACTGCATCCACCTGGATGGTCAAGGTGGTGGCCGACCCGAAGGGCGACGTCGACAGCAAGGCCGGCAAAGGGGAAAGTCTGGGGCCGCTGCGCCGAAGAACTACGCCCAAGAGCTACGCCGGAAAGCGGCGGCCGACCCAGCGGAAGATGACCTCGATGATCAGTGAGGCCACCGCCGCGACCGCGACCGCCGCCCACGGCATCGTCGTGCCGACCAGCTTCAGCTGGAAGAAGTCCTGGAGCCACGGCACGGTGAGCACCAGCAGGAAGCCGAGACCCATCGTGCCGATCAGGCCGAGCCGCCACCACGTGTAGGGGCGGGCGATGATCGCGAGGACCCACATGGCGATCAGGAACAGCGCCAGCGTGGCCGCGCTGGTCTCGGCTTCCCGCGCGCCCGCCCCCGCGTAGTGATGGCGGGCCAGGAGGTACGTGCAGAAGGTGGCGACGCCCGCGACGACCCCGCCGGGGATCGCGTACCGCATGACCCTTCGTACGAAGTGGGGCTTGGCCCGCTCCTTGTTGGGCGCCAGGGCGAGGAAGAAGGCCGGGACGCCGATCGTCAGGGTCGAGAGCAGGGTCAAGTGGCGTGGCAGGAACAAGTACTCCACCTGCGAGCAGACCACGAGCAGCGCGATGACGACCGAGTAGACGGTCTTCACCAGGAACAGCGTCGCGACCCGCGTGATGTTGCCGATGACCCGGCGGCCCTCCGCGACCACCGAGGGCAGCGTCGCGAAGCTGTTGTTCAGGAGCACGATCTGGGCGACCGCACGCGTCGCCTCCGAGCCCGAGCCCATCGAGACGCCGATGTCGGCGTCCTTCAGGGCCAGCACGTCGTTCACGCCGTCGCCCGTCATGGCGACCGTGTGGCCGCGTGACTGGAGGGCGCCCACCATGTCGCGCTTCTGCTGCGGGGTGACCCGGCCGAAGACGGAGTTGGCGTCCAGGGCCTCGGCCATCTCGCCCTGTTCCGCGGGCAGCTTGCGGGCGTCGACGGTGTTCTCCGCGCCCGGAAGGCCCAGCTTCCCCGCGACCGCGCTCACCGAGACCGCGTTGTCGCCGGAGATGACCTTCGCGCTGACGTCCTGCTCCTCGAAGTACCGCAGGGTGTCGGCGGCGTCCGGGCGCAGCCGCTGCTCCAGGACGACGAGGGCGGTGGCGGTGGCCCCCGTCGCCACCTCCGGGTCGTCCAGTTCACCGGTGGCGCGGGCGAGCAGCAGTACGCGCAGGCCCTGTTGGTTGAGGTCCTCGATCTCGGCGAGGGACGGGTCACCGTCGGGCAGCAGCACATCGGGGGCGCCGAGCAGCCACGTCGAGTCGTTGCCGTCGCCCTCGCTGAAGGAGGCGCCGCTGTACTTGCGGGCCGAGGAGAAGGGCAGCGACTCCGTGCAGCGCCACTCCTCGCTGTCGGGGTACGAGTCGATGATCGCCTGGAGCGAGGCGTTCGGCCGCGGGTCGGACTCACCCAGGGCGCCGAGGACTTTCCGTACGTACGCCTCGTCCGAGCCGTTCAGCGGCCTCAGCTCGGTGACGTCCATGCCGCCCTCGGTGAGGGTGCCGGTCTTGTCGAGGCAGACCGTGTCGACGCGGGCCAGGCCCTCGATGGCGGGGAGTTCCTGCACGAGGCACTGCTTGCGGCCGAGCCGGATGACCCCGATCGCGAAGGCGACCGACGTGAGGAGCACGAGCCCCTCCGGGATCATGGGGACGATGCCGCCCACGGTGTAGGCGACGGACTCCTTGAAGTTGTCGTCCTTGACGACGAGCTGGCTGATGATGAGGCCGATCGAGGTCGGGACCATCAGCCACGTCACGTACTTGAGGATCGTGGAGATGCCGGAGCGCAGCTCGGAGTGGACGAGCGTGAAGCGGCTCGCCTCCTCGGCGAGCTGCGCAGCGTACGCCTCGCGGCCGACCTTCGTGGCGGTGAACGCGCCGCCGCCCGCGACCACGAAGGAGCCCGACATCATCCTGTCGCCGGGTTTCTTGATGACGGGGTCGGCCTCACCGGTCAGGAGTGACTCGTCGACCTCAAGGCTTTCGGTCTCGACCGCCTCGCCGTCCACGACGATCTTGTCCCCTGGACCCAGCTCCACCAGGTCGCCGAGGACGATCTCGGAGGTGGAGATCTCGGCCGCCGTTCCGTCGCGCCGCACGGTCGGCTTGGCCTCGCCGATGACCGCGAGTCCGTCCAGGGTCTTCTTGGCGCGCAGCTCCTGGATGATGCCGATGCCCGTGTTGGCGATGATCACGAAGCCGAAGAGGGAGTCCTGGATCGGCGCGACGAAGAGCATGATCACCCAGAGCACGCCGATGATCGCGTTGAAGCGGGTGAAGACGTTCGCCCGGATGATCTCGGTGGTGGACCGGGAGCTGCGGACGGGTACGTCGTTGACCTCGCCGCGTGCGACCCGCTCGGCGACCTCGGCGGCGGTCAGACCCGTCGCGCGTCCGGTGGGCGGTGCCACCGGGTGGACCGGGTCGAGCTCGGCGCCCGCGTCGATATGCGTCATGGCTTCGACGGTACGGGCGGGGCGGGGGCTTCACCCCTTGAGTGGCCCAAAGATCCGACCACGGTAGGAGACGGACCGTCCCGTGGTTGTACGGCGGTCCCATGGTCGCGCGGGTGGCCGCGATACGAAGGGACTACTCGGCGGCGGGGGCCGCTTTGCGTGCCGCGTCCCGTTTGATCGCGGCGTCGCGTCCCCGCACGTACCAGATGCCGATCAGGCCGAGGCCCGCTCCGGCCAGGCAGGTCCACACCCACCAGGTGGCGTCGCGGTCGTCGAACCAGCCGTAGAACGGCAGCTGCACCAGGAAGAGGACGAACCACAGGATCGTGCCGCCCGTGATGGTGGCGACGACGGGGCCCTCCAGGGGCTCGGGCGCCTCGTGCTTGGGGGTCCACTTCTCCATGCGCATAGCTTACGAGCAGCCGGGGCGGGCCCCCGCGGGGGTCGGTGTGCCCCGCTGCCACAAGGGTCTACGCGCGGAGATAGCGAATTCCCCTTCATGTATTCATACTGAAACCGCTCGTTAATGGCTGGTTGTTTTCGTAAGAACAAACAAATCGATCAACGGCCACCACTTAACGATCTTCCCCCTTTCTCTGCGTTTCTCTGAGTCCACGAGGTCCCGCATGCCTTCCTCGGCCACCACCCCGGTCGACGCCAGCAAAGAGCCGCCGAAGCCCCCGCAGGGTGGCATCGACGGCTTCTTCAAGATCACCGAACGGGGTTCGACCCTCGTCCGTGAGGTCCGAGGCGGCTTCGCCACCTTCTTCGCGATGGCCTACATCATCGTGCTGAACCCGATCATCCTGGGCAGCGCGAAGGACATGTACGGGCACCAGCTCGACAACGGCCAGCTGGTGACCGCGACCGCCGTGGTGGCAGCCTTCACCACGCTGCTCATGGGTGTCATCGGCAACGTCCCGATCGCCCTCGCCGCCGGTCTCGGCGTGAACACCGTGGTCGCCCTCCAGCTCGCGCCGCGCATGTCGTGGCCCGACGCGATGGGCATGGTCGTCCTCGCGGGCTTCGTCGTGATGCTGCTCGTGGCGACCGGACTGCGGGAGCGCGTGATGAGCGCCGTACCGCTGGGCCTGCGCAAGGGCATCGCGATCGGCATCGGCCTCTTCATCATGCTGATCGGCCTCGTCGACTCCGGCTTCGTCTCGCGCATCCCGGACGCCGCGCACACCACGGTCCCGCTGCAGCTCGGCGGCGACGGGCACCTCAACGGCTGGCCCGTGCTCGTCTTCGTGCTCGGCGCGCTGCTCACGCTCTGCCTGATCGTCCGCAAGGTGCCGGGCGCGATCCTCATCAGCATCGTCGTCATGACGATCGTCGCGATGATCATCAACGCGGTCGCGAAGGTGCCCTCCTGGGGCCTGACGACGCCCGAGTGGCCCGGCAACCCCGTCGCGACCCCGGACTTCGGCCTGGTCGGTCAGGTCAGTCTGTTCGGCGGCTTTGAGAAGGTCGGCCTGCTCACCGGCATCCTCTTCGTCTTCACCGTCCTCCTCTCGTGCTTCTTCGACGCCATGGGCACGATCATGGGCGTCGGCGACGAGGCCAAGCTGACCGACGCCAACGGCAACATGCCGGGCATGAACAAGGTCCTGTTCGTCGACGGCATCGCGGTCGCCGCGGGCGGCGCCTCGTCCTCCTCGGCCACCACCTGCTTCGTGGAGTCCACGGCGGGCGTCGGCGAGGGCGCGCGCACGGGCTTCGCCAACATCGTCACCGGCGGTCTCTTCACCGTGGCGCTGTTCCTCACGCCCATCGCGACGATGGTCCCGTCGCAGGCGGCCACGCCCGCGCTGCTCGCGGTCGGCTTCCTGATCCTGTCCGGCTCGATCGGCCAGATCGACTGGGCGGACTTCACCATCGCGATCCCGGCGTTCCTGACGATGGTGATGATGCCGTTCACGTACTCGATCACGAACGGCATCGGCATCGGCTTCATCAGCTTCACCGTGCTGCGTCTCGCCTCGGGCCGCGGCCGCGAGGTACCCGCCGCGATGTACATCGTGTCGGCGGTCTTCGCCTTCTACTACCTGATGCCGGCGCTCGGCCTCACGTAAGGGCCCGCATCACGTGAATGCCTACGGGGCGGCCATCAGGCCGCCCCGTAGAACTTTTCCGTCTCCTCGACGGCGCTCTGGAAGCGCTCGTCGAAGTCACCACGGATGAGCGTCCCGACCACGTAGTCCTGGACGCTCATTCCCCTCTTGGCGGCGTGCTGCTTGAGCCGGTCGAGCAGCTCACCGTCTATTCGCAGGCTGAGCACTGTCGATCCCATGCGTGCCAGGGTCCCTGCCGTTCCTCGGGCCGTGTCTCACTTTCCGCGGCCACCTCACTCATATGGGTGACGAAAGGGTTCCGTGGTCCTTGCCGCGGGAAACCGAGTGGTCTTTAGCTAGAGTAATGAGTTACTCTAACGAACATGCCGGACCTCTCCCATGGTGACGACGCCGCCGCCGTGAACTCCCTGCGCTCCGCCGTGATGCGCCTGTCCCGTCGACTCAAGCACCAGCGGGTCGACGAGTCGCTGAGCCCCACCGAGATGTCGGTGCTCGGCACCCTCGCCCGCTGCGGCCACGCCACCCCCGGTGAGCTGGCCCGCAAGGAACACGTGCAGCCGCCGTCGATGACCCGCATCGTCGCGTTGCTCGAAGCCAAGGGTCTCGTCCGGCTCGAGCCGCATCCCGAGGACCGCCGCCAGAAGGTGGTGACCCAGACGGAGACGGCCGAGGCCATGCTCGAGGAGAGCCGCCGCAAGCGGAACGCCTGGCTGGCCGGCCTGGCCGAGCATCTCGACGAGGACGAGTGGGCGCGACTGCGTGCCGCCGCTCCCGTCCTGGAGAAGCTCGCCCACCTGTAGCTCGCGCATCGACAAGCAGTACTCACTCCGGGCCACCCGCCGTGAGCCGTACGACGCCAAGGAGGCGAACGCACTTTGAGTACGGGATCCGGAGCAGACTCCGCCCCCGCACCAACCACCCTCGACAAGTCCCCCGCCGCGAAGACGTCGATGTTCAGCTCGCTGAAGATCCGTAACTACCGGCTCTTCGCCTCCGGCGCCGTTGTCTCCAACACCGGCACGTGGATGGCGCGCATCACCCAGGACTGGCTGGTCCTGAGCCTCACCGGCTCCTCGGCCGCGGTCGGCATCACCACCGCGATGCAGTTCCTGCCGATGCTCCTGTTCGGCCTCTACGGCGGTGTCATCGCCGACCGCTTCGCCAAGCGGAAGCTGCTCTTCTGCACCCAGGGCGCGATGAGCATCAGCGGCCTCTTCCTGGCGGCGCTCACCCTGAGCGGCAACGTCCAGGTCTGGCACGTCTACCTCGCGGCCTTCTTCACGGGTCTCGTCACGGTCGTGGACAACCCGACCCGGCAGTCCTTCGTGTCCGAGATGGTGGGACCTGACCAGGTCCGCAACGCCGTCTCGCTGAACTCGGCGAACTTCCAGTCCGCCCGCCTCATCGGCCCCGCCGTGGCGAGTGGTCTCACCGCCGCGGTCGGTCCCGGCTGGGCGTTCCTCGCCAACGGCCTGTCCTTCCTCGCGCCGCTCACCGGCCTGATGCTGATGCGCACCCGCGAGCTGCACCCCACCCCGCGCAAGCCGCGCGGCAAGGGACAGCTGAGGGAAGGCCTGAACTACGTCTCCAAGCACCCCGAGCTGATCTGGCCGATCGTCCTCGTCGGCTTCGTCGGCACCTTCGGATTCAACTTCCCGATCTGGCTGAGCGCCTTCGCGGACGACATCTTCCACGGCGGCGTGGGGATGTACGGGCTGTTCAACACCCTGATGGCCATCGGCTCCCTCGCCGGCGCGCTGCTCGCGGCCCGCCGCGGCACCTCACGCCTGAGGCTGCTCGCCGGGGCCGCGATCGCCTTCGGCGTCCTGCAGATCGTCGCCGCGTTCGCGCCCGAGCTGTGGATGTTCGTCGCGCTGATCGTCCCGATCGGCATCCTCGGCCTGACGGTGAACGTCACCGCCAACTCGTCGGTCCAGATGGCCACCGACCCCGAGATGCGGGGCCGCGTCATGTCCCTCTTCATGATGGTCTTCACCGGCGGCACGCCGCTCGGCGGCCCGCTCTTCGGCTGGCTCGCCGACGCGTACGGGGTACGTGTCAGCATGGCCGCGGGCGGCCTCATATGCGCCGTGGCCGCGGTCGGTGTCGGTCTGATGCTGGCCCGCGCCGCGAACCTGCGGCTCAAGGTGGATCTGCGGCGCGGGCAGCAGCACGTGCAGTTCGTGCCGCGGGAACTGGCGACGGCGGCGTGAGCGCCTACCCGGTCACACGCGCCGGGCCAGGATCTGGCCCGGCCAGGTGCCGTCCTGCTCGACGAAGGACTCGGTCCGCGTGAAGCCGTTGCGCTCGTAGAACGCGACGAGCTTGCCGTCACCGCCCGCGTAGCAGTCGACCCGGAGCAGGGAGACGCCCTGTCTCCGGGTCTCCTCCGCCGCGTGCGCGAGGAGGGCGGCGCCCGCGCCTGTCCCGTGCCGGGATGCCAGGAGGTGGATGTACCGCTCCGGCTCGTCGACCGGCGCGATGTACGAGCCCGGTCCATCGGTCAGGGTGAGCGTGCCGACCGGCTGGTCGCCGATCTCCGCGATCCAGGGGGAGCCGGTGGTCAGATACTTCTCGACCAGGGCGATGGTCTTCGGGTTGGCCGACCAGGGCGTGTCGCCCCACTGTCCGGTGCGGCCCTGCGAGACGAGCCAGGCGACGGCCTCGTCGAAGAGGGCGAGGACGGTGGGGATGTCGTCGGGACCGGCGGGGCGGATGGTTATGTGGCTGTCCATGCGGCTTTTTCTCCCCCGGTCCGGGCCTTCCCGAAACTGGGGTTCCGCCGGACCCGGTACTTCAGCCGGTAAGGCGCGGGGTTGGGGAAAGAACCGCGGGAGGCGAGACTCGCCCCATGAGACTCTTCGCGGCCGTGCTGCCGCCGGACGCGGCAGCGGATGAACTGGCCGGAGCAGCGGCCGAGTTGAGAACCCTGCCCGGCGCCGAATCCCTCCGCTGGACGCTCCGCGAGAGCTGGCACTTCACCCTCGCCTTCATGGCGGAGGTCGAGGACACCACCGTCCCCGAACTCTCCGAATGCCTCTCCCGCGCGGCGAAGCGCACACCCCCCTTCCCCCTGGCCCTGCACGGCGGAGGCCACTTCGGCGACCGGGCGCTGTGGACCGGCGCCAAGGGCGACGTGGAAACCCTGCGCCTCCTCGCCCGAAGGGCGGACGCCGCGGCCCGCAGGTCCGGCATCCCCATGGAGGAGCACCGCCACTACCGCCCCCACCTGACACTGGCCCGCGGCCAAGGGGAGCCGCCCCTGCGCACGTACGCCGACGGCCTCGCGGACTTCGAGGGCGCGGAGTGGACCGTGACCGAGCTGACCCTCGTACGCAGCAATCTGCCCGTGAGCGGTGTGGCGGGGGAACGGCCCCGCTATGAGGTGGTCGGTCGATGGCCACTGGGCGGAGCCGGTTAACCTCGACTACGTGGACCCGAAAACCAGGAACCGGATCATGGCCGGTGTGCTCGTGCTGATGTTCGTCGTCGTGGCGGTCGCGGCCGCGGTCGGCCAGTGAGGCGATGACCGCGGCCGCCCGGACCTGCCGCCCGCTACCAGGCGAAGGACTCCGGCGAGGGCCCCGGCCCCGGGAAGATCTCGTCCAAGGCGTCGAGCAGCTCGGCCGGTAGTTCGAGATCGACCGCGCGCAGTGCGCTGGTGAGCTGCTCCGACGTACGCGGCCCGACGATCGGCCCGGTGATGCCGGGCCGGGTGAGCAGCCAGGCGAGCGCCACTTCGCCCGGCGCGAGGCCGTGCTTGTCGAGCAGGTCCTCGTACGCCTGCACCTGCGCGCGCACCTCGGGCTTCGCCAGCTCCTGGGCGGCGCGTCCGCCGGTGCGCCGCTTGCCCTCGCCCTCCTTCTTCAGGACGCCGCCGAGCAGCCCGCTGTGCAGCGGCGACCACGGGATGACGCCCAGGCCGTAGTCCTGCGCGGCCGGGATGACCTCCATCTCGGCGCTGCGCTCGGCGAGGTTGTAGAGGCACTGCTCGCTGACGAGGCCGTAACTGCCGCGTCGCGCGGCGATCTCGTTGGCCTGGGCGATCTTGTACCCGGGGAAGTTCGACGAACCCGCGTAGAGGATCTTGCCCTGGGTGATGAGGGTGTCGATGGCCTGCCAGATCTCCTCGAAGGGAGTGCGGCGGTCGATGTGGTGGAACTGGTAGATGTCGATGTAGTCGGTCTGCAGGCGCTTGAGCGAAGCCTCCACCGACCGGCGGATGTTGACCGCCGAGAGCAGGTCGTGGTTGGGCCACGCCGGCTTTCCGTCGAGAGCCATGTTCCCGTACATCTTGGTGGCGAGGACGGTCTTGTCGCGGCGCTCGCCGCCCTGGGTGAACCACGTGCCGAGGATCTCCTCGGTGCGGCCCTTGTTCTCGTCCCACCCGTAGACATTGGCGGTGTCGAAGTAGTTGATGCCCGCGTCGAGCGCGGCGTCCATGATCGTGTGGCTGTCGGGCTCGTTCGTCAGTGGCCCGAAGTTCATGGTCCCGAGCACGAGTCGACTGACCTTGAGTCCTGTGCGTCCCAGCTGCGTGTACTTCATGGTTGCCAAGCCAACGACTTGGAGTGCGCTCTATGCAAGGGTGCGGGCTCCGTTGGGGTCACGCGCCGCCGAGCCAGCCCGCAGCGTCGAGGCGGAAAGCGTCCGGCGGCACGACCGTGCGCAGGTCGTCCTCCATCGTGCGCAGGCGTCCCGGGCCGAGCTGCCCGGCCCACTCCGCGTGCAGCTCGTCGAAGATCGCCGCCGAGCGGCGCAGCGCGTCGATGCCGTGCGGGGTGAGGCGGACGAGCTTGCGGCGGGCGTCGGCGGGGTCATCCGTGCGGTGCGCGTAGCCGAGGGCGATGAGGCGGTCGATGGTCTTGCCCGCGGCCTGCTTGGAGACGCCGAGCCGGCGGCCGACCTCGCTGGCGCTCGCGCCGCGCGCGCCGATCGCCTGCATCGCGAAGCCGTGCGCGGGGCGTGCGTCCGGATGGCCCTGGCGGGCCAGTTCGGCGTGCAGCCGGTCGATGAGCGTGCGGAACCCGGCGAAGAGGAGCAGCGGCAGCTCGAAGCCGTGCCCGTCGCCCTTCGGCGGGACACCCTTGCCAGAATCGACAACCTGGTTTACCTTCTTGTCGTCAACCACGTTGTCCATCGTAGGGGGTACCTCTTGTTCGCCGAGCACACCGTGGAAACCGCACCGGTCGAGTCCCGCGCCGCGATGGAGCGCACGGCCGCCGCCTTCGGCAGGACGCCGGACGCGGTGGCGCGGCTCGCCGAGTCGCCCGAACTGCTCAACGGCTTCCTGGAGTTGAGCGCGTCCTTCGAGGGCTCGACGCTGGAGCCGGTGGCGCGGGAAGTCGTCATCATGACCGTCGCCGTACGCAACGACTGCCACATCTGCGTGACCATGCACACCGGCAAGCTCCGCAAGCTGGGCGCTGACACCGGGCTGATCACCGCGTTGCGCCAGGGCGAGGCGCTGACCGACGAACGCCTTGAGGCGGTACGGCAGTTCACCCTGGACGTCCTCGCGACCGCGGGTTGCGTGGACGACGGCGACCTGAAGAAGTTCCTCGACCACGGCTACACGAAACGAAACGCCCTCGAAGTCGTCCTCGGCATCGGCACGTACACGATGTCAACCCTGGCCAACCGCCTGACGCGGGCCACGTGACGGGCTGAGGCCGTCGTACGGCGCGCCCAGCGCCCACGCCTGGTGCATCGCGTCCGCGAACGCCGCCGCCAGTCTGTGCTCGCCGTTCGCGTTCGGGTGCGTGCCGTCGTACGTGTCGTGGTCGATGTCGTACGCGGGTGGCGTCGAGGCCAGGAGGAGCGGGGAGGCGCCTGTGTCGAGGTCCGCGGCGGCCTTCGCGAGGAGCACGTTGAAGCGGGACACCTCCGCCGCGAACGGGGCGTCCGTCCTGGCCCGGATGTTCGGTATCACCGGGAGCAGGACAAGGCGGACACGCGGATTGGCCGACCTCGCCGCCGAGACGAAGCGGCGTACGTTCTCCGCCGTCTGTTCCGCGTTCGTGTAGAACCCCAGGTCGATCAGGCCCAGCGAGATGAGCAGGACGTCGGGGCGGTCCTCCCGCACCGCGTCCGCCATCCGCGGCGCCATGTGCAGCCAGCCCTCGCCCCACCCCGCGAAGTGGTGGCGAGGAAACTCCGGGTCGCTGCCCGCGTAGTCGTACGAGACCGGTTCGCCGGAGATCTTGTCGTGCAGCGCGCTGCGCGGGCCCACCACCGCGAAACCCTCCTCGCCGAGCGAGGACCGCAGGTGCTGCCACATGCGGTAGCGCCAGGTGTGTTCCCCCGCGCTGCCGATCGTCATCGAGTCGCCGACGAACATGAACCTGAGCATCCGCTCATCATCGCGGATCAACGCCCCGGCCTGCGATGTGAGGCTGAACACCCGATGTGAGGCCGAACACCCGGCGAACGCCCGCCCCCGAGCGCGGGGGTGGCAGGCTTGGGCCATGCGTTCACTGCGTTCCTCGATGGGTGTCCTCGGTGCCGTCGGCACCGCCGCCACCGGAGCCCTGCTCCTCCTCGCCGGCGCCACCGGCCCCGCCGCCGCCGACGACAGCCACGACGGGTTCACCATCAAGGACCCCCGCATCATCGAGTCCAGCGGCCTCGCCGCCTCCCGCGCCCACCCGGGCGTCTACTGGACGCACAACGACCAGGACAAGAACGGCGCGCTGCTCTACGCGGTGGACGGCAAGACCGGCAAGACCGTCGCCACGATCACCATGACCGGCGTCGGAAAGCCCCGCGACGTGGAGGCCGTCTCCGTCGGCGCCGACGGCAACATCTACGTCGGCGACATCGGCGACAACCTCGGCGGCACCTGGTCCCACGTGTGGATCTACAAGCTGCCCGAGCCGAAGAAGCTGGGCGAGCAGACCGTGCGCGCCACGCAGTACACGGTGAAGTACGAGGACGGCGCGCGCGACGCCGAGGCACTGATGGTCCACCCGAAGACCGGCCGCATCTACATCGCCGACAAGAAGGAGGAGGGCGGCGCGCTGTACGAGGGACCCGCCCAGATGTCCTCCTCCGGGGTCAACGTCTTCAAGCGCCTGGGCACCACCGGACTCTGGACCACGGACGGCGCCTTCTCTCCCGACGGGAAGCAGCTCGCCCTGCGCGGCTATCTCGGCGGCGTCTCGTACACCTGGAAGGGCGAGGGCACGAAGCCCGAGCGCGAGGGGCGGCTGAGTGTGCCGTTGCAGCGGCAGGGTGAGTCCGCGACGTACACCCTGGACGGGACGACCATCCTGTACGGCACCGAGGGCGCGCAGAGCGAGGTCGAGCCCGTCGAGGTCGAGGGGGCGGGCGGTGGCGGCAACTCGTCGTCAGGCGCCGGGAGTTCGGGCGAGTCCGGGGACGGTGGGGGCTCCGGGCTCGGCGGTGACGTCAAGGTGGGCGCGCTGACCCTCGCCGTCGTGCTCGCCGCGTTCTTCGGGCTGAAGCGGGTGTTCCGCCGGAAGTAGCGGGCCGGGCCTCACGCCTTCCGGGCGGCGCCCGTCTCCGCCTCGCGGCGGGCCACCAGGACGTCGAGGCCGTCGAGCAGGCGTTGCAGGCCGAACTCGAAGTGGTCGAACTGCGAGCCGAACGCGTCGTCGGACAAGCCCGCGAGGTGGGGGTAGCGCCCGCTGTTCATGATCCGTCCGAGGGTCGGGTACTGCGCCTCCCAGAACGCCTCGTCCGTCAGGCCGGTCTTCTTGACCGCCTCCACCTCGTGCACCTGGGTGCGGGCGACCCCGGTGACGTACCCCTCGACCATGACGATCACGCCGATCAGCTCGGGGTCGGGCAGGCCCATGGACTTGATCCCGGCGAGGGTCAGCTCCAAGCCGCTCACCGCGCCGGGACCGAGCACCGGGCGGGCCTGGTTGACCTGGAGCAGCCAGGGGTGTTCGCGGTAGAGGGCGAGGGTCTCGCGGGCGTACGTCCGCACGGCCTCGCGCCAGCCGCCGCTCGGGGGCGCGGCGTCGGGGGCCGGCATGTACATCCGGTCCAGCATCAGGTCGAGCAGCTCGCTCTTGCCCGGGACGTAGCGGTACAGGGACATCGTGCCGGTGCCGAGCTCCGTGGACAGGCGGCGCATCGAGACCGCCGTGAGCCCCTCGGTGTCGGCGAGCCGGACCGCCTCGGTGACGATCCGCTCCAGGGTCAGTCCTGGCTTGGGGCCGCGCGTGGGGCGTTCGCCCTCATCCCAGAGCAGTTCCAGGCTGCGGACGATGTCGCTGTCGGTGCGCTGGTTGTCGCCGGAACCGCCGTTCGTGCTCGTCATGACGGTCAGCCTAATCGCCGGAACCCTAATTGGGTACGGTGTACCCGAAAAACTGAGTACGGTGTACTCTCTATTGGGTACGGCGTACCCAGAGGGGTGTCCGAGCCGGGTGACCGGTACGGGAAGATCTGGAGGGGCAGTGAGCGAGACGAACGAATACGCGGTACGAGCCGAGGGGCTCGACAAGCGCTACGGCGAGAAGAAGGCCCTGGACGCCTTCGATCTGCGCGTGGCACGCGGCACGGTGCACGGACTGCTCGGCCCGAACGGCGCGGGCAAGACCACCGCCGTGCGCATCCTCTCGACGCTGGTGCGCCTCGACGGCGGCCGGGCCGAGGTCGCGGGGGCCGACGTGGTGCGACAGCCGGACGTGGTGCGCGGCCGCATCGGCCTGACCGGCCAGTACGCGGCCGTCGACGAGGTCCTCACCGGGCGGCAGAACCTGGAGATGTTCGGCCGTCTCTTCCACCTCGGCGGCAAGCGGGCGGCGCGGCGGGCCCAGGAACTCCTCGAACAGTTCGACCTGGTGGACGCGGCGGGCAAGGGGGCCGGCCAGTACAGCGGCGGCATGCGGCGCAGGCTCGACCTCGCGGCCTCGATGATCCTCGCGCCCGCCGTCCTCTTCCTGGACGAGCCGACCACCGGACTCGACCCGCGCAGCCGCCTCGAAGTCTGGGACACCGTACGGAAACTGGTCGCGGACGGCACGACCGTCCTGCTCACCACGCAGTATCTGGAGGAGGCCGACAAGCTGGCCTCCCGGATCACCGTCATCGACCAGGGCCGCGCCATCGCCGACGACACCCCGGACGGCCTGAAGAACACGGTGGGCGGCAGCTACCTGGAGGTCGTGGTCCGCGACACCGCCGACCTGCCCGCGGCCCTGAAGGCCGTCGCCCGCGTCGCCGAGGGCGTGCCCGAGTCCGTCGACCTGGAGCGCCGCGTCCAGGCCGCCGTCACCGACCGGGTCGCCGCCCTGACGGACGTCGCGCGGACCCTCCAGGACCAAGGCGTCGCGGTCGAGGACATCGGACTGCGCAGGCCGAGCCTCGACGACGTGTTCCTGCGGCTGACGGGACACCGCACGGAGGACGAGACGGGCGCGAGCGGGCAACCGGCCACCGAGGCCGCCGACATCGCAGAGAAGACGGGAGCCGCGGCATGAGCGCCGTACTGACCACGAGCACGGACACCGACGCCTCGCAGCCGTCGCACGGACGGTTCTACTGGGCGCTCGCCGACACCTTCAACGTCACCCGCCGCTACCTCACGCACTTCCAGCGCCAGCCCGTCAACATCGCCTGGCAGCTGGGCTTCCCGATCATCTCCGTGCTCCTGTACGGCTTCGTCTTCGGCGAGGCGATGAAGGTGCCCGGCGGCGGCGAGGACGGCGACTACAAGCAGTTCCTGATGCCCGGCATGTTCGTGATGACCATGGCCTTCGGCTTCATGAACACCGCGATGGCGGTCGTCACGGACTCCACCAAGGGCGTCATCGACCGCTTCCGCTCGATGCCGATGGCGCCGTCGGCGGTGGCCGCGGGGCGCGGACTCGCCGACCTGATCGTGGCGTGTGCCGAGCTGACGATCCTCGCGCTCACCGCGCTCGCGATCGGCTGGCGGTCCAGCGCCGGACTGCCCGAGACCCTGGCCGCCTTCGGGCTGCTCCTGTTGCTGCGGTTCAGCCTGATCTGGGTCGGCGTGTTCCTGGGCCTCGTGGTGCCGACCCCGGAGGCGGCGGGCGGGCTCTACGCGGTCGCCTTCCCGCTCACCATGATCTCCAGCGTCTTCGTCGCGCCCTCGCTGATGCCGGACTGGCTGGCGCCGGTCGCCGCCTGGAACCCGGTCTCCTCCACGGGCACGGCGGCACGCGAACTGTTCGGCAACCCCGGGGCGGGCGGGGCGAGCTGGGTCGAGCAGAACGCGGTGCTGATGGCCGTGCTCTGGCCGCTCGCGATCTCACTCCTGTTCCTGCCCCTGGCGGTACGGAAGTTCAAGCAGCTGAGCCGGTGAAAGCAGAGTTCCCCGCGCCCGAAGGGGCGCGGGGAACTGCGCGACCAGCCACAAGGCACCCGCAGGTGACTGTGAAACCTCAGAGCTTCTCGATCACGTAGTCGATGCACTTGGTGAGCGCCTCGACATCCGAAGGATCAATCGCCGGGAACATCGCCACGCGCAGCTGATTGCGGCCGAGCTTGCGGTACGGCTCGGTGTCCACGATGCCGTTGGCGCGCAGCGCCTTCGCCACCGCGGCCGCGTCGATCTCGTCCGCGAAGTCGATCGTGCCGATGACCTGCGAACGCTTGGCCGGGTCCGTGACGAACGGCGTCGCGTACTTCGACTCCTCGGCCCACCCGTACAGCGCCTGCGACGACGCGGCCGTGCGGCCGGTCGTGAACTCCAGGCCACCCTGGCCGTTCATCCAGTCCAGCTGCTCACCGAGCAGGAAGAGCGTGGCGAGCGCCGGGGTGTTGTACGTCTGGTTCTTGCGGGAGTTGTCGATCGCCGTGGGAAGGCTGAAGAACTCCGGCACGTGACGGCCGCTCGCGTGGATGCGCTCGGCACGCTCGATGGCCGCCGGGGAGAACGCGGCGATCCACAGGCCGCCGTCCGACGCGAAGGACTTCTGCGGGGCGAAGTAGTAGACGTCCGTCTCGGCGATGTCGACCGGCAGGCCGCCCGCACCGGAGGTGGCGTCCACCAGCACGAGGGAACCCTCGTCCGCGCCGGCCACCCGCCTGACGGGAGCCGCGACACCGGTCGAGGTCTCGTTGTGCGTGAAGCCGTACACGTCCACGCCCGCCTCGGCCCGCGGGTCGGGGTGCGTGCCCGGCTCGCTGGTGATCACGGTGGGCTCGGCCAGCCACGGGGCGAGCTTCGAGGCCTTGGCGAACTTGGAGGAGAACTCGCCGAAGCTGAGGTGCTGCGACTTGTTCTCGATGAGGCCGTGCGTCGCGACGTCCCAGAAGGCGGTGGAACCGCCGTTGCCCAGGATCACCTCGTAACCCTCGGGGAGGGAGAAGAGGTCGCGCACACCCTCGCGCACCTTGCCGACCAGGTTCTTGACCGGGGCCTGGCGGTGGGAGGTGCCGAGCAGAGAGGTACCGGTGGCGGCGAGCGCGTCCAGCGCCTCCGTGCGCACCTTGGAGGGGCCCGCGCCGAAACGTCCGTCGGCGGGCTTGATGTCAGCGGGAATCTGGATCTCAGCCACGGGAGGAGCCTAACGGCATCTGGCGCGGGGGCCTTGGGGGTGTCCGCCGGGTGAGACCGCTCGGTCACCGGCGGTGGACGCCACGGGGGCTCCGCCCCCGGAGCCCCCTCATCGCGCTGCGCGCTCGTCCTCAAACGCCGGACGGGCTAGTTGTGGAGCCGCACCGGAAGCTCGTACAGGTCGTTCTGTGTCACCACCGGCTTGTTGCGCAGCTCGGACGGCGCGACCGCCAGGGTCAGCTCCGGGAAGCGCTCGTAGAGCGCCGGGAGCGCCACCCCCGCCTCCAGGCGGGACAGGGCAGCCCCGGGGCAGACGTGCGGGCCGTGGCCGAAGGAGATGTGGCGGTTCGGGGACGTACGCGTGATGTCGAAGGCGTCCGCCGTGGGGCCGTGCGCCCGCTCGTCCCGGCCGATCGCCGCGTACGACACGATCAGTGCGTCACCCGCACGGATCACCTTGTCGCCCACGGGGACGTCCTCGGCCGCGAACCGGATCAGGACGTGCGACGTCGGCGTGGAGTGGCGCAGGGTCTCCTCCACGACCATCTCCCAGCTCGCGTCACCGGCCAGGACGAGCGCCAGCTGCTCGGGATGGGCCGAGAGGTTCACCACCGCGTTGACGATCAGCGAGATCGTCGTCTCGTGGCCCGCCGCGACCATCAGCTGGAGCGTGGAGACGATCTCCGCGTCGGTGAGGTGGTCGCCGTCCTCCGACGCGAGGATCAGGGCGCTGGTCAGATCGTCGCCCGGCTCGGCACGCCGCGCCGCGACGACCCCGCCCATCATGGCCGCCAGCTCACCCAGCGTGGCCACGACCTCGGCGGGCGGCGTCTGGGTGGAGAAGAACCTGTCGAAGAGGACCTTCAGACGGGGGTGGTCGGCGGCGTCGATGCCCATCAGGTCACTGATGACGTACATGGGCAGCGGGTACGCGAACTCGGCCTTCAGATCGACCACTTGGCCGCCGTCCGACGGAAGCCGGTCCAAGAGGCCCATCGTCAGCTCCGCGATGCGTTCCCGCATCCGCTCCACCCGCCGCGGCGTCAGCGCCTGCGCGACCAGGGCGCGCATCCGGCGGTGCTCCTCGCCGTCGACCGTCAGCATCGAACGGCCCGGGTTGGCCAGGCCGATCAGCGGCCAGTCCGCGGGTATCTCACCGCGCCGCCAAGCGCCCCACACCTCGATGTCCTTCACCAGCCGCTTGTCGGTGAGGAGTTGACGCGCCTCGGCGTGGTGTGTGACCGCCCAGACCGGTACGCCGCCGGGCAGCTCCACCTCGGCCAGCGGGCCCGCCGCGCGCAGCCTGGCGCTCTCGCCGTCCAGGTCGGTGACGAAGGGGTCGAGGACGATGCGGTCGGGTGCGTTGCGGGCGGGGCAGCCGGTCGTCATCAGGGCTCTCCTCTGGGTTCACGCGGGGTTCCGGTGATCAAGTCGCGGCAACTATAGGTGCGCGTCGGGCGTTTGACTGCCGCCGCTGCGGGCCTTCGCGGATGCATATTGAGGGCATGGATATGGGCATGAGTGATCTCGGAGGCGTGGAAGAGGAACTGCGGGCAGCCGTGCGGGGGGAGGTGGACTTCTCCGTCACCGCGCGGGCCCTGAACACCATGGACGCGTCCAACTACCGCAGAGTGCCGCTCGGCGTCCTCGCCCCGCGCGACGCGGACGACGTGGCGGCGGCGCTCGCCGTGTGCCGGGAGCGCGGGGTGCCGGTCGTGGCCCGCGGCGCCGGCACGTCCATCGCCGGGCAGGCCACGGGCTCGGGGCTCGTCCTCGACTTCACCCGGCACATGAACCGGATTCTGTCCCTGGACGCGGAGTCGCGGACCGCGGTCGTCCAGCCCGGCGTGATCTGCGACGGCCTGCGGGGCGCGGCGGCCCCGCACGGCCTGACCTTCGGCCCCGATCCGTCCACCCACAACCGCTGCACCCTGGGCGGCATGATCGGCAACAACTCCTGCGGCTCCCACTCGGTCGCCTGGGGCACGACCGCCGACAACGTCGCCTCGCTCTCGGTCGTGAGCGGCGGGGGCGAGCGGCTCGCGCCGGGGCAGGGCTGGTCCGGCGCCCCGCAGGGTCTACGTGCCCTGGTGGACGGCGATTTGGAGCTCCTGCGCACCGGCTTCCCCGAGCTCCCGCGCCGCATCTCCGGCTATGCGCTCGACGCCATGCTCCCCGAGCGGGGCGTCGACCTGGCCCGCGCGTTCTGCGGCTCCGAGGGCACGCTCGGCGTGGTGACGGAGGCCGTCGTACGCCTCGTCGAGTCGCCACGCGCGCGTGCGCTCGCGGTCCTCGGGTACGCCGACGAGAGCGCCGCGGCGGAGGCCGCGGCCGGGCTGCTGCCGCACGGACCGCTGACGGTGGAGGGGATGGCGGCCGACCTCGTACGGGGGTCCGAGGGGCTGCCCAAGGGCGGCGCCTGGCTGTTCGTGGAGACGGGCGGCGCGAGCGAGGGAGAGGCACGCGCGCGTGCGGAGGCGATCGCGCGGGCGGTCGCCGGGGACACGGTGGACTCGGTGGTCGTGACGGACCCCGCGGGGCAGCGCGTGCTGTGGCGGGTCCGCGAGGACGCCAGCGGGACGGCGACGCGGATGCCGGACGGCAGCGAGGCGTGGCCGGGGTGGGAGGACTGTGCGGTGCCGCCCGCACGGCTCGGCGCCTACCTGCGGGACTTCCGGGGGCTGCTCGCCGAACACGGCCTGCGCGGGACGCCGTACGGGCACTTCGGGGACGGCTGCATTCACGTACGCATCGACTTCGACCTGATGAGCGAGGTGGGCGTGCGGCGCTTCCGCCGCTTCTCCGAGGATCTGGCGAGGCTCGTGGTCGCGCACGGTGGTTCGCTGTCGGGCGAGCACGGGGACGGGCAGGCGCGTGCCGAGCTCCTTCCCGAGATGTACGGGGCCGACCTCGTCCGGCTGTTCGAGCGGGTGAAGGGGGTGTGGGACCCGGCGGACCTGTTGAACCCGGGAATGCTGGTGCGGCCCGCGCCGCTGGACTCGAACCTGCGGTTCGACCCGCTGCCGCGGAAGCCGGTGGACGTGGCCTTCGGCTACCCGCATGACGGCGGGGACTTCTCGGCGGCGGTGCGGCGATGCGTGGGCGTCGCCAAGTGCCGTACCACGTCCGCTGGTTCGGGAGGCGGGGTGATGTGCCCGTCCTTCCGGGCGACGGGCGATGAGGAGCACTCCACGCGGGGCCGGGCGCGTCTCCTGCACGAGATGCTCGCGGGGGACGTGGTCACGGACGGCTGGCGTTCGGAGGAGGTACGGGACGCGCTGGATCTCTGCCTGTCCTGCAAGGGCTGCCGGTCGGACTGTCCGGTGGGCGTGGACATGGCCACGTACAAGGCCGAGTTCCTGCACCACCACTACGAGGGCCGCAGGCGACCCGCGGCGCACTACTCGATGGGCCGGCTGCCGCTGTGGCTGCGGCTGGCCTCGCGGACGCGGACGGCGGGGGCGGCCAACGCCACGGCCCGCGTGGGGGTGCTCGCGGCGCTGGCCAAGAGGCTGGGCGGGATCGCACCGGAGAGGGACATCCCGCCTCTCGCGCGGCAGACGTTCCGCCGCTGGTTCCGGGACAGGCCGGCCGCCGGGGCTTCCGGGAGCCCGACGGTCGTCCTCTGGCCGGACACGTTCACGGACCACCTGTCACCGGCGGTGGGCCGGGCGGCGGTGCGGGTCCTCGAGGACGCGGGGCTGCGGGTGGTGGTCCCGCCGGGGGACGTGTGCTGCGGCCTGACGTACGTGTCGACGGGGCAACTCGACCGGGCTCGCGCGGTGCTGCGCAGGACCCTGGAGCGGATGGCACCGCTCCTGGACTCGCAGGCACTCCTGGTGGTCCTCGAACCGAGCTGCGCCGCGGCGCTGAAGACGGACCTGGTGGAACTCCTGGGAGAGGAGGACTCGCGGGCGACCGAACTGGCCTCTCGGGTAAGGACGTTCGCGCAAACCCTGGAGGAACTGGCCCCGGAGTGGTCACCGCCGCGGATCGGCCGCCCAGTGGTGGGCCAGACGCACTGCCACCAGCACGCGGTGCTCGGCGACGCCGCCGAACGCCGCCTGCGCGAGAAGGCGGGCCTGGAAGGCGAGTTGAGCGGCGGCTGCTGCGGCCTGGCGGGCAACTTCGGCTTCGAGGCGGGCCATTACGAGGTCTCCGTCACCTGCGCGGAGGACCAACTGCTCCCATCGGTCCGGGCCCGCACCCCGGAAACGACGATCCTGGCAGACGGCTTCTCCTGCCGAACCCAGCTGGAGCAACTGGGGGAGGGGGCGCGGGGACGGCATTTGGCGGAGGTGCTGGCGGAGGGGCTGGACTCGCGGGGGTGACGGGGTGTGGGGGAGGTGTGCGGCCGGGTTGAGGTCAATGGGCCTCGTGGGTGCGCGTCTTGTTGCTCTCCTCGTCCTCCCGTGTGCGCAGCTCCCCGTGCAGACCGGCCGTCATTCCGCACACCCAGGGCATGACCAGCGGAGGGAGCAGGAGCAGGGATACGGCTGTGGGCAGGATCGTGACCAGGACGCCGGTGATCCATACGTTGTCGTCGCTGAGCCACAGCATGCCGAGCCCGGCGTAGTGGGCGAGCGGGGCGGACGCGTACCCGGCCAGGAGGATGACGAGTGCCGCGGCCGCGACGGACAGCACGCCGAGTCCGAGGGTGCGTATGCGCGCCCGGCGGGTCAGCACCCAGGACCGGTACAGCGCCGCGAACGGCGACCGACGCGAGCGCACCGTCTCGGCGGTGGCCAGTGACAGGCGGAAGTACAGCAGCGGGCCCAGGCACACGACGGCGATCGGCAGCACCCATCCCACCAGGGTGTAGATCGGGGTCGCGGTCTCGCCGATGGGCGTGGGCTCGACGCCGGGCACCTCGCCGCGCTCGACGGTCATCCACAGCACGTAGCCCGCGAGCGCCATGGCACCCACCGGCAGTCCACTCAGCGCGTTGACCGCGAGGGCGGCGGGGAAAGGCCCGCGGGTGCGTCGCCACAACTCGCGGACGGTCAGTGGCCCGCCGCCGTCGCGCGTGGCGTGGGACTCGGCGACGGCGTACGCGGCGTGCAGCACGGAGACGACGAGAAGTCCCAGAACGAGCAGCAGCAGCGACACCACGAGACCGACCTTCACCAGCGGAAACCAACCGCCGTCGGCGTAGGCCACGTAGGAGTCCTCGTTGGCGATGTTGCTGTCCGCGTAGTCCCGGACCCCCTCGAAGGTGTCCCACGCCGCCGCGAACCCGCCGGCCACGATCGCGCAGCCGAGCGCGGCCGTCAGGGCGGCCACGAGCAGGGTGAAGCCGTACGGCGCGCCGCGGTAGACGCCGTCAACGCGGTAGACGGCGTAATCGCGGTAGCCGCTGTCGCCCGGCCGCTCGGTCGTCCGGTTTTCGTCGCGCGCCATGCCTGACCTGACTTCCGTGCGGTTGCGTGGTGACTGCACCCAAGACGCGGCGCGGGGCGTGCGGGGTTCCATCACGGCCGCCGTGTCGCCGCCATGTGGACCCGGTTTGCGTACAGCAGTAAAAGGGCTCCACAATCCTGTCGTGGTCTACTACCTTGGACGGGGTAGTTCAGGTGAGTGGACTGGCCGGGATCGGCCGGTGGCGAAGAGACGGAAGGGTTGGCTGTGGACGCGTCGAGGAGTGGCCAGGAGGCGGCATCCGGTGGGCGGTGGGGTGCCCTCGGGCCCGTCGGTCTGGTGCTCGCGGGCGGCGTCTCCGTCCAGTTCGGCGGGGCCATCGCCGTGAGCGTGATGCCCAAGGCCGGAGCCCTCGGCATCGTGACCCTGCGGCTCGCCTTCGCCGCTCTGGTGCTGATGATCGTCTGCCGGCCCAAGATGCGCGGGCACTCGCGCGCCGACTGGGGGACCGTCGTCGCCTTCGGCGTGGCCATGGCCGGCATGAACGGTCTCTTCTACCAGTCCGTCGCCCGCATCCCCATGGGCCCCGCCGTCACCCTTGAGGTCCTCGGCCCGCTGGCGCTCTCCGTCTTCGCCTCGCGTCGTGCCGTGAATCTCGTGTGGGCCGGGCTCGCGCTGTGCGGTGTCTTCCTGCTGGGCGGCGGGGGCGGGTTCAGCGGGCTCGATCCCGTCGGCGTCGCGTACGCGCTCGGTGCCGGCGCCATGTGGGCCACGTACATCATGTTCAGCGCCCGTACGGGGCGCCGCTTCCCGCAGGCCGACGGGCTCGCCCTCGCGATGGTCGTCGCGGCCGTCCTCTTCCTGCCGCTCGGCCTCATCGAGTCCGGGGAGAAGCTCGTGCGGCCCGAGGTGCTCGCGCTCGGAGCGGCCGTCGCCGTGATGTCCTCCGTGCTGCCGTACACGCTCGAACTGCTCGCCCTGCGCCGGCTTCCCGCCTCCACCTTCGCGATCATGATGAGCCTGGAGCCCGCGATCGCCGCCGTCGCCGGATTCCTGGTGCTGAACCAGGCACTTTCCGTCAATGAGGCGCTGGCCATCTCGCTGGTCATCGCCGCCAGTATGGGCGCCGTGCGGACCCAGGTCGGGCGGGGGCGGGCCCGCCGCGGGGACGGGGATGTCGTGACGGGGGCCACGCCAGATGCCGTGCTGGCGCCTGCCGAGGGTGCCGAGGATGCCGGGAGTGCCGGAGGTTCCAAGGGTGTCGAAAGCGCGGACGGCGTGAAGCGCGCGGCCGAGGAGCCGGTCCCGGAGACGTCCGGAAAGTAATGCAAGCACGCTTGCTTGTTTCTCCGGGCGCTGCCATGCTCCGGGGCACTTCCCCTAGCTCTCGACTCCGTTCGAGCAGGGGAGACCCCAGCCGTGCCCCGAGGGGAGCGCCCAGTGTCCGAAGCTGTGCCCGTACTCGATGATCTGCGCCGTGAGAGCGAGGAACTCGACCAGCTGGTAGGGGGGTTGGGCGAGGAGCGCTGGACGCTTCCCACCCCCGCCGACGGCTGGACCGTCGCCCATCAGATCGCCCATCTCGCCTGGACCGACCGCGCCGCGCTGACCGCCGTCACCGACGGGGACGCCTTCGGCCGGCTCGTCGAGGAGGCCCTCGCCGCTCCCGACTCGTTCGTCGACGCGGGGGCCGAGGAGGGGGCCGCGCAGCCCCCGCGTGAGTTGCTCGTCCAGTGGCGTGCCGGGCGTGACGCCCTGCTGAAAGCCCTGACGTCCGCCCCGCGCGGCACCCGCTTCCCCTGGTACGGGCCGCCCATGTCGGCCACCTCCATGGCGACCGCCCGGCTCATGGAGACGTGGGCCCACGGCCAGGACGTCGCCGACGCGCTCGGCGTCGAGCGGGTGCCCACCGACCGGCTGCGGCACATCGCGCACATCGGGGTACGCGCCCGGGACTTCTCCTTCGGGGTACGGGGCCTGAGCGCACCCGCGTCCCCCTTCCGCGTGGAGCTCCGGCTGCCCTCCGGTGAGCCATGGACCAGCGGGCCCGAGGACGCCGACCAGCGGGTGACCGGCCCCGCGCTCGACTTCTGCCTCCTCGTCACGCAACGCGCCCACCGCGACGACCTCGCCGTACGCGCGCAAGGCCCTGACGCCGAGCGCTGGTTGGGCGTGGCCCAAGCCTTCGCGGGACCCCCGGGCCCGGGCCGCCCGGCCAAGGAGACCGGCCGATGACATCCCCACGGACATCCCCACGGACATCCCCAGGGACATCCCCACGGACATCCCGACGGTCATCCCCACGGACATCCGCACGGCCACCCTCGCCGACTGTCCGGCCGTGGGCCGGGGACGGCTCCGGCTGTCTCGCCGGGCAGGCGCAAGGCGTTGAGGCCGGGCGGCGGCCGGGCATCGCTCGGGCGGGCGTGGGCCCGGGCCGGCGGCCCGTGAAGGGGGATGAGCGATGACGGTCTCGCCCCCCACCCCGCAAGCTTCCCCACCGACCGCCCCCGCCCCCCTTCGCATCGGCAACGCGTCCGGTTTCTACGGGGATCGCTTCGATGCCGTGCGCGACATGCTCACCGGAGGCCCCCTCGACGTCCTCACCGGTGACTATCTCGCCGAGCTGACCATGCTGATCCTCGGCCGTGACCGGCTCAAGGACCCCGCGCGCGGTTATGCGAAGACCTTCCTGCGGCAGCTGGAGGAGTGTCTCGGGCTCGCCAAGGAACGGGGCGTCAAGATCGTCGCGAATGCCGGGGGGCTCAACCCCGGCGGGCTCGCGGACGCCGTACGGGAGTTGGCCGGGCGGCTCGGGATCCACGTGCGGGTCGCGCACGTCGAGGGGGACGACCTCGGCACCCGCTTCCCGGACGCGCTCACCGCCAACGCCTACCTCGGCGGTGCCGGAATCGCCGCCTGTCTGCGCGCGGGAGCCGACATCGTCGTCACCGGACGCGTGACCGACGCCGCCCTCGTCACCGGGCCCGCCGCCGCCCATTTCGGCTGGGGCGACGGCGACCACGACCGGCTCGCGGGAGCCGTCGTCGTCGGGCACATCCTCGAATGCGGGACGCAGGCCACCGGCGGCAACTACGCCTTCTTCGGCGAACGCCCCCCGCGCGAGCTGCTCCGGCCCGGCTTTCCGCTCGCCGAGATCCATGAGGACGGCTCCGGCGTCATCACCAAGCACGACGGCACGGGTGGGTTCATCGACGTCGGTACGGTCACCGCGCAGCTGTTGTACGAGACCAGCGGCGCCCGGTATGCCGGGCCCGACGTCACCGCCCGGCTCGACACGGTCACCCTCACACAGGAGGGGCCCGACCGGGTCCGCGTCTCCGGAGTACGGGGAGAGGCGCCACCGCCGGACCTGAAGGTCGGTCTGAACCGGCTCGGCGGCTTTCGCAACGAAGTCGTCTTCGTCCTCACCGGGCTCGACGTGGAGACCAAGGCGGACCTCGTCCGCGCCCAGGTCGAGGACGCGTTCACGCGGGCCAAGTCCCGCCCCCAGGAGGTGCGGTGGGAGCTCGTCCGCACCGACCGCCCCGACGCCCCGAGCGAGGAGACCGCCTCCGCCCTCCTGCGGCTCGTCGTGCGCGACCCCCAACAGGAACCCGTCGGCCGCGCCCTGAGCGGCGCCGCGATCGAACTGGCCCTCGGCAGCTACCCCGGCTTCCATGTGACGGCGCCCCCGGGCAAGGGTGCGCCCTACGGAGTCTTCGAAGCCGCGTACGTCGAGCGCGGCACCGTCGACCACGTGGCCGTCCTGCCGGACGGCGAGCGCCTCCGTGTCCAGGACCAGGCCAAGGTCTCCGGCGACACCCGCGTACTCGAAGAGCTCGACGAACAACCGCCCCTGCCCGCCCCCCTCCCTCCGGGCCCCACCCGCCGCGCCCCCCTCGGCCTCGTCGCCGGGGCCCGCAGCGGCGACAAGGGCGGGGACGCGAACGTCGGCGTCTGGGCACGCACGGACGACGCCTGGCGGTGGCTCGCCCACGAGCTGACCGTCGAGCGGTTCCGCGAACTCATCCCGGAGGCAGCCGAGTTGACGGTCGTGCGCCACGTCCTGCCGAACCTGCGGGCGCTGAACTTCGTCGTCGGGGGAATCCTCGGCGCGGGCGTCGCGTCCCAGGCCCGCTTCGACCCGCAGGCCAAGGGCCTCGGCGAGTGGCTGCGCGCCCGCCACGTCGACATACCGGCCGAACTCCTGGAAGCGGACGAGCCGATCGTAGAAGTGACCGAACCGACGGAGGTACTCCCGTGACCGTCCTCGCGTCCGCGCTCGACCCCGCGAGCGCCGAGTACGCCGAGCACCGCGAGGCCATGCTTGCCAAGCTCGCCGAACTCGGCACCGAGCAGGCCAAGGCCCTTGAGGGCGGCGGCGAGAAGTACGTGGCCCGGCACCGCAAGCGCGGCAAGCTCCTGGCCCGGGAGCGGATCGAGCTGCTCCTCGACCCCGACACACCGTTCCTCGAACTGTCGCCGCTCGCCGCCTGGGGGAGCGACTACCCCGTGGGCGCCTCGATGGTGACCGGCATCGGCGTCATCGAGGGCGTGGAGTGTCTGATCACCGCCAACGACCCGACGGTGAGGGGTGGGGCCAGCAATCCCTGGACCCTGAAGAAGGCCTTTCGGGCGCACGAGATCGGGCATGCCAATCGGTTGCCGTCCATCCACCTCGTGGAGTCGGGCGGCGCCGACCTGCCGTCCCAGAAGGAGATCTTCATCCCGGGCGGCGCACTCTTCAAGCACCTCACGCAGTCGTCGGCCGCCGGTGTCCCGACGGTCGCCGTCGTCTTCGGCAACTCCACGGCAGGCGGCGCGTACGTCCCCGGCATGAGCGACCACGTGATCATGGTCAAGGAGCGGGCCAAGGTCTTCCTCGGGGGTCCGCCGCTGGTGAAGATGGCCACCGGCGAGGAGAGCGACGACGAGTCCCTCGGCGGCGCCGAGATGCACGCCCGCGAGTCGGGCCTCGCGGACTACCTCGCCGAGGACGAGCGCGACGCGCTGCGACAGGCGAGGCGGGTCGTCAAACGCCTCAACTGGCGCAAGGCGTACGCCGATCCGGCGTCGGTCGTCGAGCCGCCCAAGTACGACGAGGACGAACTGCTCGGCATCGTGCCCGGCGACCTCAAGGTCCCCTTCGACCCGCGCGAGGTCATCGCCCGCATCGTCGACGCCTCCGACTTCGACGAGTTCAAGCCGCTGTACGGGTCCAGCCTCACCACCGGTTGGGCCTCGCTGCACGGCTACCCCATCGGCATCCTGGCCAACGCGCAGGGCGTGCTCTTCAGCGAGGAGTCCCAGAAGGCCGCCCAGTTCATCCAGTTGGCCAATCAACGCGACATCCCGCTGCTCTTCCTGCACAACACCACCGGCTACATGGTCGGCAAGGAGTACGAGCAGGGCGGCATCATCAAGCACGGCGCGATGATGATCAACGCCGTGTCGAACTCGCGGGTGCCGCACCTCAGCGTCCTGATGGGCGCCTCGTACGGAGCCGGGCACTACGGCATGTGCGGCCGCGCCTACGACCCGCGTTTCCTCTTCGCCTGGCCCAGCTCAAAGTCGGCCGTCATGGGGCCGCAGCAGCTCGCCGGAGTCCTGTCCATCGTGGCCCGGCAGTCCGCCGCCGCGAAGGGGCAGCCCTACGACGACGACGCGGACGCGGCGCTGCGCGCCATGGTGGAGCAGCAGATCGAGTCGGAGTCGCTGCCGATGTTCCTTTCCGGCCGTCTCTACGACGACGGCGTCATCGACCCCCGCGACACCCGCACGGTCCTCGGCCTGTGCCTGTCCGCGATCCACACCGCCCCCTACGAGGGCGCGCGCGGTGGCTTCGGCGTCTTTCGGATGTGAGGACCCCCATGACGACTTCCATGACGACCCCCATGACGAAAACAATCAGCAGCATCCTCGTCGCCAACCGGGGCGAGATCGCCTGCCGCGTCTTCCGCACCTGCCGCGACCTCGGCATCGCCACCGTGGCGGTCTACTCGGACGCCGACGCGGACGCCCTGCACGTCCGCGAGGCCGACACCGCCGTACGGCTGCCGGGCTCGGCGCCCGCCGACACGTATCTGCGCGGCGAACTCGTCGTGAAGGCCGCACAGGCGGCGGGCGCGGACGCCGTCCACCCCGGCTACGGCTTCCTCTCGGAGAACGCGGACTTCGCGCGCGCGGTCCTGGACGCCGGACTCGTGTGGATCGGCCCCTCGCCCGAGGCGATCGAATCCATGGCGTCCAAGACGCGCGCCAAGGAGCTCATGGGCATCGCGCCGATGAGTGTGGACGAGGTCACCGAGGCCGATCTGCCGGTCCTGGTGAAGGCGGCGTCCGGCGGCGGCGGACGCGGCATGCGCGTCGTACGCGAACTGAGCTCATTGAAGGGCGAGTTGGAGGCCGCGCGGGCGGAGGCCGCCAGTGCCTTCGGGGACGGCGAGGTCTTCGTCGAGCCCTATCTGGAGGGCGGCCGGCACGTCGAGGTGCAGGTCATGGCCGACGCGCACGACACCGTCTGGGCGCTCGGCACCCGCGACTGCACGCTCCAGCGCAGGCACCAGAAGGTCATCGAGGAGTCCCCGGCGCCGGGCCTGACGGCCGGACTCGTCGGCGAACTGCACGCGCAGGCCGTGCGCGCGGCGCGCGTGACCGGGTATCGCGGGGCGGGCACGGTGGAGTTCCTGGTCGCGGGCGAGCGGGCGCACTTCCTGGAGATGAACACCCGGCTCCAGGTCGAACACCCGGTCACGGAGGCCGTGTTCGGCATCGATCTCGTGGCGCTGCAGATCCAGGTGGCGGAGGGCGAGCCCCTCGCGGATGAGCCGCCGCCCGCCCGCGGCCACGCGGTGGAGGCCCGTCTCTACGCCGAGGACCCGGCGGCGGAGTGGGCCCCGCAGACCGGCACCCTGCACCGGCTGTCCGTGCCGGGCGTGCGGCTCGACACGGGGTACGTGGACGGCGACACGATCGGCGTGCACTACGACCCGATGCTGGCCAAGGCCGTCGCGTACGCCCCCACGCGTGCACAGGCCCTGCGTGGCCTCGCGGGCGCCCTTGAGCGCGCGGTCGTGCACGGCCCCGTCACCAACAGGGAGTTGCTCGTACGGTCCCTGCGGCACCCGGAGTTTGTCGGGGCCCGCATGGACACGGGCTTCTACGACCGGCACCTCGCCGACCTCACGGCCCCCGCCCCGGACCCGTACGCCCCGCTGGCCGCCGCGCTCGCCGACGCACACGGACGCTCGCGGTTCGGCGGCTTCCGCAACCTCGCCTCCCAGCCCCAGGTCAAGCTCTTCAGGAGCGAGCCGGACGGCACCGAGCACGAGGTGCGCTACCACCACACGCGGGAGGGGCTGAGCGCGGAAGGGGTGCGGGTGCTCGCCGTGTCCCGTGAGCTCGTCGTGCTCGAAGTCGACGGTGTGCGCAGGCAGTTCACCGTCAGCCGGTACGGCGACGATCGCGTGTACGTCGGCAACACCGCCCTCACCGCGCTCCCGCCGCTCCCCGAACCGACCACGCGCCAGGAGCCCGGCTCGCTGCTCGCCCCGATGCCGGGCACCGTCGTACGCCTGGCCGAGGGGCTCGGGGAAGGGGCGCGGGTCACCGCCGGGCAGCCCCTCATCTGGCTGGAGGCCATGAAGATGGAGCACCGCATCTGTGCCCCCGCCTCCGGCACGCTCACCACCCTGCACGCCACACCCGGCCGCCAGGTCGAGGTCGGCGCCCTGCTCGCAGTCGTAGACGTCGTACAGGAGGAACCATCCGTATGAGCACCGTCCTCGAAACCGAAGAGCACCAGGCCCTGCGCGCTGCCGTCGCCGCACTCGGCAAGCGATACGGCCGCGACTACATGTCCCGGGTCGTGGCGGGCGAGGGCCACCCCGACGAGCTGTGGGCCGATGCCGCCAAGCTCGGCTATCTGGGGGTGAACCTGCCCGAGGAGTACGGCGGCGGAGGCGGCGGCATAGCCGAACTCTCCATCGTCCTGGAGGAACTGGGCGCCGCGGGCTGCCCCCTCCTGATGATGGTCGTCTCGCCCGCGATCTGCGGCACCGTCATCGCCCGCTTCGGCACCGACGAGCAGAAGCGGGCCTGGCTGCCCGGCCTCGCCGACGGCAGCCGCACCATGGCGTTCGGCATCACCGAGCCCGACGCCGGCTCCAACTCCCACCGGATCACCACGACCGCCCGCAAGGACGAGGCGAGCGGCGACTGGCTCCTGACCGGCCGCAAGGTGTTCATCTCGGGCGTCGACATCGCCGACGCCACGCTGATCGTGGGCCGCACGGAGGATGCCCGCACCGGCAACCTCAAGCCCTGCCTCTTCATCGTCCCGCGCGAGACGGAGGGCTTCCGGCGCCGGCAGATCGAGATGGAGCTCCAGGCCCCGGAGAAGCAGTTCGAACTGACCCTGGACGACGTACGGCTGCCCGCCGACGCCCTGGTGGGTGACGAGGACGCGGGGCTGCTCCAGCTCTTCGCCGGCCTCAACCCCGAGCGGATCATGACGGCGGCGTTCTCGCTCGGCATGGCACGTTTCGCCCTCTCCCGTGCGGTCGGGTACGCCAAGGAACGCAGCGTCTGGAAGAGCCCGATCGGAGCCCACCAGGCCATCGCGCACCCCCTCGCGCAGTCCCACATCGACATCGAACTGGCCCGCCTGATGATGCAGAAGGCCGCAAAGCTGTACGACGAGGGCGACGACATGGGCGCGGGCGAGGCCGCCAACATGGCCAAGCTCGCGGCCGCCGACGTATGCGTGAAGGCCGTCGACCAGTCGGTGCACACGCTCGGCGGCAACGGCCTGACGAAGGAGTTCGGCCTCGCCTCGCTGATCGTGGCGTCACGGGTGGCCCGGATCGCCCCCGTGAGCCGGGAAATGATCCTGAACTACGTCTCACACCAGACGCTGGGCCTGCCCAAGTCGTACTGACCGGCCTGTACTGACCGACCTGTACTGGGCCGTCCGTTTCGACAGAGGGAGTTGTCATGGGGCTCGTCTGCTCCTCCCCGCAGCGCGGCATCGTCACGTTCACCCTGGACACCCCCGCCAACCGCAACGCGCTCTCGGCGGGGCTCCTGGACGGATTCGCGGAGGCGCTCGACGACTGCGGCAAGGACCCCGACGTACGCGCGATCGTCCTCACGCACACCGGGTCCACGTTCTGTTCGGGCGCCGACCTGCGGGAGCCGCCGGACCCGGCCGTGTTCGTGGGGCTGCTCCGGCAGATCGTGGAGCTGCCGAAGCCGGTGGTGGCGCGGGTGGACGGGCACGTACGCGCGGGCGGGCTCGGACTGCTCGGCGTGTGCGACATGGCGGCCGCGGGTCCCGGGGCGTCGTTCGCGCTGACGGAGGTACGGATCGGGGTGGCGCCCGCGGTCATCTCCATGCCGCTCCTGTCCCGGCTCGACCCCGGCGCCGCCTCGCGCTACTTCCTCACCGGGGAGCGCTTCGGCGGGGCGGAGGCGGCGCGGATCGGTCTGGTGACGGTGGCCGGGGACGACGTGGACGCGGAGCTCTCGCCTCTCCTGGAAGGGCTGCGGAAGGGAGCGCCGCAGGCCCTGGCCGAGACGAAGAAGCTGCTCACGGCTAGGGTGCTCGACGCATTCGACCACCACACGGACTCCCTCGTCGCCCTGTCCGCGCGGCTCTTCGCATCGGCGGAAGCGCGGGACGGGATGGGGGCGTTCCTCGAACGACGGGAGTGCCCATGGGTGCTGTGACCGCGGACGACCGCGCCGACCGTGCCGATCGCTCGCCCAAGCAGGACCGCAGCCGTGCGACGCGCCAGCGGCTCCTGGAAGCGGCGGTGGCGTGCCTCGCCGAGAGCGGCTGGGCGGGGTCCACCGTCTCCGTGGTCGCCGAGCGGGCCGGGGTCTCGCGGGGCGCGGCCCAGCATCACTTCCCGACGCGGGAGGACCTGTTCACGGCGGCGGTGGAGTACGTGGCCGAGCAGCGGTCCACGGCGCTGCGGGCGCTGTCCGCGGAGGACCGGGGAGCGGTGGTCTCGGCTCTGGTGGATCTCTATACGGGCCCGCTGTTCCGGGCGGCGCTGCATCTGTGGGTAGCGGCGTCCAATGAGCCCCAACTCGGCTCTCGGGTGACGGAGCTCGAGGCGAGGGTGGGGCGTGAGACCCACCGGATAGCGGTGCAGCTGCTCGGGGCGGACGAGTCCGTCCCCGGTGTCCGGGAGACCATCCAGGGACTCCTGGACATGGCCCGAGGCCTTGGCCTCGCCAATCTCCTGACGGACGACGGGGCGCGGAGGGGCCGGGTGGTGGCGCAGTGGACGCTGCTGGTGGAGGGGGCGCTGCGCTGAGCGGGCCCCCCACCCCGCCGCTTCCCGAATAGGCAGGGGGACCCCCGGCCGGGCTGGACCCATCCAGCCCGGCCGGAAACCTCCAGCCCGTCCGGCGTTTGAGGACGAACTCGGCGAAGCCGGTGATGACGGCAGCCAAGGCCCCCGCCGGAGCGGGTTCTCGGGAAGGGGCGGGGCCGGGAGAATCCCTACCTCGCGATATCCCCGTACCCCTCGACGTCCCGGGGGTCCCGCGTACCTGGCCCGATGTACCGCGCCGAAGGACGGACGAGCCGCCCCGTCCGCTTCTGCTCGAGGATGTGCGCCGACCATCCGGCGGTCCTCGCGCACGTGAACATCGACGTGAACATGTGCGCCGGCACCTCGGCGAAGTCGAGGACGATCGCGGCCCAGAACTCGACGTTCGTCGCGAGGACGCGGTCGGGGCGGCGGGCGTGCAGCTCGTCGAGGGCGGCCTTCTCCAGGGCCTCGGCGACCTCGAAGCGGGGAGCGCCCAGCTCACGCGCCGTACGGCGCAGGACACGCGCGCGCGGGTCCTCGGCCCGGTACACCCGGTGACCGAAGCCCATCAGCCGCTCGCCCTTGTCCAGCGCCTGCTTGACGTACGCGACCGCGTCGCCCGTCCGCTCGATCTCCTCGATCATGCCGAGGACACGGGAGGGCGCGCCGCCGTGCAGGGGACCGGACATGGCGCCCACGGCCCCGCTCAGCGCCGCCGCCACGTCCGCGCCCGTGGAGGCGATGACGCGGGCCGTGAACGTGGAGGCGTTCATCCCGTGCTCGGCGGCCGACGTCCAGTACGCGTCGACGGCCTGGACGTGCTTGGGGTCGGGTTCGCCGCGCCAGCGCTTCATGAAGCGCTCGACGACCGTGTCGGCCTTGTCGATCTCGCTCTGCGGCACCATCGGCAGGCCCTGGCCGCGGGCGGACTGGGCGACGTACGAGAGGGCCATGACGGCGGCCCGCGCGAGGTCGTCGCGGGCTTCCTGCTCGCTGATGTCCAGGAGCGGCTTCAGGCCCCACACGGGGGCGAGCATCGCAAGCGCGGACTGGACGTCGACGCGGATGTCGCCGGAGTGCACCGGGATCGGGAACGGCTCGGCGGGCGGCAGGCCGGGGTTGAAGGCGCCGTCGACGAGCAGGCCCCAGACGTTGCCGAAGGAGACGTGGCCGACCAGATCCTCGATGTCGACGCCGCGATAGCGAAGCGCGCCGCCTTCCTTGTCGGGTTCGGCGATCTCCGTCTCGAACGCGATGACTCCTTCAAGTCCGGGTACGAAGTCGGACATCAGGCGGCTCCTCGTGATGTGTACGACAGATGGTGGTGACAGACAGCTCGTGACCATGTGTCAGAAGTGGGCGTGTTCGGCCCGGTTCCGCGGTCTGCCGGTGCGTCGGTGGTTCCGGCTTTCGACTCGCGGTCCGGTTCGGTCACCCCGGTGATGCCCCGTGCGGCTGGTGGTCACCCAACCGATTCGGCGTCGGAACGATATCCCTTGGTGCCACCCTTGGCGATGGTAAGCGGCACTCAGTGCCACACGTCACCTCCCCGCGGCGTACGACAGTGCGTCGCCCGGCCCGTCGCCAGGCCCGTCGTATACGGCAAGATGACCGCGTGACCGATCGAGCCGACGCCTCAGCATCAGCCTCCTCATCTGCCGCTCCCGTCCCTCCGGTGTCCGATCCCGCCGCCATACGTGCCCACTACGGCATCGACGGACTCACCGAGGACCAGGCGCCCGCCACGCCCGTCGAGCTGTTCGCGCTGTGGTTCACGCAGGCGCTGGCCGCGGCCGGGGCGGGCCTGCTGCACGAGCCGAACGCCATGGTCGTCTCGACGGTGGACGCCGAGGGCCGCCCCGGCTCACGCACGGTCCTGCTGAAGGGGTACGACGAGCGCGGCCTCGTCTTCTTCACGAACTACGAGTCCCGCAAGGCCCGCGATCTGGCCGCGAACCCGAACATCTCGCTGCTCTTCCCCTGGCACCCGATGGCCCGCCAGGTCATCGTCGCGGGCACGGCGGAGCGCGTCGCCCGCGAGGAGACGGTGGCGTACTTCCGCACCCGCCCGCACGGCTCGCAGCTCGGCGCCTGGGCCAGCGCCCAGTCCTCGGTCATCGCCACGCGCGAGGAACTGGACCGCGCGTACGCCGACCTGGAGGCGCGTTACCCCGAGGGCGAGCAGGTGCCCGCACCTCCGCACTGGGGCGGCTTCCGGGTCGTGCCCCGGAGCGTCGAGTTCTGGCAGGGCAGGGCGAACCGCCTGCACGACCGCCTGCGTTACGCACGGACCGAGCAGGGCGCCGCCGACACCGCTTCGGGCTGGACGGTGGAGCGCCTCAGCCCGTGAGGGCTATCCATCCCAACCCAGTCCCCGTCAGGACTCCCTCAGGACCCCGTCAGAACCCCGTCCAGGAACGGCTGGATCGCCTCGCGCCAGGCCTCCGGCTGGTCGTAGTGCACCAGGTGCCCGGCGTCGGCCACCTCCGCATACGCCCCGCGGGGCAGCACCCGGACCATCTCCTGGGACTCGGCACGGCCCAGCTCGCCGTCCAGGCCGCGGACGACCAGGGCGGGGCACTGGACCTGGGCCAGATCCTCCCAGTGGGCGTCAAACACCCACGTCTCGCGGGACTTCAGCATCTGTTCGCGGTCGAAGACGGGGCGCCAGCCGTCGGGGCCCTCGGTCATCACCTCGGCGAAGAACTCGCCGCGGGAGGGGTTGGGCCGCTCGACCCAGGGATCGTCCTCGCCGAACCACTTCCGTACGTCGGCGAGGGTGGCGAAGGGCACGGGCCAGGCCTTGAACCAGTCCTCCCACTCGCGCTGCGACGCGGCCCCGAGAGCGGAGGCCCGCATGTCACAGATGATCAGGGCGCGGACGAGGTCGGGGCGCTTCGCGGCGAGCTGCCAGGCGGTGAGCGCGCCCATCGAGTGGCCGATGAGGACAGCGGGAGCGAGCCCGAGCTGGACGAGCGCGGCCTCGGCGTCGTCCACGTAGGCATCGCGGGTGAAGGGGCCCTCGGGGGGCTTGTCGCTCTGCCCGTGCGCGCGCTGGTCGAGTGCGACCGCGCGATGTCGCTCGGCGAGCCAGCGGGCGGTGCCCGCCCAGTGTGATGCCCGGCCCATCAGACCGTGCAGTAACAGCACGCCGCCGGGCGGACCGTCGGTCTCCCTGGATTTGGGAGGATCGGCGAACTCCCAGGCCGCGAGGCGTACGCCACCCGTGCCTGTCACGTCAATGCGCCGCACCATGTTTCCTGGCACCCCCCTTGAATCCTCTCGGGCCGAACGCCTGGTTCCGTCACGCACCCCCGCACGCTATCGAACTCTTTTTCGAAAGCGGCCAGTTCGCCGCCAACACCCCTCATTCGAGTGACCACACTCAAGGATTGGCCGCCGCTGCCGAGGGGAGATCTTCATCGGGAGGCGGGCCGCTCGGGGAAAACGGTCCGAGGGGGATGACCCTGGGAGCTCGGGGCTCCGGGTCAGAACAGGGGAGGACAGGCCCCGGCGCTCAAGGGCGCCGGGGCCCTCTGCGTGCTCAGGGGGCGATGACGCGCACTGTTCGCGTACGCGCTCCCGCTCACCAGATGGGCACATCCTCCTGCCCCCTCCCACGGCCGTGGCGGCGACCAGGCGCGACACGGCAAGAGCCCTCAAGTCATATGCCTCTCGCGACAGCCTCGCACGCAAAACGTCCGGGCGCTGCGATTCCGCACACTGAATCTTGGACCCCATCGGATCCCGGGGTCTTCACAACTGCCCAACCGTTACCGCCAGTTGACATGAACTCCCGGTAACAGGAGCCGGAAGCCGCCGGACCCTGGTCCGGCGGGCCTCAGCGCTTGGCGACGAACACGTGCGAGGCGACCTCCGTGTCCAGCTCGGCGGCCTCACCGCTGCTGCCCACGAGCACCCCGCCCGCGGACTCCGTCACGCTCACCACGGAGCCGGGCTGCACGCCCGCGCGACGCAGTGTGTACATCAGCTGCGCGTCCGTCTGGATCGGCTCGCCGATACGGCGCACGACCACGGTCTTGCCCTCCGTGCCGGGGTCGAGATCGACCAGGGAGACCATGCCCTCGTCCAGGAACGGGTCGGCCCCGTCCTTCTCGCCCAGCTCCTCCAGGCCCGGGATCGGGTTGCCGTACGGAGACTCGGTGGGGTGGCGCAGGAGCTCCAGGACACGGCGCTCCACCGCCTCGCTCATCACGTGCTCCCAGCGACACGCCTCCGCGTGGACCTGCTCCCACTCCAGGCCGATCACGTCGACCAGGAGGCACTCCGCGAGGCGGTGCTTGCGCATCACGCGCGTGGCGAGCCTGCGGCCCTCCTCGGTCAGCTCCAGGTGACGGTCGCTGGCGACGGCCACCAGGCCGTCACGCTCCATGCGCGCGACCGTCTGGCTCACCGTCGGCCCGCTCTGGTCGAGACGCTCGGCGATCCGGGCGCGCATGGGGACCACACCTTCCTCCTCCAGCTCGAGGATGGTGCGCAAATACATCTCAGTGGTGTCAATAAGCCCCGACATGGGTGCCCCTCAGATCTCGCTCGTGCGGCCGGCCCTGCCCTCAAGTCTGACGCATACCGCTGACAACCGGGTCGCGCCAGGGGAAAACCCGGTCCAGGCGGCCTTGACGGGGTGCTCGGGCCGTATTGACAGGGCACTGGTCCAGACCGCAACGTGATCCGCGGCACACGGGAAACACGTGCAGGCAGCAGCAGAAAATACGTGCAGGCAGCAGCAGGAAATACGTACACGACATACGTACCCGGAAAGGTCCCTCGGCGCATGGGCTCGAAGAGCGAGAGCAAGCTGGCCGGTCAGTACATCGACGCCGCGATCGGCCTGCTCGGGCGGGTGCGCGACGAGGAGGGCGGCAACGTCGACGCCGCGGGCACACTGCTCGCCGACGCGGTCGAGGCGGGCGGCAGGCTCTTCGCCTTCGGTGCCGGGCACTCCTCGCTGGCCGCGCAGGACGTCGTCTACCGCGCGGGCGGCCTCGCCCTGATGAACCTCCTCGCCGTCCCCGGGGTCGTCGGCGTCGACGTCATGCCCGCCACCCTCGGCTCGGCCCTGGAGCGGGTCGACGGGCTCGCGGGCGCCGTCCTGGACTCCTCGCCGGCCCGCTCCGGCGACGTGGTCGTGATCATCTCGCTCTCCGGACGCAACTCGCTGCCCGTGGAGATGGCGATGAACGCCCGCGCGCTCGGCCTGAAGGTCATCGGCGTGACGTCGGTGGCGTACGCGACGGAGACGAAGTCACGGCACGTGTCCGGGACCTTCCTCAAGGACCACTGCGACATCGTGATCGACTCCAAGATCACCGTCGGTGACGCGGAGCTCGGCCTGGACGCGGTCGACGCGCCCTTCGGGCCCGCCTCCAGCGTGGTCGCCAACGCGATCATGCAGGCGATGATGGCCACCGCCGTCGAGCAGCTCGCCTCGCGCGGCGTCGAGCCGCCCGTGCTGCGGTCGGGGAACGTGGACGGCGGCCACGAGTGGAACGGTCGCGTGTTCGCCGAGTACGGCGACCGGATCTTCTACCGCCGCTGAGTCGCCGCTGAGTCGCCGCCGCTGATTCATTGCCGCGGAGGCTTCCGCAGGGCCGTGGGGAAGCGCACCCGCACGCTCAGCCCTCCTCCCTCCCCGTTCGCCTCCGCGGTCGCCTCGGCGCCGTGTGCGCGGGCGATCGCGGCCACGATGGACAGACCGAGGCCCGCGCCCTCCCCGTACGCGTGTCTGCGCTCTTGAAGGCGCCGGAAGGGCTCGAAGAGGTGCGGGACGGTGTCCGGCGGGACCACGGGCCCGGTGTTGGTGACCTCGATGCCGTCCCGGCCCGTGCGCACCTCGACCCGGCCGCCCTTGACGTTGTAGTCCACGGCGTTCGCCACCAGGTTGTGCACGAGGCGGTCGAGGAGCACTCCGTCCCCCGTAACGGTGAGCGGCTCCGCGTGCAGGGACACGGTGACGTCCCGCTCGGCCGCCCGCTCCGCGAGCCCTTCCGTCACCGCGTCGGCGATGACGTCGAGGGCCACGGGCTCCCGCAGTTCGAGGCCCCGCTCCGAGGTGGCGAGGAGCAGCAGCCCCTCGATCAGATGCTCGCTGTCGTCGGCGACGGAGATGAGCTTCGTACGGATGCGGGCCACCTCCCGCGCGTCCGGCTCACCCGCGAGCCCGATCTCGGCGGCGGCCCGCTGGACGGCGAGCGGGGTACGCAGTTCGTGCGCGGCATTGGCGGCGAACCGCTGCTGCGCGCCGACCAGCTGTTCTATCCGCCCGAGCATCTCGTCGAAGGTGTCGGCGAGCTCCTTCAGCTCGCCGGGCGGTGCGTCCAGCGCGATCCGCTCGTGCAGGTTCTCGCCCGACAGGCGCCGCGCGGTACCGGTGATCACGCCGACCGGGCGCAGGACGCGGCCCGCCATCCACCAGGCGAGAAGGATGGACAGCGCCGCGTAGACGAACAGCACGATCACCGACACGGTGAGCAGCCTGCTCAGGGCCGCCTGTTCGGCGACATCACTGATCTTCGTGACGGCGAGGCCCTGCGTGAGGTCGAGGGGCGAGGCGGCGTCCGACGGGACCCGCCGGGCCGGCACGGCGGACTGGACCGGGGTGGGCACCACCCACGGCGGGTTGAGCCTGCGGGGGACGGCCGTGGTGACGGCGGCGCTGATCGAGGAGTACAGCCCCTGCCGCACCAGAAAGTAGACGAGCCCGGTGAGCAGGGCCCCCGCCAGGAGCAGCATGCCGCCGTAGAGCGCCGTCAGCCGCCCGCGCTCACTGCTGAGCCGGCCGGCACGCAGCCTCACGCCGACCAGCCCGCGATGCGGTAGCCCGCGCCCGGGACCGTCTCCACCACCGGGGGGTCGCCCAGCTTGGTCCGGAGCTTGGAAAGGGTCACGCGCACCGCGTTCGTGCGGTAGCTGGTGTCCTCCTCCCAGACCTGTTCGATCAGGTCATCGCCGCTGACCACCGCACCCTCCGCCCGCAGCAGCGTCTCCAGGACCGCGAACTCCTTGCGGGAGAGAGTCAGGTGGCGGCCGTCACGGCTCGCCTGACGGCGGGCGGTGTCCAGGACCAGGCCCGCGCGTTCGATCACCGGCGGGAGTGCGGGGCGCGTGCGGCGGCCCAGCGCCAGGACGCGGGCCAGGAGCTCGTCGTACGCGAAAGGCTTCGTCAGGTAGTCGTCCGCGCCCAGACCGAGGCCCGCCACCCGGTCCCGGACCGTGGCCGACGCCGTCAGCATCAGGACGCGCGTGAGCAGCCGCTGCCCCACGACCCTGCGGCACACCTCGTCGCCGTGCAGGCCCGGCAGGTCCCGGTCCAGGATGACGACGTCGTACTCACCCAGCTGGAGCTTGCGCAGCGCCGTCAGACCGTCGGCCGCGACATCGACCGCGAGCGCGTCACGGCGCAGCCCGACGGCGATCATCTCGGCCAGGAATTCCTCGTCCTCCACCAGCAGTACGCGCATCCGGCCTGTGTACCTGAAGTGCACCTTTCGTCGGTGTAAGCGTCTCCGTTGAGAGAAACGAAACCTCCCTTCCCGCCAGCCTGGCGCGACAGCCAGAAGTGAAGGGGAAGCCATGAGGACTCGTAGGACTCTCAGGACTCGTAGGACCCGTACGCGCGGATCGGCCATCGCATCGGGGGTCGCCGCCCTCGCCCTGTTCGCCGGAGCCTGCTCCCCCGGCGGCGAGAGCGGCGGCCAGGACAAGGCCGACGGCGGCAAGGGCAAGCAGGCCGACGCCGCCTTCAAGGAACGCGAGTGCCTGCGCAAGCACGGCCTCAAGGTGAGCGAACCCAAGTCCGGCGAGGACACCCGCGGGATCACCATCGGCGGCGACATGACCAAGGAGAAGATGGAGGCCGCCATGAAGGCCTGCACGGGCAAGAGCGGCGGCATGTCGGGCCGCGCCCCCTCGCAGGCCGACAAGGACAAGATGCTCAAGTACGCCCAGTGCATGCGCAAGAACGGCTTCGACATGCCCGACCCGAAGTTCGACGGCGGCGCCATGGAAGCCCGGAAGATGCCCGAGGGCGCCGAGGCGAAGAAGATGGAGAAGGCCGCCAAGGCGTGCAAGGACATCGTCGCGTGAGGCGCCGCACCGCCGTGGTCGCCACCGTGGTGGCCCTGCTCGCGATCACCGGCGGCGGCGTCGCCGTCACCGCCCTCGCCGACAACGGCAAGGGCGGGCCCGTGAGCCGGGACGCCGGGCTCCCGCCCGCCACCGCCCCCGTCGAACGCGGCGACCTCAGCAGCGGCACCCAGGCCGACGGCACCCTCGGCTACGCCAAGGAACGCAAGGTCAACGCCGGCACCACCGGCACCCTCACCTGGTCCACGGGCAGCGGCTCGACGATCAAGCGCGACGGACGCCTGTACGAGGTCAACGGCGTCCCGGTGCGCCTCATGTACGGCACCGAGCCCATGTACCGCACGCTGAGGACCGGCGCCGAGGGCAACGACGTACGCCAGCTCGAAGAGAACCTCCAGGCCCTCGGGTACGCGGTCGGGCTGGCCGTGGACGACACGTACACGGCGGGTACGGCCGCCGCCGTCAAGCAGTGGCAGAAGGCGCACGACCAGAAGCAGACGGGCCGCGTCGGCCCCGACCAGATCGCCTTCTCGCCCGGCGGGGTCCGCGTGAAGTCCACCGAGTCGGCCGTCGGCGACCAGGTCGCGCCGGGCAAACCGGTGCTCAGCACGACGGGAGCCGAGCGGGTCGTACGTTTCCAGCTCGACGTCGCCGAGGGAAAGCTCGCCAAGCCGGGCACCAAGGTCACCGTGGACCTGCCGGACGGCAGAGCCGCCAAGGGCAAGGTCGCCTCCGTCGGCAAGACCGCCGAACCGGGCGACGACCCGGCCGACAAGACCCCCAAGATCCCGGTCACGGTCTCCTTCGACGACCCCGGCAAGGTCGACGGCTTCGACCAGTCCCCGGTCACGGTCAACCTCACCGGCGAGACCCGCGAGAACATCCTCTCCGTCCCCGTCAACGCCCTCCTCGCGCTGCCCGGCGGCGGCTACGGCGTCCAGGTCGTCGAACACGGCCGCGCCCGCCAGGTGAAGGTCGAACTCGGCATGTTCGGCCAGGGGCGGGTGGAAGTCACCGGCGGGGGACTGCGGGACGGCATGAAGGTCGGGGTGCCCAAGATATGAGCGCCGTGGTGGAGTTGGGCGGGGTCACCAAGGAGTACCCGGGCGGGGTCGCGGCCCTGCGCGGCGTGGACCTCAGGGTGGAGGAGGGTGAACTCCTCGCCATCGTCGGCCCCTCCGGCTCCGGCAAGTCGACCCTGCTGCACATCATCGGCACCCTGGACCGCCCCTCGGAGGGCTCCGTGGCCATCGCCGGACACGACGTCGCCACGCTCGCCGACCGCAGCCTGTCCGCCCTGCGCGCACGGCACATCGGCTTCGTCTTCCAGGCGTTCCACCTCGTACCGGGGATCAGCGCGCGCGACAACGTCGCGGAAGGGCTCCTGTACTCCGGCCTCCCGCGCGGGGAGCGCCGCGCGCGAGCCGCCGAGGCCCTTGACCGGGTCGGCCTCGCCGACCGCATGAAACACCGCCCGCACGAACTCTCCGGCGGCCAGAAGCAGCGCGTCGCCATCGCCCGTGCCGTGGTCGGCTCACCAGACCTGCTCCTCGCCGACGAACCGACGGGCGCCCTCGACTCCGCGTCCGGCGATGCGGTGATGGAACTCCTCCACGATCTCAACGCGGAAGGCGCCACCATCGCCGTCATCACGCACGACACGGAGATCGCCGAGCGGCTGCCGCGGCAGGTGCGGATCCGGGACGGGCAGGTGGTGGCGGATGTCCGCGCCACGGCCCGCGAGGGGGTGCACGCGGGATGACCCGTACGAAGCGAGTGAGGAACGCCCGCCTGAAGGCGGCGCGGCTCGGGCCGCGCGACGTCCTGCACGTCGGCTCGGCGGGCCTGCGCAGCCGCCCCGTGCGGGTCGTGCTGTCCGCGCTGGGCATCGCCATCGGGATCGCCACGATGATCGCGGTGGTCGGGATCTCCTCCTCCAGCAAGGCCCAACTCATGCGCGAACTCGACGCCTTGGGCACGAACATGCTGGTGGCCACCCCCGGGGAGCCCATGTTCTCCGGCGAGAAGGTGGTGCTCCCGCGCGACGCGGCCGGACGGGTCTCCCGCATCGAGGGCGTCCAGGACGTCGGCGCGACCGGCGGCCTCGACCACAGCGTGCGGCGCAGCGAGAAGATCCCCGAGGACGAGACCGGCGGCATCTCCGTCAAGGCGGCCACCGAGGGACTGCTGAAGGTGCTGCGGGGCGAGATGGGGCACGGCACGTGGTTCAACGCGGCCAACAGCCGCTACCCCTCGATGGTCCTCGGCCACGTCGCCGCCGACCGCCTCGGCATCACCCGGCCCGGCCAGCAAGTCTGGCTGGGGGACCGCTACTTCACGGTCGTCGGCATCCTCGACCCCCTGCCGCTCTCACCCGACGTCGAACGCTCGGCCCTCGTGGGCTGGGCGGCCGCCAAGAGCGAACTCGGCTTCGACGGCCGCCCCACCTCGGTGTACGAAAGGTCGACCGACGCCTCGGTGCACCAGGTCCGGAGCCTGCTCGCCGCCTCGATCGACCCGGAGAACCCGCGCAACGTCCAGGTGACGGACCCCTCTTCGGCTCTCAAGGCGAAGGCGGCGACGGAGGGAGCGTTCTCCACACTGCTGCTCGGCCTCGGCGGAATCGCGTTGCTGGTGGGAGGTGTGGGGGTGGCCAACACCATGATCATCTCGGTCCTGGAGAGACGGTACGAGATCGGGCTGCGCCGCTCCATGGGCGCGACGAAGGGGCAGATCCGGATCCAGTTCGTGACGGAGTCCCTGATGCTGTCCGGCCTCGGCGGCCTCGCGGGAATCGCCCTGGGCGCGGCGGCGACGGCCGCGTACGCGGTGTCGGGCGGACTCCCCTGGGTGGTCCCCCTGTGGGCGGTGACGGGCGGCTTCGGAGCAACGCTGGCCATCGGCACGGTGGCGGGCCTGTACCCAGCGGTACGCGCGGCACGCCTCTCCCCAACACTGGCCCTGCACGCGGCCTAGCCGGCTGGCACCGACGGGTGCTCGGGTGGGTGGGCGGGGAAAGATCCGCCGCGAAGCGGCCCCTCGGAACACCCACCCTCCGATCGGCAGGCGACGACCCTGCGCACCCACCCCCCCCAACCCCCCGGCGGGGAACCCGTCAGCCCCGCAGGGCCTGGGCCAGGTCAAGCGAGGCCGCAACCCTCGCCGAGACGCTCTCCGCATACGTCGCGTCCGCACGCTCGAACTGGGTGCGGCTCGCGCCCCGCAGGAACGTCACGACGCCCAGCGTCCGCCCCCGACTCCGCAGCACCGCGCACAGCGCGTGCACCGTGTCCTCCGGCCACTGCCTGACCGCCGCCCACTCCCGGGCACGCTCCGGCGGCGCGGTGCCCGCGCTGGCCCGTACGGAACCCACCCGGTCCACGCACTGCGGGGCCGGGTGGCCCTCCAGATAACGCACCGGAAGACCCGCCTTGGCCACCGGCAGGCACGGCCCCGGCGCACCGGCAGGCGTGGCGGCGACACGAATCAGCCGTACCGGCTCCTCATCTCCCGGACCTCCCACATCTCCCGCCACCAGATCGATCAACGCGTGATCGGCGAACCCCGCGAGGGCGAAGTCCAGCTGGACCGTCGCCGCCTCCATCGGGTCCTCGCACTCACCCGCGGCCCGCGCCGCCCGGTGCAACTGCTGCGAACGAAAGCGGAGTTGAGCCGCCTCCTGCTCCGTCTGCTTGGCCTCCGTCACATCCTGGAAGAGCCAGGCGACCCCCAACGGCACCGGCTCCTCCGCCAGCGGCGACGCAAGACGCAGGAAGCCGCTGCGCCAGCAACGCCGCTCCGGCTCACCGCTCTCCGCGGCCCGCACCGACACCCACATCTCGGCGGGCGCGGGCGGCGCCCCCTCGGCGAGCACATGACTCAGCGCGCTCTCCAGCTCCTCCACACCCTGCCCGAGCAACTCCCCGAGCGGCCGCCCCAGCAACGCCGTACGCCCCATCCCCAAGGACCGCGCGGCATGTTCGTTCGCCACGGCGGGACGCAGATCCGCGTCCACGAGCACCACACCCCACGAGGCGTTCTCGAACAACGCCTCACTCAGCGCGATGGAACGCTCCAGGTCGATCTGCGCGTGAACCTCGCTGAACGCGCAGTACACCCCGGCGGGCTTCCCGTCGCCGCCCCGCACCGCGGCGGACTGCGTCCGCACGAGCACCCGACCGCCGTCCTTCGTGAGCAGCGCGAACTCGTGCACCTGCCGCCCATGCGCCTCCATGGCCGACATCAGCCGAGCCTCGACCTCTTCGGCGTCGGCGGTCCGCACCGCCCACCCCGCGAACCCCCGCTGCCCGACGGCCTCCGCCGCCGACCACCCGAGAATCCGCTCGGCCTCACGATTCCAGTGCGTCACCACCCCATCGGCATCGAACGCGCACAGAGCGGCGTCCATCCCGTCCAGCAATGCCGCGAGCAATTCGGCCCCACCGGGCTCGGGCTCCTCGGGCCCCAGCTCGTCGGTGGTCCCGCTACGCCGGGAAGCACTCACCTGGCACCCCCTGCAGGCCGTGTCCTCATGAGCTGCATGTTCTGCGAGTTCCGCGTATACCGCACGTCAGATCATTGAACTCGAACGTGACGCAGCCCACAGGCACTTCCCGGAAGTTCGACAAAATCGCTGCCCGCCAAATATGGGGAGCAGGCGCGGTGCCCAGAATCAGACGCACGTCCATAGATTCGCACGAACGGCTGGCGCCGAGTGATCAGCCCTGGTCATCCGTTTCACGCCCTCTCAAAAAACCGGTTGAGCCCGGCCGCCACGGTTCCTAGGGTGTGAGTCATCACGGAGAGGAGGTGGTTCGGCAGATGTATGGAAACCGGACGCGTGAGGTGACTGCGGGCTAGTGGCCCGTCGTCGCAACTCGATTTCGGCGCCGGACCAGCACGTGTGATGTGCGTGCGACCGGCCCAATCCCAAGCAGTCACCCGACCCGCGAGCCGCCGGTGAGTCCGGCCGGCTTCCCGCCGTCTCGTACGGCGGGGACCACGGCTCGCGGGTCGTCTGCGTCTTAGGGCGCCTCTCAGCCCTTGCTGACCGCCGTGAGGATCTCCGGCAGCCGCCTCGCCACCCTCGGTGCCGCGAGCCGCAGGCCGATGTAGGTGATCAGTGCTCCGTAGGCTGCGCCCAGCGGCAGCAGCACCCAGGACCAGGAGCTCTCGCCCGCGACGTGCAGCCAGATCGTGAAGGCGAGCACCGGGGCGCAGAGCAGGGCCGCGGCGACCATGCCGCCGAAGATCGAGATCCAGGCCAGGCCCGCCTGCCCGGGGGCCACGTTCTTGTAGCCCTCCTGCGGGATCGAGTAGGGGAAGCGCGCCGATGACCAGGCGCCGGTCGCCAGCATCGCGCCGAGCAGGGCGAACGAGAGGCCGAGCCCCTCCGCCAGGCCGGTCCAGTCGCCGAGCACGGCAGCCGTGATGACCGTCACCAGCGTCGCGTACGGGAGGGTGATGGCGAGCAGGGCCAGGGCGCGGGCGCGGATCTCGATGTACGCGTCGTGCGTCGAGGAGATCGTCATCGCGACCATCCAGAACGCCGAGGTGTCCTGGCCGAACTGGTTGTACATCAGGACGCCGAGCATCCCGGCCGCGAAGCACGCGAAGTAGATGGAGCCGGTGCCCTGGAGGGCGTTGAAGAGCGGCACGATGAGGCCGATGGCCAGGGACGTCACCCAGGCCGCCTTCGTCTTGGGGTCGCGCCACACGTAGCGCAGGCTGCGTTCCATGACCGTGCCGGTGCGGCCGCCGGGGAGCAGCCGTCCCAGGCCGTGTGCCGCGCGCGCCTTGGTGGGTTCCGCCGCCGCGAGCGTGGAGCCGTCCGGGGTCGTCATCAGGTGGGTCAGGCTGCGTTGCCAGAGAGCGAGCAGGCCGGCGAGGACCGCGGCGCTCAGGGCGAGTTGGACGGCCCCGGTGGCGTACGAGCCCTCGCTCACCGAGTCGACGGCGCCGATCGCCGAGGCGGGCGGGATCCAGCGCACGACGTCCGCCGCCGGGTCGAGCTGCGAGAGCCCCGACGAACCGAGGCGCTGCGCACCGAAGTTGACGACCTGCGCGCCGACGGCGATGAGCAGGCCGCTCAGGACGGCCAGGTCGCGTCCCTTTCGGCTGGTCAGCAGGCGGATGTTGGCGGCGGCGACGGTGCGCGCGAGGGCCACGCAGATGAGCAGGGTGAGCGCGATGGCCAGGACGCCGGTGACTGCCGCTGTCGCACCGTGGGCGAGCGCGATGACCGAGCCGAGCGCGAGACAGAGGGTGAAGAGCGGGCCGATGCCGACCAGCGACGCGACGAGGAGCGCGCGCACCAGCGGGCGGGGGCGCAGCGGCAGCATCACCAGGCGGGTGGGGTCGAGGGTCTCGTCGCCGCTGGGGAAGAACAGCGGCATCACCGCCCAGCCGAGCGCGAGCACCGCGGTGAGCAGGACCGAGACGGTGGCGGCGTGTTCGTTGCCGCGCAGTGCGATCAGGCCGATGAGCTGGAGGGCTGCGACGAGGAGCGCGGCGGCGACGGACGCGATGTAGGCGGCGCGGCGGCCGGTCGACTGGTGCAGGCCGTTGCGCAGGAGGGACAGCTTCAGGCGTACGAAGACCGGGGTGATGGAGGGGGCGGCCGCGGCCACGGGTGGCGTGCTCATCGGGTGCCGCCGCCGAGCCAGTCGAGGTGCGATCCGGTGTCGCGGCCGCCCGCGCCGACCAGTTCGAGGAACGCCTGCTGGAGCGAGGGGGAGTCGCCGCGCACCTCGGCGAGGGTGCCCTGCGCGCGGATGCGGCCCGCGGCCATCACGGCGACCCAGTCGCAGAGTGATTCGACGAGTTCCATGACGTGGGAGGAGAAGACGACCGTCGCGCCGGAGGCGGTGTAGCGCTCGAGGACGCCGCGGATGGTCTGTGCGGAGACCGGGTCGACGCCTTCGAAGGGCTCGTCGAGGAAGAGGACTTCGGGGTTGTGGAGCAGGGCCGCGGCGAGGCCGATCTTCTTGCGCATGCCGGTCGAGTAGTCGACGACGAGTTTGTGCTGGGCGCCTGCGAGGTCGAGTACGTCGAGGAGTTGAGTAACTCGCTTGTCGACCTCGTCGCCGGGGAGCCCGCGCAGGCGCCCGGTGTACGCGAGGAGTTCGCGCCCGGAGAGCCGCTCGAAGAGGCGCAGCCCTTCGGGGAGGACGCCGATGCGGGCCTTGACCTGGACGGGGTCGGCCCACACGTCGTGGCCGACGACCTCGACCGTGCCCCGGTCGGGGCGCAGGAGCCCGGTCACCATCGAGAGGGTGGTGGTCTTGCCGGCGCCGTTCGGGCCGACGAGGCCGATGAACTTGCCGGCGGGGAGGGAGAGGTCGATCCCGGCGACGGCGATCTGCTGGCCGAAGGCCTTCCACAGCCCCTGCACTCTCACCGCCGCGGGCGGTACTGCCCTGGTCACCTCGGTCACCTCGGTCACCGTGTCCGCCTTTCGTCGCCGTTTCCGCACGATACGTCGGGGGGAAGCACAAACGCCGGACGGGAGCTGGAAAACCAGCCCGTCCGGCGTCCGTGCGCCCCGGCGATGCCCTACCGCCGTGCCTCGCGCCCGCACGCGTAGGCGAGCGGCGAGATGATCTCCTCCGCGTCGGGGAGCCAGCGGTTCGCGGCGGTGGGGCGACAGGCCCACTGCACGGCGCCGGTCGCGCCGAACCGGGTCGGCGGCGCGGCGACATAGGCACCCTCGCCGAGCGAGACCAGGTCGATCGCGGCGGGCGGCCAGCCCAGCTTGCGCACCAGGTCAGGGACCTTGGCGGTGGCGCCGGGGAGGACGAAGAACTGCATGCGGCGGTCCGGCGTACAGGTCACCGGGCCGAGCGTCAGTTCCATGCGCTCCATGCGGGCGAGTGCGAGGAACCCGGCCGTCTCCGGCACGTCGATGGCGTCGAACGTACGACCCGTCGGCAGCAGGATCGACGCCTTCGGCTGCTTGTTCCAGAGCCGCCTGGCGACGGTCGCGCTGCCCGTCGCCTGTGTCGCCCAGTCCTCGCGCGCCGGGTGCGAACCGGGCGTCGTGCACGCGGTGTCACCGCACGAGCAGATCTCGGCCCCCTCGACGGACTCGAGCCACGTCCCGGGGAACACGTCCCAGTGGCGCTCTTCCGCGTATCGCACGGCCGTGTCCAGCAAGGATTCTCCGCGCTGCTTCGGGATGTGCGCGGCTGACGTGACTCCCATGGTCTCTTCCACGGACTTCTCAACTCCGCCCGACACCTACGGTTACGGCCGTCGCGTGCGCGGGGGCGGAGCATCGATCCTGCATGTGGGGCGCATGGGTGCACGGGCGGGGGCGCGCATGGGGAATGGGTTCCATGTGCGGGTAGCCAAGGCTGTGGCACTCCGAAGATGCCCAGTTGCCGACTTATCGTCCGTTTGTGGTGCATCTTCCGTTTGTCCCAAGGGCATTGATCATCTGGGGTGGCCGATTCCGGCCCCTCCGTCCAGATGAACCACGGTGCACATCAGGGGGTACGCCATGGCCGCAAGGCCGCTCGTCGCGCGGCAGCCCAACGAAAGGCTGCAGGCACTCATTCAGGAAGCGGGCTGCTCGAACGCGGGCCTGGCCCGCCGGGTCAACATGTGCGGCGCGGAGCACGGTCTCGATCTGCGCTACGACAAGACGTCGGTCGCCCGGTGGCTGCGCGGTCAGCAGCCGCGCGGCAGGGCGCCCGGCATCATCGCGGAGGCCCTCGGCCGCAAGCTGGGCCGGACGGTCACGATCGACGAGATCGGCATGGCCAACGGCAAGAACCTCGCCTCCGGCGTCGGCCTGCAGTTCTCGCCCACCGTGCTCGGCGCCATCGAGCAGGTCTGCGAGCTGTGGCGCAGCGACGTGGGGCGGCGGGACTTCCTGTCCGGCTCGTCCGTCGCCGCTTCCGCGCTCGTCGAGCCGAGCCGCGACTGGCTGATCTCGTCGCCGGACGCGCAGGTCGGCCGGATGGCCGGGCCGCGGGTCGGGCTCTCCGACGTGGCGGCGGTGCGGGCCATGACGGAGGCGCTGACGCAGCTGGATCACCAATACGGCAGCGGGCATGTGCGGCCGGTCGTCGTGCACTACCTGAACAGCGTGGTGTCGGGACTGCTCGCCGGTTCGTACCGCGAGGCGGTGGGGCGCGAACTGTTTGCCGCCGTCGCGCGGTTGACGGAACTCGCCGGGTACATGGCGGTGGACACGGGCCAACCCGGCCTGGCCCAGCGCTATTACATCCAGGCGCTGCGCCTCGCCCAGGCGGCGGGCGACCGCGGATACGGCGGCTATGTACTGGCGGCGTCCATGAGCCATCTCGCGGCCCAGCTCGGGAACCCGCGGGAGATCGCGCAGTTGGCGCGGGCGGCCCAGGAGGGGACGCGCGGGCGGGTCACCCCGCGCGCGGAGGCCATGTTCTACGCCGCCGAGGCCAGGGGGCACGCGCTGCTCGGGGACGGGCGCTCGACCCAGGTGGTCGCGGGCCGTGCGGTCGAGGCGATGGACCGGGCGTCCGGCGAAGCGGAATCCGGCGACGACCCCGTCTGGATCAAGCACTTCGACCACGCCTATCTGGCCGATGAACTCGCGCACTGCCACCGTGACTTGGGGCAGGCGGACGCGGCCGCCCGCAGCGCCGAGGAGTCCCTCGCGGGGCATCCGGAGACACGGGCGCGGCGGCGGGCGATCGGCCTGGTCCTGCTCGCCACGGCGCAGGTGCAGCGGCGTGACATCGAGCAGGCGTGCCACACGGGTCTGAAGGCGGTCGAACTGCTCGGCACGCTGCGGTCGAATCGCGGCGCCGAGTATCTGGAGGACTTCCAGCAGCGGCTCGATCCCTACCGCGAGGAGCCGGTGGTAAGGGAGTTCGGGGCGCGGATGGACATCCAGGCGGCGTGAAGGAGTGCGGGATCGGGTGCGTGAAGGGTTTGTGACGTGTGTCGCGCTCCGGTGAACGTGGCCCGTCCCGGCCCTTTCCGCACCGTGAACGGCAACTCCCGTGCGCGTTCGAAACTCCCTGGTGACGTAATCAGCGTTTCGCGGAGAGCTTTTGTTACTTCCGCGATTGATGCGGTCGCGGAGGTTTGAGCTGCGTGGCAGACGGCTGTGGCGACCCGGTAGCGTGAGCCGACGGTTCCGTAGGTCCCCCATTCGTAGGAGTCCCGGTGACGCAGCAAGGCGGGCAGGGTGCCGCTTCCTCCGATCCGCATTCCGCGGACCGGCACGCGCACGAAGGCATCGTGCTGCCTGCCGACGGAAGCGAACCCCTGATGCCCGGCACCACCGGCGACCACGTCGCCCCCGCGGGCGGCAGCCCCTGGGGCCAGCCGTGGGGCCCGGCCCCGGCGGACCCGCAGCCCGGCGCGGGCCGCCCCTGGGACGCCCACCAACAGCAGTACGGCACAGCCACCCCCCTGCCCGCCGAGGGCGCACCACACCAGGACTACGCGCAGGACGCTTCGTACGGGGGCCGGCCTGCGGGCGACTCGTACGGGGGCCAGGGCACGTACAACGGACAGCAGCAGGCCGGCGCCTACAACGACCAGCAGCAGGCCGGCGCGTACAACGGTCAGCAGCAGGCAGGTGCGTACGGCGGCCAGACCCCGGGCGGCGCGTACGGGGCCCAGCAGCAGGGCGGTTCCTACGGCCCACCACAGAACGCGGACGCACCATACGGGGGGCAGCCGCAGGGCGGGCAGTACACCGGCGGCCAGCAGGCGGGGCAGCCCACGGGGCACGTTCCGGGTGGGCAGCCCGCGGGGCAGTCGCAGGGCGGCCAGCACGCGGGTCAGCCGCAGGGCGAGCTGTACGGGGGCCAGTCCCAGGGTGGTCAGCACGCAGGCCAGCCGACCGGCGGTCAGCACGCGGGGCAGCCCGCAGCGCACGCTCAGGGTGGTCAGCACGCGGGGCAGCCCGCAGCGCACGCTCAGGGTGGCCAGCATGCGGGTCAGCCGCAGGGTGAGCCGTACGCGGGGCAGTCGCTGGGGGGTCAGCAGGCGGGGCTCCCTCAGGGGGGTCAGCACGCCGCTCAGTCGCAGGGTGGTCAGCACTCGGGTCAGTTGACCGGCAGCCAGCAGGCGGGGCAGTCCCAGGGTGGTCAGCACGCAGGCCAGCCGACCGGCGGCCAGCACGCGGGGCTCCCGCAGGGTGGGCAGCACGCCGCTCAGGCGGCAGGTGGTGCGCACGCGAGACCGGCGGCCGGTGGCGCCCACGCCGGGCAGCCCGGCAACGCCTCGAACCCCGGGCAGTCGGCCGGAGCCTCGTACCCCGGCCGGCCCGCCGACGCCTCGTACCCTGGGCAGCCGCTTCCCCAGGCCGGGCAGGCCGGGCAGCTTCCCCCCGGCGGCTCCGGGGCCGGTGCGCCGTTGCCGCCCGTTGCCGGAGGTCTCGCGCCGCTGGCGGCCGCCGGTGCGGGTGACGCGGACGCGACGCAGTACATACCCGCGACGCCCGCCGCAGACGAAGGCGCCACCCAGTACATACCCGCCACGCCCGCCGCAGGCGCCGGCGTCGACGAAGGTGCCACCCAGTACATACCCCCCGTCGCCCCCGGCGCCCTGCCGCCCGAGGCGCCCGCCGGGGAGGGCACGCAGTTCCTGGGGCGCACGCCGATGCCCCCGGCGGCCGGTTCCGACAACGAGCCCACGCAGTTCATCGCCCCCGTGCCCGCCGAGCCGGGCAAGGCACCCTTCGGGATACGGCCCGGCGCCCCGGGTGACCGGCAGCCGCCCGCCGAGTTCGACAGCCTCTTCCGTACCGAAGCACCGGAATCCGAAGGCCCCGCGTCCACCCAGCAGATGCCCCGCTTCGAGCCGCCGCAGCCCGCGGGCCACGGCCAGGGCGGCGACGGCGGTGGCCGAGCGGCACGCCGCGCCGCCGCCGCGGCCCCCGCGGCCCGCGGCGGAGGCCGCACCGGGTCGAAGGTGCCGCTCTTCGCGGCCGTCGGAGTCGTCATCGCGCTGGTCGGCGTCGGAGCGGGCGCCCTCCTCAGCGGCGGTGGCGGTGACGAGGAGAAGGACAGTCCGCAGACCGTCTCCGAGTCCGCGCCCGCCGACGAGAAACCCTCGCCCTCCGTCGACCCCGTCAAGGAGCAGGCCGTCGCCCTGGACAAGCTCCTGGCCGACAGCAACAACAGCCGTGACTCGGTGATCGGCGCCGTACGCAACGTAGGAAAGTGCACCGACCTCGCCCAGTCGGCCACCGATCTGCGCAACGCGGCCAAGCAGCGCAACGGCCTGGTCACGCGCCTCTCGCAGCTCTCCGTGGACAAGCTCCCGGCCAACGCCCAGCTGACGGCCTCCCTCACCAAGGCGTGGAAGGCGTCCGCCGCAGCCGACAACCACTACGCCGCGTGGGCGGGCCAGGTCGCGGGCAAGAAGGGCTGCAAGAAGGGCCACGCCCGCACGACGCCGCAGGCCGTCGCGGGGAACAAGTCCAGCGGCGAGGCGACCACGGCCAAGCAGGAAGCGGCCGGGCTGTGGAACACCATCGCCGAGCAGTACGGCCTCACCACACGCGACAAGTCACAGCTGTAGGACGGTGAAGGGGCCGGGAGCGGGTCACGTGACCTGCTCCAGCGTCTTCGAGACGTTCACGAAGCCCTTGCGCGCCGGCACCAGGCGGCCGTCGCGCACCATCTGGAACGTGACGTCGGCGTTGACCAGGCGCGGGAAGTCGCTGGCCGCGAGCATGTCCTTGAAGCGCCAGCTCAGAGTGGGCGTGAGCCCGCCCGTCCGTACCTGGAGCCCCTCGTCGAGGGCCCGCCGCAGCGTCCGCGAGGAGACCTCGCCGCCCTTGAGCGACTCGACGGCCTGCTTCAGGACGGTGTAGGCGATCCACGTCGTCTGCACGCCCGCGTCCGTCGGGTCGACCCGGTTGTCGCCGAACGCCTGCCGGCGGATGACCTCGCGCATGTCGTCCCAGCGCGGATCACTGGCCGCCGGATACCAGCCGGTGAGGTAGGCGCCCTCGTACGGTCCGTTGCCGCCGCCCGTGCGGTCGACGAGGGACTGGTCGACGCTGCCGAGCACGGAGGAGATCTTCGCGGTCGGGTACGCGTCCTCGGTGCGCCGGTAGGAGTCGTAGAACGTGTCCGTGCGCTCGCCGAGCGCCGCCGTCACACAGCCCCCGGTGCCCGCGCGCTCCAGCGCCTGCTCGGCCTGCGCGGTGAAGTCGGTGCCGTCCTCCGGCGCCCGTATGTCGGCGGCGGGCTTGCGGTGGCCCTCGGCGAGGCCCGCGTCCAGGAGCCCGGGGAGGTCGTCGCCCGCGATCGTGTCGGGGCGTACGAGGGAGACGCGCTCGCAGCGGGCGGCGAGCTGCCGGCCGTTGCCCGCCATCAGCGCCGGTTCGCCGCCGTTGACGGGGTACGAAAGGGGGCTGCTGAACTCTTCGTCGGTGACGCCGTATCCGCCGATGTAGGGGATGCCGGCGACTTCGAGGGGAGAGAGGAAGGAGCGGCCGTGCTGGCTGTAGGAGCCGACGACGGCCGCGACGTCGTGGTCGACCGCCTTGCGGGCGCAGTCGGCGGCACCCACCGGGTCGTTGTGGTCGTTGCAGGTGATGACCTTGAGCTCGCGGCCGTCGAGGCCGCCGTTCGCGTTGACCCAGCGCGCGTAGGCCTGTGCCATCGCGGGGATTCCGGGCTTGTTCGTGGCCTTTGTCTTCTCGGGGGCCCAGGTCATGACCGTGACAGGGTCTTCCCTGGATCCCCCCGTGGAACCAGGGATGACCCCGCACGCGGTGGTCAGGGACGCACCCGCCGCCACCAGGGCGGCCGCGGTGAGCAGTGCGGTCTTGGAGGGGCGGGGGAGCATGGTGCGTCGCGAGACGGGCATGGTCCTGCACGATTCCGCCGCAGTGCCAACCATGGAGTGACGCGCTCTCAACGCATGGTGACAAGAAGGTGAATGACAGGGGCCGATTCGGCTGCGCCGAGGGGGAACGTACGATCGATGACCGTGCAAGGTTCGGAGAACTCTTCCCGTCGCGGCCGTCGCTCAAGCACCATGGGCGGCATGCCAACGAACGACATGCCATGGTGGCGCTGGCGCAGCAACGTGCGCTCGGCTCTTCACATGCTCTCCGACCCGGGGTTCCAGCGTGAGTGCTGGCTCGCCGGGCGCGAGGAGTACGGGGACGTGACCGACGCCGTGTACCGCCTGGTCGAGGACACGTGGCTCGACAACTGGTCCGCCGAGAAGTACGTCGGGACGATCTTCCGTGACGCGGAGGAGGCGGCCCTGGTCGACACCGCGGTGCTGCGGGTCCTGCGGATCATGCACGAGGTGGGTCCGGACGCGCTGGTGTCCGCCTATCTCGATCACCCGGGGTGGCCGGAGGCGGTCCGCGCCGCGCGCGAGGCCCATGTGCGGCTCGCCGCGAGTGACGGGGAGGACCCCGACGAGGCTCCCCGGACGCTCGAGGTCCTGCGCATCCTGACCCGGTCGGCGAGCTAGACGCCAGCCCGCCCGGGGCATGGACCCTTCGCCGTTCGGGGCACGGACCTCTCGCCGTCCGGGGCATGGACCGTGGTCCCGTGGGGTGCCCTGATTGTGGGAACCTTGGGCGCATGAACGAGAAGGTCCCCGCCCCCGCTGAGCAGTACGTCCTCACCCTCTCCTGCCCGGACAAGCAGGGCATCGTGCACGCCGTGTCGAGTTACCTCTTCATGACCGGCTGCAACATCGAGGACAGCCAGCAGTTCGGTGACCACGACACCGGGCTCTTCTTCATGCGCGTCCACTTCTCGGCGGAGCCGCCGGTGACCGTCGAGAAGCTGCGGGCGAGCTTCGCCGCGATCGGTGACTCCTTCCACATGGACTGGCAGGTGCACCGCGCCGACGACAAGATGCGCGTCGTCCTGCTGGTGTCGAAGTTCGGGCACTGCCTGAACGACCTGCTCTTCCGCTCGCGCATCGGCGCGCTGCCGGTCGAGATCGCCGCGGTCGTCTCGAACCACACGGACTTCGCCGAGCTCGTCGCCTCGTACGACATCCCCTTCCACCACGTCCCGGTGACGAAGGACAACAAGGCGCAGGCCGAGGCGCAGATCCTGGAGCTCGTGCGCGCGCAGGACGTGGAGCTCGTCGTCCTGGCCCGCTACATGCAGGTCCTTTCGGACGACTTCTGCAAGCAGCTCAGCGGCCGGATCATCAACATCCACCACTCCTTCCTGCCGAGCTTCAAGGGCGCGAAGCCCTACCACCAGGCGCACGCGCGCGGTGTGAAGCTGATCGGCGCCACCGCGCACTATGTGACGGCGGACCTCGACGAGGGGCCGATCATCGAGCAGGAGGTCGAGCGCGTCGGCCACGGCGTCACGCCGAACCAGCTGGTCGCGATCGGCCGGGACGTGGAGTGCCAGGCGCTCGCGCGCGCCGTGAAGTGGCACGCCGAGCGCAGGATCCTGCTCAACGGCCACCGCACGGTCGTCTTCGCCTGACCGCCGCGGGGCCCCGCGCGACGCTCGCGGGACTCACATCCGGCTCAGCGACGCCGCCGCGAACAGCACGTCCTTGATCGCCTGGCGGTCCCCGACCTGGCCGGCTGCCGCCTCCTGCGGAGACACGTGGCCCGCGGCCAGTCGGCAGAACTCGACGCCGTCCAGCGCGACATGGGCCACCTCGCGGTCCGCCGACGCGCTGGCGCCGGGGGAGTCGAGGGGGATGAACCATTCCCCGCCGCCCATGCCCTCGACCTCCAGGCGCAGGCTCCGGCCCGGGGCGCCCGCCGCCACCAGGCCGTGCGCCGGGGCGGCAAGCCCCGAGCGGCGGCGCTCGGCGAGCGTGCCGGGGAGCAGCCGGGCGGCGAGGTCGATCATGCGGTGCAGATGGCGCGGCGACGGCGGCTCGTACGGATAGTCGACCGCCTCCGCGATGTCGCCCGCGTGGATCCAGCACTCGAAGGCGCGGTCCAGCATGGAGTCCCGCAGCGGCAGTTCGACGCGGCGGCCCTGCTCGTCCGGGGCGCTGTAGGGGACGGTAAGGCCGCCGGAGCCGGAGCCGTGCGGGCCGCCCGCCGTGAAGGACACCGTGCGGATCAGCTCGTGGGACTGCTCGCGCCAGGGGCCGCGCACCGCGCGCGTGGGCGGGAAGTACGAAGCGCGCCAGTACGCCTCGGTGCGGTGGTCCGGATCGGAGTGCGGCGGGGCCTCCCTGCCGAGCGGGTCGTCCAGGCCGAGGGCCAGCGCGACCAGGCCGTCGACGGCGAGGAGGTGGGCGATCACCCCGGCCACCGTGGTCTTGCGGCTGACCGGATGGTCCTCGTCGAACCATCGCAGGCGCACCGGAGCGTGCCACTCGGAGTCGCCGATGTCCCGCAGGAGCGCGTCGAGCCGCGCGGTCTCGGCGTCGTACGGAACGGCCCACTCGGGGACCGGGATACGGGGCGGGCGCCGCCCGAGGCAGCTCTCGATGACGCGGTTGCGCAGACCCGGATCGAGGTCGAGGCTCTCCTCCTGGTGCAGCAGGCCCACCGCGTCGCGCAGCCGCAGCGCCTCTTCAGCGCAGGGCCCGCAGTGACCCAGGTGCACCTCGACGGCGAGGGCTTCCTCGACCGAGCAGGCGGCGAGCGCCCACGCCCCGAGCAGGGACTTCAGGACCCGGTGGTCGAGGGCGAGCGGAGGGTCGGGCAGGGGGTGTCCCGTGTCCTCTATGGAGGCGCGCGGCAGCGGTATGCGGGGCGGCCGACGGGAGTCCCCGTCACCGGGGCCGTCTGCACCGCCGGAGCCGCCGGAGCCGCCGGGGCCTCCCGCGCCGCCACCCGTCTCCGGGAGGTCCGGTTCCTCGAAGGGGTCATGCCGGTCGGGGCCGTTCACAGCGCTCTCCCGTAACCGGGGTGTGCGCCCGGTGCGGGGTGGGGCTCCGCGGGGCCCGCCGCGTCGTTCGCGGTGGAGAGCAGCTGCAGGCCGAGGCGGAGGCGGCGGCGCGCCTCGTCCTCCGTGACGCCGAGGTCGGCTGCCGTCTGGCGGTAGTCGCGCCGCTGGAAGTAGGCGAGTTCGAGGGCGGCACGCAGCGGGGCGGGCATGGCCGTGACGATGTAGTCGGCGCGGGCGGCGGCCGAGGCGCGGCGGACCTTGCGCTCCAGGTCCTCCGGGGTGCCCTCGCCGCCGCGGGCCAGGGCGGCGGACTCGGTCTGGCGAAGGCGCCGGACGGCCCGCTGGTGGGTGAGCGTGGCGACCCAGGAGCGCAGGGGGCCCTGCTTGGGGTCGTACGCGTCGGGGTTCTCCCAGATGTGGGCGAAGACTTCGCGGGTGATCCGGTCGGCGGCGTCCTCGTCACCGAGCACGCGGTGGGCGAGGCCGTGCACGAGCGAGGCGAAGTGGTCGTACAGCTCGCCGAGCGCGGCCGCCTCCCCGTGCGCCAGCCGCTGCTGCATGCGGCGGTCCCAGCGGCGCGGCGCGTCCTTCGCCATGCGGCCCCCTCTGCGCGTGCCGTTCCTTGCTCGTCCCGAAACCCTCCATCGAATGTAGTCGCCACCACCGACAACGCACTCCCTTTAAGGCAAAGTGCGCCTGCTCCCGGCCTCGGATGATAGGGAGCGGTGTCCCTGGTGTTTCATGGAGAGGAGCTGGGGCAGCCGCGACGTAGGAAGCGTAGGGAAGGCTTCCGCATCGGCGAGCTACGAGCGAGCGGTATCAGCGAGCGAGAGGCGTGCGAGTGACGCTGCAGGTGGCCGTGGACGAGCAGGACGGCTGGGCCGTCCTGCGGGTGTCCGGCGAGATGGACCTGGTGACCTCGCCTGTCGTGCGCCAGCGTGTGCACGACGCCGTGGCCGACGGCCGGCACAGCCTCGTGCTCGACCTCTCCGACGTGCTGTTCTGCGACTCCAGCGGTGTCGGCGTGCTGATCGCCACGCGTCGCCTGTTCCGCTCCTGTCAGGGCCGGCTGCGTCTGATACTGCCCGCGAAGGGCGCCGAGGACGGCTCCCACGTGAACCGCGTCCTCGCGGCCCTCGGCGTACGCCGGCTCTTCGAGGTCTTCCCGGACGTGACGGCCGCGGTGGACGACGAGGCGATCCCGCTCTCCGCGTGACACACCGCCCTCCCGCGGGCTCTCGGTCAACGGAGACCCAAAAGATCACCAAGGGCGGGCTCCTGGTACAACCTCTCTTGTCCCGGTCTTGGCACAAGCGTCGGCTTCCGGCCTCCGGGCGGTCGCCGAACACGTACGCTCGCTGCCAGACACACCCAGGGGACCCCCTGTGCACACGCACCCAACCGCAGAAGTGAGGCGGCCCGAACACCATGGACAGTGCCGAGTACGAGCGTAAGATCGCGGCCCGTTTCGCCAGCTTCGACCAGGACGGCAACGGCTACATCTCCCGTGAGGACTTCAGCACGGCGACCGCCGCCCTGCTCAGCGAGTTCGGCGCCACGGCACGCTCCGAGAAGGGCCAGGCCCTCTACATCGGGGCCGAGGCCTTCTGGCAGGGCATGGCCGGGATCGCCGACCGTGACGGTGACCAGCGGATCACCAAGCCGGAGTTCGTGGGCGGCGCGGTCAAGCGTCTGCGGGACAACCCGGCCCGGTTCGCGGAGATCGCGCGGCCGTTCCTGGACGCCGTGATCTCGGTCGCGGACGGCGACAGTGACGGGGCGGTCAGCCCGCAGGAGGTCGAGCGCGTGCTCAAGGCCCTCGGTGTCCCGGCGGACGTCGCGAGCGCCGCGGGCGGCTCGCTCGACACCGACGGCGACGGGCGTGTGACGGAGGAAGAGATCGTCGCGGCGTTCTCGGCGTACTTCACCGTCCCTGAGTGAGAGCCGCTCGCGTGTACTAGCTCCGCGCGAACCGCTCCCGCAGCTTGTACTTGAGCACTTTGCGCAGCGTCTCGTTGCGGGGGAGGGCCTCCACCAGCTCCAGTTGCTCCGGCAGCTTGTACGTGGAGAGTCCTTCCCCGCGCAGATAAGCCGTCAGGGAGTCGAGCGTCAGGGCCTCGTGGTCCCCCGGCCGCCGCTCGATCACCGCACAGACCCGCTCGCCCCGTTCGGGGTCCGGGAGGCCGATCACCGCCGCGTCGCCCACGGCCGGATGCCGGTGCAGCAGGTCCTCGATCTCCTTCGCGGAGATGTTCTCGCCCTTGCGGATGATGATGTCCTTGGCCCGCCCGGTGAGGACGAGGTGTCCGGTCGGCCGCAGGTGGCCGAGGTCGCCCGTGATCAGGAAGCCGTCCGCGTCGAAGACCCCCGCGCTCTGGGCGGGGTCCAAGTAGCCCTGACAGACCGCCTCCCCGCGCAGCCGCACCTCGCCGTCGACCCCGGCGGGCATTTCCCTGCCCTCGGCGTCCGTGATCCGGATCTCCATGCCCCGCGGCGGCTTTCCCTCCGTCGTCGCCAGGTTCTCCGCCGTGTCGTCCGGCGCGCCCATGGTGATCATCGGCACCTCGGTCATGCCGTACCCGTGGGTGAGTTGGCAGCCCATCTCGCGTACGACGGCGTGATAGATCTCCGGCGGCTTCGGCGCACCGCCGCCCGCGAGGAGGCGCAGGGTCGGGATGAGCCGCTCGCCCGGCGCGAGTCCGCGCTGCTCGGCGAGGAACATCGAGTAGAAGGCGGTGGAGCCGCCCGCCACGGTCACGCCGTGCCGCCGGTAGCCGTCGAGTGCGTCGGGCAGCGCGAAGGTCTCGAACATCACCGCGGGGAAGCCGTAAAGGAGCAGCATCACGGTGTAGTCGGGGCCCGCGATGTGCGCGAAGGGGAACGCCATCGAGCCGACGTCGTCCGCCGAGAGGTGCAGCGCGTGGGCGAGGCACGAGCCGCCCGCGATCAGTGAACGGTCCGTGTGCAGGACGCCCTTGGGGTCTGACGTCGTGCCTGAGGTCCAGTAGATCCAGCGCACCGAGGTGCCGTCCGAGGGGGGCGGGGGCAGGGTGGACGGGTCACCGTCGGGCAGGTCGTCGTACGTGTACGCCTCGAAGACGCCCCGCGCGCCGAGCCGTCGCGCCATCTCCGTGTGGTCGAAGCCCCGCCACACGCCCGGCACGGCGAAGAACTCCGCCTTCGACTCCCGCAGCGCGAAGCCGACTTCGCGGTCGCGGTAGAAGGGGATGACCGGTGACTGGACGGCGCCGACGCGGGCCAGCGCGAAGGAGAGCAGGGCGGTCTCGATGCGGGTGGGCAGCTGCCAGGCCACCACGGTGCCGGGGCGCACCCCCATCGCGTACAGGCCCGCGGCCACCCGTTCGGCGCGGTCGCGCAGCTCGCCGAAGGTCAGGGTCCGGTCGTCGGTGGCGTCGGCCGCGGCCTGGATGAGGACGGGCGCGTCGGGGGTGAGCCGGGCGCGGCGCTCGATGAGCTCCCAGAGGGTGCGGGACGCCCCCAGCTCGTACGCGGTCTCGTTCTCCGAGGTCCTCATGCGATCCCCTCACGGCAGCACGTGAACTGACGGCCAGTCAGATCGTGCCGAGAGCGTAAGCCTCACCGCCTTGTCGGTCCAGGGGTGCGCGGCTAGCCTGCTATCTGACGGGTCATCAGATAGCCCGAAGGGGCCGAAGAGATGACCGGAGGCGCCTTGAAAGGCAGGACACCATGACCGAGCTTCCCCGGATCGTCAGCGTCGACGACCACGTGATCGAGCCGCCGCATCTCTTCGACACCTGGCTGCCCGCCAAATACCGCGACCGCGGCCCGAGGCCCCTCACCGCCGGCATCGGCGAACTCGCCTACGTGGCCGGCAAGTACCAGATCACGATGGACCCGGACGGCCCTCCCACCGACTGGTGGATCTACGAGGACCTCAAGTTCCCGTACAAGCGGAACATCGCGGCCGTCGGCTTCGACCGCGACGACATGACCCTTGAGGGCATCACCAGGGCCGAGATGCGCCGTGGCTGCTGGGACCCGGCCGAGCGCCTCAAGGACATGGACCTGAACCACGTCGAGGCGTCCCTCTGCTTCCCCACCTTCCCCCGGTTCTGCGGCCAGACCTTCGCCGAGGCGCACGACAAGGAGGTCGCCCTGGCCTGCGTGCGCGCCTACAACGACTGGATGGTCGACGAGTGGTGCGGTGACAGCGGCGGCCGGCTCATCCCGCTCTGCATCATCCCGCTGTGGGACATCGACCTCGCCGTCGCCGAGATCAAACGGAACGCCGCGCGGGGCGTCCGGGCCGTCACCTTCTCCGAGATCCCCACTTATCTGGGGCTGCCCTCGATCCACTCCGGCTACTGGGACCCGTTCTTCGCGATCTGCCAGGAGACCGGCACCGTCGTCAACATGCACATCGGGTCGAGCTCCCAGATGCCCGCCGCCTCACCGGACGCCCCGCCCGCCGTCCAGGCCGCGCTCTCCTTCAACAACGCAATGGCCTCGATGATGGACTTCCTCTTCAGCGGCGTCCTGGTCAAGTTCCCGGCGCTCAAACTCGCCTACAGCGAGGGCCAGATGGGATGGATCCCGTACGCCCTCGAACGCGCCGACGACGTGTGGGAGGAGCACCGCGCCTGGGGCGGCGTCCGCGACCTGATCCCCGAGCCCCCCTCCACGTACTACTACCGGCAGATGTTCTGCTGCTTCTTCCGCGACAAGCACGGGGTCGCCTCCCTCGACGTCGTCGGGCGCGACAACGCCACCTTCGAGACCGACTACCCGCACGTCGACTCGACCTTCCCGCACACCAAGGAAGTCGCCCTCGACCACGTGAAGGGCCTCGACGACGAGACGGTCTACAAGCTGATGCGCGGCAACGCCATCCGCATGCTCGGCCTCGACCTGGACCGCGACATGGACCAGGGCAAGCGGGCCTGACGTGGACCTCACCTACACGCCGGAGGAGGAAGCCTTCCGGGCGGGCCTGCGCGAGTGGCTGGCCCGCACACTCCCGCAACTCCCGCCGCGCCCGGACCCGTTGGACTGGCCGGGGCGCCGGGCGTACGACATGGGATGGCAGCGCAGGCTGTACGACGCCGGGTACGCGGGCCTGCACTGGCCCGTCGACGCGGGCGGCCGGGGCGCCACCCCCACCCAGCACCTGATCTTCCTGGAGGAGACCGAGAAGGCGGGCGCGCCCTACGTGGGCGCGAACTTCGTCGGCCTGCTGCACGCGGGCCCCACCATCGCCTCCGAAGGGACGGCCGAACAGCGGGCCCGGTGGCTTCCGCCCGTCCTGCGCGGTGACGAGGTGTGGTGCCAGGGGTTCAGCGAGCCGGACGCGGGCTCCGACCTCGCCTCGCTGCGCACGCGCGCGTGGCGGGACGGCGACGACTACGTGGTGAGCGGCTCCAAGATCTGGACCTCGCACGCGGAGGTCGCCGACTGGTGCGAGCTCCTCGTGCGCACGACACCGGTGAGCGAGGACGTGCCCAAGCACCGCGGCATCTCCTGGCTGGCGATGCCGATGGACGCCCCCGGGATCACGGTCAGGCCCCTGCGCACGCTCGCCGGATCGACCGAGTTCGCCGAGGTGTTCCTCGACGAGGTGCGGGTGCCGGCCGCCAACCGGGTCGGCGCCGAGAACGACGGCTGGCGCGTGACGATGGTGACGCTGTCGTACGAGCGCGGGACGGCCTTCGTGGGGGAGGTCGTCGCCTGCCGCCGCGTCCTGGGCGAGCTTGCCCGCGAGGCCCGCAAGAACGGCCGCTGGGACGACGCGGTGCTCCGGCGCAGGCTCGGCAGGCTCAGCGCGGAGTTCGGGGCGCTGTGGCGGCTCACGCAGTGGAACGTCAGCGAGTCGCAGCGGGCCGGGACCGGCGTACCGGGCATCGGCGGTTCCGTCTTCAAGCTGCGCTACTCGCACGCACGCCAGGAGCTGTACGAGGCCGCGGGCGACGTCCTCGGGCCCGGCGCGCTGGACCTGGGCCACGAGTGGACCCTGGACCGGCTCTCCTCCCTCTCGTACACGATCGCCGCCGGGACCTCGCAGATCCAGCAGAACATCGTGGCCGAGCGGATACTCGGCCTCCCGAAAGGGCGGTGAGGACGCGCATGGACTTCCAACTCACTCAGGACCAGCGGGCGTTGAGGGACGGGGTGCGCGAAGTCCTGGCGGGCCGGTTCGACGGGGCCGCGCTGCGGGAGGCCGCGGACTCCGGGACACCCTCGCTGGACCGGGCCCTGTGGCGGGAGCTCGGGGACGCCGGGTTCTTCTCGCTGCGGGTGCCGGAGGCGGCGGGCGGAGTCGGACTCGGACTTCCGGAAGCCGTGTTGGCGTTCGAGGAGGCGGGGCGCGCGCTGCTCCCCGGGCCGCTGGTGGCCACGTTCCTCGCGGCGCCCGACGTCACGGGAGCGGCCGAGGGGGCGACCGTGGTGACGGCCGTGTCCGGTGGCCTCGTCCCCTGGCTGGACGAGGCGGACGTGGTCCGAGGCGATGCCTCCGGCGCCGTACCGCTGCGGTCGGTCGACCCGCTGACGCCGCTGCACCGGGTGCGCGAGGACGACGGCGGTGGCAGCGGGGCCGTCCCGGAGGCGGACCTGCTGCTCGCGGCCGAACAGCTCGGCAGCGCGGGCAAGACCTGCGAGACGGCGGTCCGTTATGCCCGGGAACGTACACAATTTGGGCGTTCCATCGGTTCCTTCCAGGCCGTCAAGCACCTCTGCGCGCAGATGCTCGTCCGCACGGAGGTCGCCCGCGCCGCCGTGTACGCAGCGTCGGTCACCGGTGACGCCGCGGAGATCACGGCGGCCAAGCTGCTCGCCGACGACGCGGCGGTGCGCGGCGCGCGCGACTGCCTCCAGGTGCACGGCGGGATGGGCTTCACCTGGGAGGCCGACGTACACCTGCATCTGAAGCGGACTTGGGTGCGGGCAGGGCTCGGAAAGCCGGCCGCCCGGGCCGAGGAAGAGCTGGCGGCGGCCCTGTGAGTCCCGATGGGTGCGCAGAGTGATCGACTTGTGAAGTCGTCGAACTGGGGGGAGGCTACTGAGCGTCGATACCGGGTTGTGTCCTATGCGTGACTCGTCACGGCATGGAGTCGGGCTTCCGCTCCGGTACCTTGTGTCAGATGCGAGTGGTTCTGAGGTCGAGCCATGCCGGTGTTGCCCCTGAGGCGGCGCCGGACCCGGCAATGCGTGCCGCTCGCAGTGCAGGAAGGGGCTTCATGCCCGCCTGTTCGACCCCCCGCAGCACGCGTCGCACAGTATGCCGCACGCGTACTCCTTCGCGCTGGAATATGCCTGAAGCGCTTGTTGGGGTGACTGAACGTCAACCATGCTGTCTCTCAAGGGGATCACGTTCCGTGACCCCGTGGAGTCGCGAGGCGATGTGTCCGCCGGTTCGGATGGTGTGAGCGGTGCAGGTGCTTCAAGTTCAGCTGGAGGTCAGGCCCGACCCCGCAGAGGTGGGACGGGCCCGGAGGTGGGCGCGTTCGCGGCTCGCCGGTTCCGGGATAGGGGTCGACGAGCCACTGGCCGAGACGCTGATCCTGCTGATCTCGGAGCTGGTCACCAACGCGGTCGTGCACACGGGCTGTCCTGCCGTGCTGCGCATGCGGCTCCCCGATGTCCCGGAGGTGCCCGACGAAGCCGCCGAGGCGGGAGCGGGGACGGTCAGGGTCGAGGTCGCCGATGCCAGCGCGCGTCCGCCGCAGCAGCGGCACGCCGACGGTGACGCGACCAACGGCCGGGGCCTGGAACTCGTCGACGGGCTCGCCGACCGCTGGGGCTGGCAGGCCGAGGGCGCGGGAAAGAGCATCTGGTGCGAGGTGGACCGGTGCGAGCCGGGGGTCGCGGCGGTCGCGTTCGACGGGACGACCTACGAAGACGTGGCGTACGAGGCGGTCTGAGCCCCGCAGGACGGTCCGGAGCCCCCGCATGGCGGCCCCGGGCGCCCGCATGCGCCGTCGCGTGCCACGATGCGCGGCCATGCGCGGTCGGTACATAAGCGGCATAATTCATTAATCACCGGACGGGTGTTGACGTACCGTGTCCGATTGATCACGCTTGTGTGCAGCGATTCGCCGCGAGGGGACGTCGAGGGACGGTGCCTGTGACCCGGACCTCGGCGAGATGTGGGTCGCCGTCGGCGTCGGTCCCTTCGTGGCCGAGTAGGGCAGGACCAGGGCGCCGGAGCCGGATGGCGGCGCGCGCGGCAACGCGCTCGGGGCGGGAGCCGGGGCGCCGCCATCCGAAGGCTCACAACACCGCCACCGGCGCGACGGGAGTCCCCGTGCCGCCGACGAACGGCTCGGGCATCGCGGAGAGAAGGAAGCTGTAGCGCGAAACTTCTGCACAGGCTGTGGACAACTTTTCCAGATTCCAGTTCTGGCCCTGCAGCATCCCCATCTCCACCAGGTCGAGCGCGTGTACGGGCAGCCACAGGTTCTCGATCTCCGGCGGGAAGATCTCGAAGGTGAGGGTGTCGTTGGCGACCGCCGCGACATCGCGCGCGTGGAACCACTCGGGCGTGCGGACCGAGAGGCCGGGGGACGGATATCCGTACGCGTGCTTGTCGCCCGCCAGATAGGTCTGGATCTGCCCGGTGCGCACGAGGACGATGTCGCCGGCACGGACGGTGAGCCCCGCGAACTCCTCGGCCTCCGCGAGATCTTCGGGGGTGACCGCGTGGTCGCCGGGCAGCCGGTCCACGCCCTTGGCGCGGGCGACGTCCAGGAGCACGCCGCGCGACACGAGGTGCGGCACCTTGTCGATGCCGCTGAACTGCGCGCGGGTGTGGGCGGTGATGGTGTCCGCGGGGCGGCCGTTGTAGATCTTCCCCGAGTGCGACGCGTGCGTGAGCGCGTCCCAGTGGGTGGCCGTCTGCAGGCCCATCGTGACGGCGTCGTCGCTGGTGGCGACCGTGCCGGGGCCGAAGAGCTCCTGGTTGATCTGCACCATCGCGTGCAGGGGGTTGACCCGGCCGGGTATCAGGCCCGTCTGGACGCCGTCTTCCTTGAGCGGCAGCGCGAGCGGGACGCGCCTGCCGGTGCGAATGGTGGCGGCGGCCTCGCGCACCACCTCGTCGGTGATGAGGTTGAGGGTGCCGATCTCGTCGTCTGCTCCCCAACGGCCCCAGTTGTTCACGCGTTTGGCGATGTCGAAGAACTCGGGCGGCAGGGCCGATCCGGTCGATGCCACGGAACCTGTGGATGCCGAGCCTGTAAATGCCGAGCCTGTAAATGTCGAGCCTGTGGATGGCGAGTCTGACATGGGTCCTCCCCGGGTCTTGTCTTCGGGTATCTGACGGGTCATAGAATCTAACGGTCCGTCAGAAACAGCGGGAAGGGGCCGGACGTGGGGAACTTCTTGGCAGGCAAGGTGGTGGCCGTGACCGGTGCCGGGCGCGGCATCGGCAGAGCGGTCGCGCTCGCCGCCGCGGCCGAGGGGGCGAAGGTCGTCGTGAACGACTACGGCGTCTCCATGGAGGGCGCGGAACCGGCCAGTGAGATAGCCGACGGGGTGGTCAAGGAGATCCGGGCGGCGGGCGGCGAGGCCGTTGCCGTCGCCGACGACATCTCCACCATGGCGGGGGGCCAGCGGATCGTCGACATCGCGCTCGCCGAGTACGGGCGCATCGACGGCGTGGTGTGCGTGGCCGGGATCCTGCGCGAGCGGATGCTGTTCAACATGTCCGAGCAGGAGTGGGACCCGGTGGTCGCCACCCACCTGAAGGGCACGTTCACGGTCTTCAGGGCCGCGTCGGCGGTCATGCGCAAGCAGGGCACGGGCACGCTGATCGGCTTCACCAGCGGCAATCACCAGGGGTCCGTCGCGCAGGCCAACTACAGCGCGGCCAAGGGCGGCATCATCTCCCTGGTGCGCAGCGCGGCCCTCGGTCTGCACAAGTACGGCGTGACGGCGAACGCGGTGGCGCCCGTCGCGCGCACGCGGATGTCCGCCAACGTGCCCATGGAGCTGAAGGAGATCGGGGAGCCGGAGGACGTGGCCGCGCTGGTCACGTATCTGCTGAGCGAGCGGGCCCGGGAGGAGAGGATCACCGGGCAGGTCTACACGGTCGCCGGACCGAAGATCGCCGTCTGGGCCCAGCCCCGCGAGCTGCGGGCCGGGTATGTGGAGGGCGGCTGGACCCCGGAGAAGATCGCCGACTTCCTGCCGGGGACGGTGGGGGTCGACCCGATGCCGATGCTGGCCCAGCTGGAGGCGATGGCGAAGGCCGCGGCCGCCAAAGACCGGCCGAACGCGTAGGCCGGGCGGTGGAGTTCGGGTTCGGGCCGCGGGACGAGGAGTTCCGGGCGGAGGCACGGGCGTGGCTCGGCGAGCATCTGACGGGAGTGTTCGCCGGGGCGGCGGGGCGTGGCGGGCCCGGCAGCGAGCATGAGGGGGCGGCGGAAAGGCGGGCCTGGGAGCGGGAGTTGGGGCGGGGCGGGTGGATCGGCCTCGGGTGGGACACGGGCGCGGATCATGGTGCGGGCTCTGGGCCGGGTCCCGGTGCGTACGGGAATCGGCGGGCGACGCTGACCCAGCAGGTCGTCTGGGCCGAGGAGTACGCGCGCGTGCGGGCACCCGGACGCTACGGCCACATCGGCGAGAACCTGCTGGCCCCCACGCTCCTGGCCCACGGCACACAGGAGCAGCGGGACGAGTTCCTGCCGCCCATCGCACGCGGCGAGGCGCTGTGGTGCCAGGGCTACAGCGAGCCCGGCGCCGGATCGGACCTGGCGGGGCTGCGGACCTCGGCGGTGCGGGACGGCGAGGTGTACCGCGTCACCGGGCAGAAGATCTGGACCTCGCTCGCGCACGAGGCGGACTGGTGCTTCGTGCTCGCGCGCACGGAGGCGGGGTCCGCCGGGCACAGGGGGATCTCGTTCCTGCTGGTGCCGATGGACCAGCCGGGGCGCGTCGAGGTGCGGCCGATACGGCAGTTGACGGGAACGAGCGAGTTCAACGAGGTGTTCTTCGACGGGGCGATCGCGCGTGCCTCGCACGTGGTGGGCGGCGCCGGCAACGGGTGGCGGGTCGCCATGGGGCTGCTCGGCTTCGAGCGGGGAGTCTCGACCCTGGTGCAGCAGATCGGCTTCGCGGAGGAGCTGGGAGGTGTCGTCCGGGAGGCCGTCGCGAGCGGCGCCGTCGAAGACCCCGTGCTGCGGGACCGGCTCGTACGGCAGTGGGCGGAGTTGCGGGTCATGCGGTGGAACGCGCTCCGTACGCTGGGGAGTTCGGGCAGTGGCCCTGCTGCGGGTGCGGGTGCGGGCGCGGGTGCGCCGAGTGTGGCCAAGCTGTTGTGGGGCGGGTGGCATCAGCGCCTCGGGGAGCTGGCCATGGCCGTGCGCGGTGCCGCGGGGGCGGTCGGCCCCGGGGACTGGAGCGAGGGCGCACCCTACGAACTCGACGCGACGCAGCGGCTCTTCCTCTTCACGCGGGCCGACACCATCTACGGCGGCTCGGACGAGATTCAGCGCAACATCATCGCCGAGCGCGTGCTCGGCCTGCCGAGGGAGTCGCGATGAGGGGTGTCGTTTTCGACAGGAGCAAGGCCGAGGGGAGCAGGGTCGAAGTCGTCGACGACCTGGAGATACGGGACCCGGGCCCGGGGGAGGTGCTGGTCGCCGTCAAGGCCGCGGGGCTGTGCCACAGCGACCTCTCGGTGATCGACGGGACCATTCCCTTCCCCTCGCCGGTGGTGCTCGGGCACGAAGGGGCGGGGGTGGTGGAGGCGGTCGGCCCGGGGGTGACCCATGTGACGGCCGGTGACCACGTGGCGCTTTCGACCATCGCGAGCTGCGGGGCGTGCGGGGAGTGCAACCGGGGGCGGCCGACCATGTGCCGGCGTGCGATCGGAATGCCTGACCAGCCCTTCTCGCGGGGCGGCGAACCCATCCACCAGTTCGCGGCGAACTCCGCGTTCGCGGAACGCACGGTGGTGAAGGCCGTGCAGGCCGTGAAGATTCCGGAGGACATTCCGCTGACGTCGGCCGCGCTGATCGGCTGCGGGGTGGTGACGGGGGTCGGCGCCGCGCTCAACCGGGCGAAGGTCGACCGCGGGGACAGCGTCGTGGTGATCGGGACCGGCGGCATCGGCCTGAACGTACTCCAAGGGGCGAGGATCGCCGGTGCGACGCGGATCGTGGCGGTCGACGCGAACCCCGGCAAGGAGTCGGTGGCACGGCAGTTCGGCGCGACGCACTTCTTCTCGTCGGCGGCGGCGGACGGCGTACGGGAACTGCTGCCGACGGGGGCGGACCACGTCTTCGAGTGCGTGGGCCGGGTCGAGCTGATCCGGCAGGCGATCGACCTCCTGGACCGGCACGGTCAGGCGATCCTGCTGGGGGTTCCGCCGGCCACGGCCGAGGCGTCGTTCCTGGTTTCCTCGCTGTTCCTGGACAAGTCGATCCTGGGCTGCCGCTACGGCTCGGCCCGCCCGCAACGGGACTTCGCCCTGTACGCCGAGCTCTACCGGGCGGGGCGCCTGCTCCTCGACGAGCTGGTGACGGAGACGTATCCCGTGGAGGACTTCGCGAAGGCGGTGGGGGACGCGGAGGCGGGGCGGGTGGCGCGGGGGGTGCTGACGTTCTAGCGATGTCGCCGCGGGGTCACCGAGCGGGCCCGGCGAGCGCTCCGGCACGGAACGTGCGGCGGTAGGCGGTAGGGGTCACTCCCAGAGCCGCCTGCAAGTGCCCCCGCATCGACTGCGCCGTGCCGAAGCCCGCGTCCCGCGCGATCCGGTCCACGGAGAGATCGCTCGACTCCAGGAGGTGGCGGGCCCGCTCGACCCTCTGCTGCGCGAGCCATTGCCCTGGGCTGATGCCCACCTCCTCGCGGAAACGGCGCGTGAAGGTGCGTACGGACATGGACTCCTGGTCCGCCATGTCACGGAGCTGGATCGGCTCGTGCAGGCGGGCGAGGGCCCACGCCCGCGCGGACGTCGTCGTCGCGAGCTGCGGCTCCGGAACCGGGCGTTCGATGTACTGGGCCTGCCCTCCGTCCCGGTGCGGCGGCACCACCGTACGGCGTGCGACGTCGTTGGCGACCGCCGATCCGTGGTCGCCGCGCACGACATGAAGGCAGAGGTCGAGGCCCGCCGCCACACCCGCAGAGGTGAGCACGTCACCGTCGTCGATGAAGAGCACCTCCGGGTCCACCGTGATCCGCGGGAAGAGACGCTGGAAGTGCTCCGCCGACGCCCAGTGCGTCGTCGCCGTACGGCCGTCGAGATAGCCCGCCGCGGCCAGGACGTAGCCGCCCGTGCAGATGGAGATCATGCGGGTGCCCGGCCGGATGTGGGCCAGGGCCGACTCCAGTTCACCGGTCAGGCGGCCCTCCTCGTAGACCGGACCCAGCTCGTACGACGCGGGGATCACGACCGTGTCGGCCGTGGCCAGGGCCTGCGGGCCGTTCTCCACGAGGATCGCGAAGTCGGCGTCCGTGCGCACCGGGCCCGGCGCGCGGACGGAGGCGGTCACGACCTCGTACAGAAGCGCGCCGTCAGCGGTCCGCGCGCGGCCGAAGATCCGCTGCGGGATGCCGAACTCGAAGGGGATGACGCCGTCCAGGGCCAGGACCACCACACGGTGACGTGCGGTGGCGGGCACTCCCGGGGCGCCGGTCGCTGGGCTCATGGCCCGATCCTAGCCAATGCTGTCCTTCGGGCCACTCGTTCGGGTAAGGACGCATCCGGATGCTGTTTGTCGTGACCCAGACAGACGTGAATCAGGCGGTCGAGTCTCCCCTGGAGGTGGCGCCGGGGCGCCGTCGCCGCATCCACCGGGCGTGGTTCGTCGCCGCCGTCACCTTCGTGACGATCATCGGCGCCGCCGCCTTCCGCTCCCTGCCGGGCCTGCTCATCGATCCGCTGCACCAGGAGTTCCACTGGTCGCGCGGCACGATCGGCCTCGCGGTCTCCATCAACCTCGCGCTGTACGGACTCACCGCGCCGTTCGCCGCCGCGCTGATGGACCGCTTCGGCATCCGCAGGGTCGTCGCCGTCGCGCTCGTCGTGATCGCGCTCGGCTCCGGCCTCACCGTGTGGATGCAGCACGCCTGGCAGCTGCTGCTGTGCTGGGGACTGCTCGTCGGTCTCGGCTCGGGGTCCATGGCGCTCGCCTTCGCCGCCACCGTCACCAACCGCTGGTTCACCACGCGGCGCGGACTCGTCACCGGCATCCTGACGGCCGCCTCCGCGTCCGGGCAACTGATCTTCCTGCCGGTGCTCTCCTGGCTCGTCCAGGCCCACGAGTGGCGGCCTGCCGCGGTGACCGTCGCCCTGGCCGCCCTCGCCGTCGTGCCGTTCGTGTGGCTGCTGCTGCGCGACCATCCGGCCGACGTGGGCCTGAAGCCGTACGGCTCCGCGGAGTTCGTGGAGAAGCCCCCGCCCGCCACGGGCGCCGCGCGGCGGGCGGTCACCGTGCTGTTCACGGCGGCCCGCACCGGACCGTTCTGGCTGCTCGCCGGGACCTTCGCGATCTGCGGCGCGTCGACGAACGGCCTGATCCAGACGCACTTCGTGCCCGCCGCGCACGACCACGGCATGCCGATCACGGCGGCCGCCTCGCTCCTCGCCGTCATCGGTGTCTTCGACGTCGTGGGGACGATCGCCTCCGGCTGGTTCACCGACCGCTTCGACGCGCGGCGGCTGCTTGCCGTGTACTACGCGCTGCGCGGCGTCTCGCTGCTCTTCCTGCCGCTGCTGCTCGCGCCGTCCGTGCACCCGCCGATGATCTTCTTCATCGTCTTCTACGGACTCGACTGGGTGGCGACCGTGCCACCGACCCTGGCCCTGTGCCGCGAGCAGTACGGCGACGACAGCGCCATCGTCTTCGGCTGGGTGCTCGCCTCGCACCAGGTGGGGGCCGCGCTCGTGGCCGTCGTCGGCGGCGTCGTGCGCGACTCCTTCGGGTCGTACGACGTGATGTGGATCGCCTCGGGGGCGCTGTGCGCGGCGGCGGCGCTGATGGCCCTGGTCATCCGGCGGGTCGGCGGCGAGGAGAAGGCGGAGGGGGTCGCGCTCACCTAGCGGGCGGGTCGAGGGTGGAGGGGGTGGCGCTCATCTGGCGGGCGGGTCGAAGGTGGAGGGGTCGCGCTCACCTGGCGGGCGGGTCGAAGGTGGAGGGGTCGCGTTCACCTGGCGGGCGGGTCATAGGTGGAGGGGTCGCGCTCACCTGGCGGGAGGGTCGAAGCTGTCGAACCTGCCGAACTTTCCGCGGTGGAAGAGCAGCGGTTCGCCGTCGTCGGCGGCGCCCAGGGCGTCCACCCTGCCGACCACGATCAGGTGGTCGCCCCCGGTGTGCACCGCCTGGATCGTGCAGTCGACCCAGGCCGGTACGCCGGCCAGGCGGGGCGAGCCGCTGACGGGCGCCGCGTCGTACACGACCCCCGCGAACTTGTCGGCGCCGCTCACCGCGAAGCCGCGACACAGTGCTCCCTGGCCGGCGCCCAGGATGTTGACGCAGAAGACGCCCGCGCGTGCGATGCGGGGCCACGTCGTCGACGTACGCGCGACCATGAAGGAGACCAGGGGCGGGTCGAGGGAGAGCGAGGAGAAGGACTGACAGGCGAACCCCGCCGGGCCTTCCTCCCCTTCGGATGCCGGTGCCGTGACAACGGTCACGCCCGTCGCGAAGTTCCCGAGCACACGCCGGAACTCGCCCGCGCCGAGCGGCGCCCGCTCGTCCTCACCGACGGCCCGCAGCTGCGGGCGCGGGAGGGCCTCGACCGGGCCGGTGGTGGTCGGCGCTCCGACCGACCTGAGGTATCGGACGACGGTGGCCGCCATCCCCGCATGTCCCATCACACCAGCTATTGAAGCTGACGGGTCGTCAGATTGGAAGGGGTCGCGGCCGCTGATAGTGCGGGGGCGGCGCGTCGGCGACCCCGCAGCGGTCTCGGCGACCCGCAGCGGCCCCGGCGGGCCCTCAGCGGCCCTCGTACGAAGGTGAGCGGCGCTCCACGAAGCTGGTCACACCCTCGTTCGCGTCCCTCGTCGTCATGTTGATCTCCTGGGCCGCCGCCTCCGCCGCGAAGGCCGTGGCGCGGTCCGATTCGAGGGACGCGTTGACCAGTTGCTTGGTCATGGCGATGGCGCGGGTCGGCCCCGTGGCGAGGCGTTCCGCCCAGGCGCGGGCCGTCTTCTCCAGCTCGTCGGCCGGTACGACGCGATTGACGAGCCCGAGCCGTTCGGCGTCCGCGGCCGGCACGGAGTCCCCGAAGAACATCAGCTCCTTGGCCCGCTGCGGGCCGATGAGACGCGGCAGAAGGTAGGCCCCGCCGCCGTCGGGGACCAGGCCCCGGCGCACGAACACCTCGATGAACTTGGCCTGTTCTGCGGCGACGACGAGATCACAGGCGAACGCGAGATGCGCGCCGATCCCCGCGGCCGTCCCGTTCACCGCGGCGATGACCGGCTTCTCGCAGTCCAGGACGGCGGCGATGAGGCGCTGGGCGCCCAGCTTGATCGTGCGGGCCACGTCGCCGGGCACGCGCTCGGCGACGGAGCCGGGCGCCCCGCGCAGGTCGGCGCCCGCGCAGAAACCTTTGCCGGTGGCGGTGATCACGACGGCTCGGACGCCGGGGTCGGCGGAAGCCTCCGCGAGCAGCGCGATGACGCGTTCGCGCTGGTCCCAGGTGACGGCGTTCATGGCTTCGGGCCGGTTGAGCGTGATCCACGAGACGCCGTTGTCAGTGGCGTGGAGTACCAATGAGTCGAGGGGATCAACTGACGTTTCGGGGGAGGTAGCCATGGGTGGGTGGGCTCCATTTCGCTGCGCGGTGTTCAGGTGGACGGGCGGGAAGGAAGCGCCGCGAAAGGGCTTCCCGAGGCCCCGCTCAGCGGCAGACGGCAAGAGCGTCCAGCGCGACCGCGCCCTGCCCCCGGGGCAGCACCATCAGCGGATTGATGTCCAGCTCGGCCAGCTCGTCGCCCAGCTCAAGCGCCATCCGCTGGACCCGGAGCACCACCTCGACGAGCGCGTCGACGTCGACCGGCGGCCCTCCGCGGACCCCGTCGAGCAAGGGCCGCCCGCGCAGCTCGGAAAGCATCGCCAGCGCCTGGTCCTCGCCGAAGGGCGGCACCCGCACGGCCACGTCCCGCAGCACCTCGACGAGCACACCCCCGAGCCCGACGGTCACCGTCGGCCCGAACAGCTCGTCCTGCGTCACGCCCACCACCATCTCGACGCCCCGCTCCACCATCTGGCAGACCAGCACCCCGTCCAGCGCGATGCCTTCGTAGCGGGCGATGTCGGTCAGGTCCCGGTAGGCGTCCCGCACCTGACTCGCCGAGGTCAACCCCACCTTCACCAGACCGAGTTCGCTCTTGTGGGCCAGCCGCGACCCCGACGCCTTCATCACCACCGGGTAGCCGACGAGCCCCGCCGCCCGCACGGCCGCCGCCGCACTGGTCACCAACTGCTCGCGCGGTACGCGAATCCCGTACGCGCGCAGCAACTGCTTCGCCGCGTGCTCGCTCAACTGCTGGCCGGACCGCATCAGCGCCTGGGCCTTGCGGAAGGACGGCGAGGCCGTGCGCGGGGCCTCGGCGAAGGGGGAGCGGTAGCGGGTGGTGAAGCGGTGGTGGTCGAGATAGGCCCGCACCGCCGTGATGCAGTTGGCGAACGTACGGAAGGTGGCGACGCGGGACGAGCCGAGCAGCGTCGTGCGGTAGGCCTCCTCCGTGCCGACGGGCGAGCCCCACACCACGCACACCAGCTTGTCCGTCTGCTCCGCCGCGTCCACCAGGTCCTGCGCCAGTTTGTCGCTCATGGGCGGGAAGGGGCCGGTGATGGGGCAGATCAGCACCCCCACCTCCGGATCGTCCAGGATCGCGTCGATGATCTTCCGGCCGCGCCAGTCACCCACCGGGTGCCCGCCGTTGTCGACGGGGTTGGCGACGTTCAGGTAGTCGGGTATCCACTGGTGCAGCTCCGCCTGCTTGGCGTCCGAGAGCGGCGGAAGCCGCAGCCCCGCCTCGGTCGCCAGGTCCGAGAAGTGCGCGCCCGTGCCGCCCGAGATCGAATACACGACGACGCCCTCGGCCCGCGGCGGCCTCGCGCGCGCCAACAGGGCCGAGGTGTCCTGGAGTTCGTCGAGACCGTCCACGCGGATCACGCCGTACTGCCGCATCGCCGCGTCGACGACCGTGTCGGCGCCGGTGAGCTTGCCGGTATGTGAGGCGGCCATGCGGGCGCCGGTCTCGGTGCGGCCGACCTTGACGGCGACGACGGGCACGCCGCGCTGCGCGGCGCCGTCGGCGGCGAGCAGGAAGGAGCGGCCGTCCTTGAGTCCCTCGACGTAACAGGCGATGGCCCCGACCTCGGGGCGCTCGGCGAAGTAGGAGATGAAGTCGGCGGTCTCCAGGTCGGCCTCGTTCCCGGTGGGCGCCCAGTGCGAGAGGCGTACGCCGATCTCCTGCATCGTGAAGACGGGGCGCCCTTGGTGGCCGGACTGGGTGATCAGGGCGATGGCGGGGCCTTCGAGGTCGTCGCGGAACTTCTCGAACGCGTTGAGGTTGGTGTTGGGCCCGAGCAGCCGCAGCCCCGAGCGTTCCACGGCGGCGGCAAGGCGGGCCTGGGCGGCCGCGCCCTCCTCGCCGGTCTCCGCGAAGCCCGAGGCGAAGGCGACGGCGAACTTCACCTTGGACTCGGCGAGTTCGTCGATCACCGGGAGGGGGTCACTGACGAGGAGTACGGCCAGATCCACCTGCTCCGGCAGGTCCGCGACGGAGGGGAAACAGGGGGTGCCGAAGACGGTCTGCCGGGTGGGGTGCACCGGGTGCAGCCGGGCGCCGCACCGCTCGGCCCAGTCCATGAGCTGGCGCGTGATGCCGGTGTTCGGCCGGCCATCGGCGTCCGACGCGCCGATGACGGCGACGGACTCGGGCCGGAAGAACCGGTCCAGATCCGGTACGTCGGCGTACAGGGGGCGTCCGCTGACGTCCAGGTCGTCCGCCGTGGCGGCGTGTCCGTGGACGGCGGGTGCCGGGGCTTCGCCGCAGGCCACAACACGCGCGCGGCGGGGGTCGGTGGTGAAGGTGCCGTAAGTCGATCCAAGCATCGGTCCGCCCGCTCCTGTGTGACAGCAACTCAACTGACGCATAGTCAGATTACTGAACTGACGCTGTGTCAGGAACAGTGCTGCATGCAAAGAGTGGGGGCGGCCCTTGAGCGGTGCCCCCGGTGGGGGTGCACTCAGAGGGCGCACTCAGGTGCAGGCGTACCCAGGTGCCCTGGGGGGCTACTCCCCCCTCCGGGGGCGGGGGTGCCGGGAGGGGGTAGTACCGGCCACTGGGGGGGGTGTGGAGGGCCGTGGGGTGGCTGCGGGTTCGTTCTGGCTGGTCGCGCAGTTCCCCGCGCCCCTATGGGGCGCGAAGTGCCCGTCAGGTGTCTGCGGGTTCGTCGTGGCCGGTCGCGCCGTTCCCCGCGCCCCTATGGGGCGCGAAGTGCCCGTCGGGTGTCTGCGGGTTCGTCGTGGCTGGTCGCGCCGTTCCCCGCGCCCCCTACGGGGCGCCCCGCACCGCTCAGCGGGCCGCGCCCAGTGTCCTTGCCACCGCCTTCGCGATCTTCTCCGCGTCCAGGGCCATCTCCCGCAGCATTCCGCTGATGGGGTTCGTGAAGCCGGTGAAGTACAGACCGGGGGCCGACTTCGAGGTGCGGGCGCCGCGGACCAGCGGTGCGCCCTTCGCGTCGAGTACGCCGAGGTCGCCGAGGAGCGGTTCGAGGGCGCGGCGGTAGCCTGTGGCCGCGATGACCGCCTCGGGGCCGATCCGCGTGCCGTCGGCGAGGACGACCTTGCCGTCCTCGAAGGAGTCGAGCGCCGCGACCGGTTCGACCTTGCCCTTGCGCACCGCGTCGATCAGGCCCACGTCCTGGACCGGGATCGCGCCTTCCTTCACGCGTGAGTACAGGCCCGTGTCGGGGCGGGGCAGCCCCTTCGCGGACAGGTCGGGGACGCTCACCTTCGCGATCGGGCCCGCGAGCCGGTCCACGAGCGGGACGGGCAGCCTGCGGCAGAGGATGCCGGTGCGCTGCGCGGGCCAGCCCGCCGTGGAGCGGCGGACGATGTGCGGCGCGGTGCGCACCGCGAGGCGGACGCGGGCCGCGCCGCCCGCGACGAGGTCGACGGCGATCTCGGCGCCGGTGTTGCCGACGCCCACGACCAGGACGTCCTTGCCCGCGTAAGGGCCGGGGTCGCGGTAGGCGCTCGCGTGCACGAGCTCACCGGAGTACGTGTCGCGGCCGGGCCAGTCGGGCACGTGGGGCGTGTGGTTGTACCCGGTGGCGATGACCACCGCGCTGCCGGTCAGTTCGCGTCCGCCGGTGGCGTGCAGCAGCCAGCCGTTGCCGTCGGCCGCGCGCTCCAGGCGGGACACCTCGACGCCGGTGACTATCTCCAGCTGGTGGAACTCCGCGTACTTCTCCAGATAGCGCAGGACGTTGTCACGTGACACCCAGCGTCCGAAGGAGCGGGGTATCGCCAGCCCGGGCAGGGCGGAGAGGCGGCGCGTCGTGTGCAGGTGCAGGCGGTCGTAGTGCCTGCGCCAGGAGGCGCCGACCCGGTCGGACTTCTCGAGCACGACCGCGCGTACGCCGCGGGCACGCAGCGCGGCCGCGACGGAGAGTCCGCCGGGTCCGCCGCCGACGACGTACACAGGGCGGTCTTGCTGTGGCGCTTGTGGGGGAGTGGTGTCGGCCATGAATCTGAGAGTAATCACGTGGTCACTTGATGGGGGACGGTCAAGCCCCAAACCGGTTGCGAATTGATCACGGGTGTGCGCGGCGCGCCCTCCGTCCATGGGTTGCGCGGCACGTCGGCGGGCCCGCGCGGGGTACGCCCTCTTGCGTACGCCCCTTGCGCACGTGGCGGGCATGCGCTGAACTGACGTACCGTCAGGAAACTTGTAACTGACGCGCCGTCAGGAACCCGTACCGGACTGGGAGAAGCCGCCGCATGGACACGATCTGGCTCACCGGCGCCGAATGGCTCGCCGTGCTGCGCATAGGCCTCGGCCTGTGGTGGCTGGAGAGCTGGCGGCACAAGGACAAGAAGGGCTGGTTCGAGCGGGGCACGGGGATAGCCTGGGCCTCGGATGTGGCCCAGAAGCACAAGTGGAACGCGGTCCGCAGCGGCTTCTCGACAGTGGTCGCGCCCCGTCCCAAGACCATGGCGTACGTCGTCGTGTACGCCGAACTCGCCCTGGGCCTCGGTCTGATCGTCGGCTTCCTGACCCCCGTCGCGCTCGTCGGGGGCCTGTTGCTCAATCTCCTCTACCTCGTTCTCATGATCCACGACTGGGCCGAGCAGGGGCAGAACGCGATGATGGCGCTGATCTCGCTCGTCGCGCTGTTCGCCATGTCCTGGCAGGCGTGGTCGCTGGACAACGCGCTGGGGCTTTTCCTGTGAGCGCCCCGGCGTCATCCCCGTCTCCGGCTTCGGCCTCGTCTGCGTCGTCCCCGGCCTCGGCCCCGCGCTTCGACCTTCCCCAGCCCGACGCCTTCACCCGCGCCTACTGGGACGCGGCGGCCGACGGGCAGCTCTTGATCCGCCGCTGTGGCGGCTGCGGCAAGGCGCACCACTATCCGCGGGAGTTCTGCCCGCACTGCTGGAGCGAGGACGTCACCTGGGAGCGGGCGAGCGGCGCCGCCACGCTCTACACCTGGTCGGTGGTGCACCGGAACGACCTGCCGCCGTTCGGCTCCCGGGTCCCGTACGTGGCCGCGGTCGTCGACCTCGCCGAGGGCCCGCGCATGATGACGGAGATCGTCGACTGCGGGGAGGGCGAGCTGCGGATCGGGATGCCGCTTGAGGTGGCGTTCCGTGAGGGGGGCGCCGAGGGTGGTGAGGGGGTCACGGTGCCGGTGTTCAGGCGGGGACGTGCGGCGGTGGGGGCTGATCTCCCCGACGCCTCGTAAATCGCTCATGCCGGTAAATGGCTCGTGCCGGTAAATCGCTTCTGCCGACGGCACGGTGCGCGGGATCATGGCCCATGGCTTCCTCTCCGCACTCCGGTCTGCACGCAGGTCCGTGCTTCGGTCCGCACGCCGGTCCGCACTCCGGCTGGCAGTTGACCTCCGACCTCGACGAGTTCCTCTCCCGCGCGGCGGCCTTCCTGCACTCGGCGCCCGCCCTGCACACCGCGCTGCTCAGCGTCACCGACACGCTGCGGGTGCGGGGGTCGCATGCGTACGGGACGGAAGACCCCCTCTTCGGAATCCGCGCGGAAGGCGGAGAAGGCAAGGACGGCAAGGTGACCGGTGCGTTCCTGTGGACCCCGCCGCACTTCCTCGCCCTGAGCCCGCTCCCCGACGAAGCCGCAGCCGCTGAGCTCGCCGGGGTACTCGCGGACGCGGGCCTCGAACCTGCCGGGGTCGGGGCCGAGAGCGCCACGGCAGCGGCGTTCGCGTCGGCCTGGGAGCGGCGGACGAAGGCCACCGCCGCCGTCAGCTACCCCCAGCGGCTGTACCGCCTCGGCACGCTGACCCCGCCCGAGCCCGTACCGGCCGGTGGCGCCCGCATCGCCGTCGACGCCGACCGGGCGCTGCTCGTGCGCTGGCACGGGGAGTTCCAAGAGGCCCTCGGGGAGAAGGGGGCGACGGGGGCCGGCGAGTGGGCCGACGCCCGCATCGCCTACGGAGGCGTCACCCTCTGGGAGACCCCCGACGGCACCCCTGTGGCCATGGCAGGCAACACCCGCCGGGTCGCGGGCCAGGTCCGGGTCGCCCCGGTCTACACCCCGGCCCACCTGCGCGGCCGGGGGTACGCGGGAGCGGTCACCGCCGAGGTGAGCCGTGCCGCGCTGGCGGCGGGAGCGGACGAGGTGCTGCTCTTCACGGACACCGACAACCCCACAAGCAACGCCCTGTACCAACGCCTCGGCTACCGCCCGATCCGGGACTTCACGCAGTACGGCTTCACGCGTTGACGCCTGCCGCCCACCGGGGTCACCCTCGCGGGCGCGGCGGTTCTCACGGCCACAGTAGTTCCGTTGCCCACCCCGGGGTCCCGGCCCCGCCCGTGCCCCTCCGGTACCGGAGTCGTACGTGCCGTCGGTGTGCGTCGCCCTGGAAGAACTCGACCTCCGTCGGGTCCAGTACGTACAGAGTCCAGCTCGGTGCCGGTGCGTTCGGTTCTGTTTGGGCGCGGGTCCAGGCGGCCTGGCTTGCGGTGGTCAGTTCCTCGTACGAGGGGAGTACTTCGCTCTGTCTGCCGACCAGGGCCGAGGCCAGGGCCCCCGTCGAGCGGTGCGCGAGGTCGGCGCGGCTCTCCTCGGGGCCCGCGGCCGTGACGTGGCCGCGTACCCGGACCTGGCGGCCCTGTGCGGGCCAGTAGAAGCCGAGCGCCGCCTCCGGGTGTGCCGCGAGCTGGCGGCCCTTCGCGCTGCCCGCGTGCGAGCCGAAGTGCCAGCCGGCCTCGTCCGCGTCGTGCAGCATCAGCGTCCGCACGTCGGGGCGGCCCGTATCGTCGACCGTCGCCAGGCTCATGGTGTGCGGCTCCACCTGCCCCGCGCCCGCCACCTCCGTGAACCACTGCCAGAACAGGGGCAGCGGCCGGTCGGGGGCGGCCTCCAGGTCGAACGGGGGCAGGTCGGTGTCCCAGACGCGGAGGGAGCGCAGGAGGGCCCGGCCGCGGGCAGACGCGTCGGCCTGGGTGTCGGTTTCGTCCATCCGGCGAATCTACGGGAGCGTGCGCCACGGCCGTGTGAACCCTCGCCGCTTCCGGTGGCGGCGCGCACCCGGGGGCAAGCAACTCCGCTTTATCCAAGGGCACTTGGACTTTTGTTCCGTAATACCGCCAAGGCGTTGCGTACCCGTCGCTTCTTCAACAGGATCCCCCTGCGTCACTTCCACCGCCTTGACCGCACGGGAAGGAAGAACACCATGCGCAAGTTCGCAGCACTTCTGACCACAGGCGCCGCAGCCGCCGCTCTGGTCGGCCTGGGGGCCACCGGTGCGCAGGCTCAGGCCGAGGCCTGGACCTACATCGCCACGTACTCGAGCCAGAGCAAGTGCATCGACGCCGGACAGCAGTACGTCCGCGAGGGCTTCAACAACTACCGGTGCGACCCGAAGCCCGGCGGCACCGGCTATTACAAGCTGTACGTCTCCTAGGGGGCTGGCAGCGGGGCCGGCAGCGGGGCCGGGGGGCGATCTTCGCCACCCCGGCGGGCCACCCCGGCGGGCCACCCGCGCAAGCCTCACCGGCCGAGGACCACCGTCCCCGACGAGCAGAACCACCCGCCCGTCCCCGACGCCACCGCCACCTCCGGCAGGCTCCCTGACGCCCTGCGGACCTGACGGCCCTCACCTGCCTCGCCGCGCAGCTGTCGTACCGCCTCCACCAGCAGAAACAGGCCCCGCATCCCCGGATGCTGGGCCGAGAGCCCGCCGCCGTCCGTGTTCGTCGGCAGCTCGCCGTCCCGCAGCAGGCGGTCCTTCTCGACGAACGCGCCGCCCTCACCCTTCGCACAGAACCCCAGGTCCTCCAGGGTCACCAGGGTCATGTAGGTGAAGGCGTCATAGATCTCCGCCACGTCGACGTCCTGTGGGCGCACCCCGGCCCGTTCGAATGCCAGGCGGCCGCTCACCGCCGCCGGGGAGACCGTGAAGTCCTCCCACTCCGACATCGTCGTGTGCGAGACGTGCTCGCCGGTGCCGAGCACCCAGACGGGGGTGGAGGCGCAGTCGGCCACGTACTCCTCCGCCGCCAGGAGCACCGCGCAACCGCCGTCGGAACGTATGCAGCAGTGCAGTTTGGTGAACGGGTCCGCGATCATCGGGCCGGCCAGGACGTCGTCGACCGTGATCGGGTCGCGGTACATCGCGTCGGGGTTCGTCGCCGCGTTCGCGCGTGCCTGGACGGCCACCGAGGCGAGCTGTTCGAGCGTCGTGCCGTACTCGTGCATGTGGCGGCGCGCGGCCATCGCGTACTTGGAGATCAGGGAGTGCCCGTACGGGACCTCGAACTGGAGAGGGCCGCGCGCGCCGAAGGAGAGGTTCGACGTGCGTCGTCCCGCCTTGATGTCCGCCCTCGCCGTCGACCCGTACACGAGCAGTACGGCGTTGGCGCGCCCCGCCGCGATCGCGTCCGCCGCGTGCGCCGCCATGACCTCCCAGGTGGAGCCGCCGACGGAGGTGGAGTCGACCCAGCGTGGCCGCAGGCCCAGGTACTCGGCGACCTCGACCGGGGCGAGCGTGCCCAGGCCCGCCGACGCGATGCCGTCGATGACCTCGCGGCCCAGACCCGAGTCGGCCAGGGCGCGGCGGGCCGCCTGGGCGTGCAGGGCGTAGGGGGTCGCCTCGTCGACGCGGCCGCAGTCGGAGAGGGATATGCCGACGACGGCCACCTTGCGCGGGCGGGTCATCGCCGCGCCCGCGCCCGCACCGGCTGCCGATGACGCCACATGTGGGCTCGGAGGAAGGGAAGTTGGCATGAATCTGACGGTACATCAGATAGCGGGGTTGCCGGGAGGGTGTTACGTCCGTCGAGGCCCTGTGCATCTGGCGGACGCCGCCTTAGCATGACGGCCCGTCAGATCCGGGTCGGCCCGCCCTCGTGCACGGCGCCGAGGGGCACGGCCGCGGCCCGGGGGAGGAGCCCGCCGATGGACGCCGCCTTCACCGCGGAGCAGGAAGAAATCCGCCGCACCCTTCGTGAGCTCGTCACCAAACGCTGCGGCCCCGACGAGGTGAAGGCCGCGGTCCGCACCCCCGCAGGACACGACGCGGCCCTCTGGTCCACCCTCGCCGAACAGCTCGGCCTGCCCGGCATCGCCGTCCCCGAGGCGTACGGGGGAGTGGGCTGCGGCCCGGCGGAGCTCGCCCTCGGCAGCGAGGAGCTGGGCCGCGCCCTGACCCCCTCGCCCCTCTTCGCCACCGCCGCCCTCGTCATCCCGCTCATCCAGCGCCTCGGCACCGACGAGCAGCGGTCGGACCTCCTGTCCCGCATTGCGACCGGCGCCCTCACCGCCGCGCTCGCCGTGCCCGGCACGGGCCTCGCCACCGCCCTCGGCCTGGTCGGCGACAACCTCGGCGACTGGTCGGGCGGCGGCCGTGCGGGCGGCGTACAGGCCAAGCTCGCGGACGGGCACTGGCGGCTATACGGCCAGGCCGAGCAGGTCCTCGACGGCCACAGCGCGGGCCTGCTCGTCGTGGCCGCGCACACGGGGGGCTTCGCCAGGTCCCGTACGCTCCTCTACCTCGTGCGCGAGGACGCCACCGGACTCGTGTGCACCCGGCAGACCTCCCTCGACGAGACCCGGCCGCAGGCGCGCGTCGAACTGCGGGACGTGCAGGCCGAGTTGCTGGGCACCTCCGACGACGCCGACGTGCCGGGCGCGCTCGCCGCCGTCGGTGACGTCGCCGCGACCGTGCTCGCCGCCGAGGCCGTGGGCGCGGCGGACCGCGCCCTTGAGCGGACCGTCGAGTACGTCAAGCAGCGCGAGCAGTTCGGGCGGGCGATCGGCTCCTTCCAGGCGGTCAAGCACCGCCTCGCGGACGTATACGTGCAGGTGCAGGCCGCCCGGTCGGCCGCGTACTACGCGGCGTGGGCCGCGGGTGCCGGCTCCGAACAGGTGGGGGCGCTCGCCCTCGCCCAGGCGCTCGACGCGCTGCGGACCGCCGCGTCGGAGGCCGTGCAGCTGCACGGCGGCATCGGGTTCACCTGGGAGCACGAGGCGCACCTGTACTTCAAGCGGGCGTCGAGCGACGAGCTGCTCTTCGGGCCGGTGCACCGGCTGCGGGCGCGCGCGGCGGAACGGGCCGAGCTGTTCACGCCGGGGCCGGGGCCGGGGCAGGGGCAGGGATCGGGAGCGGGATCGGGAGCGGGGCCAGGCACGGCACAGGGCGCGGCACAGGGCACGGCTCAGCCGAGGGTGGCCGTCTGATGCCCCCCGGTGTCCGCCTGGTGCAGAAGGTGTCGTCCACCCGCGCCTTCGCGAAGATCGCACCGCACGTCATCCCCGCGATGGACCGCACGGTGCACCGCCTCACGCGCGGCAAGGTGCTGCTCAGCGCGAAGATGCTGCCGGGGGTGATCCTGACGGTGCGCGGCGCCAAGAGCGGGGTTCCGCGGCGCACTCCGCTGGCCTGTATGCCGGAGGAATCAGGGAGTTGGGTCCTGATCGGCTCGAATTTCGGGCGGCCGGGGCACCCTGCCTGGACCGGCAACCTCATCGCCCATCCGGAGGCCGACATCAACTGGCAGGGCAAGGACATCCCGGTCAGGGCACGGCTGTTGGCGGGCGACGAGCGGGCCGCGGCCTGGGGGGCGGCGCTGAAGTTCTGGCCGCCGTACGCGACGTACCAGTCCCGGGTGGAACGCGAGATCCGTCTGTTCCGCCTGGAGCGGCGCACGGACTGAACGGGGAACACGGCGGCGGACCACGGGGGCACCCGTGATCCGCCGCTGCGGTGACAGGACTTGGGAAGCGTCAGAAGAGAGGAAGAGTCGTGCCGGCTGCCCTACTTCGTCGGCTTCTTGCCTGTTACGCCCAGATGCACCAACAGCGCGAGGTTCGGCTTCAGTTCGGCCTGTTTGACACCCCAGGTCTGGAAACCCCGCTGGTGCGAGGCGACCGCGGCGAGCATGGCGACCAGGGAGCCCGCCATCGCCGCCGGGTTCACGTCCTTGTCGACCTTGCCCTTGGCCTGGAGTTCCTTGACCGTGTCCGTAAGGGAGTTGTTGACCGAGTTCAGGATCTTCATGCGGATCTTGTAGAAGCGCTTGTCGCCCTCGGCGGCGCCCAGATCGACGACCCGGAGGATCGCGTCGTTCTTGCGCCAGAATTCGAGGAAGCCGTCGACCAGCTCCTGTGCGGTCTGCCACCCCGCCTTGCCGACCCAGGAGCGGCCGTCGAGGAGCTGGGTCAACTCAGCGCCCTCGGCGGCCATTTGTTCGGCGATCTCCAGGACGGCGCCCTCGACGTCCGGGAAGTACTGGTAGAAGGTCGCGGGTGAAGTCCCCGCCTTCCGGGCGACGTCGATGACTTTGACGTCCCGGTAGGGCGAGGAGCTGAGCATCTCGCTGAGGCAGTCGAGCAGCTTTTGACGCGTCGCCTGACCGCGCCGACCGGCCACGCGGCCGTCGACGGTACGTACCTGTCCTGTCATGCCGTCAGCTTACCGAGGGGTGATCGGAGCGCGATTCGGCCGAGTGCAAATGGGGTTGGGGGCCGTATTCCTTGCGTTTCCGTACGCCGGTCGGGCGCTGGTCGGGCGCCGGTCGTGCGGTGGCCGGGCGCCGGGTCGGGTGGCGGATCGGGGGTGGCTCTCACGAGAAGTGGCGGCCGATCATTGAATAGATCACACGTTCGAGAAGCTGTTCGAATCAAGTTTCGCTCACATATCTCCTTCTTCTTGCGTCTTCTTTGTCCCACAACACCCCGATCCCGCCCCGGGTTCGCAACCACCGCCCCGGACAGGAAGAATCAGGGTGCGTGCCGCCGTAGCGGCTCGGTGGTGAGACGCTGCACGGGGCCGCTCATACGGCGCCCGGGTACGGGGAGGTGGCAGGGCAAGTGGTGGATCAGCTGACGCAGCACGATCCGAGGCGGATCGGCCCGTTCGAGGTGCTCGGCCGGCTCGGAGCCGGTGGCATGGGCCTTGTCTACCTCGCGCGCTCCGCGTCAGGGCGGCGCGTGGCGATCAAGACGGTCAGGACCGAGCTCGCCGAGGACCAGCTGTTCCGCGTCCGCTTCACGCGCGAGGTCGAGGCGGCACGGGCGGTGTCCGGTTTCTACACGGCCGCCGTCGTCGACGCCGACCCGCGCGCGGCCGTGCCGTGGCTGGCCACCGCCTACGTGCCCGCTCCCTCGCTCGAAGAAATAGTGAACGAACACGGGCCGCTGCCCACCCAGGCCGTGCGCTGGCTGGCAGCGGGCGTCGCCGAGGCCCTGGAGTCCATCCACGGCGCCGGCCTCGTCCACCGTGACCTCAAGCCGTCGAACGTCCTCGTGGTGGAGGACGGCCCGCGTGTGATCGACTTCGGCATCGCGTCCGGCGTCTCCAACACCCGCCTGACCATGACGAACGTCGCCGTGGGCACGCCCGCGTACATGTCGCCCGAGCAGGCGAAGGACTCGCGCAGCGTCACCGGCGCCAGTGACGTCTTCTCGCTCGGCTCGATGCTCGTCTTCGCCGCCACCGGGCACGCCCCCTTCCACGGGGCGAACCCCGTGGAGACCGTCTTCATGCTCCTTCGCGAGGGCCCTGACCTGGAGGGACTCCCCGACGAGCTGCGTCCGCTCATCGAGACGTGCATGCAGATGGAGGCCCCGCTGCGGCCCAGCCCCGCCGACCTCCAGGCGCAGCTCGCACCCCACCTCTTCGCCTCCGAGAGCGAGGACGGCGACAGCGGCACGGCCTCCGCGTGGCTTCCGGAGCGGGCCGTCGCCCTCATCGAGTCCCGCCGGGGCGGCCGTCCGCCCGCGCGGCCCGCGCTCGCCTCCTCCGGCAGGAGCGGCGGCCGCGGTGGCGCCCCCGCCGTCGCGCCGCCCCCTCCGCAGCACGCACCGCCGGTACCGCCCACGCAGCCGCCGCCCTTCGGAGGCGTGCCGGACGCCGGCCCCGTGCACCTCGCCGGGGCGAAGGTGCCGATCGGTCCGGGACCACGGGTGGCCGACGCACGCGCCGCCGTGAGCGCCGTGCCCGCCGACACCGGGCTCGCCGCCTCCTGGTCGCGGTCCAAGGCCGCGGTGAACGGCGCCGACCCCGTGGTGCCCGCCCCCGCCGCCGCGCCGGACGCGGGGGCCGCGTGGCGCCCGTGGCGCTTCCGGATGTCCAACGACGTGTGGGGCACGCCCGCCGTGGCCGGCAACCTCGTGTACGTCACGTCCTTCGAGGTCCACGCCCTGGACGTCGGCACAGGCCGCCGCAGCTTCAAGACGCGCGACGTCGCCTGGTCCATGGGCGTCGCCGACGGACGTATCCACGCTTCCGACGGCCCCACGCTCTACGCACTGGACGGCGCCGACGGCACCGACCTGTGGCGCCTGAACACCGACGCCTGGGTGTACTCCCTGCAGGCCGACCGCGGCACCGTCGTGACCGGGACGCGCGGCGGCGGCGTACAGGCATGGGAGGCCGCGAACGGCGAGAAGCTCTGGGAGATCACCGGGGCACAGACCGACTTCGAGACCCCCGAGGCCGGACCCGTCGTCCACGACGGCACGGTCTACGTCTGGCAGAACGCCCGCCTGCGCGCCCTGGAGGCCCGCACGGGCGACGAGCGCTGGTCGTACCCCATCGGCGACGCGGCCTCCTGCGGCGGCGTCCCGGTGCGCCTCGCGCCCGCCCAGGACGGGTACGTGTACGTGTCCGCGGGCTCCCGGGTCCTCGCCATCGACGTGGCGGTCGGCCGCGTCCGCTGGCACTTCGAGGCGCCCGCCGCGTTCCTGTGTCCGCCCGCGTTCGCGCCGGGGCCCGCGGTCACCGGCGGCGGCGTGTACCTCGCGGACTACCTGGGCACCGTCTACGCCCTCGATGCCACGGACGGCCGCGACCGGTGGCGCATCGCCACGGAGTCCCGTGCGTCCATCGAGCCGGTCCTGGTCGCCGACGGCCACGTCCACGTGGGCAGCGGCAAGGGGCTCTACACCCTTGACGCGGTCACGGGCACCCCGAAGTGGCGCTTCCAGGCGGGCGGCGAGGTCGTCGGCACGCCCGTCGTGGCCGACCGGCGGATCCACTTCGGGTCGACGGACCACCTGCTGTACACGCTGAAGGCCGACGACGGCCGCCTGCGCTGGAAGCTGGCCACGGGCGGCGAGATCACCGGGGCACCGGTGGTGCGGGACGGCGTCGTGTACGCGTGCAGCAAGGACCGCTGCGTGTACGCGCTGGACGCGGAGCGGGGGACGGGCACCGCGCGCTCCTAGGGACCGCAGGGTCGGGGGCCACGCCTCGTGACGGCCGTCGCACCAGCTTTGGAAGGGGCTCCGGACGGCGGCCGTCCACTCGTGACGTTACGCCGAGTGCGTGAACCCTGCCAGGCGGGACGCCGCGTCACCTGATACGGAAGCCGCCGCCCCGCCCCGTGAAGAGCCCCGCCTGCCGCTCCGGCGGCACGTTGCCGAGCGCGATGAGGTGCGGGGCCTGCGCGAGTGCCTGCGTGCGGGCCGCCTCCTTCGCCGCCCACAGCGCGCGCACCGTGCCCTGGACCGGCTCGGACGGCTGGGACGCGATCACCTCGGCCGCGCTCGTGGCCGCCGTCAAGAGGTCGGCGGAGGGGGCCAGTTCGGAGACCAGGCCCGTCTCGTACGCCCTCCGCGCGGAAATCCGCTCGGCCGCCCCCATCAGCGACATCCTCGCGACCTCGCCCAGCGGCATGCGCTGCGCCATGAGGATCGACTCGTACGCGCTGACCATGCCGTAGGTGGTGTGCGGGTCGAAGAACGTGGCGTGCTCGGCGGCGATCACGAACTCCGCCTCACCCAGGAGGTAGAACGCGCCGCCGCACGCCATCCCGTTGACCGCCGCGATCACCGGCTTCCACAGGTCGTTGGCCTTGGGCCCGACGGAGAGGAGCGGATCGTCCATCGAGTAGGGGGAGCCGGGCTGCGGCACGTCCGTGTCGCGGTCGATGCCCGTGCAGAACGCCTTCTCCCCGGCGCCGGTGAGGACGATCGCCCGCACGGTGTCGTCGAATCGGAACTCACGCCAGGCGGCGCTGAGTTGCACGGACATCTCGCCGTCGATGGCGTTGTGCCGTGCGGGCCGGTCGAGCGTGACGACCGCGACCCCCGTGTCCTTGTCGGTCTCCGTGCGCAGGCTCACGGCCGCTCCAGGAGCCAGCGGGGCATCGCGACCCCGTCCACGTCGGTGAACGCGACCTGCACCTTCGCTCCGATGCGCAGGCGCTCGGGCTCGACGGAGTCCAGCGGGGCGTCCGGGGCGGCGACGAGGTTGCCGACGAGCCGGATGCGGGGGGCGTCGGCAAGCTCGACGATGATCGCGTTGTACGGGGCCTGTGCGGCGTAGGCGGGGAGCAGAGGTGGGTGCGGGCGCACATAGGACCAGATGCGGCCGCGGCCGCTCATCCGGCGCCATTCGGATGCGAAGGACTGGCAGTGCGGGCAGCAGGGCCTTGGCGGGAACCTGAGCTCGCCGCAGGCGGTGCAGGCCTGTATCCGGAGTTCACCTCGGGCCGCGTACTCCCAGAAGGGGGCGCCGTCGGTGTCGATGGTCGGGGACAGTAGAGGCTCGGTGGTCGCGTCTGCCATGTGATCGTCCTTGTCCGGCTGCGGGTTCGTCGTGGCCTGTCGCGCGGTTCCCGGCGCTCCTATGGGGCGCGCAGCAGAACGGCTGACGTCGGTACGCCTTCGCCTGCCGTCACCAAACACGTGGCGGCATCCGGGACTTGGGCCGTACTCGTCCCCCGCAGTTGCTTCACGCCCTCGTTGATGAGGTTGAAGCCGTGGACGTACGCCTCGCTCAGGCCGCCGCCCCCGGTGTTGATCGGCAGCCGGCCCCCGCTCTCCAGCGCGCCGCCCTCCGTGAACGCGCCGCCCTCGCCCCGGCCGCAGAAGCCGTAGCCCTCCAGGGACAGCGGGATCAGGGGGGTGAACGCGTCGTAGATCTGGGCCACGTCCACGTCCTCGGGGGCGAAATCCGCCTGCTTCCAGAGGTGTCGGGCCGCGGTCCAGGCGGGTCCGGTCAGCGGGTCGTCGTTCCAGTAGTTGACCATCCCGTGGTGCTGCGCGGGCAGCCCCTGGGCGACGGAGTGGACGTACACGGGCCTTTGCCGGCAGTCCCGCGCCCGCTCGGCGGAGACGATGACACACGCCAACGCGCCGTCCGTCTCCAGGCAGTTGTCGAAGAGGCACAGCGGCTCGCTGATCCACCTCGACGACATGTACATCTCGCGGGTGAGCGGCCGTTCGTACATCATCGCGGCGGGGTTCTGGTTGGCCCGGTTCCTGCACGCGAGGGCGACGTTGAAGAGGTGGTCGCGGGTGGCTCCGTACTCGTGCATGTAGCGGCGGGCCAGCATCCCGATCTCGTCCGCGGGCCGGAGGAGGCCGAAGGGGCGTGTCCACTGGCCGGGGGTGGGGAGTTGGACCGCGGTGTTCTTCCAGGGGCGCGGCCCGCTGCCCCGCTTGCGGGAACGCCAGGCGATGCCCACGCTCGCCTGCCCGGTGGCGACGGCTGCCGCGAGGTGCGCGATGGTCGCGCAGGAACCGCCGCCCCCGTAGCCGACCTTGCTGAAGAAGGTCACGTCACCCGCGCCGATCGCCTTGGCGACCTCGACCTCGTCCGTCTCCTCCATCGTGTACGAGGCGAAGGCGTCGACCTCGGACGGGGCGATGCCCGCGTCGTCGAGCGCGGCGAGGATCGCCCGGCAGGCCAACGTCTTCTCATCATCGGCCAGTTGTTTCGCGAAGGCGGTCTGTCCGATCCCGACTATCGCTGTAGCGTCTTTGAGTGAAGCCATGGGCAACGGCACCTCCGCGAGTGGCGAGGCTCCAGGGCTTCGCCATACGTCGTCCCGACTGCTGACAGCGCGTCAGGTTACAGCTAATCTGACGGATAGTCAGCTACTGCGGCGGAGGGGCTTGCGATGCGCGGCGACCTGGAGTGGGGCAGCATCCCGGGACTTGTCCGGGCAGCCGCCGAGCGGTACGGCGACCGCGAGGCCGTCGTCGAGGGCCGCACCCGCGTCACGTACGCGGAACTCGGCCGACGCGTCGAAAGAGCCGCCGCCGCATGCATGGCCAACGGCGTCAACTCCGGCGACAGAGTCGCCGTCTGGGCCCCCAACACCCTGGACTGGATCGTCTCGGCACTGGGCGCGGTCTCGGCAGGCGCCGTCCTCGTCCCCCTGAACACCCGCTTCAAGGGCGCCGAAGCGTCCTACGTCCTGCAACGCAGCCGCGCGAAACTGCTCTTCGTGACCGGCACCTTCCTCGGCACGTCATACGTCGCCTCACTGCGCCGCGCCACCCAGGAAGGCAAGGGAGACGGCCCGCTGCCCGGCCTCCCGCACCTGGAACAGGTGGTGGTCCTCTCCGACGACGCCCCCGAGGACTTCCGCACCTGGAAGGACTTCCTGGCCAGCGGCGACGGCGTGAGCGGCGCCGACGTACGCGAACGCGCGGAAAGCGTCGACGGCGCGACACCCTCGGACATCATCTACACATCGGGCACGACAGGCCGCCCCAAGGGCGCCGTCATCACCCACGCCCAGACCCTGCGCTGCTACGACATCTGGAGCGAACTCGCCGGCCTGCGAGAAGGCGACCGCTACCTCATCGTCAACCCGTTCTTCCACACCTTCGGCTACAAGGCAGGCATCATCGCCTGCCTGATGCGCGGCGCGACGATGATCCCCCAACCCGTCTTCAACGTGGACACGGTGCTCGCGAACGTCGCGGCCGAACGCATCTCCGTCCTCCCCGGCCCGCCCACCCTCCACCAGTCCCTCCTCGACCACCCCGCCCGCGACCAGCACGACCTGTCGGCCCTCCGCCTGGTCGTGACGGGCGCGGCGGTCGTCCCCCTGCAACTCGTCGAGCGCCTGCGCACCGAACTGCACATCGCCACGGTCCTGACGGCGTACGGCCTCTCCGAGGCGAGCGGCATCGTCACCATGTGCCGCCGGGGAGACGCAGCGGGGATCATCGCGTCGACCTCGGGCCGCGCCATCCCCGACACGGAGGTACGGGTGGTCAACCCCGGCGGCGAAGCACTCTCACCGGGCCGCCCCGGAGAAATCCTCGTACGCGGACACAACGTCATGCAGGGCTACTTCGAGGACCCCGCGGAAACGAAGAAGACCCTCACGCCGGACGGCTGGCTGCGCACGGGCGACGTCGGCGTCCTGGACGAAGCAGGCAACCTCCGCATCACGGACCGCATCAAGGACATGTTCATCGTCGGCGGCTTCAACGCCTACCCCGCCGAGATAGAGCAACTCATCGGCGTACACCCGCAGGTCGCGGACGTGGCGGTGATCGGCGTACCGGACCCGCGCCTCGGAGAGGTCGGCAAGGCGTACGTGGTGCGGAGGCCGGGGGCGGTCCTCACCTCCGACGACCTGATCGCGTGGTCGCGCCGCGAGATGGCGAACTACAAGGTGCCCCGGGAGATCGAGTTCGTCACGGAACTGCCGAGGAACGCGAGCGGGAAGGTGCTGAAGCGGCAACTCCGCACCCGCTGAGGCGATTTGGCCGACCGGGCCTGGCGGGGCCTGGCCAGATCAGGTCAGATCCGCCCGCTCGGCGGCGCTGCGCTCGACGCAGAATTCGTTGCCCTCCAGGTCGGAGAGGGTGACCCAGCCGCGCCCGTCGGGCTGCCGGTGGTCACCCACGATCTTGGCGCCGAGCCCGACGACCCGCTCGACCTCCTCGTCGCGGGTGCGGTCCTGCGGCTGAAGGTCGACGTGCACACGGTTCTTGACGGTCTTGGCGTCGGGCACGGTCACGAAGAGCAGCGTCATGCCCTCGGCGGTGACCAGGGCCTCGGGATCTCCGGGAAAGTCGTCGTCGGCGATCTTCCCGCCGAGTATCTCGGCCCAGAAGGTGGCCTGACGGTAGGCGTCGGAACAGTCGAAGGTGAGGTGGCGCACGAGAGAGGTCATGGGCGGCACTATCGGGGCGAGGGGTGGGGGGTGTCCACCGGATTACTGGCTGGGGAGGGGCTGGGGCTGGGGACGGGTGAGGTGGTGGGGCTGAGCCATTTGCCGGGTCGGCAAAGTTCCTCGCGGGCGGGGGTGGTGGGGGGCCAGCATCATGACGTACGTACTCGTCCGGTCCGTACTCATGCGGTACGTACTCGTCCGGTCCGTACTCATGCGGTACGTACTCGTCCGGTCCGTACTCATCCGGTACGTCTTTGTTGATTCTGGCCTGGGAGCAGAAATGCCGCACTCCATGCAGCACCGCTTGGTCGACGTCCCCGGTGGAAGGATTCACCTGGTGGAGCAGGGGACGGGCCCCTTGGTGCTCCTCGTCCACGGCTTCCCCGAGTCCTGGTACTCGTGGCGCCACCAGATGCCGGTGCTCGCCGAGGCAGGCTTCCGCGCGGTGGCGATCGACGTGCGTGGCTACGGACGCTCGTCGAAACCGCGCGAGGTGGACGCGTACCGGATGACGGCCCATGTCGCCGACAACATCGGAGTCGTACGCGCCCTGGGCGAGGAGACCGCGACGATCGTGGGCCACGACTGGGGTTCGACCATCGCCGCGAACTCCGCGCTGCTCAGGCCGGACGTCTTCGCGGCCGTGGCCCAGCTGAGCGTTCCGTACACGCCCCGGAGCGGGCTCCGCCCCACGGACGCGTTCGCCATGATCGGTGGTGACGAGGAGTTCTACGTCAGCTACTTCCAGGAGGAGGGAAGAGCCGAGGCGGAGATCGAGCCGGACGTGCGGGGCTGGCTCGCTGGTTTCTACGCGGGGCTCTCGGCCGACACGATGCCGTCACCGGCCGACGGCCCGAGCCTGCACTTCGTGGCCCGGGGCGGGAAGATGTCGGACCGTTTCGCGCCGGGAGGAGCCCTGCCGGCACTGCCCTCCTGGCTGACGGACGCCGACCTCGACTTCTACGCCGAGGAGTTCGAACGTACGGGCCTGACCGGCGCCCTCGGCCGCTACCGCAACGTCGACCGCGACCGGGCGGACCTGGCCGAGTGGGACGGAGCCCCGATCGCGCAGCCGTCACTGTTCATCGGCGGCGACCAGGACGCGTCGACGACGTGGCTGGCGGACGCGATCAAGGCCTTCCCGGAGACGCTGCCGGGCCTGGTGTCCTCGCACATCCTGGAGGGGTGCGGGCACTGGGTGCAGCAAGAGAGGGCGTTCGAGGTGAACCGGTTGCTGGTGGGGTGGCTGCGGGGGTTGCAGGGGCCGAGTACGAACTGAGCGGTGGGGGGTGGAGGGCGACCTAACCCGGGATCTCAGTGGCCGATCGGGGGAGACATACAACCGGTCTCCATGAACGGGCCGTTGGCCAGCGCCTCATAGTTGGTCGGCTGCACGAAGGCGGTGACGCAGGCGTCATCGCGTACGCGCAGGCCGATCATGGTCCCTTCGGGAGTGACGTACTCGCCGTTCTCGTAGCGCGAACGCATGTCCTGGACGGTGAGTTCGCCGCTCAGGATCGTGCCCTTGCCGTCATGCTTCTCGATCTCGTACCCGAGCTCGCCGGTGAGGGCTGCCCGCACGCTGTCCGCATCCCACGTCTTCTTCGCGTGCAGCCGCTTGAGCACGGGTCTGATGCGAGCGGCCTCGGCCTCGGCGGCTTCCTCGCTCGCCGGGGACATGTCGCCCGGCCGCCGGTAGGCGTTGTTCTCCCCGTTGTGCGGTGCACCGTCGACGACGCCGGGCTCCACGTAAGGGGAGGGGCCGGGGGCGGGGGAGCTTGTGGTGGTGGGGCTGGTCGTGGTGGGACCGATGGTGGAGGGGCCGATGGTGGTGGGGCTGATGGTGGTGGGGCTGATGGTGGTGGGAGCTCCGGCCGCGGAGGGGTTCGCCGCGGTGTCGTGGCGCTGCTCGCCGCAGCCGGTGAGGGAGGCCGTGGCGGCGCAGGCAAGGAGAGCGGACACGGCGCCGAGTCGGCGCCGCTGCGTCGAGGTGACCCTGCCGGGCGTGCGTCTCAAGCGGACCATGCCCGCGACTCTGCCACGGTTGTGCGACGCCCACGGCCCGCTCGGGACACGGCTAGGACACGGTCTGGGCCCGGAATTTCTCGACCAGCGCGGCCGGGGCCTTGTCCGGGGAGCCGGCGTCGTACGGCGGCTGGGGGTCGTACTCGATGAGGAGCTGCACGGTCTGCGCGTGCTCGTCGCCCGCGATCTTCCCGGCGAGCGTGAGGCCCAGATCGATCCCGGCGGAGACGCCCGCTCCGGTGACGTACTTCCCGTCGAAGACGACGCGTTGCCCGGTCGAGTCGACGCCGAACTGCTTGATCTGTTCGAGCGCCAGCCAATGGGACGTGGCCCGGCGGCCCTTGAGGAGCCCGGCGGCGGCGAGGATGAGCGAGCCGGTGCAGACGGACGTGGTCCAGGTGGTGCCGGCGTCAACGGCGCGCAGCCAGCTGAGCACGGCCTCGTTCTTCAGGTCGGGCTCGGGGCTGCCGGGTACGACGACGATGTCCGGGCTGCTGACCTCGGCGAGGGACTTCGTGGCGACGAGGGAGAGGCTCCGGTTGTCGTCGAGGACGGGGCCCGCCTGCTCGGCGACGAAGACGACTTCGGCGCCGGGGAGACCGGAGAGGGTCTGGTAGGGGCCTATCGCGTCAAGGACGGTGAACTTGTCGTAGAGCAGGATCGCGATCTGCATGGAAGTCCCTCTCCCGGTCGTGTTCATGGTTTCGGTCTTCACTCAAGTCTTCAGGTGGGCGGGAATGTCCGCAATGACGAGGACCCCACCTTTACTGCCACGGAGAGCACGCACCATCACGCACCGCGGCCGGTGGTGGTGCGGGTTATCCACATGAGAGCAGATATCCACAGCCTGAAACGCGCGCGGCCGATGTGGGGCAGCCTGAGGCCATGGGGGGTTCAAGAGGGCCGCGAGGTGCGGGGAAGTGGGGTGAGCTGCGGGAGTTGGCCGTGGAGGGGGTGTTGCTCACGCGCTGGGCCAGGGATGCGGGCTGGCCGGGGAGCACGTTGGCGAGGAGTCTGGCCGCCGAGGGATGGACGCGTATCCCGGGCGGTGGCTGGGCGGAGCCCGGGCGGGAGATCGACCTGACGTTACGGGTCTGGGCGGGGCAGTTGACGATGCCGGGCCTGGTGGCGAGCCACCGGTCGGCGGCGAGGCTGTGGCGCATCGAAGTACTACGGGAGGAGCTTGAGTTCACCGCCCCGCGGGGGGTCGGCCGCAAGACGGGCGCGTACGTCCACCGGCTGCCGCTGCCGCCTGAGGACATCACCGTGGTGGGGGACCTACGGGTGACGACGGTCGCGCGTACGTTGGCGGATCTGTTGCGCGGCGGCCCTCGCGAGGACGCCGTGGTGGCTCTTGACTCGGCGCTGAGCGGCCGCCGATATCGGGGGCGTCACCGGCGGGGCCCGTTGATCGGCGGCATCGACACGGTGGCCGCGGCCTTGGATTCCCCGCCGGTGGCGCAGGCGGCGGGGTCGGCGAGGGCGCGCCGGTGGCTGACGCTGGCCGACCCGGGGGCGGGCTCACCGGCGGAAACGGTGGCCCGACTCCGGATGCGGGACGCGGGCCTGCGCCCGGAGTCCCAGGCAAGGATCCTGACGCCGGCGGGCCGCCTCCTGCGCCCGGACTTCTTCTTCCGCGGGGAGGGCGTGGTGGTCGAGATCGAGGGCTACGCGTACCACGGCACCAAGGAGGCCCACCGCCGAGACCTGGCCCGCTACAACGACTTGGCGTCATGCCCCGAGGTAAGGGTGGTCCTGCGCTTCGCCGCGGAGGAGGTATTCACGGCACCGGAAAAGTTCACGGAGAGAGTGCGGACGACGGTGGAGCGGGCGGGGCGAGGGGGCGGTTGATGTTGCCGGGGGTGGGGTGGGGAGGGAGGGGGGAGGGGGGAGAGGGGCCCCCGGGGTGCTGGTGGGCGTTGGGTGGCGCGGAGGTTGGGGGTGGTGAGGGGGCTTGGGGGTGGCGCGAAGGCTTGGCGGTGGTGAGGGGCTAACGGGTGGCGCGTGGGCTTGCGGGTGGTGCGTGCGTTTGGGGGCGAGATGCAGAAAAATCCCACGCCACGCCGATTCGGACGGTCGGCGCGTGGGATTTTTTTGCATTCCATGCCCAAACCACGCCCCCACCCACCCGAAATGACCGGTCCGCAAGGCCAGGGGGCGAATCGCGAGGGCGCCAAAAACGCGGCCCGCACCTCGGCGGTGAGTCCGGTACGGGGTGGGGGCGGAGGAGCGGTGGCTAAGAGGCGGTGGCGAAGGGGGGGCGTGCTCTGCCGCGCTGTTATCGGCGCGCGTGGTTCGGTGCCGTGCTCTTTACGTGGCGTATGAGGCGGGCGAGGCCTTGCGGGGTGGTCGAAAGTTCGGTTGCGGGGGCGTCGCTCTCGCGGAGCTTGACGGTGCCGATCCGCTGGGCGCTGAGTTCGACGCAGTTGGCCCCATCGCCGCCGCCGGAGAATGAGGACTTCTGCCAAGTGGTCGTCGTCGCCATGTCTGGGTCCCTCACACTTCCTTGGCCAGTCGGTGGATGAGCTCCCTCGACCCTACGTCGTCGAGTGCCGAGCGCTGCACCTTGCGGAAGAGGGCGCGATACCGGTCCAGCTGCGACTCGCCGTCCAGGAACGCCACCCCGTGTACGGAGTCCAGGAGCACGGTGTCGAGCTGCGGGACCGGGCCACCCGCGTACAGCATGGGGTAGCCGACCCCGGCGAAGCCGTCCACGTCGAAGGGGATGACTCGCACGGTCACCCCTGGCCTCAGTGACATCTCCAGGATGTGCGCCAACTGGCGTCGAGCGACAACCCGGTCGGCGACCTTGATGCGGAGGGCTGCCTCGTGCACGACTGCCTCGTACGGAGGTGCGTCGTCCTCGTGGAGGATCGACTGCCTTCGCAGGCGATAGGCCACGCGAGTTTCCAGTTCGCCGGTGGGGAGTTCGGGGATCGAGTAGGCGAAGATCGCCCGGACCTGTTCCTCCGTCTGCAACAGCCCTGGTATGTGTGCGATCTCGATCGTGTTCAAGTAGCGGGCGCTTCGCTCCAGTTCCGCCAGGTCGAGGAAGCCCGTCGGTAGTTGCGCGCGGTACTCCTCCCACCAGCCGCGCCCACGTTCGCCGGCCATGGCTGCCAATGCATCCACCAGCGCCGCGTCGCTGCATGCGTACTGGCAGGCGAAGTGCCGCACGCGCTCCGGGCTTACGCCCACCTGGGCGGACTCGGTATTGGACAGCTTCGTCGGCGCGATCCCCAGGAGCCGGGCGGCCTCGCCAACGGAGAGTCCTGCCCTTTCCCGGAGCTTGCGCAACTCCGCGGCCAGGCGCACCTGTCTTGCCGTGATCAAATTTCGCGCTGGCATCTGCCCCTGCGCTCCCGTCAGTTGACGACTACCCAGCGTACGCGAATGGCTTGACCAGGGTTACTAGTAACCCCTACCGTCAGTGATGCATCGCATACCCTGCGAAACCGTGGGCCCCCGGAAGTGCACCGTCCCGTCACGCCTTGGCGGTTGCGGCACGGCCACCGTGTGTCCCCGCAGTGCTCCTCGACGTCTCTCGCTCCTCCCTCACCTCAACAGGAGTACCCCCATGCCCGAAACGAGACCTGCCACGAGCTGTGCCGCGAACTGCGCCCCGCCGGACGAACCCTGGGAGTACACGCTCTACGTCCCCCACGACCTCCGTGCCGTCACGATCAGTCGCCGGACCCTCCGCCTCATCCTCGCCGCGCACGGCCTGCCGCACCTCGTCGAGGTGGCCGAGCTGGTGGCGACGGAGCTGGTCAGCAACGCTCTCCGACATACGAAGGGACCTGCCGCGCTGCGGCTCCGATGGGCTGGGCGAGTGCTGCGGATCGGGGTGTGGGACGGCGACCCGACGCCTCCGGAGCCGCCGCCGGACGTCGTCTCCGCGTACGCGGAGGAGGGGCGCGGGCTGGCTCTGGTGCGGACGTGTTCCGACGGGTGGGGGTGGTACGCCCTCGCAGGGACGGGTGACGGTCCCGGTGGAGGCGGTGGTCCCGGTGGTCCCGGTGGTCCCGGTGGTCCCGGTAGTCCGGGTGGAGGCGGTGGCGGAGGTAAGTACGTGTGGTGCGAGTTGGCTGCCGCGTAGGTAGAGGTAGAGGTAGAGGCAGAGGCAGACGTAGAGGCAGACGCCTCGCGTCGTCACTGCCGAGGGGGAGGGAGTGAAGGGCTGGGTGTGCCGGCCGACTGGCGGCTGCAATTGGTCCGGGTCGGCTCTGGGCGTGCGTCAGCCGCGGCCGCTCCGGCCACGCGTCGGCCGCGGTGGCCCCGGCCACGCGTCGGCCGCGGCCGCTCCGGACTGGCGTCGGCTGCGGCGGCTCCGGGCATGCGCTGGCCGCGGCCGCTCCGCACACGCGTCGGCTGCGGCAGCTCTGGCCACGCGTCGGCCGCGGCCGCTCCGCACACGCGTCGGCCGTGGCCGCTCCCGACAGGCGTCGGCCGCGGCGGCTCCCCCTCCGCGCCGCCGCGGCCGATCGTTCCCCCGTCGGGATGTGAGTCTTCAGTCCTTCGCGGGCGGGACCGGGCTGTGGTGGTCGCCCAGCGTGGTGACGGCGCCGTCCGCGGGCGGGGCCGGGCTGTGGTGGTCGCCCTGCGTGGTGACGGTGCCGTCCGCGGGCGGGGCGGGGCTGTGGTGGTCGCCCTGCGTGGTGATGGGGTCCTTCTTCTTCGCTGCGTCGCTCATAGCTGTCAACTCCTGGGGTGTCGGCGGCGGGCAACTATATAGAACGCCCCTGTCCGGCGACTCCCCCGAGGACCGCCGGACAGGGGGCGGGTGGAACGCTCACCCGAGCGGTGAGCTTCCGGCGACCCGTCTGCCCCCCGACGCGACGGATCGACTGCTTTCAGCATGCATGGTGGGCATAAACAATCGATGAACGCCGCCGATGCGGCGGCTCAGGCTGCGGAAAGAGGGGACAACAGGCCGCGCACCGTGGCCGCTTCGGCCGCACCGCACTGTTCGTACAGCGAGAGCGACTCGAGCCAGCAGGCCCGCGCGCGGTCCGTCTGGCCGAGGCGCTCCAGGGTCTTGCCCAGGGTCGTCAGGACATGAGCACGTGTCCGGTCACCGCCGATGCAGCCGATGGCGAGGGCCTGTTCCGCGTGCTGGGCCGCCTGCGCCGAGCGCTCGGCGGCCAGATGGGCCTGGGCGATGCGGAAGTGGGCAGTGCCCTCCCACAAGCGCTGGCGGTTCGTCTCGAACTTGTGCAGGGCCTCGGCGAGCTGTTCAAGCGCCTCGGAGTGGCGGCCGGCCTGGGTGAGCGCGATTCCGAGTGCGTACTGGGCGTTGGCGAGGCGCAGGGTGTGGCCGATGCGGTCGTAGATGTCGATGCCCTGCTGGGCGAGTTCGATGGCGCGTGACGTGTGCCCCATGAACAGGTGCATGCGGGAGAGGTTGCACAGGGCGCTCGCCTCGTTCGGGGGGCTGTCGTCCGCGCGAGCGCCCTGTATCGCCCGGAGCAGATGCTCTTCCGCGTCCGTGTAGCGGCCTTGGTTCAGGGCGATGATGCCGCGGTCGTTCGATGCCCAGTAGACCGGGGTCGGGTCCTCGGCCGCCGTGGCGAGCAGCGCCGCGAGGCGGGCTTCTTCGTCGGCGTCGTCGTACCGTCCGGCCACCAGGTGGACGTTGGTGATCGTCGTCCGCGCGCGGCCCTCCGTGCGGGCGTCACCGGCGGTTTGGGCCGCGTCACGCGCGGACAGGGCGACGGCCTCGTACTGCTTGGAGTTGGCGCCGGATTCGGCGAGGTCCTGCGATGCCCAGAGCAGGTCGACCGCACGCTGCAGGCTCGTACCCCGTGCGGCCTGCTGGGCACATGCGAGCAGGCAGTTCGCTTCGGTGTAGAGCCAGCCGAGCGCTTTGTGCCGGTCGTCGAACACGAGGCCGGCGTACTTGGTCGACGCCAGGTGGTCCACGAGGCGATCACCGGGGCGCTCCAACGCATAGACGCCTGCCGCCGTCGCCAAGTAGAAGTCGAGCAACCGGGACATCGCCGCCTCGCGCTCACTCGACGGGAGTTCGTCACGTTCCGCGCACGCACGCGCGTAGAGCCGGACCAGGTCGTGGTAGCGGTAGCGGCCGGGGGCCGCTGATTCGACCAGGGACGTGTCGACCAGCATTTCCAGCAGGTCCTCCGTCTCCTCCAGCGGCAGGTCGAGTACCGCCGCGGCCGCGGCGAGGGAGAGGTCCGGGCCGTCCGCCAGGCCGAGGAGGCGGAAGGCCCGTGCCTGGGCCGGCTCCAGTTGGCCGTAGCCCAGTTCGAACGTGGCCTTGACCGCGAGGTCGCCCGCCTGGAGTTCGTCCAGGCGGCGGCGCTCGTCCGCGAGCTTGGCGGCGAGGGTGGACACCGTCCACGTACGGCGGGCCGCCAGGCGCGAGGCCGCGATACGGATCGCCAGCGGGAGGAAGCCGCAGGCCGCGACCACGTCCAGTGCTGCTTTCCGCTCTGACGTGACCCTCTCCTCGCCGACGATGCGGGTGAAGAGGAGGAGGGCTTCCTCGGGGGACATCACGTCGAGGTCGACCAGGTGCGCGCCCGCCAGGTCCACCATCCGGATGCGGCTCGTCACCAGCGCCGCGCAGCCTTCCATGCCCGGGAGCAGGGGTCGTACCTGGGCCGCGTCGCGGGCGTTGTCCAGGACCACGAGGACCCTGCGGCCGTCGAGGACCGAGCGGTACAGCGCCGCTCTCTCCTCCAGGGAGTCCGGGATCGCCGAGTCGGGTGTGCCCAGGGCGCGGAGGAACGCGCCGAGCACCGTTTCCGGCTCCGCCGCTCGCGCGCCGGCGCCCTGCAGGTCCACGTACAGCTGTCCGTCGGGGAAGTGTGTGCGTGCCACGTGGGCGACGTGGACGGCGAGGGTCGTCTTGCCGACGCCTCCGATGCCCGCGAGCGCCGAGACCGCCATCACCCTGCCCTCGGCCGCGGAGAGGATCTCGCTCAGTTCGGCCACGAAGGAGGCGCGGCCGGTGAAGTCGGGGACTGTGGCGGGGAGTTGGGCGGGGCGTACGACTGCCGCCGCTGGTTCCGGGGCCGCCGCCGAGGGTTCCGTCAGTGCCGGGTCCGCCTGGAGGATCCGCTGCTGGAGTTCCTTCAGGCCGGGGCGCGGGTCCACGCCCAGTTCGTCGTCGAGGAGGCGCCTCGTGTCCGCGTACACCGCCAGGGCCTCCGCCTGACGTCCGCTGCGGTACAGCGCCAGCATCAGGAGTTCGCGCAGGCGTTCGCGCAGGGGGTGCGCCGCCGTGAGGGCCGTGAGTTCCGAGACGGCCTCCGCGTGGCAGCCGACCTCCAGGTCCATGTCCAGGCGGGATTCCAGGAGCTGGAGGCGCCATTCCTCCAGGCGGGTGCGTTCCGTTTCCGCGTAGGGGCCGGGGACGTTGGCGAGGGGTTCGCCGTCCCAGAGGCTCAGCGCCTTGTTGACCAGGGAGCGGGCCTGGCAGAGGTCGGCGACGCCGCGTGCCTTCTCCGCTTCCGCCCAGAGGTCTTCCGCGAGGGCCAGGTCGAGTGCGCCGTCGGCCACCGCGATGGCGTACCCGCCCGATTCGCTGATCAGGACTCCGGCGGGCAGCACCTTGCGCAGGCGGGACGCGTACGTACGGACCGCGGCCAGGGCCTGCGAAGGCGGTTCGTCGCCCCACAGCGCGTCGATCAGTTCGTGTGCCGTGGCCGTGCGCCCGGCGCGCAACAGGAGCGCCGCGAGCAGCGCGCGCTGTTGCGGGGAGCCCATGGACAGCTGCTCGGCGCCGTGCCATGCGCGTACGGGGCCGAGCACGCTGAAGTGCGGTCTCAGTTCCTCGGGGGCGTTCCCCGGGGCCGGACGCCGCTGGTCCGGTACTCGCGGTACACCGTCCATCGCTCCCCCTGCTGCCCTGACGTACCCGGCCGTCTCCGTGCCTGGTCGTGCGCCGCGGGTCTGCCCTGCCCGCGATTGTCGCTCTTTGCCTGGTTCCGTTTTCGGACCGGGTTTTGCACCCGGCTCTTGCACCCCGCCAGTTTGCCTTGTTCATGGCAGATACGTCAGCCGTGCGAGACGGCTCTCACAGGGCCCACGCACTCGGCGGCCGGTAATGGACGGGAGATGGACGGTCGGTCGGTCGCCGATGGGCGGTCGGTCGATCGCCGGCGGATGGCAGGCAGGGAGCTGACGGATGGCAGGCAGGGAGCTGACGGATGGCGGATGGGGGCGCGACGGATGACGAACAGGGAGCTGACGGGTCGTCAGATCAGCGCTACCGTGGAACGCATGGAGACCACTGAGACCTTGCCGACGTTCCCGAGGATCATCTCGGTGGACGACCACACCGTTGAGCCCGCCCATGTCTGGCGGGACCGGCTCCCGGCCCGGTACCGCGACAGCGGGCCGCGTGTCGTCCGGGCGCCGCTGAAGGAAATGACCTTTATGGGTGGGAAGTTCGCTCCGGTGATGGGGGCGAAAGGGGACGACGGGCCCATAGGTGACTGGTGGGTGTACGAAGACCTGCACCGGCCCCTCACCCGCCTCGACACCGCCGTCGGCTACGACAGGGACGAGATCAAGCTCGAGGTCATCACGTACGAGCAGATGCGGCCCGGCTCCTTCAGCGTGCCCGACCGGCTCGCCGACATGGACGTCAATCACGTCCAGTCCGCCCTCTGCTTCCCCACGTTCCCCCGCTTCTGCGGGCAGACGTTCACCGAGGCGAAGGACCGTGAGCTGGGCCTGCTCGGTGTCCGCGCGTACAACGACTGGATGGTGGAGGAGTGGTGCGGGCCCGAGGCGCGGGGTCGTCTCATCCCTCTCACCCTCATTCCGCTCTGGGACGCCGAGCTCGCCGCCGCCGAGGTCCGCCGCAATGCCGCTCGCGGGGTGCGTGCCGTCGCCTTCTCCGAGATACCGCCCCACCTGGGGCTCCCCTCCATCCACACCGACGAGTGGGACCCCTTCCTGCGCGCGTGCGACGAGACCGGCACGGTCATCGCCATGCACATCGGGTCCAGCAGCAAGATGCCGAGCACGTCCGCGGACGCGCCGCCCGCCGTCGGGTCCACCATCACCTTCGCCAACTGCTGCTTCTCGATGGTCGACTGGCTGATGAGCGGCAAGTTCGAGCGCTTCCCGAATCTCCGGATCATGTACGCGGAGGGGCAGATCGGGTGGATTCCCTACATCCTCGAGCGGGCTGACGTCGTCTGGGAGGAGAACCGGGGGTGGGGCGGGGTCGCCGACAAGGTGCACCGGCCGCCGTCCGAGCTCTTCACCGAGCACGTGTACGGGTGCTTCTTCGATGACGCGTTCGGCCTGAAGAACCTCGACGCGATCGGGGTCGGGAACGTGTTGTACGAGACCGACTACCCGCACTCCGACTCGACCTGGCCGAAGTCGCGGGAGGTGGGGGAGTCCCAGATGGGCCACCTCGCACCGGACGTCGTGGACCGGATAGTGCGGGGCAACGCGATCGACCTGCTCGGTCTGACGGCGGACGGGCTGTGGGCGGGGCCGGGGGCATAGACGGCATGGGCGTCGGCCGCTGACCGCTGGCCGCTGGCCTGAGGGCGGGGGTGCCGTCCGCAGGCCGCTGGCCCTGGCAGGCGGTGGCCTGCGGCTTGTGGCCCCTTGTTCGACGGGGGTGGGCGGTGGCTTGCGGCCCTTCGCCCGGCGGCGGCTTACGGCTCGTTGCCTGGGGGCGGTCGCTTTCGGGCTGGTGCTTGGCGGGCGGTGGCCTGCGGCTTGTGGCTTGGCGGGCGTGGGCGGTGGCCGTGCGGCCTTCGCCCGGCGGCCTTCGCCCTGCGGCCTTAGCCCGGCGGGTGGCGGCGGCTTACGGCTCGTCGGCTGACGGGCGGTCGCCTTCGGGTCGGTGCTTGGTGGGCGGTGGCCTGCGGCTCGTTGCCTGACGGGCGGTGGCTTGCCCCTTGTCGGACGGGCGTGGGCGGTGGCCTGCGGCCTTAGCCCGGCGGGTGGCGGCGGCTTACGGCCCGTCGGCTGGCGGGCGGTCGCCTTCGGGTCGGTGCTTGGTGGGCGGCGGCTTACGGCCCGTCGGCTGGCGGGCGGTGGCTTGCCCCTTGTCGGACGGGCGTGGGCGGTGGCTTGTGGCCCCTTGTTCCACGGGTTGCGGCCTCCGCTCCCTTTTCCGCGAGCAGCCCCGCCCCGCCCCCCGGACAGTCCCCTCCCACCCCTTGCCTGACGGGTCGTCAGCTACGACGATGAGTGCCGTTGCCGTAGATGACGAACCGTCAGGTCAAGGTGAGGGGTTGGGGTCTCATGGTTGCCGATGCGTTGGCGCAGGTTTTTCCGCAGGGGCGGCTGGTCTACGGGATGCAGCTTCCGATTCAGTCGCAGAGTGTCATCTACGCCGAGGCGTGGGAGGCGGACGCCAGTGCCGATGACCTTGCCGAGATCGCCCGCGCCGCCGACCGCGGCGGCTTCGCCTACCTCGCCGGCTGTGATCACGTGGCCATTCCGCGGCGGCTCGCCGACACCATGAGCACCGTCTGGTACGACCCGGTGGCCACACTCTCCTTTCTCGCCGGGATCACCGAGAACGTTCGGCTGATGAGTCACGTCGCCGTCGTCGGGCTCCGGCATCCGCTCGTCACCGCCAAGCAGTACGCCACCCTGGACCGGCTCAGCGGCGGGCGGCTGATCCTCGGTGTCGGGGCCGGGCACGTGCAGGAGGAGTTCGACGCCGTCGGCGCCGACTTCGAGCGGCGCGGGCCCGTGCTCGACGAGACCATCGACGCCCTGAAGGCAGCTCTGGGGCCCGAGGAGTATCCCGAGCACCATGGCGAGCTGTACGAGTTCAGCGGGCTCGGCCAGCAGCCGCGCCCCGTCCAGGCCCGCGTGCCCATCTGGGTGGGCGGTTCTTCGCCCGCCGCCGTCCGCAGGGCCGCCGTACGCGGCGACGGGTGGCTGCCGCAGGGTGACCCGCGCGACAAGCTGCCCGCGCAGATCGCCACGCTCAAGCGGCTCAGGGAAGAGACGGGGGTCGAGGACCCGCTCGTCGTGGGGGCGATCGCCGAGCCCCTGTACGTGGGGGAGCCCGGCTGGTCCGTGGGGCGGCGCACCCTGAGCGGGAAGCCGGACGCCCTCGCCGAGTCGCTGCGCGCGTACGGGGCGATGGGCGTGCAGCAGATCCAGGTGCGCTTCCGCAGCCGCGGCCGCACCGAACTCACCGATCAGATGGCGGCCTTCGCCGCCGAGGTCGCACCGCATCTCAACTGAGACCAAAACCCGACCGACTCGACTGAGGAGACTCGTATGGGCAAGCTGGACGGTCGCGTCGTCATCGTCACCGGTGCGGCGCGCGGGCAGGGCGAGCAGGAGGCGCGGCTCTTCGTCGCCGAGGGGGCGCGGGTCGTCATCGGTGACGTGCTCGACGACCAGGGCGAGGCCCTGGCCAAGGAGCTCGGCAGTGACGTGGCCAAGTACGTGCACCTCGACGTCAGCCAGGAGGCCGACTGGGCAGCGGCGGTCGGTGCCGCGAAGGACGCCTTCGGGAAGATCGACGGCCTCGTGAACAACGCGGGGATCCTGCGCTTCAACGAGCTGGTCAGCACTCCGCTCGAAGAGTTCCAGCAGATCATCCAGGTGAATCAGGTGGGCTGCTTCCTCGGCATCCGCAATGTCGCGCCCGAGATCGGGGCCGCCGGCGGCGGGACCATCGTGAACACCGCCTCGTACACGGCGATGACGGGGATGGCGTACGTCGGCGCGTACGCCGCGACCAAGCACGCCATCCTCGGCCTGACCCGGGTCGCCGCGCTGGAGCTCGCGGCCCGGAACATCCGGGTCAACGCCGTGTGTCCGGGGGCCGTCGACACCCCGATGACCAATCCCGCGCAGCTCGACCCGGCCGCAGACCCCGTCGAGGCGGGCGATGCCGTCGCCGAGCTCTACAAGAAGCTCGTGCCGCTCGGCCGGATCGGCAGGCCCGAGGAGGTGGCCGCGCTCGCGCTCTTCCTGACCGGGGGCGACTCGGCGTACATCACCGGGCAGCCGTTCGTCATCGACGGAGGGTGGCTGGCGGGGGTCAGTGTCGTATGACGCCGTGCAGTGGAACTGACGGTACGTCAGTCATCCGAGCCGCGGGTATTGACGGTCCCGGCGGCCGGTGGAACAGTCGTCGCATCACAATCTGACGGTTCGTCAGAAACTCGCAGATACTCACGAGGATGGTGAACCTCCTTGGAATTCGGTCTCTTTGTACAGGGATACGTGCCCGCCAAGCGGGCCAAGGTCGACCCCGAAGCAGAGCACAAGGCGCTCATCGAGGAGACCGAGTACGTCATCCAGGCGGACAAGTCCGGCTTCAAGTACGCCTGGGCCTCCGAGCACCACTTCCTGGAGGAGTACTCCCACCTCTCCGCCAACGACGTCTTCCTCGGCTACCTCGCCCACGCGACCGACCGCATCCACCTGGGCTCCGGGATCTTCAACCCGCTCGCCCCGGTGAACCACCCGGTCAAGGTCGCCGAGAAGGTCGCCATGCTCGACCACCTCTCCGAGGGCCGCTTCGAGTTCGGGTCGGGCCGCGGGGCCGGGTCGCACGAGATATTGGGCTTCATGCCGGGCATCACCGACATGAACCACACCAAGGAACTCTGGGAAGAGACCATCGCCGAGTTCCCCAAGATGTGGCTCCAGGACGAGTACGTCGGCTTCCAGGGCAAACACTGGTCGCTGCCGCCCCGCAAGGTCCTGCCCAAGCCGTACGGGAAGTCGCACCCGGCCATGTGGTACGCCGCCGGGTCCCCGCCCTCGTACGCGATGGCAGGCAAGAAGGGGCTCGGGGTCCTTGGCTTCAGCGTGCAGAAGGTCTCCGACATGGAGTGGGTCCTCGAGTCGTACAAGACGGCCGTGAAGGAAGCCGAACCGGTCGGTGACTTCGTCAACGACAACGTCATGGTGACCTCCACGGCGATCTGCGCCGAGACGCACAAGAAGGCAGTGGAGATCGCCGTCAGCGGCGGGCTGAACTACCTGCAGTCCCTGCTGTTCCGCTACCACGACACCTTCCCGCGGCCGGAGGGCATCCCCGAGTGGCCCGAGCTGCTCCCCGAGTACAGCGAGGAGATCATCGAGCTGCTCATCGCCGAGGAGCTGATGATCTGCGGCGACCCGGACGAGGTGCTCACGCAGTGCAAGCGGTGGGAGCAGGCGGGGGCGGATCAGCTCAGCTTCGGGCTGCCGATCGGGATCTCGCCCGAGGACACGAAGAACACGATCAAGTTGATCGGTGAGCATGTGATTCCGAAGATCGACACGGACCCCGTGCATCGGACCTCGCGCTTCCGGCAGGCAGGGTCTTCCTGACCCCCCTTTGACCGCCCCGGCTTCCCCTCCCGGACGGAAGCCGGGGTTCCCCTCTCCGCCCTCGGGCGTCATCTTCCCCACCCACCCCCGTTACCCCGAAGGGGACGTGCACCGTCATGCTTGATCACCTCATCAAGGGCGCCACTGTCGTCGACGGAACCGGCGCCCCCGCATACACCGCCGACGTAGGCATCCGGGACGGGCGCATCGCCGTCATAGCCGAGCCGGGCGCAGTCACCGAGCAGGCCGCGACCAGCGAAGACGCCCAGGGCCGAGTCCTCGCCCCCGGATTCGTCGACCCCCACACGCACTACGACGCCCAGCTCTTCTGGGACCCGTACGCGACGCCCTCCCTGAACCATGGCGTCACCACCGTCGCGGGCGGCAACTGCGGGTTCACCCTTGCCCCCTTGCATCCCGACCGCCCCGAGGACGCCGACTACACGCGGCGGATGATGTCCAAGGTCGAGGGCATGTCCCTGGTGGCCCTCGAAGAGGGCGCGCCCTGGTCGTGGAGTTCGTTCGGCGAGTACCTGGACGCCCTGGAGGGGCGCGTCGCCGTCAACGCCGGTTTCATGGTGGGGCATTGCGCGCTGCGGCGGTACGTCATGGGTGCCGACGCGGTGGGCGGGCAGCCGACCCCCGGGCAGCTCGACGAGATGCTGCGGCTCTTCCACGACGCCATGGACGCCGGGGCCTGGGGGCTCTCCACCACACAGTCGTCCACGCACTCCGACGGCGACGGGCAGCCGGTGGCATCGCGGCACGCGAAGCCCGCCGAACTGCTCGCACTCAGCCGGGCCGTCGCCGAACACGAGGGCACGCAGCTCGAAGCGATCGTCGCGGGCTGTCTGGATCAGTTCAGCGACGACGAGATCGATCTGTTCGTCGAGATGAGCGCCGCCGCCGGGCGGCCGCTCAACTGGAACGTCCTCACCATCGACGCCGCCGTGCCCGAACGCGTCCCGCGCCAGCTGGCCGCCAGTGAGCGCGCCCGTGAGTCGGGCGGCAGGATCGTCGCCCTGACCATGCCGATCCTCACTCCCATGAACATGTCGCTCGGAACCTTCTGCGCCCTGAACCTGATCCCCGGCTGGGGAGACGTACTCGGCCTGCCCGTGCCCGAGCGCATCGCCGAGCTGCGCGACCCGGACGTCCGGGGTGAGATGCTGCGGCGCGCCGACAGCAAGGAGGCCGGGGTCTTCCGGCGGCTCGCGAACTTCGACCGCTACGTCATCGGGGACACGTACTCCAAGGAGAACGAGGGCCTCACCGGACGCGTCGTCGCCGACATCGCCGCCGAGCGCGGCCAGGAGGCCTTCCAGTGCCTCGTCGAGATCTGCGCCAACGACGACCTGCGTACGGTCCTGTGGCCGATGCCCGCCGACAACGACCCCGACTCGTGGGCCCTGCGCCAGGAGACCTGGCAGCACGAGGACGTCATGCTGGGCGGCTCCGACGCGGGCGCGCACCTGGACCGCATGTGCGGGGCCCCGTACACGACCCGGTTCATCGGGGACTGTCTGCGCGGCCGCAAGCTGGTCGGTTTGGAGGAGGCGGTGAAGATGCTCACCGATGATCCCGCGCAGCTCTTCGGGCTGCGGGGGCGGGGCCGTATCGAGGAGGGCTTCCACGCCGACCTCGTCCTCTTCGACCCCGAGCGGATCGACGCGGGCAAGGCCACGCTGGTGCACGACCTGCCCGGCGACAGCCCGCGCCTGGACTCCAAGGCCATCGGCATCAACGCCGTCTGGGTCAACGGGGTCGAGGCCATTCGCGAGGACCGGGTGACGGGCGCGACCCCCGGCACGGTGCTGCGTTCGGGCCGCGACACCAGGACGGTGAGCACCAAGTGAGCGGCGAACTCCCGCGGGAGCAGCGGCTGTTCATCGGCGGCGAGTGGATCGAACCCGGCGGTGGTCACTACGAGGTCGTCAATCCGGCCACCGAAGGCGTCGTCGGCCTCGCTCCCGAGGCGAGCCGCGAGCAGGTGCACGCGGCGGCCGGCGCCGCCCGGGAGGCCTTCGGCTCGTGGTCGCGTACGACACCGGAGGAGCGGGCCGCCGTCCTGGACCGGGCCGCGTCGATCATGCAGCGTGATCTGGGTCCGTACGCGGAACTCGCCCAGGCCGAGAGCGGCGCGACGACGGGCACGGCTCGGGGCATGCAGGTCGCGGTGTCCGTGGCGCGTTTCAGGCGCTACGCGAAGGGCGCCCTCGAACCGGTCGAGGCGGCTCTTCCGCCGCAGATCAACGAGGCCGGGCCGATGGGGAAGGCGGGCGTCGTGGGGGCGCTCACCGTCCGCCAGCCGGTGGGCGTCGTCACCTGCATCACCTCGTACAACAACCCGTGGGCCAACCCGGCGGGCAAGGTGGCGCCCGCCCTGGCCATGGGCAACACGGTCCTCGTGAAGCCCGCCCCGCAGGACCCGCTGTCCGTGTACCGGATGGCGGCGGCCCTGGAGGAGGCCGGGGCGCCGCCGGGAGTGGTGAACGTGGTGAGCGGCGCGCGCGCCGAGGTGGGCGAGGCGGCCGTCGACTCCCGGGACGTCGACATGGTCAGCTTCACCGGCTCGACGTCGGTGGGGCAGCGGATCGCCGAGGTGTGCGGCCGCGACATGAAACGCCAGCTGATGGAGCTGGGCGGCAAGGGCGCGGCGCTCGTCTTCGACGACGCGGACCTGGACTCGGCGGTGGCGGGGATCGGGACCACGTTCTCCTTCTACAGCGGCCAGATCTGTACGGCTCCGACCAGGGTGATCGTGCACCGCGCGGTCCACGACGCCCTGATCGAGAAGCTGACGGGCTACATCGGCTTCATGAAGGTCGGGGATCCGCGGGAGAAGGGGACGATCGTCGGCCCGGTCATCTCGGCGGCTCACCGGGACCGCATCGAGTCGTACGTGGAGCTGGGGCGCAAGGAGGGCGCGCGGGTCGTCGCGGGCGGCGAGCGCCCGGCGGGGCCGGGCCTGGACCGCGGCTTCTACGTGGCCCCGACGCTGCTCGCCGACTGCACGAACGACATGCGGGTGGTCAGGGAGGAGATCTTCGGGCCGGTCGTGGTGGTGGTTCCCTTCGAGGACGAGGAGGAAGGCATCGCGCTGGCCAACGACAGCGACTACGGCCTCCTCGACTACGTCTGGTCGGGCGACGTGGCCCGCGCCTTCCGGGTGGCGCGGCGGCTGCGCGCGGGCGGGGTCGGCGTGAACACGATCGGCCGGAACATGGAGGCGCCGTTCGGCGGCTTCAAGAAGAGCGGGGTGGGGCGCGACGTGGGGTCGTACGCGCTGCACGCGTACAGCGAACTGCAGTCGATCGTGTGGCCGGGCTAGAGCGAGGGCGTCCGGCATGTGACACGGGGAAAGCGGGACGGGAAAATTTAGAACTAGGGCAAAACGGACATGCCTACGGTTCCCGCATACCGGACGGTCTGGCTTTTGCCTGGCAATGAATGAGTGTGCGCCGCTATCGGGTGCTCAATCGATGGCGGTTGCCCCGATTGCTCCGTCGATTGCAAGCCATAAGATCCGGATCTCTGGCCTCCGCATGTGGAAACCGCAGGACTTAACGTCCTGTTCATGACCCAGTTGGACGTACGGCCACAGGCCGGAGACACGGTAAACGGCTCCCCCGACGGGGGCGTACGCGCCAAAGGCCTCGGCGGGAACTCCGTCGGCCTCATGGGCAGCGCCGTCATCGGCATCTCCACCGTCGCCCCCGTCTACTGCCTGACGTCGACCCTCGGCTCCACCGCCGGCGAGGTCGGCCTGGCCATGCCCGCGGTCTTCCTCGCGGGCTTCCTGCCGATGCTCCTGGTGGCGTTCGCCTACAGGGAGCTCAACAAGGCCATGCCGGACTGCGGCACGTCCTTCACCTGGACGGTCAAGGCCTTCGGGCCGCGGATCGGCTGGATGTGCGGCTGGGGCCTCGTCATCGCCACGATCATCGTCCTGTCGAACCTGGCGGGCGTGGCGACCTCGTACTTCTGGCTCCTGGCCGGCGAGATCACGGGCAGCGACTCGGTGGCCGCCCTGGACGACAACAAGGCCGTCCACATCCTCACGTGCCTGGCCCTGATCGCCGCGGCGACGGCGATCAGCTATCGGGGGATGACGGCCACGAAGGGGGTGCAGTACCTCCTGGTCGGCCTGCAGCTCGTGGTCCTCGCGCTCTTCGTCGTGATGGCCCTGGGCAAGGCCCGCAGCGGTGACATCGCCGGATCCATGGACTTCTCCTGGTCGTGGCTGAACCCGTTCTCCGTCCAGTCCTTCGGCGCTTTCACGGCCGGTCTCTCCCTGTCGATCTTCATGTTCTGGGGATGGGACGCGTGTCTGACCGCCAATGAGGAGACCACCGGCAGCGAGAAGACCCCGGGCCGCGCGGCGCTCATCTCGATGGTCGTCCTGATCGGCTCCTACCTCGCCACCGGGATCGCCGCCCAGATGGCCGTCGGCTCCGGCGACAAGGGTCTGGGCCTCGCCAACCCGGACACGTCCGACAACGTCTTCGCCGCGCTCGCCGGGCCCATCATGGGCAGCGGCCTGGGCATCCTGCTCTTCGTCGCCGTGCTGGCCTCGGCCGCCGCGAGCCTGCAGACCACGTTCATCCCGGTGGCCCGCACGGTCCTCGCCATGTCGACGTACGAGGCACTGCCGCCGTCCTACGCGCGCGTGCACCCCCGGTTCAAGACCCCGGGCCGCGCGACCGTCGTCGCGGGAGTCGCCACCGGCGCCTTCTACACGGTCATGACCCTGGTCTCCGAGCACGTCCTGGTCGACACGATCTACGCGCTCGGCCTCATGATCTGCTTCTACTACGCGCTGACGGCCTTCGCCTGCGCGTGGTACTTCCGGCGCGAACTGTTCTCGTCCGCGCGCGACTTCGCCTTCAAGGGCTTCTTCCCGGTGTTCGGCGGAATCCTGCTGACCGCGGTCTTCGTCAAGACCCTCATCGACATGTGGAACCCCGCCTACGGCAGCGGCTCCTCCGTCTTCGGTGTCGGCTCGGTCTTCGTGATCGGCGTGGGCCTGCTGCTGCTCGGCGTGGTCATCATGCTGGCGATGGGCCGCAAGAGCCCGGCGTTCTTCCGGGGCGAGGTCCTGAAGCGGGACACTCCGGCGCTGGTGGTCGCGGACTGACCCCTCAGTCCGCCAGCAGCCTTTGCAGCGACGCCTTCAGGTTGGTGATGAAGGCGTCGCGGTGGTTCCGGGGGATGAGGTCCAGGGACAGGTACGGGTTGAGGTCCTCCAGTTCGACCAGGAGCAGTTCTCCGGAACGCGTGCGGCAGGCGTCGACGCGTTGGATGCCGTGGTCCATGGTGTTCCAGTCGATGAAGCGCTGGGCGAAGGCCAGGTCGGCGGGGGTCGGCGTGTAGGGCTCCAGGGCCCAGCGCTTGTCCGGGTGCGGTGCGTGGAGTGCGTACTGGAAGGTGTCGTCGACGAAGTAGAACGACACCTCGTACGTGAAGTCGATGCGGGGCTGGACGAGGATCGAGCCGTCGGGGCCGGCGTGGGTCTCCAGGTCGGTGCGAGTGAGGAACTCAAGGCCGATCGAGTCCGCGCCCTGCTTGGGCTTGACCACGTACTCGGCCGTGTCCGGGAGTTTGTGCACGTCCGCGAGGCGGTCGACCGTCGGGATCACCGGGTGGCCCTCCGCCGTCAGGTCGACGAGGTATTGCTTGCCCGCCATGTCCGCGCCGCCGGTCAGGTGGTTGTGGACGCGGGTGCCCGAGGCGAGCGCCTGGGCGCGGAAGGCGTCGAAGGCCGCCTGGTGGTTCAGGACCGGGCCGCTGTTGCGGATCAGTACCGCGTCGAAGGAGTCCATCAGCGCCGCCGCGTCCAGCGGGTGGCACAGCGCCGTGTCGAAGTCCTCGCGGAGGCGGGAGGCGAGCGCGATGTCCTCGTCGCAGTAGCGGCGGCCCCGCGCCTCGTAGGCGAGGTCGGTGACGAGCAGGAGGCGGGGCTTGGTGGACGGCATGGGGCGGCTCTCCTGGGGGTGCTGGTGATCGTCCGACCTTATGCGGGGGTTTCCGCGAGGGCCGCCCCGCCCCTGGTCAGAGGCGGTCGGAGGCAGGGGCGGCCGCTCCGTGGTGCTTAACTCCGGCCCAGGAAAATCGGGTTCGTGAAGGCCGTCAGCGGGCCCGGGAGGGTCGGTACCGTCGCGGGGTGGCGGACCTCGGCGCGTACGTACGCGGCGTACGAAGGCGTCGTGCGCCATTCCGCCGTGCCGGTTCCGGAGGCGGGGAGGGCGGGGCTGGTGAAGAGCACGCCCTGGTCGGTGACGAAGCGGATCGTGCAGCCGGGGGCTCCCGTGACGTCCAGGCGGACCGTGACGGGGGCGTCCTGTTCGACGTAGAGGCGGTCGCCGATGCCCGCCTGTTTGCCCCTGCCGCCGGTGGCGGTGAACTTGAGCGAGACGTGCCTGGACTCGGCCACGTAGCTGTGGCCCGCGCGGATGCCCGCCTGGATGGCGTCGCGGGTCAGGTCGTCGGCGAGGACCACCGTCTGGGGGGTGCCGATGGGGTCGGGGTCGCGGTGGGCGTCGCTGTTGCCCATGGCGGGGATCCAGGGTTTGCGGCCGCGGACGGCGGCGACGAGGGTGCTGTCCCAGTCGGCGAGGGAGATCTCGTCGTCCGGGGTGTACGCGCCGTTCCACACCTCCACCGCGTCCGCCTCCCCGAAGCCGAACTTCCAGTTGCAGCCGATGCAGGTGGCGTGCGGATGCGCGGGGACGACGAGGCCGCCCGCGTCGCGGACCTCGCGGGCGTACTTGCCGAAGCGGTTGTCGCGGGCGCGGTAGCGCCAGTCGACGAACGTGCCGGGATCCGTGCCGAGGGCGACCACGTGGCCGTTGCGCGTGGTGACCTCCTCGCCCAGCATCACGAGGAGGTCGTCGCCCGCGTGGTCGGCCCAATGGGCGTGCGCGGAGTGGGTGTTGTGCTCGGAAGAGTTGATGAAGTCGAGGCCCGCGGCGCGCGCGAGCGCCGCGATCTCGGCCGGGGTGCGCCTGCCGTCCGAGTGCCAGGAGTGCAGGTGGCAGTCGCCGCGGTACCAGGCGCGGCCCCGCCCCTTCGCCCGCTCCGGCGGGTAGGTGGGCCTGGGCGTCTTGCCGGGCGCCCCGAACCTGAGGGTGATCGTGACCTCGTAGGGCAGGCCCTGGGGTGCGACGGTGTAGGGGCCGAGCGCGATGTTCCAGGTGCCGGCCTTGACCGGGCCCGGGATGTATCCGGGGGTCGCCTCGTCGGCGCGGATGAAGAACTCGGTGCGCGCGCCGCCCGACCAGCCGCGGAACCCCTTGCCGCCGAGTGCGGTGCCGCGCTGGTCGAAGATGCCGATGTCGAGTGCGTTGCCCTGCGTGCCCGCCGGGACGGTGACCTTCTCGTAGGTGTACGCGACGTGGATCTCCCGTACGCCGTCCGGGACTTCGACCGGCAGGTACACGAAGTCGGGTGACCCGGTGGGCAGCGTGCCGCGCACCACCTTGGTCTCGTCGCCACTTCCGGGTTCACGCCCTGCGGCGCTCGCGAAGCTCACGCTGTTCAACGTAAGCGCGGCGGCGGCTCCCGTCACGAGCAGACCGCGCCGGTTCAGGGGTGTGTCGGCGGCTCTGGCCCGGTGGTGTTCGTCCTCGCACATGTGTCGGCTCCCCAGGGTGTCGGAAGGGACTGCAGGGCAACCCTGGTATTGAGCCGTGAACTTCGCGGCAAGGGAAGGCAATTGACAGACTTACGGGTGGTGTCGCTCAGTGGCCGTGCCGGGCCTTGCGTACGCGGCGGACGGCGATCAGGACGATGATGATGATCGCGATGACAGCGATGATCCCGAAGATCAGTCCGATCCCGCCCTTGGACTTCTTCTTTTTCTTCTTCTTGGGCTTGGACTGCGCCTCGTCTGCTGCTTTGGTCACCGTCCGGACGGTGACGGTTCCTGTCGCGTACGAGGTCGAAGCGGGTGCCGCGGCCGAAGCTGCGGTCGTTGATGCAGCGGATGTCGCAGTGGACCCGGTCTGCGGGGTGACCGCGTGGGCCCCCGCGGAAGCCGTGCCTCCAAGGAGCGCGCCGAGCAGCAGCAGGACGGTCGCCGGACGGAGTCGCATGATGGAGCCCCCCAATTCCCCCTGAACTCACCGGAATACCCCGGTTCTGGCGGATCCTAGGCCACGCGGCGCCCCGCGCCTAGGTGCTCGCGCCGGCGGCCCGCAGCACGGCGGCCGGCTCCGTGGGGGAGCCCTGGGCGGATTCTCCGCTCCCCCGCGCGGCGGAGGCCCGGCGTTCCTGATCGGACCGTACGCCGATGTGACGGGCCCCTGCCCACGGCCAGCATGAGTCCCATGCTGAAGATGAGCGCTCTCCCCGATGTCCCCCGGTGGGCCGTGATCGCCGCCCATGCCGTGCCGCTGGCCACCCTGCCCTCGGGGCTGTGGCGCGTCGCCCTGGTCGCCGGGCTCCCGGTGGCCGACATGCCCGTGGAGGGCTGGGGCGAGATGATCTACGTCCTGGGGCTCAGCGTCGTCTCCGAGTGCCTCGCCCTGCTGACGCTCGGCCTGGTGCGGGGGTGGGGCGAGGTGGTGCCGGGCTGGATACCGCTGCTCGGCGGGCGCCGGGTGCGGCCGCTCGCCGCAGTGGTTCCGGCGCTGCTCGGGGCGGCCGGGCTGTTCCTGATCACCGGCTGGTTCGTGTACGCGGCGTACGCGGAGCTGGGGTCCGGCGTCACGGACAGCGCGGCCAAGCAGACGCTCCTGATGGTCTGCTACGTGCCGCTGCTCCTGTGGGCTCCGCTGCTCGTCGCGGTGACGGTCGCCTACTACCGGAGGCGGACGCGGGGTGCGGGCGCGGCATGGACTCCTGCGCCGCTGACGGCTAGTAAGTGAGCCCCGCGCGCGTACGACGCACCGAGAGACAACAGGAGGCCCTCCCGTGCGAGTTGCCGCCACGCTCTACCTCACCGACCGGACCATCACGCCGATCCGCCTGGCCCAGGAGCTCGAGCAGCGGGGCTTCGCCGCGCTGTACCTGCCCGAGCACTCCCACATCCCGGTGTCCCGCGAGACTCCTTACCCCGGCGGTGACTTGCCGCCCGAGTGCGCCCGGATGCTGAACCCGTTCGTCGCCCTCGCCCAGGCCGCCGCCGTCACGCGGCGGCTGGGGCTCGGCACGAACATCACGCTCGTCGGGCAGCACGACCCGGTCGACCTGGCCAAGCAGATCGCGACCCTCGACCATCTCTCCGGCGGCCGGTTCACCCTCGGCATCGGTTACGGCTGGAACAAGGAGGAGGCCGCCGACCACGGCGTCGAGTGGCGCACGCGGCGCGCGCTCGTGCGGGACCGGATGGCGGTCATGCGGGCTCTGTGGGCCGAGCGTCCGACGGCGTACGAGGGTGAGTTCGGACGTGTGCGCGCCAGTGAGGCGCACCCGAAGCCGGCGCGCGCCGCCCGCTCCCGGCCGCGCGTGGAGAGCCCCCTGTACGGGCCCCGTACGCTCATCGGCGGAGCGGCGGGGCCCACGCTGTTCGCGCACGTCGCGGAGTACGCCGACGGCTGGCTGCCCATCGGCGGCGGCGGGCTTCGTGACGCGCTGCCGGTGCTCCGCACCGCCTGGGCGGACGCGGGCCGGGATTCCGCCGACCTGTATGTGGCGCTCTCCGCCGTCGAGCCGACCGAGGGCAAGCTCGCCCACTACGCGGAGCTCGGCGTGGACGAGGTCATCGTGCAGCTCCCGGCGCGCGGGGAGGCGGAGGTGCTGCGCACGCTCGACGGGTTCCAGCGATACGTGCACCTCGCACCTGCCCCCGGGAACCCGCACTGACCTGTAGCTGTTTCTCCGCGCGGTCGCTCGTATGCTCGGACGCATGACCAACAGCGCGCCGCAGGACAAAGCACCCCAGGGGCCGACCCCAGCGCCGGCTCGGCCCACCGCGAACGCCGTGCGTCGCGCGCTCAAACGCGCCAGGGACGGCGTCGCGCTCGACACCGCCGAAGCCGCCGTGCTGCTCCAGGCGCGCGGCGACGACCTGAAGGACCTCGCCGCGTCCGCCGCGCGGGTGCGTGACGCGGGCCTCGCGGCCGCCGGGCGGCCCGGAGTCATCACGTACTCGAAGAAGGTCTTCATCCCGCTGACGCGGCTGTGCCGGGACAAGTGCCACTACTGCACGTTCGTGACCGTCCCCGGCAAGCTGCGGCGCGAGGGCCACGGGATGTTCCTGTCGCCCGACGAGGTCGTCGACATCGCCCGGCGCGGGGCCGAAATGGGCTGCAAGGAGGCCCTGTTCACGCTCGGCGACCGGCCCGAGGACCGGTGGCCCGAGGCGCGCGAGTGGCTGGAGGCGGAGGGGTACGACGACACGCTCGCCTACGTCCGCGCGATGGCGATCCGTGTCCTTGAGGAGACGGGCCTGCTCCCGCACCTCAACCCGGGCGTCATGACCTGGACCGACCTGCAGCGCCTCAAGCCCGTCGCGCCGTCCATGGGCATGATGCTGGAGACGACCGCGACCCGGCTGTGGAGCGAGCCGGGCGGACCGCACCACGGCTCGCCCGACAAGGAGCCCGCCGTTCGGCTGCGGGTCCTGGAGGACGCGGGCCGCTCGAACGTCCCCTTCACCACCGGCGTCCTGATCGGCATCGGCGAGTCGTACGAGGAGCGGGCCGACGCGCTCTTCCGCCTTCGCTCGACCCAGCGCTCGTACCACGGCATCCAGGAAGTCATCGTCCAGAACTTCCGCGCCAAGCCGGACACGGCGATGCGCGGCATGCCGGACGCCGAGCTGGAGGAGCTCGCCGCGTGCATCGCGGTGGCGCGGCACATCCTCGGCCCGAGCGCCCGCATCCAGGCGCCGCCGAACCTGGTGGACGCCGAGTACGCCCTCCTGATCGGCGCGGGCATCGACGACTGGGGCGGCGTCTCGCCCCTGACGCCCGACCACGTGAACCCCGAGCGGCCCTGGCCGCACATCGACGAGCTGGCCGAGAAGACCGCGGACGCGGGCTTCGAGCTGCGCGAACGCCTCACGATCTACCCCGAGTTCATCGAGCGCGGCGAACCCTGGCTCGACCCGCGCCTCCTCCCGCACGTGCGCGCGCTCGTCGACCCGGAGACGGGCCTGGCGAACCCCGACGCACGACCGGGCGGACTGCCCTGGCAGGAGCCCGACGAGGGCTACGTCGCCTCGTCCGGCCGCACCGACCTGCACCGCACGATCGACACGACGGGCCGCACCTCCGACCGGCGCGACGACTTCGACGAGGTGTACGGCGACTGGGAGGCCCTGCGGGAGCAGGCCGCGCCCGGCATGGTCCCCTCGCGCATCGACGGTGACGTACGGGCGGCCCTGAAGACGGCCGCCGACGACCCGACGCGCCTGACGGACGCCGAAGCCCTCGCCCTCCTGCACGCGGACGGGCCCGCCCTCGACGCGCTGTGCTCCGTCGCGGACGACCTGCGCAAGTCCGTGGTCGGCGACGACGTCACGTACATCGTCACGCGCAACATCAACTTCACGAACGTCTGCTACACCGGCTGCCGCTTCTGCGCCTTCGCCCAGCGCCGCACGGACGCCGACGCCTACACGCTCTCCCTGGACCAGGTCGCGGACCGGGCCCAGCAGGCGTGGGAGGTCGGTGCCACCGAGGTGTGCATGCAGGGCGGCATCCATCCGGACCTGCCCGGCACGGCGTACTTCGACATCGCGCGGGCGGTGAAGGAGCGCGTGCCGGGCATGCACGTGCACGCCTTCTCGCCGATGGAGGTCGTGAACGGCGCGACCAGGACCGGCCTTTCGATACGGGACTGGCTCGGTGCCGCGAAGGAGGCGGGCCTGGACTCGATCCCCGGCACGGCCGCGGAGATCCTCGACGACGAGGTGCGCTGGGTCCTGACGAAGGGCAAGCTGCCGACGGCCACCTGGATCGAGGTGGTGAAGACGGCCCACGAGCTGGGCATCCGTTCCTCGTCCACGATGATGTACGGGCACGTGGACCAGCCGAGGCACTGGCTCGGGCACTTCCGCACCCTCGCCGGGATGCAGCGGGACGCGCTGGCCAAGGGGGTCGAAGGGTTCACGGAGTTCGTGACGCTGCCCTTCATCCACACGAACGCGCCGGTCTATCTGGCGGGCATCGCGCGGCCGGGGCCGACCACCCGCGACAACCGCGCGGTGGTGGCGATGGCGCGGCTCCTGCTCCACCCGTACATCCCGAACATCCAGACCAGCTGGGTGAAGCTGGGCACGGAGGGTGCGGCGGAGATGCTGCGCTCGGGCGCGAACGACCTGGGCGGCACGCTGATGGAGGAGACCATCTCCCGTATGGCGGGCTCCAGTTACGGCTCGTACCGCTCCGTGAAGGATCTCGTCGCGATCGCGGAGGAGGCGGGGCGCCCGGCGAAGCCGCGCACGACGCTGTACGGAGAGGTGCCCGTGGAGCGCCAGGAGGCGGCCGCCGCTTCGGACGGCCACCTCCCGGAACTGCTTCCCGTTCTGGACTGACTCGTCAGGAGAGCCCGCCGCCGAAGTGGGCGCCCGCCTCCTGGGTGCCGAGCGAGGACGGGCTGAACGACGTGATGCCGGTCGTCGTGAGGCCCGTCCTGGCGCCGCGGAACAGCCATGCGGCGCCGGAGTCCTTGGTCGTGCCGTCTTCCTGGGGCACGCCCACGGTCAGGTCGGCGAGGCCGTCCTTGTTCACGTCGGTGAGGTGGACCTCCTCACCGAAGTTGTCGCCCTTCTCCGAGACGCCGGGGACGCCGGCGGTGGACTGGTTGAAGGCCTGCGAGCCGGTGCCGGTCAGGCCGTTCGCGCCGCCCTTGAGCAGGACGACCGCACCGGTGTCCTGGACGTCGTCGAGGTTCTCGCCGGGCACGCCGACAACGATGTCCGCGTAGCCGTCACCCGTGACGTCGCCCGCGGAGACGGAGTAGCCGAACTGGTCGCCACGCTCGGGCCCGTTGATCTCCGCGGCCTCGCCGGCTCCGGGGACGCCCGCGGTGTCCTGGTCGATCTTCGCGGTGCGGCCGGAGAAGCCGGACGCGGAGCCGTAGATGACCCGGATGGCGCCCGCGTCGTACACCTGGGTCTCGGAGACCTCGTCCACCTCGTGGGCCACGAGGTCGCCGTAGCCGTCCTTGTCGACGTCGGCGATGACGCCGTTCGTGGTGAACTTCTTGGTCGGCGTCGACGTCTTGGAGAGGCCGTCCTTGCTGCCCTTCCACAGGCGCGAGGAGTGCTGCATCTCCTCCATGGCGTGGCCGGTGACGAGGTCGTCGGCGCCGTCGCCGGTCACGTCGCCCACCATGAGGTCCTGGGGGCCGTCGTCGCTGTTCTCGACGGACGAGGTGGAGGCGGGCTTCCCGTCGCGGGTGAACGGCCCGTAGCGCACCTCCATGGTGGACTGGGAGTTGGCGACGAGGTCGGCCTTGCCGTCGCCGTTGAAGTCGCCGGCCTTGATCTGCTGCACGTAGTCGCCCGGCAGCGCGCCGCCCTTGGTCAGGCCGTCCGCGGAGCCCCAGAGCACCGCGTCGGCGGCGCTGCCGTTGCTCGCGACGAGGTCGGTGTATCCGTCGCCGTCGAGGTCGGCCGCCTCGGTGCTCGCACCGAAGCTGCCGTCCTCCTCGGGGTCGCCGGGTACGCCGGCGGTGGTGCGGTCGATCTGCTTGGCGTGCGCGGTGTCGGCGCCCGACGCCGAGCCGTACACGATCGAGACGTAGCCCGCGCCGGACTTGCCGCTGACGGCGCCGCCGCCCGCGGAGACGGCGAGGTCCGCGTATCCGTCATGGTTGAAGTCGGTCACGGACTTGCCTGCCGCGGCGGGTGCCGCGGAGGCGGAACCGGCCGTGACGACGACGGCGAACGGGGTCGCGAGCGCGGTCACCGCGACGGCGGCTATGAGTGAGCGACGCACTGGTCCTCCTGTGGGGGAACTGCCTGTGGACTGTGGGGAAACTGCCTGTGGGGTAACTGCTGTGACACCACGGAAGACAGGCGCATCAGTGAAGTGGTTGTACCCCGCAGGTTTCTTGTTACGACGCCCGGACATTCCCGTGACGTTGCCCTCCGTTTCCCGCCACACGGATTCGGCCCCGCCGTCCTGGGGCCGGTGGAACACTGGGGGCGGGGCAGTCCGTTTCGCGGGGAGGGTGGAGCCTGTAGTGGTGTCGGCGGGGGCGGAGCAGCCGTCCATGCAGGAGTTGATACGCCGTCGCAGACGGGCGGGTTTCGTCGGCCGCAGAGGCGAACTCGACGCCTTCCGGGCCAATTTCGACGTACCGCCGAACGACGACCGGCACCGCTTCCTGTTCCACGTCCACGGGATCGGTGGCGTGGGAAAGACGTCCCTGGTGCGGGAGTGGGAGCAACTGGCCCGGGAGCGCGGCGCCTTGACCGCGTACGTCGACGAAGCGGTCGGCAGCGTGCCGGAGGCGATGGCGGCGATCGCCGCACAGTTCGCCCTGCGCGGGCGCCGTTGCAAGGACCTCACCCGCCTCCTGGCGACCCACCGTGAACGCCGCCACGAAGCGGAATCGGCGTCGGCGGCAGGGATGTTCGAGGCCGCGGGCCAGGAGCCCGGCCCCGCGGTGGTGCCCGCGCCCTCCACCGGCAGCATGACCGCTGCCCGCGCGAGCCTGGTCGGGCTCGGCCTTTTGCCGGGGGTGGGCGCCTTCGCGGGAGCGGTGGACCCGGCGCAACTCGCGCAGGGCGCCGACCGGTTGCGCGCGGGACTGAGCGCGCGCCTCGGCAGTCAGGACGACGTCCAGCTCGTCCTGTCGCCGGAGCGCGTCCTCACGCCGGTCTTCCTGGCCGAACTGGCCGACGCGGCGAAGGACGCGCCGTGGATCGTCCTCTTCTTCGACACGTACGAGCGGACGGCGCCGTTCCTGGACAGCTGGCTGCACGACGTGATGCTCACCGACCGGCACGGAGCGCTGCCCGCCGACGTGGTCGTGGTGACGGCCGGGCAGCAGCCCTTCGACACGGCCCGGTGGGGCGGCTACGGCGACTTCGTCATGGATGTGCCGCTCGGCCCCTTCACGGAGCTGGAGGCGCGGGGCCTGCTCGCCGGGAAGGGTGTGGTGGCGGAGCCGGTGGTGGAGGAGGTCCTGCGGCTCTCCGGCGGCCTGCCCGTCCTAGTCTCCACCCTCGCCGAGGGGCGGCCCGCGGCCCCGGACGACGTGGGTGACCCGAGCGCCACCGCCGTGGAGCGCTTCCTGAAGTGGGAGCGGGATCCCGTGCGCAGGGCGGTGGCCCTTGCGTGCGCGCTGCCGAGGCGGCTCGACGCGGATGTGTTCCGGGCGGCCGTGGAGGGGATCTGCGCGGAGGCGGAGGTGCCGGGCCTCTTCGGGTGGCTGCGGGGGCTGCCGTTCGTGAGCGAGCGGAGCGAGCGGGTGCAGTACCACGACGTGGTGCGGGCGCCGATGCTCCGCACGCAGCGCAAGGCGTCGCCGCGGGGGTGGGCGGAGGCGCACGGGCGCTTGGCGGAGACGTTCGCGGGGTGGCGGGCGGAGGCGGAAGCCGGGGTGGACGCCGAGGAGTTGTGGGAGGGGGAGGCCTGGCGTGAGCTGCGGCTCGCGGAGTCGTACCACTTGCTGTGCGCGGGGGAGCGGGGAGCGCTGCCCGCCGTGCTGCGGGATGCCGTCGACGCCTGTGACATGGGCGAGGTCGTGGCCCGGCGCTGGGCGCAGGTGCTGGTGGACGCGGGGGACGACGCGGGCGGTGCGGCTGTCGGGAAGTGGGGGCGCGATCTGCTGGCCGCGCTGACGGAGAACGCGTGCGTCGACGCTCTGGGGCTGCTGGCGGACCGGGCCGGGCTCGACGTAAGGGGGCAGGCGGTCGCGCGGATGCTGCGGGGGCGGGACCTGCGGGAGAGCGGGGCGTACGAGCAGGCGCTGGCCGAGTACGACCGCGCCATCGCCCTGGACCCGGAGCTGGCGCGGGCCCACTACGGCAAGGGGTCGACCCGGGCCAAGCAGGGTGATTTCGCGGCCGCGATCACGGAGCTGGACCGGGCCGTCGCCGTCGACCCGGACTACCACCGGGCTCTGCGGCTGCGGGGTGAGTACCACCGGGTGCTCGGCAACTGGGGTGAGTCGATCAGGGACTTGAGCCGGGCGATCGAGATCCAGCCGACGGACGCGTACGCCTGGGCGTCCCGGGGTGCCGCCCAGTACAGCATCGAGCAGGACGACGAGGCCCTCGCGGATCTGAACCGGGCGGTGGAGCTGGACCCGGAGTACGCGTGGGCGCTGGCGCGCCGTGCTCGGATATGGGGCCACCGCGGGCAGCGCGCGGAGCAGATGGCGGACCTGGACCGCGCGGCCCGGGTGTCCCCGCAGTCGGCGTTCGTCGCGTGCGAGCGGGGCGACGCCCTGCGTACCGCGGACAGGCCGGAGGAGGCTCTGGCGGAGTATGACCGTGCGATCGGGCTCAACGACGTGTACACGTCGGCGTACGCGAGCCGGGGTGCCGCGCTGAACGACCTCGGGCGGCATGAGGAGGCGCTCGCCGACCTGGACCGGTCCCTCGATCTTCACCCCGGCAACGCCTGGGCGTTGACCCAGCGGGCCGGTGTGCACCGGGTCCTGGGCGATCACGAGCGCGCGCTCGCCGATGTCGACCGGGCGTGCGCGCTCCGGCCGGACAGCGAGGGATTGCTGTACCTGCGCGGCGCGGTCCTGCACGATCTCCGGCGGTACGAGGAGGCCTGCTCCGCTCTCGACCAGGTGCTCGGCATGGCCCCCGACTACCAGCTGGCGCGGGTCCTGCGCGGCTCCACGCTGCGCAAACTGGGCCGCTACGCGGAGGCGTCGGCGGACCTCGACCGTGCCGTCGAGGCGGAACCGGACGACGGCTGGACGCGCGTCGTCCGTGCGGAGAACGCCCTGGCCTCCGGCCGCTGGGAGCAGGCCCTCGCCGACCTCGCGCGCTATGCGGAGATCGGTGCGGACCTCGACTGGGCGCGCCGCAAGACCGCCGAGCTCCACATGTGGACGGGTGACCCGGAGCGGGCCCTCGCGGTGCTGGACGCGGATGACTCCGACGACGCCGAGGAGCTGGCCAAGGCGTACCGCATGACGGGGCGGTGGGACCGGGCGCGGGAGGCCGCGCGGACGCTCGTCGCGGCCGGCGAGGAGGCCGGGGCGTTCGTGCTGGCGCTGACGGAGAGCGGCGCGAAGGGGTATGACGCGGCCCGCCCCCTGTGGCAGGAGGCGACCCGCCGCCGACAGCCGCGGGAGGCGCCACCCGCCGTATCCGACGACTGCGTGTACGTGGTGTCCGGCGCGGCCGTGGGCGACTGGGCGTCCCTCGACGCGAGCCTGGACCGCGTCCTGGCCACGGCGCCCCCGGAGGTCGACTGGGAAGATCTGGCGGAACTCACCGACCTCCTCGCGGAACTCCTCGAAGCCCCCGGCGCGGACCGGTCGGGCCTGGCCCCACGCCTGGTCAGGGTGCGCGCGGCGAGGGACGCGTTCCGGGAGCGGTGGAGCTCGCGGCCGCCCTGCGGAGATCACTGAAAGCCCTGGTGAAGGCCGGTCAAAAGTGATCTGAAGGGCGTCTCCTTAGAAATCGCATCGACCCTGAACCGACCGTTCCCGGTCGATTACAGTGCTGCGCAGAGCATGCGCGGAAGTGCAGGGGGCGAGCCAGGGGAGGAGGTGCCGTGAGCACCGCAGCAGCCACCGGAGTCTGGGGGCGCGCCGAGCAGCAGGACTTCCGGAGCCGGGTGCGCGGCACCCTCCTCGGAGCCGCCGTCGGGGACGCGCTGGGCGCGCCCGTCGACGCGCTGAGCCTCGACGAGATACGCGAGGCCCACGGCGCCGAAGGCCTCATCGAACCCGCCCCCGCGCACGGCAGACGCGGCGCCGTCACCGCCGCCACCCAGCTCACCCTCTTCACCGTCGACGGACTCATACGCGCCCAGGTGCGGCGCGACACCGGCGCCTGGCATCCGCCCACCGACCTGCACCGCGCCTACCGCCGCTGGGCGGCCACCCAGAGCGACTGGGGGCCCGACGAGCGCCGCAAGGAAGACGGCTGGCTGGCCCGCGAGGAGTGGCTCTACTCGCGCCGCTCGCCTGCCCGCGCCTGCCTGACCGGGTTCGGCGACGAGAACATGGGGACGCTCGAAGCCCCCAAGAATCCCGGCGAGCGGGGCGCCGAGGCCGTCACCCGGTCCGCCCCCTTCGGGCTCCTGGTCGGATGGGAGCCGCAGCTGGTGCTCCAGCTCGCCGTGGAATGCGCCGTACAGACGCACGGGCACCCCACCGCCTATCTCGCCGCCGGCGCGCACACCATCCTCGTCCACGGTCTCGCCCGAGGGGATTCCCTGGACGGGGCCATCCAGCGGGCGCTCGCGCTGCTGACCGCCCGGCCCGGTCACCAGCCCGTGACCGATGCGCTGAAGCACGCCCTGGGAGCCGTGCGGCAGGGGATGCCAAGCCCGTCCCGGGTGGAGGAGCTGCTGGGGGACGGCGGCGCCGAGGGTGCGCTGGCCGCCGCCGTGTACTGCGCCCTCGTGGGCGAGGACATCCGCCACGGGCTGCGGCTGGCCGTCAACCACGGCGGTTCGTCGGCTGCCGCGGGCGCCCTGTGCGGGGCGCTGCTCGGCGCGCTGCACGGCGAGACCGCGTTGCCGCCCGCCTGGCTCACCGAGCTGGAGGGGCGGGCCACGATCCTTGAGCTGGCGGACGACTTCGCGATGGAGATGACGCAGGGGCCCGCGCTGCACGGGCCCGCGGTGTCCTCGCCCGGGTGGCTCGCGCGGTATCCGCGGGCATAGCAACGCCGGGTGGGCCGGAGGTGTCACCCCCGGCCCACCCGGCGACTCGTACAGCTGCCGGGTCAGTCCTTCACCTGTGAGCGGGCCACACCCTGTCGCTCGAAGGGCTCCGCCGGCCCCGGAACAGTCGCCCCGGCTGCCGCCGAGCCGTCGTCATCGGTATTGATCTTCTCGATGATCGCGTCCCGCTCGGGAGTGTCCTCCGGCTTCAGGTAGCCGACGAGGATGTAAAGGATCAGCGAGACCGCGAGCGGGATCGAGACCTGGTACTCCAGGGGCACCCCGCCCTCGACGCTCCAGTTGATCGGGTAGTTGACCAGCCAGAAGGCGAGCAGACCCATCGACCAGCTGGTGAGCGCCGCGGTCGGACCCGATTTGCGGAACGTGCGCAGCAGACCCAGCATCATCGGGATCGCGATCGGGCCCATCAGACCCGCCACCCACTTGATGACGACGGTGATGATGTCCTTGAACGCGGGGGAGTTGACCTGGGTGGCCACCGCCATGGAAAGGCCGAGGAAGACGACGGTCGTCAGACGCGCGGCGAGCAGGCCCGAGCGTTCGTTCCACAGCCTGGCCTGCCGGGAGATCACCGGCGCCACGTCCCGGGTGAAGACCGCGGCGATGGCGTTGGCGTCCGAGGAGCACATGGCCATCGTGTGGGAGAAGAAGCCGACGATGACAAGCCCCAACAGGCCGTGCGGCAGCAGCTGTTCGGTCATCAGGGCGTACGAGTCCGAGCCGTCGGGCTTCTTCGCGTCCACCAGGAGCGGGGACATCCACATGGGGAAGAAGAGGATGACCGGCCACACCAGCCACAGCACCGCCGAGAGCCGTGCCGAGCGCGCGGCCTCGCGGGGCGTCGCCGTGGCCATGTAGCGCTGGGCCTGGTTGAGCATGCCGCCGTTGTACTCGAAGAGCTTGATGAAGAGGAAGGCGAGCAGGAAGATCGTCCCGTACGGGCCGACCAACGGCTTGCCGTGGCCCGCGAGTTCGGGCTCGTCCCAGACCCCGAAGAACCCGCCGTGCGGGCCCAGCTTCGACACCACGGCCACGAACATCGCTACACCGGCGAGGAGCTGGATGATGAACTGGCCGAGCTCGGTGAGCGCGTCCGCCCACAGACCGCCGATCGTGCAGTAGATGGCGGTGATCACGCCGGTGATCAGGATGCCCTGGTTGATCGAGATGCCGGTGAAGACGGAGAGCAGGGTGGCGATGGCGGCCCACTTGGCGGCCACGTCCACGATCTTCAGGAGCATCCCGGACCAGGCGAGGGCCTGCTGGGTCTTCAGGTTGTAGCGGTTCTTGAGGTATTCGAGCGGTGAGGCCACGTGCAGGCGTCCGCGCAGCCGGTTGATGCGGGGCGCGAAGAGCTTGGAGCCGATGGCGATGCCGAGCGCGATCGGGAACGACCAGGTGATGAAGGACGTGACGCCGTAGGTGTACGCGATGCCCGCGTACCCGGTGAACATCACGGCGCTGTAGCCGGACATGTGGTGCGAGATGCCGGAAAGCCACCAGGGCATCTTGCCGCCCGCGGTGAAGAAGTCGCTCACGTTGTCCACGCGTTTGTGGGACCAGACGCCGATCGCGACCATGATGCCGAAGTAGCCGATGAGCACGGCCCAGTCGAGACTGTTCATGTGCCCCCTCCAGGGGTCCGCCTTGTGAACTGCGCTGTTATGCCGTGCACTTCGCCAGTTTCGTGACATACGGACCTGGGCGGCCTTGAAGTGCCCGCTCATCGTGGGTTCGGGCGTGCGCCGCCGACAACCGGCAGTAGGGTCAAGAGCGAGTAAAATCGTTCTGTTTGCTGACCTGCGTTCACATCCTTGATCCGAGATGGCCGGGCTTCGCGCCGATTCCCGGAGCCCCCGGAGCACACGGAAACGGCTGCACGGGGCCCAAGTCCCGTACAGCCGTCGCCTGTTCGCCCTGCGTGCCGAGCGCTCTACCGCATCAGCTCACCCGCGTTCACCAGCAGCGACTGCCCCGTGATCGCCCGTGCCATGTCCGACGCCAGGAACACCGCCGCGTCCGCCACGTCCCCGTCCGTCGCCAGCTCCGGGAGTGCCATCCGCGCCGCGAGGCGGTCCCGCACCTCCGACTCCGGCACCCCCTCGGTGTGCGCGGTGAACTGGACGTACGCCTCGACCGGCGGGCCCCACATCCAGCCGGGCAGCACGGTGTTGACCCGGACCCGATCAGGCCCCACCTCGTGCGCCAGGGAGTACATCGCCGACGTCAGCGCCCCCTTCGATGCCGCGTACGCCGCCTGGCGCACCTGCGAGGGCGCCGCGACGGCCGACTGCGTGCCGATGAACACCACCGAGCCGCCCCGCTCCTTGAGCGCGGGCAGACAGGCGCGCGTCATCCGCAGCGTGCCGAGCAGATTGACGTCGATGACCTGCTGCCAGGTGGCGAAGTCCGCGTCCTGCACACCGCCGAAATAACTGTCCCAGGCGGCCACATGGACCACCGCGTCGATCCCGCCGAAGCGCTCGCGCGCCAGAGCCGCGAGGGCCTCGCACTGGGCCTCGTCGGTGATGTCGGTCGGGCGGTACGCCGTGCGCGCGCCCTCGGGGTCGATCTCGCCGGCCGACTTGGCCAGGTTCGCCTCCGTACGCGCCCCGAGCACTGCCCGGCCCCCGTCCCGTACGACGGCGGCCGCCACCTGGTGGCCGAGGCCCGCGCCGACCCCCGAGACGACGACGGTCTTTCCTTCGAGGAGCGAGCGCATGGGGCGCCTCCCGGCTCTGGCAGTTTTGCTGACGGGGCGTCAGAGTATGGGCGACCAACGGAGGAAGGAAGACTCATGAGCGAGGACACCCGCAGCGAGGTCTACGGCGAACTGGCCGCCGTCGGCCCGTACGGCGTGCATCCGGGCCACGCCCTGATCACCATGGTCGAGCCGCACCCGGGCCACGAGTACGCGTACAACCGCTGGTACGAGGACGACCACTACTACGCGGGCGCGATGGCCATGCCCTGGATGTACGCGGGCCGCCGCTGGGTCGCCCCCCGCGAACTGCAACTCCTGCGCAAGCCGGAGAAGTCGGCGGTCGCCGAACCCGTGACCGCCGGCTGCTACCTCTCCACCTACTGGGTCACCGAGGGCCGCTACGACGAGCACATGAAGTGGACCGTCGGCATCAACAAGCGCCTGAACCGCGACGGCCGCGTCTATCAGGACCGCACGCACGTGTTCACGGCCTTCCAGGACCACGAGACCACCGTCTACCGCGACGGGGCGGCGGGGCCCCGCGACTTCCACGCGCTCGACCACCCCTACCAGGGCCTGGTGCTCGAAGTCATCGACGCCGAATCCGGCGCCCAGCGGGCGGAGTTGCTGGAGTGGCTGCGGTCCAGGCAGCTACCGCGTGCCCTCGCCGGGTCCCCGGCCGCGATGGTGACCATCTTCCGGCCGACTCCGCTGCCGGGGGACCGGATGACGTACGTGAAGCAGGTGGAGGGAGTCGACACGCGCCTCACGCTGCTGTGGTTCCTGCAGACCGACCCGCGGGAGTGCTGGCAGGAGCATTTCGCCGGGCGGGCGGACGCGGTGGCGGAATCGGGGATGGGGAGGGTGGAGCTGGTGGCTCCGTTCATTCCCACGGTGCCGGGCACGGACGCGTACGTCGAGCAGCTCCGGTAACGAACAGCTCCGATAGCGAGCAGCTCCGATAACGAGCAGCTCCGGTAAAAGGCCGAGCCCCCTCGGCCGGGACGGCGGGCCAGTCGAGAGGGCTCAATCGGTACTGCTTATGCGGTTGTTGATCTCTCGTTACTTCTCCCGGCCGACCTCGGAGACGAACGCGCGCCATGAGTCGGAGGGAAAGGCGAGGACGGGGCCCTCGGTGACCTTCGAGTCCCGGACCGAAATCGCGGTCGCGAGAGGGGACTTGACCTCGACACATGCGCCGTTTCCCGTGGAATACGAGGACTTGACCCACGTATTCGTAGCGCCCTGATGAATTGCCATGGTTACTCCGGTTCGCCCAGTTGTTGAGTTGCGGTCACCGCCGACAGCGGCTGCGCCAACGGATGTTGCTTGATGGCGTGAATGACGCTACTCGCCAACATCGCGGAGTGAAGGGAGCGTTCACTCGACCGGATGGCATATTCCAGTGGGGTCTTCCGCCTCGCCGAGTGGTAGGTGTACCGTGCGGCGCCTTCCCTCGCGAGGCGGTCGCATACGCGACGTATTGCCTCAGCGTGCGTACTCTTTCGCGATGTCCGCGATGAGTTGGCGCGATTGATCCACGTTCAGTGCCTGGGCCCGCAGATGCTCGTACATCACGCTGTACTGCTGTACGTCGTTGGCCTTCTCCAGGTAGAGATCGCTCGTGACGCCCTCGATGTAGACGACGCTGGAATCCGCCGCGTCCGGGAACTCGAGAATCGCGTACTGGCCGTTGAGGCCGGGGTGCGCGCCCATCTCGAAGGGAATCACCTGGACCGTCACGTGCGGCAGCTGGGACTGCTCCACGAGGTGTTCCAGCTGGTCGCGCATCAGATGCCGGGAGCCGACCACGCGGCGCAGCGCGGATTCGTCGAGGACAGTCCACAGACGCAGCGGGTTCTCCGGGGCGTTGATGCGCTCCTGGCGGCGGACACGGACCTGGACCCGCTTCTCGATGTCCGTCGGCGTGGTCTCCGGCAGCGCGCCGGTGATGAGCGCCTCCGCGTACGCACGGGTCTGGAGCAGGCCGGGGACGACCTGCGGGTCGTACACGCGCAGCGACGCGGCGTCCGTCTCCAGGCCGATGTAGACGCTGTACGGGATGTCGCCGAAGGAGTGCCACCAGCCCTGCTGGCGCGAGTCCTTCGCCATTTGCATGAGCGAGTCGACGATGCGGTGGTCCTCGACCTCGTAGACGCCGCAGAGGTCGCGTACATCGCGCTGACTGATCGAACGGCGGCCGTTCTCGAGGCGGCTGATCTTCGACTGCGAGACCAGCAGGCGCTCGGCGACCTCCTCGGCCGTCATGCCCTTGAGCTCGCGGAGCCTGCGGAGCTCCTGGCCCAACCGGCGTCGCCTGACGGTGGGATTGACATTGGACGCCACGGACGTGCACCTCCGACTACATGCCTCTACTTTGCGTATCTGCTGTTCAGCAGAGTGCCACCATCGCGTCGCGCACCGCTGGGAAACAGCCGATGTGAAGAGCGAACTGCCGTGCGACGTGAAGGCGGACATGAGGAGTGGTGTGAGGGTGCGGCCCGGCCGCGCGGTGCCAGTCGCGCGGCCGCGCGGGGCGAGGTGCCGGTGCCGTCTTTTTGACGGTTCCGGTACCGGTGCCCCGCGCGGCCCAGCGGCTCCCGAACCGGGTCTGGGGGACTGCGGTGCGGCGTTGCTGTTGCCGGTACTGCGGGTGAGTCCTTGCTTCCCTGTCTCTGACCAGGGTCAGTGGGCCACGGCACGTGCCATGGATCCGCGGCGCGGCTGCATCGGAACCCCGCCGGGTTCCGGCACGGTCCTGGCCGGCTGTCGGCCACCGCCTGGTCCACCCGGTCCACCCGGGCCCGCTGGGGCCGGGCTGCGGCGTGGCTGAGCGGCCACACCGTTCTGGACGTCCATCACGGCGTGCGCCACGAGGCCGCCCATCGGGTCGTGCCTGATCAGGTCCCGGAGACGGGAGCGCGATGAACGCCCTTCGTTGCCGGGGTAGAGGTGCTTGCCGAGTCCCACTGCGTGAGCGAGCGCGGCGAGCGCCGCGGTCCGCGGGTCCGGAGGTACGCCGGTGCGGATCGCGCTGTCCAGCCGGGACCTGATGTCCCGGCTGATTGCCGTGTCCGTCGCTTGGTAGCGAGTCGTCGGCAGTACTCCGCACATCTGGCCCGATACGGCATGCACCATGCCGCACCGCTCCAGGTGCGCGAGGTAGATCTGGCGCAGCCCCAGTCGGGGCCCGCCAATCCAGTGGACTGCCCGAACCGGGCTGCCGCGCCTGCGCAGCAGTTCCAGTGCGGAGTCCAGAGTCGGATCTCCGGTCGGCCGTGGCATCACCACGGCGATACGATCCCCGTCTGGGGCTATCCGTCCGGCCAGCGCCAGCTCCACTAGCTGTGCTCCGGCCAGACCGAGGTCGAGCGACTGCGGCTGCGCTGTGGTACCCGTGGCCGGGTCCAAAGCGAGCAGCAGAAGCTCCTCCGGAATTGTTCTGCGGCTCCTGCCCATCCATGCCTCCCCGCGTGGATGAATGACAGGGTGACCCCTCTCACATTGGTCTGTCGAGAGTGCGTGACCGGTACGTACGGGAACCAGTAGGTATGTCGTTCTCGTCTACCACGGGGGTTAAGCCCTCACACAGGACACTGGTACATGGTTCGGACAGCGGGTCCGGCCGTGGTTTTGGCGCAACGGCAACGCGAGCGGCATGGCGTACGAGGAGGCATCGGTGGCGGGCGAGACCCCCGACAGGTCGAAGCAGCGGAAGTCGTCGGGGAACCCGACTGGGGCAGAACCGTCCGTGCCGGCACCGGCGCCGGAGGGACGCGACCCGCGTCTCGCGGTGGCCCGGGAGGTCCCGGCGGCGCGCGAGGAGCGGGAGGACCAGGCGACGGCGGTCTTCTCGACGAAGGCGACGGCCTCCGGCCCGGAGAAGCGTGCCGAGTCCTCGGCGGCTTCCGAGGAGCCGGCTGAGCCGGCTGAGCCCGCCGAGCCCGGTGACGCGCGTCTGCGGGCCGCTGTGGCGGCGTGGGTGGCCTCGGCGGACGAGGAGACCCCCGTGGCCTCGGAGAAGGGCGAGGGGGCGAGCCCGGACGCCGAGAAGGGCGATTCCCCGGCCACGGACGGGGTTACGGCAAGCTCCGCCGAGCCCGAGCCCGAGCCCGAGCCCGAGCCCGAGCCCGAGGCGAACGGGGCTGCGGGTGACGCGGGTGACACCGACGGTTCCGGTGATGCCGCCGCCTCCGCCGAGCCTGAGGCGGCGGACGAGCCCACGGACGCGGAGGGCGACGCGGACGACTCCCGTGACGCCGGTACCGACAGCGCCGCCGAGCCTGCGGACGGCTCCGGTGACGCGGCCGACTCGGCCGAACCCGAGACGCCCGACGAGCCCGAGCAGGCCGACGCGGCTGCGGGCGAGGACAGCTCCCGTGAAGCCGACGGTGTCACCGAGCCCACGGCGGACGCCAAGCCCACCGAGCCCGCGGCTGACGCTGAGCCCAAGGCGGACGCCAAGCCCACCAAGTCCGCAGCTGACGCCAAGCCCACGCCTGACGCCAAGCCCACGCCTGACGCCAAGCCCAAGGCCGACGCCAAGCCCACGCCTGACGCCAAGCCCAAGGCCGACGCCAAGCCCGCGCCTGACGCCAAGCCCAAGGCCGACGCCAAGCCCACCCCCGCCGACAGTGCCCCCAAGGCTTCGACCGACGCCGACGCCGACGAGAAGCCCTCCGGCGACGCCCCCACCCGCGGTGTCGACCAGGCCACTGCCGTTTTCAAGGCGGTGTCGCCGAAGGCTGTCGATCAGCCGACCACCATGCTCAAGCTGGGCGATCACAAGCCCGAGGCCAAGAAGCCGGAAGCGAAGCCGGAAGCGAAGGAAGCAAAGGGAGCAAAGCCTGCTGCGAAGTCCGAGGGGGACGCTGAGCGCACCAGCAAGTTCGTCGCGCTCAAGCCCCTCGACGACGCGGCGCCCAGCGCCCCGAAGCCCCCGGCCCCGGCCAAGGCGCCCACGCCAGATAACGCGTCCACGTCCGAGAAAGTCAACGTAGGCCCCGAGCGCACCACCCAGCAGCCGCTGCCCCCGCGGCCGCCGCTCGACCTTCTCGCCGAGCTGACCAACACTCCGCCGCCCCCGGAGACCCCGGTCCGCACCGCCGTGCGGAGGGTCAAGATCTGGACGCCGCTGGTGCTGCTCCTGGTGGTCGTCTTTGCGGTCGTACAGGCCGTGCGTCCGTTGCCGACCCCCACCCTCGCGCTGACCGCGAAGGAGACCGTCACCTTCGAGGGCGGCAAGCCGTCCATGCCGTGGCCCGACAAGGGCCAGGCGGCGATGGACGTGAACGGCATCGGCACGTTCGGCACGTCCGGTGACCAGAAGCCCGTGCCGATCGCGAGCATCGCCAAGGTCATGACGGTCTATCTCGTCCTGCGCGACCACCCGCTGAAGAAGGGCGACCCCGGCCCGAAGATCCCGGTCGACGCCGCGGCGGAGAAGCACTACACGACGGGCAAGGCGGGCAACGAGTCCGTCGTCAAGGTCACCGAGGGTCAGAAGATCACCCAGTACGAGGCGCTCCAGGCGGTCATGCTGCCGTCCGCGAACAACGTCGCCAAGCTGCTCGCCCGCTGGGACACCAAGAGCGATTCCGAGGACGAGTTCGTCGCGAAGATGAACAAGACCGCCAAGGAACTCGGCATGAAGAACACCCACTACACGGACCCCAGCGGCCTCGACAAGACGACCGTCTCCACCGCCGAGGACCTCGTGAAGCTGGGCCGGGCCGCGATGGAGGACCCGGTCTTCAACGAGATCTCCCGCCAGCCCAGCTACAAGGACCTCAACGGCGACAAGCAGAACAACTTCTTCGGGCTCGTCCCGACGGTCGCCATCGGCATCAAGACCGGCACCACCACCGCGGCGGGCGGCAACATCCTCTTCGCAGCGGAGAAGAAGGTCGGCGGCGAGACCCGCACGATCATCGGTGCCGCCCTCGGTCAGTACGGGGAGAACGGCGTGGCCAACATCGACCAGGTCACCGGCGTCACCCGCAAGCTCATCGAGGCCGGTCAGGGCGCCCTCAAGGCCAAGAAGATCGTGCAGAAGGGCGACGTCGTCGGCCAGGTCGACGACGGGCTCGGCGGCACGACCCCGGTCGTCGCCACCAAGGACGTCGCCGCCGCGGGCTGGTCGGGCCTGACGGTCAAGCTGAAGCTCGGCGAGAAGGCCGGCGTGACGATCCCGCACTCGGCGAAGGCCGGTACGACGGTGGGTGTGCTGAGCGTCGGGGACGGCAAGGAAGGTGCCGTCGAGGTGCCCGTCGCGCTCCAGAAGGACCTTGCCGAGCCGGGCCTCGGAGCCAAGCTCCAGCGCGTCGGCTGAGGCAGGGACAGCGGAACGTACCGAGGCAAGGACAGCGCGACGGACAGGGGAGAGCGGGCACGGGTGCGGGCGCAAGCCGCCGCCCGTGCCCGCGCCTTGGCCGAAGCCCGCCGGGCCCTCGTGCACGGAGCCCCCGCCCCAGGCTCCCCGCGCGCGGTGCGTGCTAGCGTCACAAGTTCGGGGAGCAGTACGCCGGGGCTGAGCGACGGGGTGTTCCGGGACGGACCCCCTGGCGCGGCCCCCGGACGGACAGAACGACACGGGGAGTGCCGCAAGTGGCCACAGCGGAGCCGACGCGAGCCGACGACGCCGATCCTGCGCCCGGCACCGGTGGCGGCACCCGCACCGGGGCGCGAATACAGCTGCCCGCCCAGCGCCGCGGGGAGCCCGTGACACCCGAACAGCCCACCAAGTGGCAGCGGTTCCTGCGCCACCCCGTGACCATCACGACCGTCACCGCGGCCGTCCTGCACGTCGTGTGGTTCTTCACCTTCGCCAACAGCGGCGGTGACCTCGCCGCGCAGGACGCCTGGGCCGAGTTCGTCGGACGGCACCCCGACTCCGCGTACAACCTCGCCTGGTACGGCGGGATGCACCCGGTGTCGTACAGCGTCGTCTCGCCGTATCTGATGTCGGTGCTCGGCGTCCGGACCACGATGATGATCGCCGGTACGGTCTCCGCCGCGCTCCTCACGATGATCCTGGTCCGCAGCCGTGCGGTGAAGCAGCCGCTGTGGCCCGCGTTCGCGGGTGTCTTCGCGCTGTTCTGCAACGCGGTGTCGGGCCGGGTGACGTACGGCCTCGGCCAGATGTTCGCGCTGATGGCCGTCGCGGCCGTCTTCTGCTGGCCCTACCGCTGGCGCTACAAGCGGTGGGCGAAGGCGCTGGTCGCCGCGCCGTTCGCCGCGCTCGCGACGATGGGCAGCCCGGTGGCCGGGCTCTTCGTGGGCCTGATCGCCGTCGCGCTGTTCCTCAGCAAGCGCTACCCCGGCGCGTACGCCCTCGGGGTGGCGCCCGCCATCGTCGTGGGACTTTCCGCGTGGCTCTTCCCGTTCTCCGGCACGCAGCCGATGTCGTTCGGGTCCGCCTCGCTGCCCCTGATCTGCTCCGGCCTCGTCTTCTTCCTCGTGCCGAAGGAATGGAAGACGGTGCGGATCACCACCGCCGTGTACGCGGCCTTCGTGCTCGGTGTCTGGCTGATCAGCTCGCAGATCGGCTCCAACATCTCCCGCCTCGCGATGTCCTTCGGCGGCGTCGCGCTGCTGGCCGCGCTGCCGTTCGCGGTGAAGAAGTCCCGCAAGTGGTACACGATCGTCCTGGCCCTCGTCGCCTTCACCGGCTGGGTCGGCTTCAAGGCGATCGACGACATAGTGCACACGACGCCCCAGGCCTCCTGGACGCGTGAGCTCGCGCCGCTCGTCAACGAACTGCAGGAGGTCGGCGCCGAGAAGGGCCGCGTGGAGGTCGTGCCCGCCCGCAGCCACCGCGAGGCCTCCGCGCTCTCGCCGTACGTGAACCTCGCCCGCGGCTGGAACCGCCAGGCGGACATGGAGCGCAACCCCCTCTTCTACGACGACACCCTGAACTCCGCGAACTACCACGAGTGGCTCAAGCGCTGGTCCGTGCACTACGTCGTGCTGCCCAAGGGCGAGCCCGACGGTGACGGCGGCAAGCGCGAGGCCGCGCTGGTCGAGAGGGGCCTGCCGTATCTGAAGCAGGTGTGGGTGGACTCCAACTGGCAGCTGTACGAGGTCACCGACCCGACGCCGCTCGCCGACCCGCCCGCGGTCGTCGACCGTGCCGAGGCGGGCGGGATGACGATCGAGGTGAAGGAGGCGGGCCGCGTCCTGATCCGGGTGCCGTACTCGCCGTGGCTCAGCATCGTCGACGCCGAGGGCAAGGGCGTCGAGGGCCCCAAGGAGACCGACGAGTCCAAGCGGCTGCGCGAGACCGACGAGGACCGCCCCAAGCAGTTCGACAACGTCAACGGCTGCCTGATGGAGGCCGAGGAGGACGCCGAGGGCGACAAGTGGACCGAACTCCTCGCCCCCGGCCCCGGCGTCTACCGCCTGGGCGCGCCCTACCAGCTGCCGCGCGGCACCGCCTGCCCCGAGGAGCTGCGGGAGAGCGTGCGCTGAGCGTTCAGCCCTACGGGGTCGCCACCGGGAACGCCACGTCGCACACCTGGTCCTCGGGACCGGCCGTGTCCCACTCCACGAAGTAGATCTCGCGGCACGGCCCGACGACCTTCAGGCCTTCGCGGGCCACCCATGCCTCCACCGCCTCGAACGCGCCGAGGATCTGCGGATAGGAGACCTGAGCCTTGGTGATGCGGGTGTACGCGATCCGGTGGGCGGGCTCCACGCGGGAGGTCGTGCCCCGCTGCCGCCCCGCCTTCGCCGCCCACGCCCGAGCCGCCGCCGCGTCCCTGACCGGTACGCAGGCCTCCGCCGGGCCGTCGCTGTCCTGGGTGACCTCGGCGTGGTAGACGACGAACGGCGAGTCCGCCATGCCGCCGCACTCGCTCTCGGCCGCCTCCTCGAGGCGACGCGTCGACGCGTCGATCCACACGGGCAGCTCCTCGGCGAGCAGGTGCCTGCTCTCGCAGATGACGTGCTGCTCGGGCACGTCGACGGTCTTGACCTCGAAATCTTTCCCGTACATCTCAAAACCTCTTCCGGACAGTCGTCCACGGAGGTACCCCACGAGCGTGCGCTGCTCCGCGTGCCGCGCCTCGACATCCGCCCAGTACGCGGCGACCGCTCGCCCCGCCCCGTCGCCGTCGAGCCGTACCGTCGCGGTGATGTCCGCGAGCGGCATGCCGAGGCGGCGCAGCAGGACGACGGTGCGGGCGTGCTCCACCTGCGCCGCGCGGTAGTGGCGGTAGCCGGTGGAGGCGTCGACGTACGCGGGGGTCAGCAGGCCGAGGCGGTCGTACAGGCGCAGGGCCTTGGGCGAGAGCCGTGCGCGGGCGGCGAACTCACCGATGGTGAGCAGGGTTTCGCCGCTCGCCGGCGGGTGTGCGTGCGCGTCCATGGGGGCATCCTCCGTCACCGGGCCCCGTGGCCCGGCACGCCGACGATGGGCTCTGCCCCAGGGGGAAGGTCAACGGCGGCTGTAGTAGGCCTGGGCCTCCAGCCACCGGCGGTGCCTGCCGCGTCGTACCCCGACGATGATCGCGATGCCGGAGCCCGCGAGGAGGCCGAGGGCCGGTACGACGACGGTCACGACTATGCCGCCGACGAACGACGCGAAGTCGGCGTCGTCGCCGGGGGCGAAGGTGAGGGTGCCGCGCCGGTCGTCGCACGTCACGCGGTAGTCCGCCGCCGTGTCGGTCTTGAGCACGAACACCCGCTCCCACTCGACGCTGCCCTTGGTGACGGTGAAGGTGCTCTCGGGCGTGGTCACGCGCGGCGCGGAGCCGGCGGGGCCGGAGGCGACCTCGCAGCGCGCGCGGGTGACGAAGGGGCTGCGTACGTAGATGGCGGCGTCGTCGTCGGGTCCGATCCGCAGCGTGACGGACTGCCCGCTCGTGAACGCCTTGTCGTCCTCGACGGAGTCCACCGTCGAGGTAAGCGTCAGCAGGAAACTCGCGACGCCGATGCCCACACAGACCGCCGCGATCACCGCCGCGACGACGAACCACCCCCGGCGGGGCCGCAGTTGTCCCGCGTCGATGCGGGGCGGCGGCCCGGGAGGTGGCCCATAGGGATACATATCGGAACGATGACAGCCCGGCGGGGCCCGGGGGAAGGGGGCTGTCCCCCGGGCCGGGACTATGGCTGACTGCCGCTGTCGCCGGTCGCCTGCACGTAATCGCGCCAGATCTGTACGGGAAAGGCGTTCCCGTGCCGTGAACCCGCCCCGCCCACACCCGACATGGGCAGCAGCTGCGGCTTGCCCGGGCTGGTCCGGAACATCGTCACGGCGGTCGAGAGCTCATCGGTGGTGGCGGTGAACCAGGCCGAGCGGAGGCGGTCCTGGTCGCCGGTGCGGCCGGCGACGACGGGCCGGCCGACGGCCGACGTGCCGACGCCCCGCATCGCGGCGGCGGCCTCGTCGGCCACGTCGGGATCCAGCGCGCGCCGGGCGCCGGGCCGCGCGAGCCCGTCGACGGTCTCGTCGTTCTTGACGACCTTGGTCACCGAGTACGGGTCGTGCCGCAGGCCGCGGCCGACGAACGTGCCGTAGGCGTTGGCCATGCGGATCGCGCTGGGGGTCGACGTACCGATGGGGAAGGTCCGCTCCAGGCGCGCCATGCTGCCTTCGAGCAGCCCGGCCGCGACGGCGGTGCGCCGCACCCGCTCCCACCCGACGTCCTTGCCGAGGCGTACGTAGGTGGCGTTGCCGCCCTTCGCCAGGGCTTGGCGGAGGGTGGGGTGGGTGCTGTCGGAGTTGTCCGTACCGCTGATGCTGCTGGGCCGGGCGGTGTCGATGCCGCCGTTCGCGAGGGCGGGCACGGTGGATTCCCGCAGGCGGCCGTTGTCGTCGTAGGAGCTGCCCGCGGAGACGGCCTGCCACGGTGTGCCGCGTCCCGACGTGCCGATGCCGTGCTCAAGGGCGGAGGCGAGCACGAAAGGCTTGAAGGCGGAGCCGACGGGGACGCCGGAGGTGTCGGCGTTGTTGGTGAAGTGCTTTGTGGCGTCGGACCCTCCGTAGAGGGCGACGATGGCGCCGTCGGAAGGGCGCACGGAGGCGGCGCCGACCTGCACGCCCTTGTCGGCGGCGCGTTTCTTCGGGTCGATCTCGCGGTCGAGCACGTTCTCGACCGCGCCCTTCAAGTGCCGCACCTTGTTCCTGTCGAAGGTGGTGTGGATCTGGTAGCCGCCGCGCGCGAGGTCCTTGTCGGTGAGGGAGGTGTGCTGCTTGATGTACTTGTTCGCGACGTCCACGAGGTAGCCGGTCTGCCCGCCGAGACTGGTGGTCCGGGACTCCTTGTGGGGCTCGGGGTAGGTGGTGAACTTCGCGCGGGCCTCGGCCTTCATGAGCCCGGCCTTGACCTGCCGGTCGAGGATCCACTTCCAACGGGCCTCCGAGCGGTGGTGGTTGACCGCGCTCACGGAGGGGTCGTACTGCTCGGCTCCCTTCAACAGGGCGGCGAGGGCGGCCCCTTGGCTGGGGTCCAACTGCCGGGCGGGGATGCCGTAATAGGCATGCGCGGCGGCTTCGATGCCATACGCGCCACGCCCGAACCAACTGGTGTTGAGATACCCCTGGAGAATCTCCCGCTTGCTCTTCTTCCGGTCCACCTTCAGTGCGATGACGAACTCCTTGACCTTCCGCGTCACCGTCTGGTCCTGGGAGAGGTAGGTGTTCTTCACGTACTGCTGGGTGATGGTGGAACCGCCCTGGGTCTCCTGCCCCCGGACCATGTTGACGGCGGCGCGGGCCAGGCCTTTGGGGGAGACACCGGAGTCGCTGTAGAAGGTGTCGTTCTCGGCGGCGATGACGGCGTTCTCGACGGCGTCGGGAATCTCCGAGAGCCGCACGTTCTGCCGGTTCACTTCACCGGTGCTGACCATCTGGGTGCCGTCGGCCCAGTAGTAGACGTTGGCCTCGCGCCGGGCGGCGGCGTTCTCGTCGGGAATGTCGACGGAGGCGTACACGAGACCGAAGAGACAGCCGAGGCAGCCGACCAGGAACGCGAGCCCTCCGAGCCCTTGCCGCCAGGAGGGAACCCACCGCCGCGGTCCGCGTCTGCCGTGCCGGGGGTAGTCGACGAGGCGACGACGGCTCCGGTTGTGGCTGCGGCTTTGGCTCCGGTTCCGGATCTTGCTCTTGCTCCTGCCCCTGCTCCGGCGACGGCATGGCTTGCGCGTCGGGTTTCCCTGACTGTGTGTCCCCATGGTGGGGGAGAGGGGGTGGCGTGGGGTGAGGGTTGGCCGGGTACGTATTAGGGGGTCGTAACAGAGCTTTCGCCACGTCGGCTCCGGGGCCCTGTCCCACTGGCAGGGCCCGGCCGCGGCGGCTCCCCTTGGCCACGGCCGGCCCGCCTCTACCACGGGGTCGGCGACGCGGGAGTGCGCCGGTCTCCGTGGGAGCTCATGAGCGACGACCGCTGCGGCCGCACACGGCGCGAACCACACCGTCACAACCCGAAGCCACCGCTTCTCCTCCCGTGTTCCCAGGCAGGGGAGGACGACACAGGTTGAATGCGCGAAGGCTATGGGTGCTGCGGGTGCGGGCCCGGGACGGGTGGGAAGCAGTCGTTGCGGGCGCAAGTGGTGCTCTCGCCTGCGAGGCTGTGTCGCGTGACGTATGCAGTGAGTGTGGACGCCCGGATAGCCGCCGGTACCCCGGAGATGGATGAGCTGCAGCGGATCGGCGCCGGTGCTCTCCTCGAGGACGGCTTCGAGTCCGTGGAGGAGATCGCGGGACCCGACGGGACGGAGGTCAGGCTCCGCGACACATTTGTGGGCGTGTACCCCGGGGGTGCGCTCCTGAAGGTCTTCGTGGACGCCCCGGCGCTCGAACTCGCCGAGGAGACCGTCCGCGAACTCGTGGAGGAACTCCTGGAGCGCACGGAGCTGCTCGCGGACTGGACCGTCGAGCGGTGCCAGGTGGAGCTGCACCCGGACCAGGCGAAGGAGAGCCTGGACGCGGCCGACGGCCCGGACGCCCCGCCGAACGACGTCGCGTCCCGCCGCGCGCGCCTGATGGGACTGGCGGGCGAGGCGGCGTCCCCTCAAGCGGCCGGCGCGACGGTCGAGACCGACGCGATCCGCGCCAAGATCCGGGCGATGGCCCCGAGGCTGGCGGCGTTCGGGGTGGGGACGTTCGGCGTACCCGAGGAGGAGAAGGAGAGAGAGAAGGAGAAGGAGAGAGAGAAGGAGGGGGAGGGAGAGAAGGAGGGGGAGAAGGCCGAGGACGCCGTTCGAGCAGCAAAGGCCCCCGACTCCTCCGGCCCGGCCATCACGACCGAGGACGCCGAGCTGGCCGCGGGAGCGCTGATCTGGGGTACGGATGTCCTCCTGGACGAGCTGTTCCAGGACGCGCACGCCTTGGACAGGGAGGCGACGAACGTCGCCGAATGCGACGGCCCCCTGTGGCTGCTGGACGAGCTGCCCCCGCGCTACGCCCTGCAGTACGACGCCCGCTTCGCCCGCCGCTTCCTCGTGACGGCAATCGCCCTGACGACGCGCCTGACCGAGGGAAGCTTCCGGCAGCTGAGCAGCGTGGCCGAGGAGCTGGCGCTGAGGCTGCTGCTGCGCGAGGCCGAGGTCACGCTGGACACCTTCGGCCTCCTGGACGAGGGCGTCGCATCAGCACTGGACTGCTTCGCCGAGCTGGTCTACGAGGACATGGACCACGAGTGGCTCTACGACGACGCGATGGACGGCGAGGACGACAGCGAGCCGGACGACCCCCAGGCCATCACCACCTGGTTCACCCCCTTCGACAAGGACCGCTACGTCCACCCGTACACAGCGGACGAACCTGAACGATGACGGCAGAGACCCGGATGAGCAGCGAGATCGAGCCCGTTCGGCAGAGCGGTCCCCAGACAGGTCTTGATGCCGGTACTTGGGCGACGGCGTTGGAGATGTACCGCAACCGGTACTCGTTCATTGCGGTCGGCCCGCGCGGCAAGGATCCCGAGCAAGGGGACGAGGAACTAAAGGAGGACCCCGGATTTCCGTTCCGGGTAGGAGGTCGGCCTCATCTGGTCGTTCGACGCCGGCTGAGGTGTACGGACGTGACGGTAAGGGCCCGATGCGTCGCCGGGCCCAGGCACGCACAAGGGCCCGCGACCAAGAAGGTCGCGGGCCCTTGCCCAAGCGCATCCCATACAGATGCTGTCCGTGCCCCCGGCAGGATTCGAACCTGCGACACCCGCTTTAGGAGAGCGGTGCTCTATCCCCTGAGCTACGAAGGCGAGGCGGGCCGCCGTGGATGGCGGTTCCAGACAGGGTAGCGGATGGGGGTGGGGCGGCGGTGCGGGGTCGGGGGTGGGCTCGTCAGGGGGTGGGTGTCCAGCCTGCCAGCCAGTCGGCGATTTCCTGGTCCTTGGCCTGCGTGTCCGTCAGGTGGGGGCGGTCGCCGCTTGCCGGGCCCGCGCCCGCGCCCGTGTTCTTGTACTCCGCGAAACGGTCGTCCTTCCAGGAGAAGCCGCCCATGTCCGCCCACGGGGTGGGCTTGATCGCCGCGCTGAGGGAGGAGTCGCGGACCGTCGTCTGCGGGTCAAGGGTCGCGTCGCCGCCCGCGTGCCAGTTGCGGCCCAGGTGGAAGCTGCGTGCGGACACGTCGCCCTTGACCGTGGTGCGGGTGATCAGGAAGCCCTTGCGGTCGGGCGCGGTCGAGGGCGCGGTGACGTAGCCCTGCGAGGAGCCGTCCCAGCGCTTCTTGAGGGTGATCACCGAGCGGTCCACCACGGCTGTCGCCCGGCCGAAGATGAAGTCCGTGTTGCCGATGACGTAGGAGTTCGTGATGTAGGCGCGGCCCAGTTTGGTCCTGGCCGCCGTGTCCAGGAGCAGTGTGTCCTGATCGCCCTCGATGATCACGCTGTCGAGGAACGCCTTGTCGGCCGCCGTGCGCAGGGCCACCGCCTGGTGGCCCGCGATGTTCTGGTTCGCCTTCTCGTCGAAGTCGTTGGAGATCGTCAGGTTCCTGGCCTGGAAGTCGTCCGCCTCCGCGGCGACGGTCGCGCTGCCCGAGGTCCCGTAGGTGCCGGACCCGTCCGGCTTGGGCGTGCCCGCCGCGTTGTCGTACACGATGACCGTGTCCTTGCGGCTGCCGCCCGTGCCCTGGAGCGTGACGTGTGGCTTGGCGGCCGGGATCTTGACCGTCTCGCGGTACGTGCCCGGCTTGATGGAGATCGTGACCCGCGACGGGTTGTTCGCGGGTACGGCGTTCACCGCTGCCTGGACCGTCTTGTACTGGCCGCTGCCGTCCTTCGCCACCGTGAGGGTGCTCGCCGCCGTGGCCTTCGCCGATTCAGCGCCGAGCTTCGCGCGCGGGCCCGTTCCCGCCTTCAGTTTCGCCGGGACGTCTGCCGCCTTGTCCAGCGTGTAGGCGTAGAAACTCTTCGGGTCGAAGGCTGTTCCTCCGCTCTCGTTGCGGCCGCTGGTGCCCACGAAGACGTTGCCGCGTTGCACGACCGACGCCGAACTGTCCTTCGTCACCGGGTTGTTGATGCCCTCGAAGTAGCTGTTCTCCAGGACCATCTTTGTCTTGCCTCGTGAGTAATTTCCGTACGACGAGGTGATGTCGGTGCCCGCGACGTCCTGGAGATAGTTGTTGTAGAGGTGTGCGTGGGCCACGTTGTCGGTCGACGGGTTGCGCTGTTCCGTCTCGCGTATCCAGTTGTGGTGGATCGTGATGTCGGCCGTGGTGTTCTCGGTCCAGCCGATGCCGAAGGTCTTGTTGTTGTCGCTCAGCTTGTTCCAGGACACCGTCAGGTACGTGGTGTCCTTGCGGCTGTCTATCAGGCCGTCGGCCATGTGCCGCAGGTCGTTGTGGTCGATCCAGACGTGGTGCGCGCCGTCCATCTGTACGGCGTCGAAGTCGTGCTCCTTGTCGTTCCATGTGCCCGCGTACGAGTCCCGGATCGTGAGGTTCCGGATGATCACGTTGTGCACGCCCTGGCCCAGGAAGAAGCCGCCCCCGACGATCTGGCCCGAGGTTCCGGCGCCCACGATCGTCTTGTCGGACGCGACCTTGATCTCCTTGCCCTTGGGGTTCATCGTGATCGTCGCGGCGACGACGATGACGTACGGATCGGAGGCCGTCGCGTACTTCTCGAGGTCCGCGAGGGTTTTTACGGTGACCGTCTTGCCGTCGCGTCCGCCGTAGGTGCCGTTCTGGCCCAGCGCGTTGACCGAGGCGAAGCCGTCGGCCACGTCCGCCGCGGCTGAGCCCGACGCCGCCGCCGATGCCCTCGGCTGTGCGTCCTCGCCGAAGACTCCGAAGGCCGTGCCGTAGGTGAGTCCGGCCGCGACCGCCACGGCCACCGAGACGCCGACCGTCAGTCTCAGCCGACGGCGCCTGCGGTGCTGCGCCCTGGGTGCCCTGTGTTCGTCCTTGATCGCTCTCATGCTCATCCGCCCTGGCAGTCGTGGGTGTGCGTTGCGCAGGGCAGTCGCCACCAGGGGGGTCATTGGTTGCCGCGGGATCCGCGGATGCCGGGGTCGACGCGGTTGCCGGTCAGGTCGGCCCGGCTCGGCCGTCCCGCTCCGCCAGGTCCACGTCGATCGTCGTCCGCAGGTCCGCGAGCAACGTCTCGAAGCGCGCCAGGAGTTCGGGCGGGTACTGGGCCATCGTCGCGTCCATGCGCACCGCGAGCGGCGTGAAGAACTCGTCGGCGCGGTCCCGGATGCCCGGGAGGCTGTGCAGCGTGACGACGCGGCGGTCGGTGTGCTCCCGGGTGCGGACGATGTGGCCCGCGGCCTCGAGGCGGTTCAGGAGCGCGGTGGTGGCCCCGGATGAGAGCAGGATGCGCTCGCTGAGGCGGGCCGGGGAGAGCGGGGTGCCGCGGTCCTCGGCGATGACGATCTCCAGGAGGGCGTCGGCGTCCGTGGAGTGCAGGCCGAGCCAGACGGCGAAGCGGCGGCTGAGCTCGTTGTAGCGCTCGCCGTAGCCCCTGAGCCCCTCCATCAGGCGCTCGCGCTGCGCCGTCACCTCGGCGGGAGTCGGTTCTTCGGAAACCTCGCCGGGAGTCGGTCCCTCCGTCGCCACCGCGCCCGCCCTCTCTGGTCCCTCGTCTGTCTGTCGGCTTGCCTGCCTGCATGCGCTCGTGCTTTGACAACTTACCGGCCCGACATTACCTTCACCATGGAATTACTTCACCATGGAGGTATCAATCGAGATGCGTGACCCCTCGGACCCCCCGCCCGCCCTGTCACCCGCCCCACCCACAGCCCGCCGCTGGCTCGGCCTCCTCGCCATCGCCCTGGGTGTCGCCCTGATCGTCGTGGACACCACGATCGTCAACGTGATCGTCCCCTCGGTCATCGAGGACCTGGACGCCGGCTCGGCGCAGGCGCAGTGGATCCAGGAGTCGTACGCGATCGTCTTCGCGGCGCTGCTCCTGCTGACCGGGCGCCTCGCCGACATCTTCGGCGCGCGCCGGATCTTCGTCGCGGGCGTCGTGGTCTTCGGCGCGACCAGCGTGCTCGCCGGGCTCGCGCCCGGCAGCGGGCTGCTGATCCTGGCCCGCTTCCTGCAAGGTGCGGGCGCGGCGATGATCCTGCCGACCTCGCTCTCCCTCCTCAACGCCACCTTCACCGGCAAGGCGCGTGGTCAGGCCTTCGCCATCTGGGGCTCGACCATCGGCGCCGCCGCCGCGCTCGGCCCACTGCTCGGCGGCTGGCTCGCCGAACACGTCTCGTGGCGCTGGGCGTTCGGCATCAACGTGCCGCTGTCCGTCCTCGTCGCCGCCGGGGTGCTGCTCTACATGGCGCCCTCGCCGCGTTCCAAGGGCAGGTTGGACGTGGCCGGTGCGGTGCTCTCCGCGGTCGGGCTCGGGCTGCTCGCCTTCGGGCTCGTCGAAGGGCGCACGTACGGGTGGATCGTCAGCATCGAGCCGCTGGAGGTTCTCGGGGTCACCTGGAGGAGCGGCCCCTCGCCCGTTCTCGTCGCCCTCGTGCTCTGTGCCGCCACGCTGTTCGCCTTCGTGCGGCGGCAGATCGCGCTCGGCCGGGCCACTGACCCCGCACGCTCCTCACGGGTTCTGATGGACGTGCGGCTGTTCTCCATCGCCTCCTTCCGCAACGGCAACATCGCGACCCTGATCATCGGCCTCGGTGAGTTCGGCATCGTCGCCGTGCTCCCGCTGTGGCTGCAGTTCACCCTCGGCTACAGTGCCCTGGAGGCCGGGCTCGCCCTGGTGCCCATCGCCATCGGCAGTTTCGTGGCGACCGGCGTCAGCTTCCCGCTGGCCGCCCGGGTCGCGGCGCTGGGGCAGGTGCGCATCGGGCTCGCCCTGGAGGTCGCCGGTCTTGCGGGGGTCGGATTCATCGCCGCCCCGGACAGCTCCTGGTGGGCCGTCGCGCTGATGCTCTTCGTGTACGGGATCGGCGTCGGGTTCGCCACCGCCCAGGTCACCAACGTGGTCCTCGCCGAGGTGCCGCACGAGAGCGCGGGGCAGGGCTCCGGTATCCAGAGCGCCTTCCGCCAACTCGGTTCCGCGCTCGGCATCGCAGCCCTGACCACGGTCTTCTTCACCACCCTCAGCACGAACCTGCGCGACCGGCTGAGCGATGCCGGTGTGCCGTCCGGGAAGGCCGACCAGCTCACCGCCGCCGTCACCGACAGCGCGGGTGCCACCATCGGGCCCCTCGCGGACCGCCCGGAGACCGCGTCCATCGCCGACGCGGCACGCTCGGCGATGACCGACGGCGTCGCGCTCGGCGGCTATGTCGCCGCGGGCTTCGTCGTCCTCGGACTCGTCGCCACGTTCCTCGTCCCGGCCGTCGCCGCGCCGCGCGAGGAAGCCGCCGAGGATCAGGACGACGCGGTGGCCCGGGTGTAGGCGTGCAGGCGCAGAGCCAGTTGGATCTCCAGTGCGCGCTCCGGTGACTGCCAGTCGGCGCCCAGCAAGTGGCCTATCCGGTCGAGGCGTTGGACCACGGTGTTCACGTGCACGTGGAGGGATTCCTTCGCCTTGGACTGGCTCATGCCGCAGGCGAAGTAGGCCCGCAGGGTGTGGATCAGTTCGGTGCCGCGTCTGGTGTCGTAGTCGAGGACCGGGCCGAGGGTGCGGCGTACGTACGAGTCGAGGTTCGTGTCCTCGCCGAGGAGTACGCCGAGGAATCCGAGGTCGGGGAGGTCCGCGCCCCGCCCGGTGTGGCCGAGCGCGCGCAGGGCGGAGAGGCATCGCAGCGCCTCGGCGTGGGCCAGCGAGAGGGCCTCGGGGCCGATCGCGGGGCCCGCGGCGCCGACCGTGACCGGCGCCCCGGCGGCCTGGGTGAGCTCGGCGGCGAGCGCGCGGGCCCGGGAGCCCGTGTCGTCGGCCGGGATCACCAGGGCCACGTGGTCGTGGTGCAGGCCGGACAGGCCGCGGTGGGCGCGGGCGGCGCGCGCGGCCGACGAGAGCAGGAGGCGGCGGGAAGCCGCCTCGCTGTGGGCGACGAACACCGCGTGGGGCAGGGCCAGATCGACGTCCAGGCGGCGGGCGCGCGCGGCCAGGCGGCCCGGGGTGCCGGAGAGGGAGAGCAGGTCGCCGAGGAGTTCACCGCGTACGCGGTCCTCGGCCTCGGCTGCCGAGCGGCGAAGGAGCAGGAGCAGTGCGGTGACGACCCCGGCGCGTTCGAAGAGGCGGCGGTCGGCCTCGCCGAGGTCGGGCCGGTCGGTGAGGGCGATGCTGCCGAGGAGCTCGGGGCCGGCGAGGACCGCGCAGACCCAGGTCCCGTCGAGGGGCACCGCCCGGCCGCTGGCACGCGAGGCGGCGACGGCCTCGGCAGGTGGCGTACGGGGTTCGGCGTCGACCCGGGCGAGTTCCGTGCCGTCCGCGTCGTGGATGAGCGTGCCGCCGTCCAGGAGGGCGCCGATGGCGGTGGCGACCTCGGTGAAGTCGCCGCCGCGCAGCACGAGATCGGTCAGGCGGTCGTGCGCGTCCTCGGCCCTGCGCAGCGCCTCGCTGTGCGCGCGGATGGTCTGCGATGCCGCGTTCAGGTCGACGAGCGCGGCCCGGGTCTCCTCCATGCGGCGCGCGCTGTCGATGGCGATGGCCGCGTGGTCGGCGAGCGAGGAGAGCAGCGCGCCCTCGTCCGGCGTGAAGGCGCGGGCGGTGCGGTCGGCGGCGTACAGGACCCCGATGATGTGGGTGCCCTGCCGCAGCGGTACGCCGAGGATGGCGTGCAGGCCCTCTTCCAGTACGGCGCTGTCGATGGGCGCGGTGTGCTGGAAGCGGGGGTCGACCTCGTAGTCCCCGGTGGCGTACGGGCGGGCGGTCTGGGCGACGAGGCCGCCGAGCCCCTCGCCCATGCCCAGGCGCAGGTTCTGGAACGCGGCGGAGACCGAGCCGTCCGTCACGCGCATGTAGGTGTCGCCCGCCGCGGGGTCGTTGAGGGACAGATACGCGACGTCCGTACGGAGCAGCAGCTTGGCCCGGTGCACGATGGCGCGGAGCACCGCGTCCAGGTCGCGCAGCGCGGCGAGGTCGCCGGCCGTGTCGAACAGCGCGGTCAGTTCGGCTTCTCTGCGCTGGTGCTGGTTCAGGGTGCGCCGTACGCGCAGGGCGGTCTGCGTGGCCTCGTCGACCGCCGCGAGCTGGGCGCCGTTCGCCCCCGCGGCGCGGGCCGCGGCCGCCGGCCGGGCGAACTGCTCGGCCGGCGCGTCCTGGGCGAGCAGGTCGAGCAGCTCGCGCAGGGCGGCGGTGCACACCTGCTCCCGGTGGGCGGCGTCTGGGGAGCTGGTCATACGACGGGTCGCCTCCGGGAGCGGGGTGCGGTTCAGCTTCCGATTGTCGCCGAGGCGGTGCTGGTCGCACCCTCGGGAGCGGAACGCTGTTCGGAGAGCGAGCGGCCCCGGGTCTCCTTCGCCACGAGCACCGTGAGCGTCGTGATCACCACCGTCACGCAGACGTAGAGGGCCACCGGGGTCGCCGAATCGAAGTCCTTGAGGAGTTCCACCGCGATGATCGGCGCGAGCGCACCGCCGATGATGGACGCGAGCTGCGAGCCCATCGACGCCCCGGAGTAGCGCACCTTCGTGTCGAACATCTCGGAGATGAAGGCGGCCTGCGGCCCGTACATCGCGCCGTGCAGGAGCAGCCCGACGGTGACCGCGAGGGTGATCACGGCGAAGGACTCGCTGTCGACGAGCGCGAAGAACGCGAACGCCCACGCCGCCATGCCGATGGAACCGATCAGGGTGACGGGCCTGCGGCCGATGCGGTCCGAGAGCGCGCCCCACAGCGGGATCGTCACGAAGTGCACGGCGGAGCCGATGAGGACGGCGTTCAGGGCTGTGCTCTTGGGCAGTTCCAGGTGCACGGTGACGTAGACGAGGACGAAGGCCGTGAGGATGTAGTACGAGACGTTCTCGCCGAGCCGGGTGCCGATCGCGGTGAGGACGCCGCGCCAGTTGTGCCGGAAGACCTCGACGACGGGCGCCTCCTCCTTGGCCGCTTCCCCCGAGGCCGCCGCGGCCTCCGCACGGGCCTGCGCCTCCAGGAACAGCGGGGACTCCGAGACCGAGACCCGTATCCACAGGCCGATGATCACGAGCACCCCGGAGAGCAGGAACGGGATGCGCCAGCCCCAGGCGAGGAACGCCTCGTCGGACTGGACGGCGGCGAGGAGCGCGAGGACGCCGGTGGCCAGGAGGTTGCCGCCGGGTGCGCCGGCCTGCGGCCAGGATGCCCAGAAGCCGCGGTTCTTGTCGTCGCCGTGCTCGGAGACGATCAGGACGGCGCCGCCCCACTCACCGCCGAGCGCGAAGCCCTGGATCAGGCGCAGCACCGTGAGCAGGATCGGGGCGCCGACGCCGAGCGTGGCGTGGGTGGGCAGCAGGCCCATCGCGAAGGTGGCGCCGCCCATCATCATCAGGCTGAGCACAAGAAGTTTCTTGCGGCCGATCTTGTCGCCGTAGTGGCCGAAGACGACGCCGCCCAGCGGCCGGGCGGCGAAACCGACGGCGTAGGTGAGGAAGGAGAGGAGCGTGCCGACCAGCGGGTCGCTGTTGGGGAAGAAGAGGGTGTTGAAGACGAGCGCGGCGGCCGAGCCGTAGAGGAAGAAGTCGTACCACTCGATGGTGGTGCCGATGAGGCTTGCGCTGATGATGCGGGCGATACCTGGCGTGCCCGGGGTCTTGCCCTGGGCACGCGGCGTTGCGGCTGCCATGGCGTGATCCGTTTCTCGATGGGGACGTGGGGTGAAGTGGCGCTGGGGGAGCGGGGGTTCAGCCGGCGGTCCAGCCGCCGTCCAGGGGCAGCGAGGCGCCGGTCACGAAGCCGCTGTGCGGGCCGCAGAGCCAGAGCGCGGCGGCGGCGATCTCCTCGGGCTCGATGAGCCGCTTGGTCGCGGAACGCCGCAGCAGTACGTCGGTGAGGACCTGTTCGGGCGCGATTCCGTGGGCGGTGGCCTGGGCGCTGATCTGGTCCTCGACGAGGGGCGTGCGGGTGTAGCCGGGGCAGAGGCAGTTGCTGGTGACGCCGTGCGTCGCGCCTTCCAGGGCGGTGACCTTGCTCAGGCCCTCCAGGGCGTGCTTGGCGGTGACGTAGGCGGACTTGAAGGCGCTGGCGCGCAGCCCGTGCACGCTGGAGATGTTCACGACGCGGCCCCAGCCGTGCGCGTACATGTGCGGCAGTGTCCGGCGCAGCAGGAGGAACGGCGCGGTGACCATCACCCGCTGGATCAGGTCGAACCGCTCCGGGGGGAACTCCTCGATGGCGGCGACGTGTTGGAGCCCGGCGCTGTTGACGAGGACGTCGACGTCCGTGGGCAGGGTGTCCACCGCGGCGGGGTCGGCGAGGTCCACGGGGTGTGCCTCGCCGTCGATCTCGTCGGCGACGTTCTTGGCCGCGTCGGCGTGCCGGTCCACGACGTGGACGAAGGCGCCCGCGTCGGCCAGGGCCACGGCGCAGGCCCGCCCGATGCCGCTGGCGCCGCCGGTGACCAGGGCGGTGCGTCCGGTGAGATCGGTTCCGGCGGGGCCTGCGGGGGCGACACCGCGGGGAGGGGGACTCGTCATGGCCGGAAACGTAAGGGTGCGCCGGGCGGGGATCCCATGTGTGGGGCCCACATAACCGGGCGCCGGGTCATGTGGATGGATGCGGCCGTCCGGGTACGATCCTGGTGACCCACGTCACGCTCGGCGGTCCGAAAGCTGTGCTACCTTGCGAACAGCACGTGTGTACGCCGCCTTCCGCGGCGCCCGTGCCGATCTTCTCTTCTTCCGCCTCATCGAGGCTTCCGCAGTCCAGTGGCTCCGTGGCTTCCGTCGTTCGACGAAGCTCTCAGGAAACTTCCGCGCAGCCCTGTGCCGCAGTTCTTCTCTCCGCCCGACGTACGGGACGTGAACTCACCGTCCCGCCGGGCCCCTTCATTCGCACGCCTGCGAAAGGACCCCACCATGAGTACCGCAACCATCACCCGGAACAAGACCACCACCCCGAACAGGGACACCACCCCGAACAGGGACACCACCACGGCTCCCGTCGTCGCCGCCTCCGGCATCCTCGACGTGAGTCACAACGCCAACGGCCATCTGCGTACGGGCGATTGCCTCCCCACCCCGAACGACGTACAGGTCCCTTCCGCGCTCATCCGCCGGTTCGGCCTGCGCGCGGGTGACATGGTCGAGGGCGTCAGCGGCAGGGCCCGCACCCTGACCGGCGTCGAGCGGGTCAACGGACACTCCGCCGAAGCCCTGCGCAGGCGTACGCGGTTCGCCGACCTGACCCCGCTGCACCCCCGCGAGCGGCTCCTCCTGGAGACGCCCGGCAGCGGCGGCGGCAGTGTCGCGACCCGGCTCATCGACCTCGTCGCCCCCGTCGGCAAGGGCCAGCGCGGCCTCATCGTCGCGCCGCCCCGCACCGGCAAGACCGTCCTGCTCCAGCAGATCGCCGCCGCCGTCAGCGCGAACCACCCCGAGGCCCACCTCATGGTCGTGCTGCTCGACGAACGGCCCGAGGAAGTCACGGACATGAAGCGTTCCGTACGGGGTGAGGTGCTCGCCTCGACCTTCGACCGGCCCGCCAGGGAGCACATCGCCCTGGCCGAACTCGCCGTCGAGCGCGCCAAGCGGCTCACCGAGGAGGGCAAGGACGTCGTGATGCTCTTCGACTCCCTCACCCGGCTCTGCCGCGCGTACAACAACGCGGCATCCAGCGGCGGCCGCACCCTCTCCGGAGGTGTCGACGCCGCCGCCATCCAGGGCCCCAAGCGGCTCTTCGGTGCCGCGCGGTGCGCGGAGGAGGGCGGGTCCCTGACCATGCTCGCCACCGTGCTCGTGGAGACCGGATCGCGCGCCGACGACTACTACTTCGAGGAGCTCAAGGGCACCGGCAACATGGAGCTCCGCCTCGACCGCGGCATGGCCCAGCACCGGGTCTTCCCCGCCGTCGACGTCACCCCTTCCGGCACGCGCCGCGACGAACTCCTGGTGCCCGCCGACGAATTGACCGCCGTACGCGGTCTGCGGCGCGCCCTGCAGGGCAGGGACCCGCAGGGCAACCTGGAGGCGATCCTCGACCGCCTGCGCAAGACCCCGGACAACGCCGCCTTCCTGCGGCAGGTGCAGCAGACCGTGCCCGGCGCCGGGTCCGCCAAGGTCAACGGCGGCTGAGGCGTGGCCTCACGGCCGGGTGACGTGCACCCGGTAGCGGCCCGTCTCGTCGATGTCCGTCACCGTGATGCGTACGCCCGTCTTCTTGTCCGTGAAGGTCTGTCCGGGCTCGTAGGTCGCGTCGGAGAGCTCCGCGTGGACGTTCGGCCGGCGCGTGCAGCCGCCGCTGTCCTTCGTGGAGTCGGAGACCGTGATCGGGCCGTGGCCGGTGTCGACCTCCGCGTCCACCCGGTAGACGAGGACCCCCGGCTTGCAGATCGCCTCGTCGTTGCCGCCGCGGGTGCGCACCTCGACGGCGTACCCCGTCCGGTCGCTCAGCGGCACGAAGGCGAGCTTGGTGCCGCCTTCCGTCGGCAGCGGGCTGAGCGTGTGCTCGGTGGTGCCGGAGTTCGACGCGCAGCTGACCTGGTCGTCGCCGAGCCAGCCGAGCTTCCACTTGTGCCAGGCCACGAGGTCGTTGTTGGCGCCCCAGTCCTCGCTCATGATGTCCCAATGGCCGACCGCGCCGCCGCCCTCCTGTGTGTAGAGGTCGGGCAGGCCGAAGACGTGGCCGTTCTCGTGGGGGAGCACGCGGTAGCCGGTCTCGCGGTAGCTGCCCGAGCCGTCGTCCTGCCTGCTGTAGACGAAGGACGCGTTCGAGACCGGGACGCCGTCCGCTACGGGGGCCTCGGTGTTGCCCGCGAAGGTCACCGAGAGGACCGTGTCGAGCGCGGAAGGACCGGCGTTCGGCGTGATCAGGATGTTCACCAGGTCGTACTCCCGGAAGTCCACGTCCGGGTCGGCCGCCGCCACGATGTCCGTGACCAGCTCGCGGTAGCCGGGGTCGAAGGGGGCGCCGCGCTCTATCCCGTACTCCTTGAAGCTCTTGGGCATCCGCAGCCAGTCGGAGACCGGGGACTCCGGGCGGTAGTCGAGCCGTCCGTAGGAGCTGGTGCGGAACCAGTCGGACGTCTGCGGGAAGAACTCACCGAGGCGGTCGAGGGCGCTTCCCTCGCCGGGGGCGTCGGAGAAGTCGACCATCAGGTTCAGGGCCCGGACGGTGCCGGTGGAGCGGGAGTATCCGGTGGGGGTGGGCATCCCCTCGGACATCTGGACGCCCATCGTGCCGCTGATCATGCACGGGTTGAGCGTGGTCGCGCGGGCCAGGGACGAGGGGCCCGCCGCCGTGGGGGACTCCTCCATCAGGCGGCCGGTGCTCGCCGATGTGGTGACCGTGAAAGCAAGGACGGCGCAGGTGGCGAGTGCAGTGCCACGTCGCGCTCCGCATATCTGCCTCCAGGTCGGCTGCTGCATGCGTGGGCCTTCCCCTAGCGGCAGCCGCCGGTCCTGGCTGCACCCTTTCGATCACCCTGTGCCGGTGGGTGCGCGGGCGCTCGTTGGGTGCGACCGATCGTGGGTTTCTTGTTCATTTACGTGTGACGCGGGTCACGCGAAGAAAGTCCGGGAGCGGGAAATATCCGGGGACTGTCTCCCCGTTTAGACCTGTGTCCGAGCGAAACGGGGAGTGATTCCCCGCATCGCGCATCCGAGGCTCCGGCACCGTCCGGAGGCTCGACCGCAGACTTGAGGAGAGCCGCCGTGGAAACCGCCACCGCCGCGCAGCGCCGAACGCCCCGCCCGCGGGCCGACGCCCTGCGCAACCGGGAGCGGATCGTCGCCGCCGCACGCGAGATGTTCGTCGAGTTCGGCCCCGATGTGCCGCTCGACGAGGTCGCGCGCCGGGCCGGCGTCGGCAACGCCACGGTCTACCGGCACTTCTCCGACCGTTCCGAACTGGTGCACCAGGTCGTCCTGCTGGTCACCGACCGCGTCTCGGCGCACGCCGAGGCGGCGATCCTGGCCGCGGACGCCGACCCGAGTGTCGCGTTCGACGTCCTGCGCCGGTTCGTACATGCCTCCGCCGACGAGCGGATCGGTGCCCTGTGCCCGATCCTCCAGGCGGCCTTCGACCCCGATCACCCGGATCTGGTCGATGCCCGTGAGCGGCTCGAAGCCGTGATCGACGGGCTCATGCAACGGGCGCGCGCGGCCGGGCAGCTGCGCACCGACATCGCCGTCGGGGACCTGATGGTCGCCCTCTCCCAGCTCACGAGGCCGCTGCCCGGCACGGCGTGCCCGAACATGGACCGCTTCGTCCACCGTCATCTGCAGCTGTTCCTGGACGGCCTGATGGCGCCTGCCCGCTCCGAGCTGCCCGGTGAGGCGGCGACCTTGGAGGACCTCCGCCAGTCCTGAGTCACGCCTGACCCGGCTCCATCACGTTCCACGCGGCACGCGCCTCCGTCGTGCGCGGCACGCGTCGCTTTTCCGTCACTTTTTCACCACACGTACCGCTAGGTGGCTACTCCCATGTCAGAAACAGATCCCAGGCGCTGGAAAGCGCTGATCTTCATCGCGCTCGCGCAGCTGATGGTCGTCCTCGACGCGACCATCGTGAACATCGCGCTGCCCTCCGCCCAACAGGACCTGGGCATCTCGGACGGCAACCGCCAGTGGGTCATCACGGCCTACGCCCTGGCCTTCGGTGGTCTGCTGCTCTTCGGCGGCCGCATAGCCGACCTCTGGGGCCGCAAGCGCACCTTCGTGACCGGACTGATCGGCTTCGCCGCGGCCTCCGCGCTCGGCGGCGCCGCGACGGGCGAGGCCATGATGCTCGGCGCCCGCGCCCTGCAGGGTGTGTTCGGCGCGCTGCTCGCGCCCGCCGCCCTGTCCCTGCTCGCCGTGATGTTCACCGATGCCAAGGAGCGCGCCAAGGCGTTCGGCATCTACGGTGCGATCGCCGGTGGTGGTGGCGCCGTGGGCCTGATCCTCGGCGGATTCCTCACCGAGTACCTGAACTGGCGCTGGACGTTCTTCGTGAACATCCCGTTCGCCGTCATCGCCGCACTCGGCGCCTACTTCGTCATCCGTGAGCCGGCCGGCGCCCGCAACCGCTCGCCGCTCGACATCCCCGGCGTGATCCTCTCCACCCTCGGTCTGGTCGCCCTCGTCTACGGCTTCACGCGCGCCGAGTCGGCCGGCTGGTCGGACTCCCTGACGATCGGCATGTTCGTCGGCTCCGCCGTCCTGCTCGCCGCGTTCGTCCTCGTCGAGGCCAAGGTCAAGTCGCCGCTGCTCCCGCTGCGCGTCCTGACCGAGCGCAACCGCGGTGGCGTCTACCTCTCGCTCGGCCTCGCGATCATCGCGATGTTCGGCCTGTTCCTCTTCCTCACGTACTACCTGCAGATCGTCAAGGGCTTCTCGCCGGTGAAGACCGGCTTCGCGTTCCTGCCGATGATCGTCGGCATGATCACGGGCTCCACGCAGATCGGCGCCCGCCTGATGACCCGCGTCGCGCCGCGGCTCCTGATGGGCCCGGGCTTCGTGGTCGCGGCCATCGGCATGCTGCTCCTGACGCAGCTGGAGATCGGCACCTCGTACGCCGGTCTGATCCTGCCCGCGCAGCTGCTGCTCGGCCTCGGCATGGGTACGGCGTTCATGCCCGCCATGTCGCTCGCCACGCACGGTGTGGAGCCGCGTGACTCGGGTGTCGCCTCCGCGATGGTCAACACCTCGCAGCAGGTCGGCGGCGCCATCGGCACCGCCCTCCTGAACACCATCGCCGCCTCCGCCACGACCGCGTACATCGCGGACCACGCGGCGGGTGCGACGACCCCCGCGGCCCAGAAGCTGGTCCAGGCGCAGGCCATGGTCGAGGGTTACACCAGCGCGATCTGGTGGGCCGTCGGCATCCTGGCCGCCGCCGCCGCGATCGCCTTCGCCCTGATCAACACCGGTGCCCAGAGCGGCGCTCCGGCCGCATCGGGCTCCGGTGACGGCGAGGGCGTCGAGGGCTCCGCGGACGAGGTGCGGATCCCGGTGGTCGCGCACTGACCCCGGTCGCACGCGGGGAGGCCTAGCGGAGCCAGGGCAGGTCCGCTCCCGCCTCCTTCGGCTGAAGTCCCTCGGCGACGATCACCATGATCTCGCCGAGGGACTTCTGCTGTTCCGGGGTGAGCCGGTCGAAGAGGGCCTGGCGCACGGCGGTGACATGGCCGGGCGCGGTCCTGCGCAGGACCTCGTACCCGTCGTCGGTGAGGATCGCGAACTGGCCGCGCTTGTCGGAGGGGCAGTCCTCGCGGCGCACCCAGCCGTTCTTCTCGAGGCGCGCGATGGCGTGCGAGAGACGGGACCGGGTGATCTTGGTGTTCCTGGCCAGCTCCGTCATGCGCTGCCGCCGCCGCGGGGCGACGGAGAGCTGGACCAGGAGGCCGTAGTAGATGTGCGGCATGCCGGCGTCACGCTGCAACTGGCGGTCGAGGTGATCCTCCAGGAGCGTGGTGGCCTGCAGATACGCGAGCCAGGTGCGCTGTTCGTCGTCGTCGAGCCAGCGCGGTTCCCCGTCGGGAAGGTCGGGGGGAGAAGTGGGTGCCGTGTCCATGTACTCCATCGTACGCAGCCCTTCCTTGAAAGTTAAACAATACGGGAGTAGGGTCGTCGTCGAGAAAGCTTGAGAGTTAAAGTAAACCGTTTCTCGTACGTTCTCGGAGGTGCCGCCATGACCGCGACCCAGGAGCGCATGCCCGCCCTGTACCTCAGCCACGGCGCACCGCCGCTGGCCGACGACGCGCTCTGGCCGGACCAGCTCCGCGCCTGGTCGGCGGGGCTGCCGCGCCCCAAGGCCATCCTCATGGTCTCCGCCCACTGGGAGGAGGCACCGCTCGCGCTCGGCGCGACCGAAACGGCGCCGCTGGTCTACGACTTCTGGGGCTTCCCCGAGCACTACTACCAGGTCACGTACGCCGCCCCGGGCGCCCCCCAACTGGCCGATTCCGTACGCAAACTGCTGCGCGGGGCGGGTACACCGGTGCAGGACATCCCGGATCGCGGGCTCGACCACGGAGCGTATGTCCCGCTCGTCGAGATGTATCCCGACGCGGACGTCCCCGTGCTCCAGATCTCCCTGCCGACCCTCGACCCGCGCCGCCTGCTCGACATCGGCCGCAAGCTCGCGCCGCTGCGGGACGAGGGCGTGCTGATCGTCGGCAGCGGCTTCTTCACGCACAATCTGGCCGCGCTGCGCCAGGGCGGTACGCCGTCGTGGTCGGTGGAGTTCGACGCGTGGGGGCACGAGGCGCTCGACGCGGGCGACATCGACGGTCTCCTCGACTTCCGGCACAAGTCTCCGGCGGGCGAGCTCGCACATCCGCGCACGGAGCACTTCGCGCCCCTGTTCGTGACGCTGGGGGCCGCGGAGGCCGCCGGGGACCTCGGCGGGCAGCGCAGTGTGATCGACGGGTTCTGGATGGGGCTCGCGAAGCGGTCGGTGCAGTTCGGCTGAGGTCGCCCGCGTGCCTAGGCGAGCGGTTCGCTGATCTCGATCGCGCGCAGGGCCGCCGTCAGGGCGCGCTCGTCGCCCACGTCCAGTGCCGTGTCGGCGAACTTGATGACGTGCTCGTCGCCGTGCGCCAAGGCCCGCTCGAAGACCTCCTCGGGGGCGAAGGTGCCGGGCGCCGTGTACGTGACCGGGGTGTCCGGGGCGTACATCGCGGTCACGGCGGCCGACGCCGTCCAGGCCGCGTGCAGGCTCGGCGCCCACAGGGTGCGGGGCAGCGCGGGCAGCGCGCGCAGCACGGCGTTGGGCGCGGTCGCCGCGTGCACCAGCATGGTCGCCTCGCCGTGGCCGTGCGTGGCGTACCGGTGGGTGGCCGCCCGCACCAGCTCGGTCAGCCCGCGGTGCGCCTCGTCCGGGTCCGTCACCGTGGCCGCCCACGCGGGCAGGCCCACGACCCGGCCCAGCCTGACGGGGAAGCCGCCGCTCTCCCTGTCCGGGATGGGCTCGACGACGTCCAGGGCGGCGGCCGCGGTGCCGGTGCCCGGCGGCAGGAGCGCGATGCCGGTGACGGGGTGGTGGCGGGCGGCCCAGTAGCCGAGGCCGTGGGCGAGTTCCGTGACGCGGGGCCCGGTCGCCTCGCCGGACAGGAGCGTGCGGACCGCGTGGCCCACGCGGATCACCGGGTGCGTGGAGCCGCCGTACATGCCCGGCAGCAGGAGCGGCCACCACGCGGCCAGCACCTCGCGCCACGGACGCTCGGCCACCTCGCGGCCGAAGTACGCGATCCAGTCCGCCGCCCGGCGCGGATCACCCAGAGCCTCGCGCCAGTCGTCGTCGGTGATTGTTCCGACCGCGCCCGGGTACTCCTCCAACTTCGGCGCGTACAGCCCGAGCCAGCGGTGGACAGCACCGGAGTGGCCGTGCGCGGCGAGCGCCTCGACGGCCATCGGCGCGTGGTTGGTGAGCCGTCCGAGCCGCTCGGGGCCCGAGGCGTGCAGGCGCTGCAGGGCTTCGTCGAGGGTGCCGGTGGTGGCGTCGGCGTCCGCGTTGGCTTCCATGGCGGCACGGTAGGCGGGGCCCGGGTGCGGACGTAACGGCCTTGCGCCCTAGGTCAGGGCTTAGGGCGGGCCGGGTCGGGACCTAGGACCCGCTTCGGTGCCGGGGGCCGAGGGGACGCTCGTACCAGGCGACGTCCCAGTAGCGGCCGAACTTGCGGCCCACCTCGCGGTACGTGCCGACGTGCCGGAAGCCGAAACGTTCGTGGAGGCGGCCGGAAGCGTCGTTCGGCTGGGCGATCCCGGCGTAGGCGCGGTGCAGGTCCTCGCCTTCGAGGGCCTCGAAGAGCGCCTTGTAGAGCAGGGTGCCGATGCCGCGGCCGGCGGCGTCCGGCGCGCAGTAGACGCTCACCTCCACAGAGGTGGCGTACGCGGGCTTTGCCCGGAAAGGAGAACTCGTGACGTACCCGAGGACCAGGCCGGAATCACGCTCCTGGGCAACCAAGAGGCGGTGGGGGCCGTCTTCAGGGTGGGAGAGCAGCCAAGGGCGGCGCTCTTCCGGCAGAAAGACGGCCGTGTCGAATGTGATCGCCGTCTCGCGCACGTAGTGGTTGTAGATAGCGGTCAGGGCCCCCAGATCGGCCTCCGTGCCCGGCCTGACCTGCACCTCGTCACGTTCCGACGGCATCCGGCCTCCCTTTGTGGCGGCACAGGGTACTGCAACGTCAGGAAAATAGTTGCGCGGCTTGGGAATTCTGTCCGGATTCCAGTCGTTGTTTCCATCGGAAGCAGGGCACCCGCGAGGGTGTGGTTTCCACCACAGAGGCCCGTGAAAAGGGCCGACCAGGACCTCCACACGCAAGGGAGCACGCATGGCAACCCGTGCCGTCGCCCGTCGTAAGTCCGCCTCCACCGGCGAGACCGACGCGGCACGCAGTGTTCGCGCCGTAGGCGGGGAGATCGCCGACCGCGACCTGGTCGGCATGTACCTCGACGAGATCGCGCGTACGCCGCTGCTCGACGCCGCCAAGGAAGTCGAGCTGTCCCAGATCATCGAGGCCGGTGTGTACGCCCGGAAGATACTCGACGGCGACGTCGAGGACTCCGTCCCCGGCGCCTCCGCGTCCCGCGAGGAGCTCGAAACGCTTGTCGCCGACGGTGAGCGGGCCAAGGACGTCTTCATCCGGTCGAACCTGCGTCTGGTCGTCGCCGTGGCCCGCCGCTATCCGCGCAGTGGTCTGCCGCTGCTCGACCTGATCCAGGAGGGGAACGCGGGCCTGGTCCGCGCGGTCGAGAAGTTCGACTACGCCAAGGGCTTCAAGTTTTCCACGTACGCCACGTGGTGGATTCGTCAGGCCATCACGCGCTCCATAGCCGACCAGTCCCGCACGATCCGTCTGCCCGTCCACCTGGTGGAGGAGCTGGGCCGGATCCGCCGGGTCATGCGGGAGTTCAACCGCAAGAACGGACGCGACCCCGAGCCCGAAGAGGTCGCGGCGGAGCTGGACTCCACGCCCGCGCGTGTCACGGACGTCCTGGACTGGGCGCGTGACCCGGTCTCGCTCAACATGGGCGTGGACGACAACGGCGACACGCAGTTCGGTGACCTCCTCGAGGACACCTCCGCGGTCTCGCCCGAGCAGTCCGTCCTGACCCTGCTGCGCAGCGAGGAGCTGGACGACCTGATCGGCCGCCTCGACCAGCGCACGGCCTCCATCATCAAGATGCGGTACGGCATCGAGGACGGCCGTGAGCGGACGCTGACGGAGGTCGGCAAGCAGCATGGTCTGACGCGGGAGCGGATTCGTCAGATCGAGAAGCACGCGCTGCTCGAACTGAAGAAGTTGGCTCGGGACACGGGCTTCGACGCGGCGGCCTAGGCGGCCCGCCTCGACCGGCCCCCACAGCCGAGCCCCGGTGCCATCCCCCCCCCGGCACCGGGGCTCATTTTTGTTTCCTGCCTCGCTCGCGGCGGCTACGTGGAGGTGGATGCGCGGGTGAGGCGGGTCCCCAGGGAACGCAACGCGTCGACCAGTTCCGGCGGCTCGTGGGCGACGAAATCATGGCCCGTCAGGGCAAGCCGCACCGCCAGCCACTCGACGGCGTCCGTCACCTCCGCCCGCAGCCGGCACGTCGTGGCCGTCAGCGGCTCCGGCGTCCCCAGGGCCGCCGGGAACGCCCTCGCGACGGCCTCCGCGGACGCCTCGAACGTCACGTCGATCGCGTACGAAGGCTGACCCCGCCACATCGACCGGCGGATGAACTCCGCGGCGTCTCCCGTGGGCAGCTCCCGCGGCACGAAGCGGGCGCCGGTCGCGAAGGGCGACGAAACCCGGTCCACCCGGAACGTGCGCCAGTCGTCACGGTCGATGTCGTACGCCACGAGATACCAGCGCCGTCCCGTCGACACGAGCCGGTGCGGCTCCGTGAGGCGGCGCGACTCCGTGCCGTCCCCCGAGCGGTACGCGAAGCGCAGGCGCTCCTGGCCCGCCGCCGCGGACGCCATGACCGTAAGCGTCTCGGGCGCGATGCTCGCGCCGTCTCCGCTGGTCAGGGGGGTTGTCGCGATCTGGAGGGTCTGGACTCGGTGACGCAGGCGGGAGGGGAGGACCTGTTCGAGTTTCGCCAGGGCCCGGACCGACGCCTCCTCCACACCCTCCACCGCGTGCCCCGCCCCGGCCCGCAGCCCCACCGCGATCGCCACCGCCTCCTCGTCGTCCAGGACGAGCGGAGGCATCGCCTTGCCCGCGACCAGCCGGTAGCCACCGGTCGCACCCTGGCTGGCCTGCACCGGATAGCCGAGGTCCCGCAGCCGGTCGACGTCGCGCCGCACCGTACGACGGCTGACGCCGAGCCGCTCCGACAGCTCGCCGCCCGGCCACTCGCGCGGGGTCTGGAGCAGGGAGAGGAGTTGCAGCAGCCGAGCCGGGGTGTCCGTACCGCCGGACCGTTCCGAGGTCGTGCCGGAAGTCGAAGTCATGTCTCCAAGGATGCCGTCCATCTAGGTCATGACCTGACCTATATGGCTTCTAGTCTCCTCTTATGACTTACAGCAGCCCCGCCACAGCACCGACCGGATCGGACGCCGCCGCAGCAGCCGACCGGCGCCGCTGGTTCGCCCTCGCCATCGTGATGACGGCGGCCTTCATGGACCTCGTCGACGTCACCATCGTCAACATCGCGATTCCGTCCATCCAGGAGGAGGCCGGCGCCTCGTACAGCCAGATCCAGTGGATCACCGCGGGCTACGCGCTCGCGTTCGCCGCCGGGCTCATCACCGGCGGGCGGCTCGGCGACATCCACGGGCGCAAGCGGATGTTCCTCGTCGGGATCGGCGGCTTCACGGTCGCCTCCGCGCTCTGCGGGTTCGCCGCCAACCCGGAGATGCTGGTCGCGTCCCGGATCCTGCAGGGCGGCATGGCCGCGATGATGGTGCCGCAGGTCCTGTCGATCGTGCACGCCACCTTCCCCGCGCACGAGCGCGGCAAGGTCTTCGGCCTCTTCGGCATGATCGTGGGGCTCGGCGCCGTGTCGGGACCGCTGCTCGGCGCGCTGCTGACCCAGTGGAACATCCTCGGCCTCGAATGGCGTCCGATCTTCCTCATCAACCTGCCGGTCGGGATCGCGGGCCTGATCCTCGGCAGCAAGTTCATCACCGAGTCCAAGGCGCCGAAGGCCCTCAAGCTCGACCTCGTCGGCGTCGTCCTCGTCACGCTCGGCCTGCTGATGGTGCTCTACCCGCTCACCCGCGGGCAGGAGCTGGACTGGCCGCTGTGGGGCCACGCCATGATGGCGGGCGGACTCGTCGTCTTCGTCGCGCTCATCGCGTACGAGAAGGCGAAGGCGGCCAAGGACGGTTCGCCGCTCGTGGAGCTGTCCCTGTTCAAGGTGAAGAGCTTCGCCGCGGGCATCGCGGTGCAGACCGTGTTCGGCGTCGCGATGGGCATCTTCTTCCTGGTCTGGACGGTCTACATGCAGACGGGACTCGGCTGGAGCGCGCTGCGGGCGGGCACGACCGGGGTGCCGTTCTCGATCGCCGTCTCGGTGGCGGCCGGCATGTCCGTGCAGAAGCTCGTGCCGCGGTTCGGGCGCAAGGTCCTTCAGGGCGGCGCGCTCGTCATGGCCACCGGGGTGCTGCTCTACATCTGGGAGGCGGACCGGTACGGCGCGGGCATCGCGTCCTGGCAGATGGCGCTGCCGCTGGTCGTGATGGGCGCGGGCATGGGATTCATCGTCGCGCCGCTGACCGACGCCATCCTGTCGGACGTGCCGCGTGAGCACTCCGGGTCCGCGTCGGGGCTGCTCAACACCGTGCAGCAGATGGGTACGGCGCTCGGCCTCGGCCTGGTCTCGGTGGTGTTCTTCGGCGTGATGAACGAGAAGGCGGCGCGGAGCGAGATGCCCATGGAGATCGTGGGCGCGTTCCAGAACTCGCTGTGGTGGGTCGTCGGCGTGCTCGTCGCCATCTTCCTGCTGATGTTCGCCCTGCCGTCGAAGCCGCGGCAGCACGTGGAGGGCGATGGTGATGGCGTCGGCGGTGATGCCGACGGTGGCGGTGCGGACGCGGCCGTCCGTGCCTCCGGTGATGAACTCGGCGAGCGGGAGCCCGTGTTGACCTCCTGAGCGGGGGAGTGACGTAGTGACGGGGCGCGGCCCGGGCGGAGCTCATAGCTCCGCCCGGGCCGCTTTCGTGCTCCGGGGTCCAAGAGCGCGGGCAAGGACGGAAGTCCGTTTGTGTCCGTTCGGGGTCCGAACCTGTGGACTTTCCCGTAAAGCAGTCGTACTCTGCATGGGAAACCACACACTCGGGCACCCGGCGGAGGCAGACGGACATGTACGCACCGGAGCGGCAGCAGGAGATCCTGCGGCTCGCGCGCGACGGCGGCCGGGTCGACGTCCTGTCGCTCGCCGAGGAGTTCAAGGTCACCGCCGAGACCATCCGGCGCGACCTGAAGGCCCTCGACCGCGCGGGCCTGGTGCGCCGCGTGCATGGTGGCGCCATACCGGCGGGACGCCTCGACTTCGAGCCGGACCTCGCGGAGCGGGAGGGAACGGCGGCCGACGAGAAGGACCGCATCGCCCACGCCGCCCTCGCCGAACTCCCCGCCGAAGGCAGCGTCATCCTCGACGCCGGCTCGACCGTCGCCCGCCTCGCCGCCTCCCTCCCGCTGGAGGCCACCTTCACGGTCGTCACGCACGGCCTCCCCACCGCCGCCCGCCTCGCCGACCACCCCGGCATCCAGCTGCACCTCATCGGCGGCCGCGTCCGCAGCCGTACGCGCGCCGCCGTCGACGCGTGGGCGCTGCGGGCGTACGGAGAGATTCGCGCCGACGTCCTCTTCGTCGCCGCGAACGGCTTCTCCGCGCAGGCCGGCCTGACCACCCCCGACCTCGCCGAAGCCGCCGTCAAGCGCGCGGCGATCGGCGCGGCCCGCCGCGTGGTGCTCCTCGCGGACTCCACCAAGCACGGGCAGGAGCACTTCGCGCGCTTCGGTGACCTCCAGGACGTGGATCTGCTGATCACCGACAGCGGCCTCAGCCCCGAGGACGCCGCGGCGATCGAGAGCGGCGGCACGGAGGTGATCCGCGCGTGAGCGGCGCGGACAGGAATGCGGACAGCGGCACAACGCAGGTCAGCAAGGAAACGGTACGTACGCGCATGATCCTCACCGTCACCCCCAACCCCTCCCTCGACCGCACCTACGAGGTCCCCTCGCTGGACCGCGGCGAGGTCATCCGGGCCACCGGTGACCGCATGGACCCGGGCGGCAAGGGCGTCAACGTGTCGAGGGCGGTCGCGGCGGCAGGCGCGACGACGCTCGCGGTCCTGCCCCTCGGCGGCGCACCCGGCGCCCTCGTGGCCCAACTCCTCGACGAGCAGGGCATCCAGGTCGCGCCGGTCCCGGTCGCGGGCCAGACCCGGTCCAACATCGCGGTGGCCGAACCGGACGGAACGCTCACCAAGATCAATGCGGCCGGTCCCGAACTGAGCCCGGACGAAGCCGAGTTGCTGCTCTCCACCGTGCGGGAGCGTTCCGTCGGCGCCGACTGGATCGCCTGCTGCGGCAGCCTGCCCCGTGGGCTCGCCCCTTCCTGGTACGCCGACCTGGTGGCCCGCGCGCACGCCGCCGGTGCCCGCATCGCCCTCGACACCTCGGGTCCCGCCCTGCTCGCCGCCCTCGCCGAACGCCCCGACGTCGTCAAGCCGAACGCGGAGGAGCTCGCCGAAGCCGTGGGCCGCCCCCTGGCGACCGTCGGCGACGCGGTCAAGGCGGCCGAGGAACTGCGGCAGCTGGGCGCGCGGGCCGTGCTCGCCAGTCTCGGCGCGGACGGCCAGCTCCTGGTGGACGACTCGGGCGCGTACTTCGCCGCCGCGTCGGTCGACGTCGTACGCAGCAATGTCGGAGCCGGTGACTCCTCCCTGGCCGGTTTCCTCGTCGCGGGCGGCACCGGCGTCACCGCCCTGGCGTCGGCCGTGGCGCACGGCGCGGCAGCGGTCCAGCTCCCCGGCAGCGCGATGCCGACCCCCGCCGACCTCGCGCCCGACGCCGTCACCGTCACGTCGGAGGTCCCCCTGGACCGCGTACTGACGGAGCCGGCGTCATGACGTACCCACACCGCATCACCCCCGCCCCCACCCCCGTCCCCACCCCCGTCCCCACCCCAGCCCTCCGGGCGATACGCGTGCGAAGGAGCCCGCGATGAGCGAGATGATCACCGCGGAACTGGTCGACCTCGAGATCGACCGGTCCGCCGGAACCAAGGAAGCGGCGGCCCGTGCCCTCGCCGAGCGCATGGTGGCCCTGGGCCGGGTGACCGATCTGGACGGGTTCCTCGCCGACGTGGCGGCCCGCGAGGCGCAGATGCCGACCGGCCTCGACGGCGGCATCGGCATCCCGCACTGCCGCAGCGCCCACGTCACCGAGCCGACCCTGGCCTTCGGCCGCTCGGCCGAGGGCATCGACTTCGGGGCGCCGGACGGTCCCGCCGACCTGATCTTCCTGATCGCCGCTCCCGCCGGGGCCGATGACGCCCACCTGACCATCCTGTCGTCGCTCGCGCGGCAGCTGATGGACGAGGAGTTCACGAGCGCGCTGCGGGCCGCGCAGGACGCCGAGACGGCCGCGGCCCTGATCACGGGGGAGCCCGCGGCGGGCAGCGCGGCGGAAGAACCCACCGGCCCGCAGCCGGAAAGCGACGCGCCCCCGGCGGAGCCGTTCCGCATCGTGGCAGTCACCTCCTGCCCCACGGGCATCGCGCACACCTACATGGCAGCCGAGTCCCTCGAGAACGCCGCCCGCGAGGCAGGCGTGGAGCTGACGGTCGAGACCCAGGGGTCAGCGGGCTTCACCCGCCTCGACCCGGCCGTCATCGCCGCCGCGGACGCGGTCGTCTTCGCGCACGACGTCCCCGTACGGGACAAGGACCGCTTCGGCGGGAAGCCCACCGTCGACGTCGGGGTGAAGGCAGGCATCAGCAGGCCAGCCGAGCTCATCGCCGAGGTACGGGCGAAGGCGGCCCGCGGCGAGATCACCGCGGACGTCGGGCCGAGCCCCGTCGACAACGCCGGTGACAGCGGCGACGGTTACGGCACCAAGCTGCGCAAGTGGCTGATGTCCGGCGTCAGTTACATGGTCCCGTTCGTCGCGGCCGGCGGCCTCCTCATCGCACTCGGCTTCGCCATCGGCGGCTGGAAGATCGACAAGGCGCCGTCCGTCGCCGAGCACTTCGTGTGGACGGACACCACCAGCTGGGCCGCGCTCCTCTTCCAGATCGGCGGGCTCGCCTTCGCCTTCCTGGTGCCGGTCCTCGCGGGCTACATCGCGTACGGGATGGCCGACCGGCCAGGGCTCGTCCCCGGATTCGTCGGCGGTTCCGTCGCCGTCACGATCAACGCGGGCTTCCTGGGCGGCCTCGCGGCGGGTCTGATCGCGGGTGCGGTCGTCATGGGCATCCAGCGCGTGAAAATCCCGGCCGTACTGCGCGGGATCATGCCCGTGGTCGTGATCCCGTTGATCTCGTCCGCGGTCGTCGGCTTCCTGATGTTCCTCGTCATCGGAAAGCCCATCGCCGAACTGCAGAGCGCGCTCACGGACTGGCTGGAGGGCCTGTCCGGCGCCAACGCCGTCATCCTCGGCGTCATCCTCGGCCTGATGATGTGCTTCGACCTCGGCGGCCCGCTGAACAAGGTCGCGTACGCCTTCGCCGTCGGCGGTCTCGCCGACCCGACCGACGGCAGCTTCAAGGTGATGGCCGCGGTGATGGCGGCCGGCATGGTCCCGCCGCTGGCCATGGCTCTCGCCACCACGATCCGGGGCCGGCTCTTCACCAAGACGGAACGTGAGAACGGCAAGGCGGCCTGGTTCCTCGGCGCCTCCTTCATCACGGAGGGTGCGATCCCGTTCGCCGCGGCCGACCCGCTGCGGGTGATCCCCGCCTCGATGGCGGGCGGCGCGGTCACCGGCGCCCTGTCGATGGCCTTCGGCTGCACGCTGCGGGCCCCGCACGGCGGCATCTTCGTGGTGCCGCTCATCGGGCAGCCGCTGCTGTACCTGGTGGCGATCGCCGCCGGAGTCGGCGTCTCGACCGTGGCGGTCATCCTGCTCAAGGGCGTCCGGAGGACGGCGCCTTCGGAGAGCGGCATCACGGGCGAGGAAGCGGCGACGGAGAAGCGGGTGCCGGCGGCTGTCTGATCCCGCCCCTTCGGGGCCCGGCTGCCGGACTTCGGCTCGCTTGCCGGGTTCGGCCGGGCTCCGGGGGTTCGGACCCTATGAGGGGGGTTGTGCGACATGCGTCACTTCAGGACGTAAGTCCCACAACCCCCTGTCGTAAGCCCCGGATCGTGATGTCTACTGTGCGGCATGCTCCAGAATGTCTCGATCCTCCAGCAGGCAGGCGTGGCCGTCCTGGCCGCGGCGACCGTCGTCTGGGCCGTGGGCCTGGTGCGGGTGATGCGGCGCGACCAGGCCGACGTGGACGTCTGGCGCACGTCCCGGGCGCTGGGCTCGCTGCCCGCGCAGACGGGCCCGCCGCGCGCCGAGACGGTCGAGCTGACGGCGGACGAGCGCGCCGCCTTCGCGGGCCTGGTGCGGCAGTTCGGCGACGGCCGCCCCTGACGCCCGTACGCGGACCGGCCCGCTACTTCCTGCGCTGCTGCGGAATGTTCCTGGCGCGCTGCTCCATCGCCGCGCGGGCCGCTTCCTCGGAGACGTACACCTCGCAGCGGTGCCGCTTGTCGGGGGTGACCGTGTGCTCGACCTCCCAGAGGCTGAGCTCGCTGCCGTCGAAGAGCAGGAACGCGTGCTCGTAGAGCGAGAAGCAGAGGCGTGCCTCGCCGACCAGGCAGGGGCGGCCGAAGGCCTGCGTGATCTGGTGCGCGAACGCCGAGCGCAATAACCGCTCCAGCTCCTCGCCGGGGCGTCCCTCGCTCACCGAGTTCTCCGCGCGGCGCAGCAGCCGGCGGCCGTGGTCCGCGGAGCCGTCCGGCACGTACGTATGACGGGGTTCGTCGGCGACCGGGAGCTGGAGCACCACGGGCTGCTCGCAGGTGGCGGACGGGGTGTCGGGCGGGAGCGGCAGGCGCGAGGTGGCGACCCCGGCCTCCTCCTCGTCCGCGTACAGCTCGTACTGGGGGTGGCTGCCGGGGCCGGTGTTGTGCACGAGCTCCCAGAGGGTGAGCGCGCCCGCGTCGGCGAGAAGCCACGTGTGGCGGTACGTCTCGCGGTGCAGGCCCGCGCTGTGATGCGCGGAGTGCAGCGAACTGTCGTACGCCAAGGCCGAGTCCAGACGTCCTATCGTGTCGTCCGGCAGGTCGAAGGAGTTCATGGCGCGGCGAAGAAGCCGCTCGAGATGCTCCTGCGGGGAGTGCGGAGAATCCTGCTCGGCAGACTGGGGCTCGTACGCCGTCTCGTACTCGTACGGAACGCTCAAGGTCTCTCCCGGCGTTGCTGCATGTCACCTTGTGAGTGCATACCGTAGCCCCTGTGTCGGACATCATGTCCGGGAACTGGAAAACGTACGAGCCGCACGGCAAGTTCCCGTGCGGCTCGCGGTGTTGGGGCTGGTGAGAGGGGCAGGAGTGGCGCCGGGATCAGCCCGCGCTACCCGCCGTCCACTCGCTCCACGACATGTTCCAGCCGTTCAGGCCGTTGTCCGGGGCGATGGTCTCGTCCGGGGAACCCTTGACCGTCACGATGTCCCCGATGAGGGAGTTGTCGTAGAACCACGCGCCCGGCGTGCTGGAGTCGCCCGCGCCCTGTGCGTCCTGCAGTCCGACGCAGCCGTGGCTGGTGTTGGCGCTGCCGAAGATCGAGGGCGAGCCCCAGTAGTTGCCGTGGATGAAGGTGCCGGACGACGACAGGCGCATCGCGTGCGGCACGTCCTTGATGTCGTACTCACCGCCGAAGCCGACCGTGTCGCCGTTCATCCGGGTCTGGGTGAACTTCTCGGAGATCACCATCTTGCCGTTGTACGTGGGGTTCGACGGGCTGCCCGCGGAGATCGGGATGGTCTTGATGACCTTGCCGTCGCGCTCGACCGTCATCTTCTTGGCCTTCACGTCGACCGTGGAGACCTGCGCGCGGCCCACGGTGAAGCTGACCGTCTTGTTCTGTACGCCGGTGGCGCCGTCCGCGCCCTTCACGCCCTCCAGGTCGATCTTCATCGTGACCTTGGAGCCGGCCTTCCAGTACTCCTCGGGCCTGAAGTCCAGGCGCTGGTCGCCGAACCAGTGGCCCACGACCTTCTGGCCACTGTCGGTGGTGACCTTGATGTGCGACTGGACGGACTGCTTCTCGGTGATCGCCTTGTCGAAGTTGAAGGACACCGGCATGCCGACGCCGACCTTCGTGCCGCCGTCGGGGGTGTAACTGCCGATGAAGCTGTTGGCCTTGGAGACGGTCGTGAAGATCGAGTTCTCCGTCGCCTCCTTGCCCTTGGTGTCCTTCGCGTCGGCGGTGATCTTGTACTTCATGCCGCGCTCCAGCTGGGCCTTGGGCTTCCAGCTGGTGCCGTCGGCGGAGAGCGTGCCGTCGACCGCCGCCCCGGTGGAGACCAGGGTCATCTTCACCTCGGTCAGCTTGCCGCCCTCGACCTTGACGCCGGTGGCGTTGATGGAGGCCCCGGTCGAGCCGTCCTTCGCCGAGATGGTGATGTCGGCGCCCTGAGTCCTGGCCTTGCCGTTCTTGCCGTCGCTGTCGCCATCGGCGTCCGAGTCGCCGCCACAGGCCGTGAGGGTCAGCGCACCGACCGCGGCGAGCGCGGTGGCCGCCAGGAGGGTGCGCCGCCGGGGCTTGGCTATGTGCGACGTTGTCACGGGCTGCTCCATCTTTGTGCGAAGTGCGCGTTCTGATCCAGTAAGGGTTAAGAGCGGCCTGCGGGCGGAGAGGTTCCGTCCGCTTGATGTGAGGGCGGGCACATGGACATGGCCCACCGGCGGTCCAACGCGCCGTGCTCTGCGGTCATTTGTAGCTGTTGAGCATAGGAATTCCCTTAACGATTCCTTTGAAGTCTATGGGCGGTAAAGGTCGCGGTACGAGGGGAAGTTGCCGCCTGGTGTCTCGACGGACTCCGCGGCCAGGAGCGCCCTGACGATCGCCTGCGTCACCATGTCCGCGCCCGCCGCGAGGATTTCGTTCAGGGCGAGGGGGCTGTCGGCGGCCAAGGGGTGCTCACCGGTGGCGAGGGCGAAGACGGTGTCCCCGTCGTTGAGGAGATGGACGGGGCGCACCGCGCGCGCCATGCCGTCGTGCGAGGTGCCCGCGAGCTTCTGCGCCTGGGCCTTGGTGAGTTCGGCGTCCGTCGCGACCACCGCGAGGGTGGTGTTCAGCGGGGGAGGCCCGCTGATGGCGGCGGCCTCGGCAAGGCGGCGCGTGGCTTCGTCGTGCACCTCGGGGGCGGGGTAGGCCACCCGCCGCCCCTCGAAGAACTGCCCGTACAGCGCACCCGTCCCCGCATCGACCCCCGAGCCCGCCGCGTTCGCCACGACCAGGGCGGCCACGGTGATGCCCGAGTCGAGCCGGACGCTCGCGCTGCCGACACCGCCCTTGACCTTCCCGACCACGGCTCCGGTGCCCGCGCCCACGTTCCCCTCCTCGACGGGCGTGAACGGCTCGCTGCCCGCGGCGGCCTCCACCGCGGCGCGGCCCGTCGAGGCGTCGGGGCGCGCCGCGAAGTCGCCGCCCCGGCCGAGGTCGAAGACGCAGGCGGCCGGGACCACGGGGACGACGTGTGAGGGGTCGGGGCCGACCCGCACGCCCCGGCCCCGCTCCTCGAGCCACGCCATCACACCGGTCGCGGAGTCCAGGCCGTACGCGCTGCCGCCGGTCAGTACCACGGCCTCGACGCGCTGGACCAGGTTGCGGGGGTCGAGGGCGTCCGTCTCGCGGGTGCCCGGGCCGCCGCCGCGCACGTCCACGGCCGCGACGGCGCCGCCATCCGGGGCGAGCACGACCGTGGTGCCGGTGAGGTGGCCCGCATGGGTGGGCGCGACGCGGGTGGCATGGCCCACGCGCAGACCGGCGACATCGGAGAGGGAGTTGGTGCGGGGCCTGGTGGAGGGGTTCGAGGAAGCCATGCCGACTTGCGTATCACGCGGGGGAGCACCCGAGGCCCGAACGTCCGAAGGCCCTCTCATCTTCGTGTCTTTGGGCCGGTCGACGCATGTCCTACGCCTCTGCTCCCGAAGTACCGCGCACGCGAGGGTGGATGTGTCAGGCCCCGGAGCAAGGTCGGGACCCGTAGCGAACTGGGATCCAACATGACATCGCCTGCCGCCCAAGAAACGCGGACCGCGCCATCGGACAGCACGTACGACCCCGCGCAGTACCGCCCCGGCAAGACCATCACCGACTGGGAGCCGGAGAACGAACTCTTCTGGAAGTCCGTCGGCAAGAAGGTCGCCGCCCGCAACCTGTGGATCGCCGTCCCCGCGCTCCTGGTCGCGTTCGTCGTCTGGCAGGTCTGGTCGGTCACGGCGACCAACCTCAAGGACGTCGGCTTCGGTTTCTCCACCTCGCAGCTGTTCTGGCTGACGGCCGTCCCCGGCATCACCGGCGGCACGGCGCGCGTCCTCTACACCTTCCTCGGCCCGATGATCGGCCAGCGCCGCTTCACCGCGCTCTCCACGATCGTGCTGGTCATCCCGCTGATCTGGCTCGGCATCGCGGTACAGGACCCGAACACCTCGTACGGTGTGATGGTCGCCATCGCGGCTCTCTGCGGTGTCGGCGGCGCCAACTTCGCCTCGTCCCTCGCCAACATCGGCTTCTTCTTCCCCAAGCGCGACAAGGGCAACGCCACCGGCATCAACGGCGGTCTCGGCAACCTCGGTGTCTCCGTCGTCCAGCTGGTCACCCCGATCGTCATCACCAGCTCGGTGCTCGCGGTCGGCTCGGCCCAGCACAAGGCGGACGGCACGCCCGTGTGGCTGCAGAACGCCGCGTTCCTGTGGGTGCCCGTCCTGGTGATCCTGGCCGCCGTCGCGTGGTTCGGCCAGAACGACCTGAAGGTCGCCTCCACCCCCTTCAGCCAGCAGAAGATCATCTTCAAGCGCAAGCACAACTGGCTGATGACCTGGCTCTACGTCGGCACGTTCGGTTCCTTCATCGGCTTCGCGGCAGCTCTGCCGATGCTCATCAAGACCACTTTCACGCCGATCGACGCGGCCTACTCCGCGGCCACCTACGCCTGGATGGGCCCGGCCGTGGGTGCGCTCGCCCGCTGGGCAGGCGGCTGGATCGCCGACAAGATCGGCGGCGCGCGGGTCACCATCATCTCGTTCGTCGGCATGGCGCTCTCGATCATCGGCGTCATCAACTTCCTGCCCTCCGGCGGTGACGACGGCAACTTCTGGGGCTTCTTCGTCTGCTTCCTGTGCGCGTTCTTCTTCTCGGGCATAGGCAACGGCTCGACGTTCCGCCAGATCCCGGTGATCTTCCGGGCCCAGCACCTGAAGGGCCTGGAGGAGGGCACCCCCGCCTACACGAAGGCGCTGAAGCAGTCCGAGATGGAGGCCGGCGCGGTCACCGGATTCACCTCCGCCATCGCGGCCTACGGCTTCTTCTTCATCCCGGCGATGTTCGCCAACTTCGCGGTCACCAGCGCGATGTGGGGCTTCGTGGCCTTCTACGTCAGCTGTATCGCGGTCTGCTGGTGGTTCTACGCCCGCAAGGGCGCGGAGTCCCCGAGCTGACGCCCCGAGCGGCGTCGGAGCGGTGGGCCGGGTGTGGGAGCACCCGGCCCACCGGCATGTCCTGAGCCCGGACACCTGGTGCCACGGGGAGGCCGGGAACTTCTTGTGAATGTCTTCACAAGCGAACTTGGGTCCAAAGTCCCGGGCAAAACGCCAGGTCAGAGCGAGTCTCCTCGTGGACCGCGGTGAGGAGAGGGGACCTCCGGCCCTGAAGTGGGGACCATTGCGGAGCCCTTGGCCGGCCGAAGCGGAGTGCAATGGACGCAGAGCGAAAAGGCGATTCGGAAGGTGTCGGCGATGACTGCAACTCCCGCGGAGACAACGGTGCACGGCGAGGCGTGGGACGGTTTCAAGGGCGGCCTGTGGCGGGACGCCGTCGACGTCCGCGACTTCGTGCAGCAGAACTACACCCCGTACGAGGGTGACGGCTCCTTCCTGACCGGCGCGACCGAACGCACCACCCAGGTCTGGCAGAAGCTCCTCGCGATGTTCCCCGCGGAGATCGAGCGCGGCATCCACGACGTGGACGTGAAGACCCCGTCCCGCATCGACGCGTTCAGGCCCGGCTACGTCGACGCCGACCGCGACCTGATCGTCGGCCTCCAGACCGACGCCCCGCTCAAGCGCGCGATCATGCCCAACGGCGGCTGGCGGATGGTCGAGGGCGCGCTCAACGCCTACGGCTACGAGGCCGACCCCGAGGTCAAGGCCATCTACACCCACCTCCGCAAGACCCACAACGAAGGTGTCTTCGACGCCTACACGCCCGAGATCCGCGCCTGCCGCTCCTCCGGCATCATCACCGGCCTGCCCGACGCCTACGGCCGCGGCCGCATCATCGGCGACTACCGCCGCGTCGCGCTCTACGGAGTCGACCGCCTCATCGCCGAGAAGGAAGCCGACAGGGACCTCCTTGCCGAGGAGTGGGCCACCGAGGACGTCATCCGGGCCCGCGAGGAGACCTCCGAGCAGATCAAGGCGCTGGGCGAGCTGAAGTCCATGGCGATGTCCTACGGATACGACATCTCCGGCCCCGCCACCTCGGGCCGCGAAGCCGTCCAGTGGCTCTACTTCGCCTACCTGGCCGCCGTGAAGGAGCAGAACGGCGCGGCCATGTCGATCGGCCGCATCGACAACTTCCTCGACATCTACCTCCAGCGCGACATCGAGGCCGGCCGCATCACCGAGACCGAGGCCCAGGAGTTCATCGACGACTTCGTCATCAAGCTCCGCATCGTCCGCTTCCTGCGCACCCCCGAGTACAACGAAGGCTTCTCCGGCGACCCGACCTGGGTCACCTGGTCCATGGCCGGCATCGGTGAGGACGGCCGCCCGCTCGTCTCCCGCACCACGTTCCGTGCCCTGCAGACCCTCTACAACCTGGGTCCTGCCCCCGAGCCGAACCTGACGGTCTTCTGGGCGCGCGAACTTCCCAAGGGGTTCAAGGACTTCGCCGCCGAGGTCGCCATCGACACCTCGGCCATCCAGTTCGAGTCCGACGATCTGATGCGCCCCAAGTACGGCGACGACACCGCCATCGCATGTTGTGTCTCGGCGATGGCCGTCGGCAAGCAGATGCAGTTCTTCGGGGCCCGCGTCAACGTCGCCAAGGCCCTGCTCTACGCGATCAACGGCGGCCGCGACGAAAAGACCGGCAAGCGCGTCGTCGAGGGCTTCGAGCCCATCGAGGGCGACTACCTGGACTACGACACCGTCGTCGAGCGCTACGACGCCATGCTCGGCTGGCTCGGCAAGACGTACGTCCACGCGCTGAACGTCATCCACTACATGCACGACAAGTACGCCTACGAGCGCATCGAGATGGCGCTGCACGACCGGGAGATCCTGCGCACGATGGCGTGCGGCATCGCGGGCCTGTCCGTCGCCGCCGACTCGCTCTCCGCCATCAAGCACGCCAAGGTCAAGGTCATCCGCGACGAGACGGGTCTTGCCGTCGACTACGAGATCGAGGGCGACTACCCCGCCTACGGCAACAACGACGAGCGGGCCGACCACATCGCCCGGCGCATCGTCTCGGACTTCATGGGCAAGATCCGGCAGCACCCGACCTACCGGAACGCGGTGCACACCCAGTCCGTCCTGACGATCACCTCGAACGTCGTCTACGGCAAGAAGACCGGCAACACCCCCGACGGGCGCCGCGCCGGCGAGCCGTTCGCCCCCGGCGCCAACCCGATGAACGGCCGTGACGAGCACGGCTACATCGCCTCCGCGCTGTCGGTCGCCAAACTCGACTACGACGACGCCGAGGACGGCATCTCGCTCACCAACACCATCACGCCGGACGCCCTGGGCCGCACCCCAGGAGAACGGGTCCAGAACCTCTCCGGAGTCCTCGACGGCTACATGGCAAGCGACGGCTTCCACATGAACGTCAACGTGCTCGACAAGGCGACGCTCCAGGACGCGATGGAGCACCCGGAGAACTACCCGCAGCTGACCATCCGGGTCTCCGGCTACGCGGTCAACTTCGTCCGCCTGACCCGCGACCAGCAGCTCGACGTCATCAACCGCACCTTCCACGGCTCCCTCTGAGCCACCTGCTGAGCCACCTGGAGCACCGCCATGACTGCTCTGCTCGAAACGGTGACCGCGCGCGGCACGGCGACCCCCGCCGCCGCGGTCACCCGGCGCCCCGTCACCGGGTCCCTCCACTCCTGGGATCTGTCCACCGGCGTTGACGGCCCCGGGGCCCGATTCGTCACGTTCCTCTCGGGCTGCCCGCTGACCTGCCTGTACTGCCACAACCCCGACACCTGGCGGATGCGGGACGGCAAGCGGACCACCGCCGACGACGTGATCAAGGAGGCCGCCAAGTACACCAAGTTCATCGCGGCGGCGGGCGGCGGAGCCACCGTCAGCGGCGGCGAACCCCTCCTGCAGCCCGTCTTCACCGGTGAACTGCTGCACCGCCTCAAGCACGAACTGGGCCTGCACACCGCCCTGGACACCTCCGGCTTCCTCGGCGTGCGCGCCACCGACGCCCTGCTGCGTGACGTCGACCTCGTGCTCCTGGACATCAAGTCCTGGGACCGCGACACGTACAAGAAGGCCACCGGGCGGCCCCTGCGGCCCACGCTCGACTTCGCCCGCCGCCTCGCCGACGTGGGCAAGGACGTCTGGGTGCGCTTCGTCCTCGTCCCCGGCCTGACCGACGATCCGGAGAACATCGAGGGCGTCGCCCGCTTCGCCGCCTCGCTCGGCAACGTGTCGCGCGTCGACGTGCTGCCCTTCCACAAGCTGGGCGAGGCGAAGTGGGACGCCCTCGGCAAGGACTTCACCCTGCGCGACACCCCCTCGCCGACCCCCGGGCAGGTGGCCGCCGCCAGGGAGATCTTCGCAGCCCAGGGGCTCACGGCCGTCTGACGGTCGCCGTGGTGCCCCTCCGACGTACCCTGGAAGCATGAGCACCGCCCCCGCCCCCGAACCGCGCGATCCGAAGGAATCGGAGACCCCGAAGGGCTCCGAGGCGCCGAAGAAGCCCAAGAGCGCCCTGGTCTTCGACGACCCCCTGTCGCAGCAGTCTTCGGACGACACGGACCGTGGGTGGGGCGAGCGGCCCTCGGGCGGCGACAGCGCCGCCGACCTGGCACGCTTCCTCGACGAGAAGCCGCCCCACCACCTCTGAGACCACCTCTGAGCCGCCGCTAGCGCTCGTCGTGCCCCGAGCCGCGCTGTGCCACCAGGGCGTCGCGGATCTCCTTGAGGACCTCCAGCTCCGAGATCTCGATGACCTCCTGCGTGCCCTCCTTCGCGGCCCGCCGCGCGGCCTGCCTCGCCAGATACTTGGCCATGGGCAGCACCATCAGGAAGTAGACGACGGCCGCGGTGATCACGAAGCTGAGGGTCGCGCTGAGGACCGTGCCCCACATGATCGGGATGCCGCTCTCGACCGTGCCGTCCGCCTTCACGACACACGGTGACTGCAGACACGAGCTGTAGTGGTCGAGGTCCTTCGTGCCGAAGGCGCCGACCAGCGGGTTGATGACACCCTTCACCACGGAGTTCACGATGTTCGTGAACGCGGCTCCGATGACCACCGCGACCGCCAGGTCGACGACATTGCCGCGCATCAGGAAGGCCTTGAAGCCCTCCCAGAGACTCGGCTCGTTCTTCTCGCTCACCACGAGGCCTTTCGTTGCATGTGCAGGTCGTGAAACAAACAGCTTCGAAACCTACGGCAGGGCCTGGCAGCACTGTCCAATTGGGTACCTCGAACGAGCGACTTGACAAGATCTCAGTGCAGTTGCACACGTCGTGAATCAGCACAGCGTCACCGCCAGCCGCATGCCCGCACCCGCTCCGGCGAGCCGTGCCGCCGTCGCCCGTGGCACGGAGAGCACCAGCAACGCCCCTGCCTCCGCGGCACTTTCGCCGGCGCCCGTCCGAGGCTGGGGCACCTGGGTCACCCTCGCCCCGGCAGCCACCACCCGCGACTTCGATCCGTCCGAGGCCACGACGTCGACCCGGTCACCGCGGCGCAGCAGCCGCACCGTCTCCGCGTCCGCGATCCGCACCGGCGCCGTCACCATGGCGGCGGCCCGATACTCCGGCTCCGATTCCCGCTCCGAGCCCCGCTCCGATGCCCGTGAGGGAGCGGCCGCGGCTGCCGGATGCCCTTGTGGCCGTACCCGTTCGGCATCGCGCGGCCCGGCGGCCACGAGCGCCGCAGCGGTCACGGCCAGCCCCGCGGCCATGGCCCGCCGCCTGTGCCGCAGCAGCCTTCGCAGGCGCCGGCGCCCGCCCCGCACCCGCACGGGAGCGAAGTGCGGGACCGGGCATGGCGGGGGAGGAGAAGGGGAGGAGATGTCTGGGGAAACCTGCGGCATGTCGGCCACCACCTGCGGAGAGTTCGGGAGAGCTGCGGATCTTGCCTTCCGCTCTCACGATGCAGGCCCGCGCCGGATCCCGCTGAGCCCCGTGCACTACTCGCCGGTTGTGGACAACTCCGTCACCCGAAGGCGCAGTTCCGGCCTAAGCGGCGGGCGGTGCGGTCGGTGCGGTCGGTCCGGGCGGTGCGGGCGCTCACGGCAGCTGAATGCCCGGCTCCATCCCACCGAGCGCCCCCGCGCACAGACAGCCCCGCTCACCCTCCGCCGGAAGCCCGGCCACCGCGTCGAACAGCACCGTCCGCAGCCGGTCCACATTCGCCGCGAACACCTGGAGCACCTCTTCGTGCGAGACGCCCTCGCCGCTCTCCGCACCCGCGTCCAGGTCCGTGACCAGCGTCAACGACGTGTAACAGAGCTCCAGTTCACGGGCGAGCACCGCCTCGGGGTGCCCGGTCATGCCCACCACCGACCAGCCCTGCGCCGCGTGCCAGAGCGATTCGGCCCGGGTCGAGAACCGCGGCCCCTCGATCACCACGAGCGTCCCGCCGTCCACCGGCTCCCACTCCCGCCCGCGGGCCGCCTTCAGCGCGGCGCCGCGCCCGGCGGGGCAGTACGGGTCGGCCAGCGACACGTGCACGACGTTCGGAATGCTCCCGTCGGGCAGCGGGACGCCGTCGAAATACGTCTGCGTACGCGACTTGGTGCGATCCACGAGCTGATCGGGCACCAGCAGCGTCCCCGGCCCGAACTCGGGCCGCAGCCCGCCCACCGCACAGGGACCCAGCACCTGCCGCACACCCACGGAGCGCAGCGCCCACAGGTTGGCGCGGTAGTTGATGCGATGCGGCGGCAGATGGTGTCCCCGGCCGTGCCGGGGCAGGAACGCGACCCGCCGCCCGGCGATGTCCCCGATGAAAAGGGAGTCGCTGGGCGCCCCGTAGGGGGTGTCGACCTGGAGTTCGGTCACGTTGTCGAGGAAGGAGTAGAAGCCGGAGCCGCCGATGACACCGATCTCGGCCCGCGTCGCGTTCGCCGTATTCACCATGCCGAGCACAGTAACCGGGCCCCGGAACGCCGAAGCCCCCGCTGTCGTACGACAGCGGGGACCCGGAAGAAGAACTCAGGCGGCCGACGAGCTCGAGCTGGAGGAGCTGGACGAACCGGCCGACGACCCCGAGGAGCTGGACGAACCCGACGACTTCGACTCCGAGGAGGACGAAGCGCCCGCCGAGGACTTGGAGTCCGACGGCTTGGAGTCCGAGGACTTCGACGCGGAGGCCGACGACGGCGTGCTGCTCGACGACGAGCCGCGGCTGTCGTTGCGGTAGAAGCCGGAGCCCTTGAAGACGATGCCGACGGCCGAGAACACCTTCTTGAGGCGTCCGTCGCAGCTGGGGCACACGGTCAAAGCGTCATCCGTGAACTTCTGCACCGCCTCGAGGCCCTCGCCGCATTCGGTGCACTGGTACTGGTACGTCGGCACTTGCTTCCTCCTGGCACTCTCACTCGATGAGTGCTAACGACGGTCCATAGTGACGTATTCCGCGAGATCAGTCCACCGTGACCGGCTGGCGGTGACCGACGCCACGTGCCACGGTGCGTCCGACGGACCGCGGAACGAGCCGCGAGCGCAGGGTCACGAGCACCGCGAGGGCCAGTGCCGTACCGCCGAGCGGCACCAGGAATCCGGCGCCGTCCCAGAAGCGGTCCTCCAGCTGTCCCGCGACGGTGACGGCCGCGGCCTGGCCGAGCGCGACGGCACCGGTGAGCCAGGTGAACGCCTCGGTGCGCCCGGAGGGGTCCACGAGCCGGTCGACCAGCGTGTAACCGGTGATCAGCGCGGGTGCGATGCAGACGCCGACCAGGAGGCCGAGCCCGGCGAGGAGCACCACGGAGTGCGCGGCCCACAGGCCGGAGGCCATCAGGGTCAGTGCCGCGTACCCGACGAGGAGGCGCCGCTGCGGGGCGATCTTCCAGGCGATGGCGCCGCAGACGAGCCCGGAGAGCATGTTGCCGGCCGCGAACGTGCCGTACAGGACGCCGTTCAGACCGGGTTCGCCGATGGACTCGGTGAAGGCGGCGAGCGAGACCTGCATGCCGCCGAAGACGGCGCCGATGCCCAGGAAGGTCACGATCAGGACCCGCACACCGGGGATGCGCAGCGCGGAGACGTGCTCCACGCGCGCGTGCTCCTCGCGGGAGGCGGGCTTGGGCTGGGTGCTCTTCTGCGCGGCGAACAGCAGGCCGCCCACCAGGGTGAGACCGGCCTCCGTGAAGAGTCCGGCCGCCGGGTCGATGGTCGTGCACAGCGCGGTCGCGAAGAGCGGGCCGAGCACGAACGTCAGCTCGTCCGTGACCGACTCGAAGGCGGCCGCCGTGCCCGCGAGCGGGGAGTCCTGGAGCTTGACGCCCCAGCGGGCCCGCACCATGGGACTGATCTGCGGCTGTGAGGCGCCGGTGGGCACCGCGGCGACGAAGAGGGCCCACAAGGGGGCGTCCGAGAGCGCGAGCACCGTCAGGGAGAGCACCGAGACGGTGTGGATGAGCACGCCGGGCACCAGGACGGCGCGCTGGCCGAACCGGTCGGCGAGCTTGCCGCCGAAGGGGGCGAACACGGCCATGGAGACGCCGGTGACGGCCGAGACGGCGCCGGCGACGCCGTACGAGCCGGTGGTGTGCTGCACGAGCAGCACGATGGAGATGGTCAGCATCGCGAAGGGCTGTCGAGCCGCGAAGCCGGGCAGGAGAAACGTCCAGGCGCCGCGGGTGCGCAGCAGCTGTCCGTATCCGGGGCGGGAGGTGACCGTGGATGCCACGGCCCGTGCCTTTCTGCCGCCTGGTAGCGCGGCCCCCTTTTCAGGGCGGCGCCGAGAGCTGTCCTCTAGCGCGGAACTGCGGTAGATGCCGGTTGCCCACTGCGAGGGCATGCGGCCGCCATACGGTCGGCGCCAGCTCTGCTTCAGACAGAGTTGGTTCGATCAGTTGGTACAGAAGAAGTGTGCCTTCATCGTACAGGGAATGGGGCGAGGGGACCTGTGAATACGGAGAATGAGGCGCCCGTCACCTGCGATTGCCCCGCTCATCCGCGTCTTGACCAGCGCTTCCCAGCCATCCGGCCAGTTTTCCGCCCTGTCCGACGGCCCGCAGTCGCCGCTCCGCCGCGTCGCGCACCGGGTCGGTCGCGACCACCAGGAGCTCGTCCCCGCGCTGCAGCACGGTCGTGGGCTGCGGCACGAATGATTCGCCGTTGCGAACGACGAGCGTGACCGCGGCGCCCGCGGGCATCCGCAGTTCCCCCACCTCGACGCCGTGCATCCGCGACCCCTTGGGGATCGCCACCGAGAGCAGGTGCCCGCGCAGGCGCTCCAGGGGTGCCGACTCGATGCCGAGGTCGGCGGCGCCCGAGGAGTCGCCAAGGCGCAGCTTCCTGGCCAGCCACGGCAGCGTAGGACCCTGGATGAGGGTGTAGACGACGACCAGGACGAAGACGATGTTGAAGATCCGCTGGCTGTCGTCGACGCCGTTCACCATCGGGATCGTGGCCAGGATGATGGGCACGGCTCCGCGCAGGCCCGCCCAGGACATCAGGGCCTTCTCCTGCCAGGGCATGCGGAACGGCAGCAGGCTGGCGATGACGCCCAGGGGCCGGGCCACCATGGTCAGGATCAAGCCGATGATGATCGCCGGCCAGGTGTCGTCGAGCAGGTCGTGCGGGGTGACCAGGAGGCCGAGCAGGACGAACATGCCGATCTGCGCGATCCAGCCGAGCCCTTCGGCGAAGCCCCGGGTCGCGGGCCAGTGCGGCAGCTTGGCGTTGCCGAGGACCATCGAGGCGAGGTAGACGGCGAGGAATCCGCTGCCGTGCGCCATGGCTCCGGCCGCGTAGGCGGCGACGGCGATGGCCATCACGGCGATGGGGTAGAGGCCGGAAGCGGGCAGTGCCACGTGCCGCAGGCCGTAGGAGCCGAGCCAGCCCACCGCGATGCCGATGGCGGCACCGATCGTGAGCTCCAGGGCGATCTCGCCGATCAGGACGTACCAGTGCTCCACGGGACCCGCGGCGGAGAAGGCCACGACCAGGATCACCACGGGGGCGTCGTTGAACCCCGACTCCGCTTCCAGGATGCCCGTCACGCGCGAGGGGAGCGGCACCTTCCGCAGCACGGAGAAGACCGCCGCCGCGTCCGTCGAGGAGACCACCGCGCCGATGATGAGTGCCTGCCGCCACTCCAGGCCGACCAGGTAGTGGGCGCCCGCGGCCGTCACGCCGACGCTCACCGCGATGCCGACGAGCGACAGGACGGCGGCCGCGGGCAGCGCGGGTTTGATCTCTTTCCACTTCGTGCCGAGGCCGCCCTCGGCCAGGATCACGACGAGCGCCGCATAGCCGATGACCTGCGTCAACTCGGCATTGTTGAAGGTGACGTTGCCGATGCCGTCCTGGCCCATGGCAATGCCGATGCCGAGGTAGAGGAGCAGGCTGGGGAGCCCACTGCGCGACGAGATGCGGACCGCCGCGACAGCGACGAGCAGGACGAGCGAGCAGATGAGCAGAAGCTGGTTGAGGTCGTGGACAGTCAGGGGCCGTTCCTTCCTCCGCGCGAGCCAAGTACTTCGTTACCTTACCTAATTGTTAACGCTTCCTTGACGCCCTCGAACTCCCGTACGACGCGTCGCCATGTAGGTTCCTGACTCCGCGTCCGAGGCCGCAGTGCCCTGCGCCTACAGTTGCTCCAGCGCTCCCACCACCGCCCAGCCAGCCCTGCCGCTCGCGTAAGGACAGCAAGGACAGCGATGCCCTCGAATACCACCGCCTCTTCCGGTCATAAGTCCGGCAAGAAGAAGGGGCGCCGAGCCCGCCTCCTCGTCATCGTCCTGGTCCTGGCCATCGTGGCGGGCATCGGCTACGGGGCGTACTGGAGCGTCAGTACGGTGCGTGCCTCCTTCCCGCAGACCAAGGGGACGATCAAGCTCGACGGCCTCGCCGGCCCCGTCGACGTGAAGCGCGACGGCAACGGCATCCCGCAGATCTATGCCGAGTCCGATGCCGACCTGTTCATGGCCCAGGGCTTCGTCCAGGCGCAGGACCGGTTCTGGGAGATGGACGTCCGCCGCCACATGACCTCCGGTCGTCTCTCCGAGATGTTCGGCAAGGGCCAAGTAAAGACCGACGAGTTCCTTCGGACGCTCGGTTGGCACCGCGTGGCGCAGAAGGAGTACGACACCAAGCTGTCGCCCGCGACGAAGAAGTACCTCCAGGCGTACTCCAAGGGAGTCAACGCCTACCTGAAGGACAAGAGCGGCAAGGACATCTCCCTGGAGTACGCCGCCCTCGGCTTCACCAACGACTACGCGCCCCAGGAGTGGACCCCCGTCGACTCCGTGGCGTGGCTCAAGGCCATGGCCTGGGACCTGCGCGGCAACATGCAGGACGAGATCGACCGCTCCCTGATGACCAGCCGTCTGGGCCCGTCCCAGATCAAGGACCTGTACCCGGAGTACCCGTACTCGCGGAACAAGCCGATCGTCCAGGAGGGCGCCTTCAACAGCGTCACCAAGGAGTACGACGGCAAGGGCAGCAGCACGGGCAGCCAGTCGCAGACCGGCGGCGCGGCGGGCACGGGCCTCGCGGGCAACACCCAGGCCCCCGACGGCCTCCAGTCCCAGCTGTCGGGCCTCTCCGACATCCTGGACAGCGTCCCGGACGCGGGCCTCGGCCCGAACGGCAACGGCATCGGCTCCAACTCCTGGGTGGTCTCCGGCGACCACACGATCACCGGGAAGCCACTGCTCGCCAACGACCCGCACCTGTCACCGCAGCTGCCGTCCGTCTGGTACCAGATGGGCCTGCACTGCCGGTCGGTTTCCAAGGACTGCCAGTACGACGTCTCCGGCTACACCTTCGCCGGCATGCCCGGTGTGGTCATCGGCCACAACCAGGACATCGCCTGGGGCATGACGAACCTGGGCGCCGACGTCACCGACCTCTACCTCGAGAAGTTCGAGGGCGACGGCTACGAGTACGACGACAAGGTGCTGCCCTTCAAGACACGCGTGGAGACCATCAAGGTCGCCGGCGGCAGTCCGAAGAAGATCACCGTCCGTGAGACCGGCAACGGCCCACTGCTGTCCGACCGCGACGACGAACTGGTGAAGGTCGGCAAGAAGGCCACCGTCGACAGCGCCGCCCCCGACCGGGGCGACGGCTACGGAGTCTCGCTGCGCTGGACCGCGCTGCAGCCGGGCAGGTCGATGGACGCCGTATTCGAGCTCAACAAGGCGAAGGACTTCGCGGACTTCCGCAAGGCCGCCTCTTCTTTTGAAGTGCCCTCGCAGAACCTGATCTACGCGGACACCAAGGGCCACATCGGCTACCAGGCACCGGGCAAGATCCCGGTCCGCGGCAAGGGCGACGGCGCCCTTCCGGCGCCCGGCTGGGACTCGGACTACCGCTGGACCGGCTACATCCCGCAGTCCGCGCTGCCCTACGAGTACGACCCGAAGCGCGGCTACATCGTGACCGCCAACCAGGCCGTCATCGACGACGAGAAGTCGGACTACCCGTACAAGCTCACGTCGGACTGGGGCTACGGGGCGCGCAGCCAGCGCATCACCGACCTGATCCAGTCGAAGATCAAGGACGGTGGGAAGGTCTCCACCGAGGACATGCGCACGATGCAGATGGACAACAGCAGCGAGATCGCCAAGCTGCTGGTGCCCAAGCTGCTCAAGATCGACGTCAAGGACAGCTACGTCCGTGAGGCGCAGAAGCTGCTCGAGGGCTGGGACTACACCCAGGACCCCGATTCGGCGGCGGCCGCGTACTTCAACTCGGTCTGGCGCAACATCCTCAAGCTCTCCATCGGCAACAAGCTGCCCAAGGAGCTGCGGGTCAAGGGCCAGTGCCTGAACGTCGAGCCGGCCGGCAACACGGGTCCCGCCGACGAGGCCGAGCCGGTGCGCGAGTGCGGCCAGCGGGACGCGGAATCCGCGCAGCCCGACGGCGGCGACCGCTACTACGAAGTGATCCGGACGATCATGGACGACCAGGACAACGACTGGTGGCAGTCGCCGAAGACCCGCACGGACAACGCGACCAAGACCCGCGACCAGCTGTTCGGCCGGGCCATGGAGGACGCGCGCTGGGACCTGACGGCCAAGCTCGGCAAGGACGTCGACACCTGGAGCTGGGGCCGCCTGCACCGGCTGACCCTGAAGAACCAGACCCTGGGCGTCGAAGGCCCCGGCTGGCTCCAGTTCATGCTCAACCGCGGCCCGTTCAAGCTGGGCGGCGGCGAGGCGGCGGTCAACGCGACCGGCTGGAACGCGGCGGGCGGCTACGGAGTGCAGTGGGTGCCTTCGATGCGCATGGTGGTGAACCTCGACGACCTCGACAAGTCGAAGTGGATCAACCTCACCGGCGCTTCGGGGCACGCCTACAGCGCGCACTACACCGACCAGACCAGCAAGTGGGTCAAGGGCGAGCTGCTGCCGTGGGTCTACTCGGACGACGCCGTCAAGAAGAGCACGAACGACACCCTGGTGCTGCGGCCCTGAACCGCCGCACGCAGCAGTGAAAGGGCCCTCCACGCGCGCGTGGAGGGCCCTTTCCGTCTTCGTGGGCCTCAGCGGAAGTGGCGTGCTCCCGACGGGGTGACGACGGCGTGCACCGGCTTGTCGTGCGGCTCCTGGGGGACGCGCGCGACGACTTCGGTGTCGTACAGGAGCACCACGAGGGCCGGATCGGCCCCGGCCCGCCCGAGCCTGGCGAGCACCCTGTCGTACGACCCGCCGCCTCGCCCGAGGCGCATCCCGCGCGCGTCCACGGCCAGACCCGGCAGCAGCACGACGTCGGCCGCCACGACCGCGTCGGGCCCGAGCCGCGGTCCCGACGGCTCCAAGAGCCGGATTTTCCCCGGGTGTTGCACCTGGGCCAGCGAGTCCTCGCCCTCGTAGCCCGCCCAGTCCAGGTCGTTGTCGTCGAGGAGCACCGGCAGCAGGACCCGCGTCCCGCGCGCGTGGAGGGCGTCAAGGAGCGCGCGCGTCCCCGGTTCGCTCCCCACGGAGACGTACGCGGCGACCGTGTGCGCCCCGGAGAGCTCCGGCAGCTCCAATGCGCGGTCGGCGAGAACCGCGGCGGCCTTCTGCGCGTTATCCCTAGTCAACCGGCTTCTCACCGCGAGGATTTCTCCGCGCAAGGTGCGCTTGGTTGGTTGGTCCGAGCCGGTTTCTTGCATGGTGCGCTCACAAATCCTTCCAGGTGCGCTCATATGAGAACAAAGTGCCCGGAGCCACAGATTCCGCACATAGTCACCGGTTATGGTTACGGACATGACTGAGTCTCACCCCCCGCGGATCAGCAAGGCTGTCATTCCCGCAGCAGGTCTCGGAACCCGGTTCCTGCCGGCGACCAAGGCCACTCCCAAGGAGATGCTGCCGGTCGTCGACAAGCCGGCGATCCAGTACGTGGTCGAGGAGGCCGCATCCGCCGGCCTCGACGACGTCCTCATGATCACCGGCCGCAACAAGCGCCCCCTCGAGGACCACTTCGACCGCAACTACGAGTTGGAGTCGGCCCTCCTGAAGAAGGGCGACGAAGCGAGACTTGCGAAGGTCCAGGAGTCCAGCGACCTCGCCACCATGCACTACGTACGCCAGGGCGACCCCAAGGGGCTCGGTCACGCCGTCCTGTGCGCCGCCCCGCACGTGGGCAACGAACCCTTCGCGGTGCTCCTCGGCGACGACCTGATCGACCCGCGCGACCCGCTCCTCGCCCGCATGGTCGAGGTCCAGGAGCGGCACGGCGGCAGCGTCGTCGCCCTCATGGAGGTGGCCCCGGAGCAGATCCACCTCTACGGCTGCGCGGCCGTGGACACCACGGACGAGGGCGACGTCGTGAAGGTGACGGGCCTGGTCGAGAAGCCCGACCCGGCGGACGCCCCCAGCAACTACGCCATCATCGGCCGCTATGTCCTGGACCCCCATGTCTTCGACATACTGCGCAAGACCGAGCCGGGCCGCGGCGGCGAGATCCAGCTCACCGACGCCCTCCAGCAGCTCGCCGCCGACGAGAAGGTCGGCGGCCCCGTGCACGGCGTCGTCTTCAAGGGCCGCCGCTATGACACCGGCGACCGGGGCGACTATCTGCGTGCCATTGTCAGACTCGCGTGCGAACGTGAAGACCTGGGCCCGGACTTCCAGGCCTGGCTTCGCAGTTACGTGTCCGAGGAGATGTAGCACTTTGAGCAGCAGCGCGACGACCGAAGTCACCGGCCAGGAACACGTCTGGTCGGTGAGCGAGCACCTGGACGACATCCTCGGATCCGTCCGCCCCCTGGAGCCCATCGAGCTCCAACTCCTCGACGCCCAGGGCTGCGTCCTCGTCGAGGACGTCACGGTGCCCGTCTCGCTGCCGCCCTTCGACAACAGCTCCATGGACGGTTACGCGGTCCGGGTCGCCGACATCACGGGCGCGAGCGAGGAGTTCCCCGCCGTCCTGACGGTCATCGGTGACGTGGCCGCGGGCCAGGGCGAGCAGCCGGAGGTCGGCGCGGGCCAGGCCGCCCGCATCATGACCGGCGCCCCGCTGCCGCCCGGCGCGGAGGCCGTCGTCCCCGTGGAGTGGACCGACGGAGGCCTCGGCGAAGGCCCCGTCTCCGGGATGCGCGCGCACAGCGGAGCACCCGAGGGAGCTTCCGGCGAGGTCCGCGTGCACCGCCCCGCCGAGGCACGCGCGCACGTGCGCGCGCAGGGCAGCGACGTCCGGGCCGGCGACCGCGCGCTGACCGCGGGCACGGTCCTCGGCGCCCCGCAGATCGCCCTGCTCGCCGCGATCGGCCGGGGCACGGTGAAGGTGCGCCCCCGCCCCCGCGTGGTCGTCATGTCCACCGGCAGCGAACTGATCCAGCCCGGCGAGGAGTTGGCCAAGGGCCAGATCTACGACTCCAACAGCTTCGCCCTGACCGCCGCGGCCCGGGACGCCGGAGCGATCGCCTACCGCGTGGGCGCGGTCGCCGACGACGCCGAGACGCTGCGCTCCACCATCGAGGACCAGCTGATCCGCGCCGACCTCATCGTCACCACGGGCGGCGTCAGCGTCGGGGCGTACGACGTCGTGAAGGAAGCACTCTCCTCCGTGGGGGACGAGGACGAGGACGGCAGCGGCATCGAGTTCCGCAAGCTCGCCATGCAGCCGGGCAAGCCGCAGGGCTTCGGTTCCATCGGCCCCGACCACACCCCGCTGCTCGCCCTGCCGGGCAACCCCGTGTCGTCGTACGTCTCCTTCGAGATCTTCGTGCGCCCCGCGGTGCGCGCCCTGATGGGCCTCCCGGACGTCCACCGGCCCACGGCGCGCGCGGAGCTCACCGCCGACAAGGCGCTGACCTCCCCCGGGGGCAAGCGACAGTTCCTGCGCGGGCAGTACGACGCCGAAGCGGGCGGCGTGCGACCCGTGGGCGGCGCGGGCTCCCACCTCGTCGCGGCCCTCGCGCACGCGAACGCGCTGATCGTCGTCCCCGAAGACATCACATCGGTGGAGCCGGGTACGGACGTCGAAGTGGTCCTGCTCGGCTGAAGGGCGCGTCCGCGCGGTACGGTGTCGCGCACATAGGCCCCCTTGCGCCGCACCGCCGGAGGGCCCGGACCGGGAGCGCCACAGCACATGAGTACCGAGCAGCGACTGACGCACATCGATGAAGCGGGCGCCGCCCGCATGGTCGACGTATCCGCGAAGGACGTGACGGCGCGCACCGCCCGGGCCAGTGGCCGCGTCCTGGTCTCGCCCCGCGTGATCGAACTGCTGCGCGGCGAGGGCGTGCCCAAGGGCGACGCCCTGGCCACCGCGCGGATCGCGGGCATCATGGGCGCCAAGCGCACGCCCGACCTGATCCCGCTCTGCCATCCGCTGGCCGTCTCCGGGGTGAAGCTGGACCTCTCCGTGGCGGACGACGCCGTGGAGATCCTCGCCACGGTGAAGACGACGGACCGTACGGGCGTCGAGATGGAGGCGCTCACCGCGGTGACCGTCGCCGCCCTCACGGTGATCGACATGGTCAAGGCCGTCGACAAGGGCGCGGTCATCACGGATGTGCGCGTCGAGGAGAAGACCGGCGGCAAGTCCGGGGACTGGAGCCGCGAAGGAGCCGGAGCATGACCGCCTACCGCGCACTGGTCGTCACGGCCTCCAACCGCGCGGCCGCCGGGGTCTACGCCGACCGGGGCGGGCCGGTCATCGCCGAGGCGCTGACCGCCCTCGGCTTCGAGGTCGAAGGACCGCAAGTCGTCCCGGACGGTGACCCGGTCGAGCAGGCCCTGCGCGCCGGATCCGAGGCCGGCTTCGACGTGATCCTCACCACAGGCGGCACCGGCATCTCGCCCACCGACCGCACCCCCGAGGCCACACGCGCCGTCATCGACCACGAGGTGCCCGGCATCCCGGAGGCGATCCGCGCGTACGGCAGGGAGAAGATCCCCACGGCCGTCCTGTCCCGCGGTCTGGCCGGGGTCGCGGGCCGCACCCTCATCGTGAACCTGCCCGGCTCCACCGGCGGCGTACGGGACGGCATGGCCGTCCTGGAGCCGCTCCTCACGCACGCCGTCGAGCAGCTCCGGGGCGGCGACCATCCCCGCCCCCCAGGCGGTGCGAGCTGAACAGCCCCTCCTGGCCCGTCGAGCTGACGGACGGCGACGTCGCCCTCCGTCCGATAAAGATGCGCGACCAGCGGCCCTGGCGTGAGGTCAACCGGCGCAACCGGGACTGGCTGCGCCCCTGGGAGGCGACCATTCCGCCGCCCACGCCCAGCGGCCCGATCGTGCACCGCCCGACGTACCGTCAGATGGTCCGGCACCTGCGCGCCGAGGCGCACGCCGGGCGCATGCTGCCCTTCGTGATCGAGTACCAGGGGCGGCTCGTGGGGCAGTTGACGGTCGCCGGGATCACCTGGGGATCGATGTGCTCGGGGCATGTCGGCTACTGGGTCGACCAGTCGGTCGCGGGCCGCGGCGTGATGCCGACCGCCGTCGCCCTCGCGGTCGATCATTGCTTCCGCTCGGTCGGGCTGCACCGCATCGAGGTCTGCATTCGCCCGGAGAACGGGCCAAGTCGCAGGGTCGTGGAGAAACTCGGATTCCGCGAGGAGGGGCTCCGTCCACGTTATCTCCACATCGACGGCGCCTGGCGCGACCATCTTGTCTTCGCGCTCACCGCGGAAGAGGTACCGGAAGGGTTGCTGCGGCGCTGGCACCAGGCACGACCTCGGAACACCGCGTAAATAGAATAAGTGTTTGAAATAAATCCGTGATCGACCGTCTGGGGCCCGACTTGGTCCCTCTGAGGCATTAATTTCACGGTCCCGGTGGCCTGTTGATCGCATCAGTCACAAAAAAAGTTCGAGATATCAGCCAGATCGTGCGACACACCGGCTCAATTGGCAGATGGCCTCCAGCAAACCCCTCTACCGTGTGAGGCGTGAGCAGCAGCGGCCTCATCTACGCAGTCATCGTCGGGGCCTGGGCCGCCTACTTGGTGCCGATGTGGCTCCGTAGGCAGGACGAGCTCAATGAAGCCCGTCCGACGGAACGCTTCAGCACCGCCATCCGGCTCCTGTCCGGACGTGCGGGGATGGAGCGCCGATACGCCAAGGACCTGCAAGCGCGCTCGCCCGAAGAGGAGGAGTCGCGCGACCCGGACGACGCCACCGGCGCGGTGGACGTCCGGGCCTTCGTCGCGCCCCCGCATCGACAGGGCGGCCAGGAGGAGCGGCCCGAGCCGCAGGGCAAGGCGCCGGTCAAACCCCAGGCGCAGCAGCCCTCGCCGAGGCCGCGGACGCAGCAGCCTCCGGCCAGGCCTCAGGCGCAGGCCGCGGCGCAGCCCCCGGCCAGGCCCACCGTGAAGGCCCCGGTGCCGACCCCGGCCCCGACCGGAGCCCGGTCCCAGCAGTCGCACGCCCGGCGGGCCGCGTCGGCGGAAGCCGCCGCGCGAGCCCGGCGCACGAAGGTGCTCGCACGCCGACGGCGTACGACGGTGATGCTGTTCATCGCCTTCACGGCCGGCACGGTCGTCGCCGCCGTCGGAGGGCTCGCGTTCCTCTGGGCGCCCGCGGCGCCGGCCGCGCTCCTGAGCGCGTACATCGTGTATCTGCGGGGCCAGGAGCGGCGCCGCTTCACCTACACCATGGACCGGCAGCGGGCCGAGGTCGCCGCGCAGCGGCTGCGCGAGCGTCAGCCGCGCAGGCGTGCGCCGGGCGGAACGGAAGCGGTCGTCGACGAAGCGGAGGAAGGACCGGGACCCGAGACGGAGACCGGGCTCTCCGCGCTCGCCGCCGACCGCCGCGCCCTGGTCGAGCAGACCGACCACGCCGAGTGGGTGGACCAGCAGCGCGAGCGCCAGCGCCGCCCCGGCCACGGCGACAGCTGGGACCCGGTGCCGGTGCCCCTGCCGACGTACGTGACCGCGCCGGTCGCCCCGCGGGCCACCGGCGACGTCGACCTGGGCGCACCCGACGCCTGGAGCTCGGCACGGTCCAGCTCCGTGGAGCCCAGCGCGGACGAGGCGCGGGGCGAGGCGGCCGAGAGCGAGTACGCCGATTACGCCGAGACCGCGGAAGGCGCCGACAGCGCGGACGGCGGCGGTGGCCGCAGCGACGCACGGCGGGCCGCGTCCGCACGCAGGGCCCGCGAACGCGGACGCACGCCCCTCTTCGATCAGTACGACGACGGGGAGCGGCCGCGGGCCGCCAACGAGTGATGCCTGACCAGCGAGGGACCGGGCAGGAACGGATTTCCAAGCACCCGGATCGGGATGCTAGAGTTTCACTCGTTGCAAGGGCCTGTGGCGCAGTCTGGTAGCGCACCTCGTTCGCATCGAGGGGGTCTGGGGTTCAAATCCCCACAGGTCCACTGCACATGAGATCCCGCCCGGTTCTTCGAACCGGGCGGGATCTTTGCGTGTGCCCAAGGGCTACAGGAACTTGGCGAAGCAGCGGCTCAGGTTCTCGAAGCGGTAGAGGCCGAACTTCGAGGGGGCCGGGGTATAGCCGGTCGACGTGTAGAGGGCTATGGCCTCCGGCTGCTTCGTGCCCGTCTCCAGGACCATGCGCGTACGGCCCGCCGCCCTCGCGTCGTCCTCGAGGGCCGCCAGGATGAGCCGGGCCAGGCCCAGGCCGCGGGCCTCCGGGGTGACGTACATGCGCTTGATCTCCGCGTCGCCGTGCGCGTAGCCCTCGTCGTTCTCCTCGTGGCCGCGCCAGCCGCCGGTGGCCACCGGGGTGCCGCTCTCGTCGTACGCGAGGAGATACAGACCGCGCGGGGCGGTGAACATGGCCGGGTCGAGGGGTGTGACGTCGCCCTCATCTCCGTACCGCTCCGCGTATTCGAGCTGCACGCGGTCGTTGAGCCTGACCGCGTCGGGGTGGTCGAAGGGGGTGGGGCGCAGCTCGACGGAGGCCCGGTGCGCCGGTGACTGAATACTCATGCGAATCATCGTACTTCTATGCGGTGGTGTGCGGGTATCCATTAAGTGTGCCGGTATCGTTCCGGGATGCTCCAAGTGACCAGTGTGAATGTGAACGGGCTGCGCGCCGCCGCCAAGAAGGGCTTCGTCGAGTGGCTCGGCGAGACCTCCGCCGACGTGGTCTGCCTCCAGGAGGTGCGGGCCGAGCCCCAGCAGCTGCCGGCCGAGGTGCGGGAGCCCGAGGGCTGGCACGTGGTGCACGCACCGGCCGCCGCCAAGGGGCGCGCGGGTGTCTCCCTCTATACGCGCCGTGAGCCGGACCGCGTGCAGATCGGATTCGGGTCGCAGGAGTTCGACGGGAGCGGGCGCTACGTCGAGGCCGATCTGCCCGGCGTCACCGTCGCGAGCCTGTATCTGCCCTCGGGTGAGGTCGGCACGGAGCGGCAGGACGAGAAGATCCGCTTCATGGGGGAGTTCCTCGCGTACCTGAAGGGTCTCAGGGTGCGGGCGGCCGCCGAGGGGCGGCAGGTGGTGGTCTGCGGTGACTGGAACATCGCGCACCAGGAGGCCGACCTCAAGAACTGGAAGGGCAACAAGAAGAACTCGGGCTTCCTGCCCGAGGAGCGCGCCTGGCTGAGCGAGGTCTTCGAGGGGGACGCCGGGTACGTCGACGTCGTGCGGGCGCTGCACCCCGACGTCGAGGGCCCGTACTCCTGGTGGTCCTACCGAGGGCGCGCCTTCGACAACGACACGGGCTGGCGGATCGACTACCACGTGGCGACGCCGGGTCTCGCGGAGCGCGCGGTCAAGGGTTTCGTGGAGCGGGCGGCCAGTCACGAGGAGCGGTGGTCGGACCATGCGCCCGTCACGGTGGTCTACGACATGTGATGCCGCGCGGCGCCATGGCATGTTGCGAGCGCGTACCTGACAATGTCTCAACTGTCAGCCGTGTGGGGGTAACTTCATGTCCGGTATGTCGAGACCGTCTCGTCGGGGTGTGCTGCTCGGGGCTCTGGGCGCGGGGATCGGGGCGGGGCTGCCGATGGTGGCCGCGTCGCCCGCCGCGGCCGCCGGTGACGGCGGAGGTGCCGGAGGCGCCGGCGGGATTCCCCGGCGGACGCCGCCCGTGCTCCTCACCGAGCAGGCGACCCAGCAGATCCTCGTGCTCGACCCGAGGCGCAGGGTCTGGGACCCGCAGGAGGACCCGTCCGTCGTGCGGTGGGCGTTCTCGCCCCGGGAGCGCGAGGGGTACGAGGATCTGCGGCCCGACGACAGCTTCGTGTATCCGAGCGAGTCGAAGGTGCGCAGACACAAGAAGCGTACGTACGTCCTGACCACCGCGTCCTTCGGCTTCGTCGCCGTCGTCGACTACCCGTCGGGGAAGCGGTATTGGGGTACGGCGATCGGGCCCGGCGACGATCTCTTCAATCCGCACAGCGCGGAGATCCTGCCGGACGGCAATGTCGCGGTGGCGTGCAGCACGGGTGCGCTGGTCAGGCTGTACGCGGCGTCGCAGGGGCCGCGGGCCTCGCGATTCGCCGAGGCGGAGCTGAAGGGGGCGCACGGGCTGCACTGGGACGGCAGGCGCGAGGTGCTGTGGGCCATCGGCGACGATGAGTTGGTGACGTACGCCGTGGGTGGCACGCGGGCACGGCCCACGCTGACGCGGCGGTTCTCGATCGGGCTGCCGGTCGGGACGCCGGGCAGGACCCCCGGCGGGCATGACCTCTTCCCGGTGGCCGGGCGCCCCGGGCGGCTGTGGGTGACGACCAACGCGTCCGTCTTCCAGTACGACATCCGGGAGAAGGCCTTCGTGCAGGACTTCGCGGGGGCCGAGGAGATTTCCCGGAAGTCGGTGAAGGGCGTCGGCAATGATCCGCGTACGGGGCAGGTCATCTCCACCGTGCCGGAGGGCGGTCTCGAGGAGACCTGGTGGACGACGAAGGTGAGTGTCCATCGGCCGCGGGGGGAGTATGAGTTGGTCGGTGGCGGGATCTACAAGGCGCGGTGGTTCCTGCCGAGGTAGGGGGCTCGTTCGGGTGCACGCGGGAGGGGGCTGAGGTCTTGTCTCCGGCGGTTCTTTCCCCGATCCCGCCCCTTCCCGGAAATTCCGGCTCCGCCGGCTCGTGCGTACCGTCATCACCGGCTTCGCCGAGTTCGTCCTCGAACGCCGGACGGGCTATTTGTCCGACGCCATGCGGCGGTCCAGCGCCATCGACAGCTCCGCCTCCACCACGCTCTTGGCCAGCGGGCGCAGACGCTCGATGCTGACGTCGCCCGCCTCGGCGGGGGTGTGCGTGCGGATGACCGTGACGAACAACTCGGCCAGTGCGTCCGCGTGTTCGCGCACGCGCTGGCCCGCCTCCAGGACCGCGGCCAGCGGGATGCCCTCGCGGACCAAGGTCGACGAGACGTCCAGGAGGCGGCGGCTCACGTGGACGATCTCCTCGCCGTCCGTGCCGAGGTAGCCGAGGTCAAGGGCCGCGGCGAGGTTCTCGGGGGTGACCTCGCCCGCGAAGCGGTCGGCCAGTTCCTCGGGGGTGAGGCGGACCGGGGTCTCCTCGGTGGATTCGCCGATGCCGAGGAGTTCGCCGACGTCGCGGCCGTTCTCGAAGGCTTCCGCGAGTTCCGCGATGCCGTTCAGGGTGTGGCCGCGGTCCAGGAGGGCGGCGATCGTGCGGAGTCTGGCCAGGTGGTGGTCGTCGTACCAGGCGATGCGGCCCTCGCGGCGGGGCGGCGGGATCAGGCCGCGCTCCCGGTAGAAGCGCACGGTGCGCACCGTGATGCCGGCCGCCTTGGCCAGCTCCTCCATGCGGTACTCGCGTGTCTCTGCCACGGCAGCAGCCTATGTGCTGCCGGATCGCGTGTGCGTTCGGTCGAGATCTACCGGCGGTAACTCAAGTCGCCGGACCCCTACCCATCAGTAGGCAGGTGTTCTACTCTCCCAATTGCGCCAGTGGTCACTGGCAGAGTCGTGATGCAGTTCGGGAGGCGGCGGCATGGCCGAGGACGAGCGCCAGCAGAAGCGCGAACAGGGGCGCGAGGGCGGGCCCGAGAGTGGTCGCGCACACGAACACGTGCGGGTGGCGGTGATCGGTTCGGGATTCGGCGGGCTCGGTGCCGCGGTCCGGCTGCGCCGCGAGGGCATCACCGACTTCGTCGTCCTGGAGCGGGCCGACGCCGTCGGTGGCACCTGGCGGGACAACAGCTATCCGGGCTGCGCGTGCGACGTGCCCTCGCACCTGTACTCGTTCTCGTTCGCGCCCAACCCCGACTGGCCGCGCACCTTCTCCGGCCAGGAGCGCATCAGGGAGTACCTGGAGCAGGTCGCGGACACCTTCCGGCTGCGCTCGCACATCCGCCTCGACACCGAGGTGCTCGAGATGCGCTGGGACGCGGAGAAGCTGTGGTGGGAGGTCGAGACCAGCAACGGCACCCTCACCGCCGATGTCGTCGTCTCCGCCACCGGGCCGCTCTCCGACCCCAAGCTCCCGGACATCCCCGGCCTCGACACCTTCGAGGGCAAGGTCTTCCACTCCGCGCGCTGGGACCACGACTACGACCTGCGCGGCAAGCGCGTCGCGATGATCGGCACCGGTGCCTCCGCCATCCAGATCGTGCCCGCCATCCAGCGCGAGGTCGGCAAGCTGACCCTCTTCCAGCGCACCCCGCCCTGGGTGATGCCGCGCATGGACCGCGCGATCAGCAAGGCCGAGCGGTGGGTGCACCGCCAGTTGCCGTTCACCACGCAGGCCCGGCGCGGAATCCTGTGGGGCATACGGGAGTTGCAGGTCCAGGCGTTCACCAAGCGGCCGAACGAGCTCGGTGCGGTCGAGCAGCTCGCCAAGCGGAACATCTCCAGGGCCATCAAGGACCCGGCGCTTCGGGCCAAGCTGACACCCTCGTACCGCATCGGCTGCAAGCGCATCCTGCTGTCCAACACCTACTACCCGGCGCTCGCGCAGCCCAATGTGGACGTCGTGGCCAGCGGGCTCAGCGAGGTGCGCGGCAACACCGTCGTCGCCGCGGACGGCACCGAGACCGAGGTCGACGCGATCATCTTCGGCACGGGCTTCCACGTCACGGACATGCCGATCGCCGACCGGGTGGTGGGCGCCGACGGCGGGACGATGATGGAGTCCTGGAAGGACGGCATGAAGTCCCTGCGCGGCGCGACCGCCGCGGGCTTCCCGAACTTCATGACGGTCATCGGCCCGAACACCGGCCTCGGCAACTCCTCGATGATCCTGATGATCGAGTCCCAGCTGAACTATCTCGCCGACTACATGCGGCAGTTGGACGTGCTGGGCGGCCGGGCCGCGCTCGCCGTGCGCACCGGCGCCGTGGACGCCTGGAACGACAAGGTGCAGGAGCGCATGAAGCGCACCGTGTGGAACACCGGCGGCTGCAACAGCTGGTACCTCGACGAGAACGGCGTGAACACGACGATCTGGCCGGGCACGACGAGCGAGTTCCGCGCCGCCACCCGGCGGGTCGATCTCGCCGAGTACGAGGTGGTGCGGCCGCCCAAGGTGAGTCCGGAAGCGGCGCCGCCGAAGTCCCGTAAGGCGAAGAAGGTCGAGGCAGGAGCATGAGCAGGCTGACGCATGTGACGAGCGGGCCGTTCGCGCCGCCCGCTGCCGCGCGGGAGCTGACCGTCGTGTCGGCGGACGGCGCGCGGCTGCACGCCGAGGTGCACGGACCCGACGGCGCGCCCGCGGTGGTGTTCGCGCACGGGTGGACCTGCTCGACCGCCTTCTGGGCGGCGCAGATACGTGACCTCGCGGTCGACCACCGGGTGATCGCGTACGACCAGCGGGGACACGGTCGCAGTGTCGCGCCGGACGGGGTGGAGGGGTACAGCACCACCGCACTCGCCGACGACCTCGAAGCCGTGCTCGCGGCGACGCTGGAGCCGGGGGAGCAGGCCGTGGTCGCCGGGCACTCCATGGGCGGCATGACGATCATGGCCGCGAGTACGCGGCCCGGGTTCCGGGAGCACGCGGCGGCGGTGCTGCTGTGCAGCACGGGCAGTGCGCGGCTCGTCGCCGAGTCGCTGGTGGTGCCGATGCGGGCGGGGCGGGTGCGGACCCGGCTCACGCGGTCGGTCCTCGGGGCGAAGGCGCCGCTGGGGCCGGTGACGCCGATGGCCAGGCGTGTCCTCAAGTACGCCACGATGGGCCCCGGTTCGGCGCCCGACCGGGTCGACGTGTGCGCGCGGATCGTGCACGGGTGCCCGCGGGTGGTGCGCTACCGCTGGTCGCACGTGCTCGACGAGATCGCACTCGACGCGGGTGTACTGGAGTTGGAGGTGCCGACCGCGGTCATCGCCGGTACGGCCGACCGGATGACTCCCGTCACGCATGCGCGGCGCCTGGCCGGGATGCTGCCGGACTCCCTCGGCCTCACCGAGCTGCCGGGGATCGGTCACATGACGCCGGTCGAGGCGCCGGAAGCGGTCACGGCGAAGGTCAGGGAGCTCGTGAAGAGGTACGCGGGAGCGGCCGGTCAGCAGGTTCAGGTTCAGGGGCTCGAAGGGAGCAGCGCATGAGCAAGGTCAGCCTTGAGGGTCAGGTCGCGGTCGTCACCGGGGCGGCGCGCGGCGTGGGGGAGCTGCTCGCGCGCAAGCTGTCGGCGCGTGGCGCGAAGATCGCGCTCGTCGGTCTGGAGCCGGACGAGTTGAAGCAGGTGGCCGGGCGGCTGCACACCGAGGCCGAGGCCTGGCACGCGGACGTCACGGACCATGCCGCGATGGCCCGGGTCGCCCAGGAGGTCAAGGAGCGGTTCGGGAAGGTCGACATCGTCGTCGCCAACGCGGGCGTCGCCAACGGCGGGCCCTTCGTCGAGTCGGACCCCGAGGCGTGGCGGCGGGTGATCGAGGTCAACCTCATCGGCAGCGCGGTGACGGGGCGGGCGTTCCTGCCGGTCCTGATGGAGAGCCGGGGCTATCTCCTGCAGATCGCCTCGCTTGCGGCGATCACTCCGGCGCCGATGATGACGGCGTACTGCGCGTCGAAGTCGGGCGTCGAGGCGTACGCGCACTGTCTGCGGGCCGAGGTCGGCTACAAGGGCGTGAAGGTGGGCGTCGGTTACCTGTCCTGGACGGACACGGACATGGTGCGGGGCGCGGACGAGAACGACGTCATGCGGGAGCTGCGGCAGCGCCTGCCGTGGCCGTCCAACAAGACGTATCCCCTTGGTCCGGCCGTCGACCGGATCGTCGCCGGCATCGAGCGGCGGTCGAGCCATGTGTACGCGCAGTGGTGGCTGCGGGGGATGCAGGGCATCCGGGGTTACCTGCCGGCGCTCATCGGCACGGTCGGCCAGCGCGAGATGCGGCGGTTCGAACCCCGGCTGAGCTCGGTCTCCACGGGGCTGGTGGGCGCGGGGGGCTCCGCCGACGAACAGGCGCGTACCGGGCGGTAGTTGATGCCGCGACGATGAGGCCCCCCGGCGTCCCGGGGGGCCTCATCTGGTCAAACTCGGCGCGGCGTCAGGCGTCGTAGTCCCGGTTGAACTTGTCGCGCTGCTCCTGCGCGGCCTCCTGGGCATCGTCCTGGCGCTGCGAGCTGCGCTCGCTCGCCTCGTCCCGGCCCTGCGAGGCGCGCTCGCTCGCCTCGTCCTTCTTGTCGCCCATCGCGCCCTTCGCCTTGCCGGCGAGGTCGTTGGCCTTGTCCTGGAACTGGTCCTTGATGCCCATGCTTGTTCACTCCTAGAGGGTGAGGTTGGAGGGGCCTCGACCAGACTTACATGAGGTGACATACCTCGCATTTCGATCAATGACGGGCCGTAGTCGCCGTCCCGCAGGGGGCGCCGCTAGCTCCGCGGCGGCAGCTCCGGACGCCGCCGGTCCGGCACGTCGTCGAGGTCGGGCGGCGTCACCGCGGGCTGCCGTTCCAGGAGGTCGAGCGCCACCCCCACGGCGTCGTCCAGCTGCGCGTGCCGCCCCTCCGCCCAGTCCAGGGGCGTGCGCAGGACCTCCAGGTCGGGGGCCACGCCATGGTTCTCCACGGACCAGCCGTACTCGTCGAACCACCCCGCGTTCATCGGCACCGTGATGACCGTCCCGTCACCGAGCACGTGCCGCCCGGTCATGCCCACCACACCGCCCCACGTGCGCTGGCCCACCACCGGCCCGAGGCCGAGCAGCTTGAAGGCCGACGTGATCATGTCGCCGTCGGACGACGTCGCCTCGTCGGCCAGGGCCACCACGGGGCCCCGGGGCGCGTTCGACGCGTACGACACCGGCTGGGCGTTCCGTGTCAGGTCCCAGCCCAGGATCTTGCGCGTCAGCTTCTCCACCACCAGCTCGCTGATGTGCCCGCCCGCGTTGCCGCGCACGTCCACGATCAGGGCCGGGCGGGAGACCTCCAGGCGCAGGTCGCGGTTGAACTGCGCCCATCCGGAGCCGCCCATGTCGGGGATGTGCAGATAGCCGCACTTGCCCCCGCTCAACTCCCTTACGACGTCACGGCGTTTGGCCACCCAGTCCTGGTAGCGCAGGGGGCGTTCGTTGATGAGGGGGACGATCGCCACCCTCCTCGACCTGCCCTCTCCCTCCGCAGGCCGGAACGTCAGCTCCACCGTCGTGCCGCCCGCGGCCGCGAGCAGCGGGAAGGGGCCCGTCACCGGGTCCACCGGGCGGCCGTCGATGTGCGTGAGGATCGCGCCCTCGCGGATGCCGGCGCCCGCGAGCGGCGAGCGCGCCTTGGAGTCGGACGAGTCGCCGGGCAGGATGCGCTTGATCATCCAACTGCCGTCCCGGCAGACCAGGTTGGCGCCGAGCAGGCCCATCGCCCGCTGGTAGTGCGGCGGGCCTTCGTTGCGGCGGGCCGCGGAGACGTACGCGTGCGAGGTGCCCAGCTCGCCGAGGACCTCGCGGAGCAGGTCCGCGAACTCGTCGGGGGACGCGACCCGTTCCACCAGCGGCCGGTACTGGTCCAGGATCGCGGGCCAGTCGATGCCGCACATGTGGGGTTCCCAGAAGTAGGCCCGGATCAGACGGCCCGCCTCGTCGTAGGACTGGCGCCACTCGGCCGCCGGGTCGACCTCGTGCAGGATGCGGCGCAGGTCGATCCAGACGGTCGTGTCGCTGTCGCCGGTCTCCGTGGAGGGCACGGCGCGCAGGTCACCCTCGTCGACCACCACGAGCCGCGAACCGTCACCGCTGAGCGCGAACCAGTCGAGGTGGTCGACCAGTTCGGACTTCTTGCCCTTGGTGATGTTGAAGTACTCCAGGGTGGGGCGCCCGGAGGTGTCCGACGGGTTGGCGAAGGTCTCGCCGAGGGCGCCCGAGATCGGCCAGCGCATCCACACGAGGCCGCCGCCGCTGACGGGGGAGAGGGCCGAGTACTTCGACGCCGATACGGGGAACGGCGTCACCCTGCTCTCCAGGCCCTCCACCTCCACGATGGCGGAGCCGGCCGGTGAGAGGCCGTCGGCCGGGTCGAGCCCGCCCGCCGCCGGGCGGCCGTCGGGGGAGAGGGCGAAGGGCGAGGGGGTCGCCGACGACAGGGGGACCAGGTAGGGGCGGCAGCCGAGGGGGAAGGACAGGTCACCGGTGTGCACGTCGTAGACCGGGTCGAAGCCGCGCCAGGACAGGAAGGCGAGATAGCGGCCGTCGCTGGTGAAGACCGGGTTCTCGTCCTCGAAGCGGCCGTTGGTGACGTCGACGATGATGCGGCAGCCGGGACCCTCGATGCGGGCCATCTTGATCTGCCGCAGGGAGCGGCCGACGCCCGGATGTGACCAGGTCAGCCATGCCCCGTCCGGGGAGAAGGCCAGGTCCCGCACCGGGCCGTTGTCGGAGCGGATCAGCTCCGTCACCTCGCCCTCGGACTCCTCGGACGCGTCGATCAGGAGGAGCCGCCCGTCGTTCGACGCGATGGCGAGGCGTTCGCCCTCGGGGTCGGAGAGCAGTTCGAGGACCCGGCCGAGCTGCCCTTGCGCGAGCCTGCGCGGCGCGCGGTCGCCGCTGGCGCGCGGCAGATAGGCGATCTCGACGGCGTCCTCCCCCTCCGCGTCGGTGACGTAGGCGACCTGCCCGCCCTTGCCGAGCATCTCCGGGAGCCGGACGCGCACGCCCGGGGTGTCCGTGATGGTGCGGGCGGGCCCGTCCCGGTGCGTGAGCCAGTACAGGCTGCCGCGTACGACGACGGCGCTGGCCCGGCCCGTCGTGTCCACGGAGAGCGAGTCGACGTGCTGCGCGGCCGGCACCTGATAGATCCGCCGTCCGGCACGCGGCCCGCCCAGGCGTACGTCGAGGCGGCGCGGCGCGGTGCCGGGGGACAGGTCGTCCACCAGCCAGACGTCGCCCGCGCACTGATAGACGACGCGGGCGCCGTCGCTGGACGCGTGCCGGGCGTAGAACGCGTCGTGATCGGTGTGCCGTCGCAGGTCGGAGCCGTCCGGCAGGCAGGAGTAGAGGTTGCCGACGCCCTCGTGGTCGGAGAGGAAGGCGATCCTGCCGTCCACGAACATCGGGGAGTCCAGGTGCCCGTCGAGGTCGGGCAGGAGCTGGTCGCCGTGCAGCCACAGGCGGCCCGTCGCCCCGCCCCGGTAGCGCTTCCAGGCGGCGGGCTCGTGCGGCGGCTTCCCGGTCAGGAGGAGCGTCTTGCGCTCGCCCTCGATGTCGTTGACCGCGATGTCGTACACCGGGCCCCAGGGCAGCTTGCCGCCGGGCGATCCGTCGGTCGGCACGCTGTAGGCCCAGCAGAAGTACGAGAAGGGCTGATTGTGCGAGGAGACGGCGAGGATGTCGCCGTCGGGGGACCAGCCGCAGACCCGGGTGTCCGTGCTCCCCCAGTAGGTGAGCCGCCGGGCCGGGCCGCCGTCGACGGGGGCCAGATGGATCTCCGGGTCGAGACTGCGCCATGTCGTGAACGCGATGTGGCGGCCGTCCGGCGAGAAGCGCGGATGGCTCACCTTGGTGCGGTCGACGGTCACCCGCCAGGCCCGGCCCGCGGGTGCGCCGTCCGGGCTCAGCGGCGCCACCCAGAGATCGTCCTCGGCCGCGAAACAGAGACGGTCGCCGCTGAGGTGCGGAAATCGCAGGTAGGCGTGGTCAGCATGGGCTTCATCGCGCGCGTCGGTCACTTCACCATGCTTTTCCGGGGCGCAGGGCCCGGCAACTCGTACATGGGATCAAACAGGCGCGGGGCGCCGCGTGATGCAGCACACGTACGAAACTGTTTCGTTTCGTTAAGGCCGCGGGTACAGTCATGACGTACGGAACGGTTTCGATCAGGAGCGGAGGGGTCATGGCTGAGGCGGCAACGGTGCGGCGCAGCCGGATCACACCCGAGCGCGAGGCCGAGCTCTACGCGGCCACGCTCGACCTGCTCCGCGAAGTCGGGTACGAGGCGCTCACCATGGACGCCATCGCGGCCCGCACGAAATCCAGCAAGGCCACCCTCTACCGCCAGTGGGGGAGCAAGCCCGAGCTGATCGCCAAGGCGCTGCGGCACAACAAGCCGGTGTCCATCGAGGACATCGACACCGGGTCGCTCCGCGGCGACCTGCTGGAGACGGCGAACCGTTCGGACGACTGTCAGATGGAGCGGGACGCCGCGCTGATGCGGAGCCTGTTCCACGTCATCCACGGCAATCCCGAACTCCACAACGCACTGCGGCAGTTGCTCATCGAGCCGGAGATCACCGGCCTGAACGCACTGCTGCGCAGGGCCGTGGACCGCGGCGAAGTGTCCCCGGACAACCCCGCGTTGGGTTACGTCGTCCACATGATGGTCGGCGGCTTCGTCGCCCGTGACCTGATCGAGGACCGCACGGTCGACCGTGAGTTCCTCCGTTCCTACATCGACGCCGTGATCCTCCCCGCTCTCGGCGTCTGACCAAGACCCGCACCGGACCCTCTCCTCCACCTGACGCGACCGCTCACGTCGTCGGGCTGATCCCCCCTGCCCTGTAGACACCACGACCTGACCGGGAGTACGCCCCCGTGGCCACTTTCCTCTACAAACTGGGCCGACTCGCCTTCAGGCGACGGCACTTCGTCGCCCTGATATGGGTGGCGCTCCTGACGCTCGCCGGAGTCGGCGCCGCGTCCGCGCCCACCGCCGCCTCCAGCTCCTTCTCCATTCCCGGTACGGAGGCCCAGAAGGCCTTCGACCTGCTCGAAGAGCGTGTGCCCGAAGCCAGTGCCGACGGTGCGAGCGCCCGGGTCGTCTTCAAGGCGCCCGACGGCGAGAAGGTCACCGACGCGGGCAACAAGGCCGAGATCGAGAAGACCGTCGCCGCCCTCAAGTCCGGTTCGGACGAGGTCGCGCGGGCGGACAGCCCCTTCCGGACCAAGACGGTCAGCAAGGACGGCTCCACGGCGTACGCGTCGGTCTCGTACAAGGTCACCTCGATGGAGCTGACCGAAGACAGCCGTGACGCGCTGGAGAAGACGACCGACCAGGCGCGGGAGTCCGGGCTCACGGTCGAGGTCGGCGGTGACGCGCTGCAGGCGATGCCCGAGACCGGGGCCACCGAGATCATCGGCATCGCGGTCGCGGCCGTCGTCCTCGTCATCACCTTCGGCTCGCTGATCGCGGCGGGTCTTCCGCTGCTCACCGCGCTGATCGGCGTCGGCATCGGTGTCTCCTCGATCACCGCGCTCGCCAGCGCGCTCGACCTGGGGACGACGACCTCCACGCTCGCCATGATGATCGGCCTCGCGGTCGGCATCGACTACGCGCTCTTCATCGTCTCCCGCTACCGCGGTGAACTCGCCGACGGGCGGGACCGCGAGGAGGCGGCGGGCCGCGCCGTGGGGACGGCCGGTTCGGCCGTGGTCTTCGCCGGGCTCACGGTGGTCATCGCCCTGGTCGGCCTCGCCGTGGTGAACATCCCGATGCTCACCAAGATGGGCTTCGCGGCGGCCGGCACGGTGGTCATCGCCGTGCTCATCGCGCTCACCCTGATCCCGGCGCTGCTCGGTTACGCGGGCAAGAAGGTCAAGCCCACGGGCGAGAAGAGCAAGGTGCTCGGCGGTGGCAGGAAGAAGGCCGAATCCGCCGCGGACGCCAAGCCGAAGGACAACCTCGGCACGCGCTGGGCGCGCTTCGTCGTCCGCCGTCCGCTCACCGTCCTGCTGATCGGCGTCATCGGTCTCGGCGCCGCCGCGCTGCCCGTGTCCTCGCTCGAACTGGGCCTCCCGGACGACGGTTCGCAGCCGACGTCCACGACCCAGCGCAAGGCGTACGACCTGGTCTCCGACGGATTCGGGCCCGGTTTCAACGGCCCGCTGATGACGGTCGCCGACCTCAAGGGTTCCGACGACCCGAAGGCCGCCGCAGGTGAGATCACCAAGACGATCTCGAAACTGGACGACGTCCTCTCGGTCGCCCCGCCGATGATCAACAAGGCGGGCGACACGGCGATCATCAGCGTCGTCCCGGCGTCCAAGCCGAGCGGCATCGAGACCGAGAACCTCGTGCACGCCATCCGTGACGCGGGCGCCGACATCAAGTCCGACACCGGCGCGAGCGTCATGGTCACCGGCTCGACGGCCATGAACATCGACGTCTCCGAGAAGCTGAACGACGCCCTGCTGCCCTACCTGGCGCTCGTCGTCGGCCTCGCCTTCCTCCTCCTGATCGTCGTCTTCCGCTCCATCCTGGTCCCGCTCAAGGCGGCCCTCGGCTTCCTGCTCTCGGTCCTCGCGGCCCTGGGCGCGGTCGTCGCGGTCTTCCAGTGGGGGTGGCTCGGCTCGCTCTTCGGCGTCGAGCAGACCGGCCCGATCATGAGCATGATGCCGATCTTCATGGTGGGCGTCGTCTTCGGCCTCGCGATGGACTACGAGGTGTTCCTCGTGACGCGCATGCGAGAGGCGTACGTCCACGGGGAGCGGCCCGGCCAGGCGATCGTGACCGGCTTCCGACACGGGGCGCGGGTGGTCTCGGCAGCGGCGGTCATCATGATCGCGGTCTTCGCGGGCTTCATCGGTTCGTCCGAGCAGATGGTCAAGATGATCGGCTTCGGCCTCGCGATCGCCGTCTTCTTCGACGCGTTCATCGTGCGCATGGCACTGGTCCCCGCGGTCCTCGCGCTGCTCGGCAAGAAGGCGTGGTGGCTGCCGAGGTGGCTGGACCGCGCGCTGCCGAACGTGGATGTCGAGGGCGAGGCGCTGCGGGCCGCCGACGAGGCGGGCGTCGGCCGGAGCGACGAAGGCCGGGAGCTGGAACGCGTCTGATGCGTCAGTGAGGCACGGGGGCGGTCGCGTAGGTGCGGCGCAGGAAGCGGATCAGCGCCGATGCGTCGAACTGCACGACCGCCACCCCGTGCGCCGAGTGGAACTCCATCACCGTCTGGACCCGTCCACAGGGCCAGATGTGTACGTCGCCGCTGGTGGCCGGGGCCCGCAGGCCCTGTTCGAGCAGCTGCCTGGCGAAGGTCCACTCGTGGGAACCCTCGGGTGAACCAGGGAGGCCGATCCGCACCGAGAGCGGGTCGGCCTCCGGGTCGTACCGCAGGACGGCGGGGACGGCGAGCTGGTCGTCAGGGGAGTCCGTGACGACGTGGGCACGTGCGAACTGCTCTACTGCGGACATCGCCGAACTCCTCACCATCACGCTCACCATCACGCGCTTTCTGCCCTCTAATGTCCCATATATTCCGATTCCTGCTCCAGGTGTGACCGGGATAACTGGGTAGTCACCGCTCTTGCAAACCGTTCGCAACAGAGCACTATCATTGAACGGTTCACGAGCGATCCGCTCTGCCTTCCTCTTCCTGTCCTGCCCAGGAGCGCGCGCATGCATGTCCCCGACGGTTTCATCAACGCACCCGTCTCCGCCGCCACCGGGGTCATCGCCGCCGGAGCGATCGCCGTCAGCCTCCGCGGCGCACGGAGAGAGCTGGACGAACGGACGGCGCCGCTCGCCGGGCTCGTGGCCGCGTTCATCTTCGCGGTGCAGATGCTGAACTTCCCCGTCGCCGCCGGGACCAGCGGACATCTGCTCGGCGGGGCGCTCGCCGCGATACTCGTCGGCCCCTACACGGGGGTCCTGTGCGTGTCCGTCGTCCTCCTCATGCAGGGCGTCCTCTTCGCCGACGGCGGCCTGACCGCGCTCGGCGTGAACATCACGGACATGGCCGTCGTCACGACCGTCGTGGCCTATCTCACCTTCCGCGGCCTGGTGAAGGTGCTCCCGCGCAGCCGCCGCTCCATCACCGTGTCCTCCTTCGTCGCCGCGCTGCTCTCGGTGCCCGCCGCCGCGGTCGCCTTCACCTTCCTCTACGCGCTCGGCGGCACCACCGACGTCTCCATCGGCAAGGTCGCCACGGCCATGGTCGGCGTGCACGTCCTGATCGGCATCGGCGAGGCGGCCATCACCGCGCTCACCGTCGGAGCCGTCATCGCCGTACGCCCCGACCTCGTGTACGGCGCCCGCGGCCTGACCCAGAAGCTCAAGCTGCGCGTCGGCGGCGAACTGGTCGACGCCCCCGCGGAGGAGCCCGTGCCGGTCGCCGCCGCCCGGTCCCACCGCAAGGTATGGATCGCCGGCCTGGTCACCTCCCTCGTGCTCGCGGGCTTCGTCAGCTTCTACGCCTCCGCGAACCCCGACGGCCTGGAGAAGGTCGCCGCCGACAAGGGCATCGACAAGAAGGCCGAGGAGCACGCCACCTCGGACTCCCCCCTCGCCGACTACGGCGTCAAGGACATCACCGACTCCCGCCTCTCCGGCGGCCTCGCGGGCGTGATCGGCGTCGGCGTCACCGTCGTCGCGGGCTCGGCGGTCTTCTGGGCGCTGCGCCGCCGTCGTACGACGGACACGGACCCGGCGTCCACGGCCTCCCTCTCCGAGAACGCCTGACATGGGCGCGGGCCACGCCCACCGGCTCTACCGGCACGGCCACTCACCCGTCCACACCCTGCCCCCGCACACCAAACTGGCGGCGGTCTTCTGCTTCGTGCTCGTCGTGGTCTCCACGCCGCGCGAGGCGATGTGGGCGTTCGGCCTGTACGCCCTGCTCATCGGCGTGGTGGCGTACGCCTCCCGCGTCCCGCTCCCCTTCCTCCTGAAGCGGCTGCTCATCGAGGTCCCGTTCGTGGCGTTCGCGGTGCTCATGCCGTTCGTGGCGGAGGGCGAACGGGTCGACGTACTCGGCATGTCCCTGAGCGTGAACGGCCTCTGGGGCGCCTGGAACGTCCTGGCCAAGGGCACGCTCGGCGTCGCGGCATCCGTGCTGCTCGCCTCCACCACCGAACTGCGCTCGCTGCTCCTCGGCCTCCAGCGCCTGAAACTGCCGCCACTGCTCGTCCAGATCGCCTCGTTCATGATCCGGTACGGCGACGTGATCACGGACGAGATGCGCCGCATGAAGATCGCGCGCGAGTCGCGCGGCTTCGAGGCGCGGGGCGTGAAGCAGTGGGGCGTCCTCGCGAAGTCCGCCGGGGCGCTCTTCATCCGCTCGTACGAGAGGGGTGAGCGGGTGCATCTGGCCATGGTCAGCCGGGGGTACGCGGGTTCGATGCCGGTGATCGACGAGGCCACCGCCTCGCGTGCACAGTGGACCTACGCCTTCGCCCTGCCGGGCGCCGCTCTTGTCGTCTGCCTGCTGGGATGGACCCTGTGACTGCCGCACCCTCGCTCGAAGTGGCCGGACTGGCCTTCGCCTACCCCGACGGGCACCAGGCGCTCTTCGGCGTCGACATGAGCATCGGCCGGGGCGAGCGGGTCGCGCTGCTCGGCCCGAACGGCGCGGGCAAGACGACGCTCGTCCTGCACCTGAACGGCATCCTGACGGGCGGCGCCGGCACGGTCACCGTCGCGGGCCTCCCCGTCGGCAGGAAGCACATGGCGGAGATCAGGCGCCGGGTCGGCATCGTCTTCCAGGACCCCGACGACCAGCTCTTCATGCCGACGGTGCGCGAGGACGTGGCGTTCGGCCCGGCGGCGGCAGGGATGCGCGGCCCGGAGCTGGAGGCCAGGGTCCACAAGGCCCTCTCCCAGGTGGGAATGGCGGAGTTCGCGGACCGCCCGCCGCACCACCTCTCCTTCGGGCAGCGCAGGCGCGTCGCGGTGGCCACGGTCCTCGCGATGGAACCGGAGATCCTGGTCCTCGACGAACCGTCCTCGAACCTGGACCCCGCGTCGCGCCGCGAACTGGCCGACATCCTCCGCTCGTTGGACGTCACGGTCCTGATGGTCACGCACGACCTGCCGTACGCCCTCGAACTGTGCCCCCGGGCCCTGATCCTGAGCGAAGGCGTGATCGCCGCCGACGGCCCGACGGGCGAGCTGCTCGCCGACGAGGACCTGATGGGCGCGCACCGCCTTGAGCTGCCGTTCGGCTTCGATCCGAAGACGGTGAAGGTGGACGGGTAGGGAATCCATGGCGGCGGGGGGCTGTTGGGTCTGTCATGGACGTTGATGTGCACGGGACCGTGGCCGAGGGATACGGACCGGTCCGGGAAGCTTTCGCCCGCAACTTCACCGCCCTCGGCGAGCGGGGAGCCGCCGTCGCCGTGTACCGCGACGGGCGCAAGGTCGTGGACCTGTGGGGCGGCACGAAGGATGTCGACGGGACCGAGCCCTGGGAGCCCGGCACCGCGCAGATCGTCCGCTCGGCGACCAAGGGCGTGGCCGCCGCCGTCGTGCTCCTCCTCCACCAGCGCGGTGAGCTGGACCTGGACGCGCCCGTCAGCTCGTACTGGCCGGAGTTCAAGGCACACGGCAAGGAGCGGGTCCTGGTCCGGCACGTCCTCGCGCACCGGGCGGGCGTCCCCGCGCTCGACCGGCCGTTGACGCCCGCGGAGGCGTTCGATCCCGATCTCGCCGCTGAGGCGGTCGCGGCGCAGGCCCCGTTCTGGGAGCCGGGCGAGGACCACGGCTATCACGCGCACACCTACGGCTGGCTCACCGGTGAGCTGGTGCGGCGGGTGACGGGGCGGTCCCTCGGGGAGTTCGTGTCCGCGGAGATGGCCGGGCCGCTGGGCCTTGAGCTGTGGGTAGGGCTTCCGTCGGCGGAGGCGGGCCGAGTCGGGCGGCTGGGGCGGATCGAGGCGGCCTCGGCTCCGGGCGGTCTCAAGGTGCGGCCCAAGCGGGACGTGGCGGAGGCTTACGCGGACGCCGCCTCGCTGACCCGGCGAGCGTTCGCCACGATCACTCCGGAGCCGGACGAGAACGATCCCGCTTACCGGGCGGCTTCTCTTCCCGCGTCCAACGGGGTCGCCACAGCGGGTGGGTTGGCCCGCTTCTACGCCTCGCTCATCGGCGAAGTGGACGGCGCCCCGCGCCTGTTCACGCCGTCCACGGTCGAACTGGCCCGCGCCGAGGCATCCTCGGGCCCTGACCGCGTCCTGATCGTCAAAACCCGCTTCGGCCTCGGCTACATGCTGCACGGCGGCGCGTCACCGCTGCTCGGCCCCGGCTCGTTCGGCCACCCCGGCCGCGGCGGCGCGCTGGGCTTCGCCGATCCGGAGTCGGGGGTGGCCTTCGGATACGTGACCAATGGGATGAACAAGGGGGTCACGGCGGACCCGCGGGCTCAGGGGCTTGTGCGGGCCCTGCGGGGGCTGTTGTAAGGGCGGTCCCTGCGGGGCCGGCCGGAACCACCAGTCACCCCGCGTGCAGCATCAACCCGATCCCCGCCACCATCAACCCCGCCGCCACCAGCCTCGGCGCCCCGAACTTCTCCTTGAAGAAGACCGCGCCTATCGCCGCGCCCACGATGATCGAGGACTCCCGGAGTGCCGAGATGGGGGCAAGTTCCGCCTTCGTCTGGGCCCACAGGACCAGGCCGTACGCGGCCACGGAGAGGGCCGCGCCCAGCAGGCCCACCGCCGCGAACGGCCGCAGCCGGGCCACGAAAGCCCCGCGCCAGCGGTACGCCGCGTACAGGGGAATGGCGCATCCCTCCAGGATCATCAGCCACGCGATGTAGCCCATGGAGGAGCCGGAGGCGCGGACGCCGAGGCCGTCCACCACCGTGTACGCCGCGATCGAGACGCCCGTGGCGAGCGCCGCGCCGATCGCCGCCCAGTCGGGGCGCCGGCCCGAACCGCGGATGCCCCACAGGGCGAGGCCCGTCAGACCCGCGCAGGAGACCGCGACGCCCGCCGCCTGCCAGCCGTCGGGGATCTCGCCCGCGAAGACCGCGGCCAGGACGGTGACCACCAGGGGAGCCGTGCCCCGGGCGATCGGGTACGCCTGGCCGAAGTCGCCGAGCTTGAACGACTTCATCAGCAGGGCGTAGTAGCCGATGTGGATCACCGCGGAAAGCACCAGGTACGGCCAGGCACCCGCCGCCGGTATCGCCGCGAACGGGGCTATGAGCAGGCCGATCAGCAGCCCGCCGCCGGAGATCAGGGTGAAGCCGACCAGCTTGTCGGTGATGTGGTGCGCGATCGCGTTCCAGCTCGCGTGCGTCACGGCGGCAAGGAGGACCGCCGACGCGACCAGCGGCGTCACTTGGTGGACTCGCGCACGTCCACCAGGGTGCCGTTCGCGTGCCGGATCAGGTCCTTGGGCGCCATCGGGAAGACCGCGTACGGAGTGCCCGCCGCCGCCCACACCACGTCGTGGTCGAGCAGCGAGCGGTCCGCGAGGACCCGCGTCTTCGTCGCGTGGCCGAAGGGCGGTACGCCGCCGATCGCGTACCCCGTGGTCTCCCGGACGACGTCCGCCTTCGCGCGCGTCACCTTCGCCGCGCACAGCTCCCACCGCACGAGCTCCAGGTCCACCCGCGAGGCACCGTCCATCAGGACCAGGACCGGGACGCCGTCCGCCGCGAAGATCAGGGACTTGCAGATCTGGCTCAGCTCGCAGCCGATGGCCGCCGCGGCCTCCTGGGCGGTGCGCGTCGCCTCCGGGAAGCGGCGGACCTCGCCGACAAGACCGGCGAGGCCGAGCTCGACGAGGGCCGCGGCGAAACGGGGGTGGGCCGGGGAATCTGTAGCGCTCATGCCCGGCACGCTAGCGGTCCGTGTACCGGGCACGCGACCAGGTATCCGGATGACGGACAACCGGTCCCGCCGAGCGCGACCGACTACTTCGCCGCCAGGAACATCGCCCGCACCAGCGGACCCGCCGAGTCGCCGCCGTGGCCACCCTCCTGCACCACCGCTCCCGCGGCCAGGTCACCTCGGTACGCCGTGAACCAGCCGTTGGGCTTTTTCTGGCCGTCGACCTCCGCGGAGCCGGTCTTCGCGCCCATGTCGGAGCCGAGGCCCGACATCGGCTTGACCGCCGTACCCGCCACCGCCGTGTAGTGCATCAGGTCCCGCAGCGCCGAAGCGGTCGCGCCCGACATCGTGCGGGGCGCCGTCGCCAGCGTCCGCTTGTCGACGTCCGGGGAGACCAGATACGGCTGCTTGAACGTGCCGGACTTCACCGTGGCCGCCACCGACGCCATGTTCAGCGGGCTCATGCGCACTCCGCCCTGGCCGATCAGCGAGGCGCCCATCTGCGCGTCGCTCTGCACCGGGATCGCCCCGTCGAAGGAGGGGGCGCCGATCGACCAGTTGTCGCGGCCGAGGCCGAAGACCTCCTGCGCCTGCTTGGTCAGGGAGTCGTTCTGCAGCTTCTTGGCCTGGCTGATGAAGGCCGTGTTGCAGGACCGGGCGAAGCTCGCGCGGAACGTGCCGTCCTTGATCTGGAACTTGTCGTCGTTCTGGAACTTCCAGCCGCCGTACGTCACGTACTTCGGGCACGGGTGCTTCTTGTCGACGCCCGCGAGCTTCTTCTCCAGGAGCAGGGACGACGTGACGACCTTCATCGTCGAGCCGGGGGCCAGCGAGCCCTGGAAGGCGATGTTGAAGCCGGTCGGGTTCGAGTTGGCCGCCGCGAGGATCTCGCCCGTGCTCGGCTTCACCAGGACCACCGAGGCCTGCTTGCGCTTGCCCGTCTCCTTCTCCGCCGCCGCCTGCAGCTTGGCGTCGAAGGTCGTCTTCAGGGTGCCGGGGGTGCCGGGGGAGAGTGTCAGGAGCGTCTTGTCGGGCGTCGCTTTCGCGTCGTCCTTCGTCGTCGCCGACTTCTCGGCGGCCTTCGCGCTGTCCTTGCGCACGACCCGCAGCTCCACGCCCGCCTTGCCGCCGGCCTTGTCGCCGAACTTCTCGCGCAGGCTGTCCAGCACCGTGCCGAGGGAGGGGTACTTCGCCTTGGTCAGCTCGCCGCCGTCCCGGTCCACGGCCTTGATCGGCGGGTCCCCGGCCTCACCGGTGACCAGGCGGTCGCCGTCCTTCAGGTCCGGGTGCACGACGGAGGGCTGCCAGCCGACCAGCGTCCTGCCGTCGTGCTTTCTTCGTACGACGGTCAGCTCGGACTCGTACGCGAAGGGCTTGCTCTGTCCCTCGTACGAGACCGTGGAGGTGACCGAGAACGGCACCTTCGCGCCCGCGCGCTTGCCCGGCGTCAGCTTCACCTTCGTGAGGTGGGAGTCCTTGGCGTACGCGGTGAGGGCGGTCTTCGCCGTCGCCCGGTCGTCCGTGAGCGCCGCGGCCCCCGTGACGTCGCCCTTCTCCCACGCGGCGAGGAAGTCCCGCGTGGTGGCCCGCACCTCGTCGGCCGTCGGCGGGCCCGCGGCCACCGGCTTCTCGTCGACCGTCGGTCCGTCGCCGGACGAGCCGCCGATCAGGCTGTACGCGGCGATGCCCACGCCGCACACGACCACGGCGGCGGCACCGCCGAGCACACCAGGGTGCACCTTGGCGCTCCTGGCGCCCGATGTGCCCGTGATGTTCCTGATGCCCTTGCGCTCGCTGGCGCGCCCTCGCTTACCCACTGACCCTCCGCAGATCCCAGATCACAGAACCCCCAGGCTCTGCACCGGAAGGCCCCACACTAGGGGGCTTTCATGAAGCCCCCTACCAATCACCTCAACTGCCTGCGGCAAGCACCGCCGCCACGATAGGGCCGGCCGCGTCGCCGCCGTGCCCGCCCCGCTCCACCACGGCCGCGGCCGCCGCGTCACCGCGGTAACCGGCGAACCAGCTGTTGGGCTTCTCCTGGCCCGCAACCTCCGCCGATCCCGTCTTCGCGCCGATGCCGCCGCCCAGCCCGGACATGGCGCGGGCGCCGGTGCCGCTGACCGCCGTGGCGTTCATCATCTGGCGCAGCTGCTGGACGGTGGAGGCGGGCAGGCCGCGTGCCGTGGCCAGCTCCCGGCCGTCCAGCGACGGGTCCACGATCACCGGCTGCCGGAAGGCCCCCGTCATCGCGGTCGCCGTGACCGAGGCCATGTTGAGCGGGTTCAGCTGCACCTGGCCCTGGCCGATCATGTTCTGCGCGCGATCGGGGCCGGGGGACGCCGGGACCGAGCCGTCCACCGTCCGGACGCCCACCTGCCAGTCGAGGCCGAGGCCGAAGCCGTTCCGCGCCTCCTCGGTGAGGGAGGCGTCCGTGACGCCGTCCTCGTCGACCAGCTTCACGAACGCGGTGTTGCACGAGCGCGCGAAGCTGTCCGCCAGGGTCGCGTTCTCGTTCGGGGCGAGACCGGGAAGGTTGTGGATGGTGTTGCTCTGCCAGGTCGCGGTGTCCGGGCAGGGCGCGGGGCCGCTCGCCTTCGTCACGCCCTTGTCGATGAGCATCGCCGCTGAGACGATCTTCATCGTCGAGCCGGGGGCCATCTTGCCCTCGAAGGCCGCGTTGAACTCGTCCTTCCGGTTGTTGGCCACCGCAAGGACCTCGCCGGAGCTCGGCTGCACGGCGACCACGGAGGAGTCCGCGTGCCGGGTCACCGCCTTCTCGGCGGCGCGCTGCGCGGGCGCGCTCAGCGTCGTCTTCAGGTGCCCCGGCTTGCCCTTGGCGAGCGTGAGCAGCGTCTCGGTGCCCGCGTTCTCGTCCGCGTGCCGGACGTAGAGCTCGACGCCCGGCGTCCCGCCCGCCTTGTCGCCGTACTTCGCGCGCAACTGGTCGAGGACCGGGCCGAGCGAGGGGTAGTCCTTCTTGTCCAGGACCGTGCCGTGCCGGTCGACGGCCTGGATGGGCGGCGCGGCGGCCTCACCGGTCTCCAGGGTGTCGTCCCTCTTCAGGTCCGGGTGGACGACCGCGGGGTCCCAGTCGACGAGCGCGCGCCCCGTGGTCTCGCCCCGGACGACGGTCAGTTCGGAGTCGTACGCGAGGGGCTTGGTCTTCCCCTTGTACGACACCGTGGCCTCGACCGAGAACGGCACGGTCGCGCCGGTGGCCTTGCCCGGCGTGAGCCGCACCTTCGTCAGGTGGGCGTCGTCGCGGTAGCCGGTCAACAGCGTCGAGGCCGCTTCCGCGTTGTTCGTGTACGACGAGGCCTGCCTGGCGTCGCCCTTGGCCCACGCGGCGAAGAACTTCTGCGTCGTCTCGCCGACCTCGCCGCTCGTCGGCGGCCCCGTCTTCACGGTCTCGGGTCCCGACGCCGATGAACCGCCGCCCCCGGTCACGCCGTTCACCAAGTTGTACGCGCCGTACCCCGCGCCCCCGACCATGACGGCGAACACGCCACCCACCAAAGTGACCTTTACCCCTTTGCGCATTCCGCGCCCCCTCCCCAGGAGCCCTCCCGAATGTTTGTCCGGAAGGGTGGTGCGAACCGAACCTTAGGCGGAGGAGGTGAAGAACGAGGGAGCTGTTATCCGAAGGTGTCCTAGGTGCCCACTACAGTCAGATGTCTAGACCCACGTGTCCAGGAGCATCCGGGCCCGCCAGGAATCGATCGGAATGGCCTGGCCGGTGTAAATGGGCCAGAACCAGATGAAGTTCCACAGGATGAGCAGCACCAGGACGCCCGACGCCGCGGCGCCCACGACCCGCCGCCGCTCGCTCGACCCGGGCGGGCCGAGGATCGCGCCGATCATCATCGCCACGGCCAGGCACAGGAACGGCACGAAGACGACGGCGTAGAAGAAGAAGATCGTCCGCTCCTGGTACATGAACCACGGCAGATACCCCGCCGCGATCCCGCACATGATCGCGCCCGCCCGCCAGTCCCTGCGGAACACCCACCGCCACAGCACGTAGAGCAGCGCGAACGCCCCCGCCCACCACAGCATCGGCGTGCCGAGCGCGAGCACCTCGCGGGCACACTTCTCCGCGGTGCCGGAGGGGCAGCCGTCCTTGCCGGGCAGCGGCGACTCGTAGAAGTACGAGACGGGGCGGCCGTCGACGATCCAGCTCCACGGGTTCGACTGGTAGGTGTGCGGCGAGGAGAGCCCCACGTGGAAGTCGTAGACCGCGTGTTCGTAGTGCCACAGGCTGCGCAGCCAGTCAGGCAGGAACGTCCAGGAGCCGCCCTTGCCGTCCGTCGCCGCCCAGTTGCGGTAGTAGCCGCCCGTGCCGTCGGTCGGGGAGAGGATCCAGCCGAGCCAGGACAGGACGTACACGCCGATCGCGACCGGCACCGTCGAGACGAACGCCGGGAACACGTCCCGCCTCAGGACGGCGCGGTAGGGACGCTCGGCTCCCGCGACGCGGCGGGCGCCCACGTCCCACAGGACGGTCATCAAGCAGAAGAAGACCATGATGTACAGGCCGTTCCACTTGGTGCCGAAGGCGAGCCCCAGACAGAGACCGGCCGCCCAGCGCCACGGACGCCACCCCAGGCGCAGCGTCTCGGCGACGTACGCGTCCGGGCGGACCCGCCCGTCCTCGTCGGCCGGAAGACCGGCCGCGAGTTTCGCGCGCGCCTTGTCCCGGTCGATCAGGAAACAGCCGAACGCGGCGAGGACGAAGAACATCAGGACCTGGTCGAGCAGCGCGGTGCGGCTCATCACGAAGTGCAGCCCGTCCACCGCGAGCAGCCCGCCCGCCAGACAGCCCAGGAACGCCGAGCGGAAGAGCCGCCGCCCGATCCGGCACAGCATCAGGACCGACAGGGTGCCGAGCACCGCCGTCATGAAGCGCCAGCCGAAGGGATCGAAGCCGAAGATCCACTCGCCGATGCCGATGACGTACTTGCCGACCGGCGGATGCACCACGTACGCGGCGTCCGTGGGGATCGCGATGTCCGATCCCTGCTTCAGGACATCGGGATTGACCTTCTCGGGCCAGTTGACCTCGAAGCCCCGGTGGATCAGCGCCCAGGCGTCCTTGGCGTAATACGTCTCGTCGAATATCACGGCCTTCGGGCTGCCGAGATTCCAGAACCGGGTGAGCCCCGCGACCAGCGTGATCAGCAGCGGGCCGATCCAGCCCGACCACCGGACCAGCAGATCGGCCCAGCTCTTCGGCATGCCGACCGACGCCCACAGCCGCGGGCTCGGTTCGGTGTACGAGGGCACGAGCCGGGCCCGGACATCGGCCGTGGGCTCGCCGGGCCGCGCCACATAGCCGAAGCGGCGCAGCCTGTGCTGCCACGACGGCTGCTGCTCCTCGGCTGCCTGGCCCTGGCGGGTGTCCGGGGAAGACGCGGTACTGGTCACCGCGCCATCGTAGGGAACCCGACTGTGTGAGTCCCGCTCCTGGGCCCTGCTCGGCCCCTGCGAGGATGGAACAGTGACAGGAAGCGCAGATTCTCCCGACGGCCCGCCCCCCGGAAACCCGTCCACCGGAACCCTCGTGCTCGCGGGCACGCCCATCGGCGACGTCGCGGACGCTCCGCCGCGGCTCGCCACCGAGCTGGAGTCGGCCGATGTGGTGGCCGCCGAGGACACCCGCCGGCTCCGCAGGCTCACCCAGGCGCTCGGCGTGCAGGTGCGCGGCCGGGTCGTCTCGTACTTCGAGGGCAACGAGACCGCGCGGACGCCCGAGCTGGTCGAGGCCCTGGCGGGCGGTGCGCGGGTGCTGCTCGTGACCGATGCCGGGATGCCCTCGGTGTCCGACCCCGGATACCGCCTTGTCGCCGCCGCCGTGGAGAAGGACATCCGGGTCACCGCCGTGCCGGGACCGTCCGCGGTGCTCACCGCGCTCGCGCTCTCGGGGCTGCCGGTGGACCGCTTCTGCTTCGAGGGGTTCCTGCCGCGCAAGGCGGGCGAGCGGCTCTCGCGGCTGCGCGAGGTGGCCGACGACCGTCGCACCCTCGTCTACTTCGAGGCACCGCACCGGATCGACGACACCCTCGTCGCGATGGCCGAGGCGTTCGGCGACGATCGCAGGGCCGCGGTCTGCCGTGAGCTGACCAAGACCTACGAAGAGGTCAAGCGCGGGTCGCTGCGGGAACTGGCGGAATGGGCGGCCGACGGCGTACGCGGTGAGATCACCGTCGTCGTCGAGGGAGCACCGGAGAAGAGCCCCGGTGACCTGGGCCCGGACGAGCTGGTGCGCAGGGTGCGGGTGCGCGAGGAGGCGGGCGAGCGACGCAAGGAGGCGATCGCCGCCGTCGCGGCCGAGGCGGGGCTGCCCAAGCGTGACGTGTTCGATGCGGTCGTGGCGGCAAAGAATGCGGCTCGGAGCGCCCCATCGGAAGGCAAAGGACTATCGTGAAAAGCAAAGTGCGGGCCGCGCACCGGGCCTGAAGGCTAAGGAAAGGCCAAATCGCCTTCAACTGTCGACAGGTCTGATGCTTTCGCCTCGGGAAAGGCGTCCACTGTTCAAAGGGGACGCACCCGTCCCCACGCTTCCGGCCGGGAGGAAATCCCCGGTCCGGCAGCGCTTGTCCAGCGGACAAGAGGAGCTGGCATGAGTGAGATCGCCGACACCGGTCACCCCACCACGGCGTCCGATGCGATGCGTGTGACACAAGCGACCAATACCGTTCATGAGTCTTATGCATTCGCCTGTATGCGGTGCGGGCACGGCTGGGAACAGTCCTACGAGATCGAGCATCACGTGGACGGCAAGGGCAAGGAATTCGTGGTGTACGTGGCGGACGGACTCCATGTGCCGTCGCCCCTGAGCCGGCCGACGTGTCTGAACTGCGGCGGACATGTCGTGCGGATCATGCGGGCCGGGCAGGTGTCGTCGGTCCTCGACCTGATGCAGCGGCACCACGCGCCGCGGGCAGCGGCCGGGGCGGGCAAGGCGACGGGGGACGAGTCCGGCTCCGGGGCGGCCGAGCCCCGCGAGCCCAGGCATCACCACTGGCATCTGTCGGCGCTGCTGCATCCCTTCCACCACCGCAAGGCGGGATGACGTCCCCTTCGTAGGATCGGGGGCATGCCTTCCAACAACGCCGGCCCCAAGAACACCGACGCCAAGAACGCCGCGCCGCCGCTGCCCGAGCCCCTTCGGGTGGCGGTCGCCGACTCGCACACCCACCTCGACATGCAGTCGGGCACGGTGGACGAGGCGCTTGCCAAGGCCGCGGCGGTCGGGGTGACGACGGTCGTGCAGGTGGGCTGTGACGTGGCGGGTTCCCGCTGGGCCGCCGACACGGCCGCCGCGTACGAGAGCGTGCACGCCACCGTCGCCCTGCACCCCAACGAGGCGCCGCGCATCGTGCACGGTGACCCCGACGGCTGGTCCCGGCAGGGCGCGCGCGAGGCGGGCGGCGACGGGGCACTGGACGCCGCGCTCGCCGAGATCGACCGGCTGGCCGCGCTGACGCATGTCAAGGGCGTGGGCGAGACCGGCCTCGACTACTTCCGCACCGGGCCCGAGGGCAAGGCCGCCCAGGAGCGGTCCTTCCGCGCCCACATCGAGATCGCCAAGCGGCACGGCAAGGCCCTGGTCATCCACGATCGCGAGGCGCACGACGATGTGCTGCGGGTCCTGAAGGAGGAGGGCGCCCCGGAGCGCACCGTCTTCCACTGCTACTCGGGAGACGCGGCGATGGCGCAAGTGTGCGCGGAGAACGGCTACTTCATGTCCTTCGCCGGCAACATGACCTTCAAGAACGCGCAGGGTCTGCGGGACGCGCTGGCCGTGGCCCCCCTCGAACTCGTGCTCGTGGAGACCGACGCACCCTTCCTCACGCCCGCTCCCTACCGCGGACGGCCTAACGCGCCGTATCTCATTCCGGTCACATTGCGGGCCATGGCCGAGGTGCGGGCGATCGGCGAGGACGCCATGGCCGAGGCGATCTCGGCCAACACGGCACGCGCCTTTGATTACTGACCGATAACGCCCATACCCCCGCGGTTCAGGGCAGCGTGACGACACTGCGTAGTCGTGCTGCTTTGGAGAGTGACGGTTGCTCCGCTAGGTTCTGGTCCGCCTCGCCCGATCCGGACCGGAACGAGAACGCTGGAGCGTCGTCGTGAGTCATGCGCCGCAGTACGAGACGTCTTATGGGGGCGGTACGACCTATGAGCCGGATCCGGGGGCGGAGCCGGAGCCGGAGTTCTTTCCCCTGCAGGCCACCGTGGTCATCCCCGACGGGGGGCGGGCCGAGGCGCGGCGGGCGGCCCGGCGGAAGAAGCCGAAGTCCAAGTCGCGGTCCAGGTCGAGGACCCCGGCCCCGGCCCCGGCTTCGTCGGAGCGGACCGAGACGCTGCGGCGGCTGTTGCCGCAGGCGCTGGTCGTCGCGTTCCTCGCGGGCGGCACCTCGGCCTTCGTCGCCGAGGACAAGGCCGTCGAGCTGAGTGTCGACGGCGAGTCACGCACCCTGCACACCTTCGCGGACGATGTCGGTGAGCTGCTCGAGGACGAGGGCGTGGACTTCGGCGCCCACGACATCGTGGCGCCGACCGCGAACACGGCACTGGCCAGCGGCGACGAGATCGCCGTGCGTTACGGCCGGCCGGTCAAGCTCACCCTGGACGGACAGCGCCGCGAGGTGTGGACGACGGCGCGCACGGTGGACGGGGCGCTGCGGCAGCTCGGGGTGCGGGCCGAGGGCGCCTATCTGTCGGCCTCGCGGAGCAAGCGGATCGACCGGGGCGGACTGGATCTCGACGTACGGACCGAGCGCACGGTGACGATCATGGCGGACGGGCGCGAGCGGACCATCCGTACGAACGCGGCGACGGTGCGGGAGGCGGTCGAGGAGTCCGGGATCAGCCTGAACGGCCAGGACACGACCTCCGTCGAGCCCGACAGCTTCCCGCGCGACGGGCAGACGGTCACCGTCATGCGGATCTCCGGGCGCAAGGAGGTGCGGGAGGAGCCCATCCCGTTCGACGTGCGGCGGACCGACGACTCGTCCCTGTTCGTCGGTACGGAGGTCGTGGAGCGGCAGGGGCACCAGGGGGCCCGGCGGGTGACATACGCGCTGCGGACGGTCAACGGCGTCAAGCAGAAGCCGCGGCGGATGCGGTCGGAGATCGTGCGGCAGCCGCAGACACAGATCGTGAAGGTGGGCACGAAGCCGCGTCCGAGCTCGGTGGCGGGGGCGGAGGGCCTGAACTGGGGCTCGCTGGCCCACTGCGAGTCGGGCGGCCGCCCGAACGCGGTGGACGCGTCGGGGACCTACGGCGGCCTGTACCAGTTCGACACCCGGACCTGGCAGGGCCTGGGCGGCTCGGGCCGCCCCCAGGACGCGTCATCGGAGGAACAGACGTTCCGCGCGAAGAAGCTGTACGTGCAACGGGGCGCGAGTCCCTGGCCGCATTGCGGGGGGCGGTTGTAGCGGGGCTTGTCCGCACCGGCGGCTGGTCCTGGCCCAGGGGCCGGGCCCCGTAATCTGGTGCGGTGAGCAACACTGAGCCCGGCAGCCTTCTCGGCGCCGCCGACATCCGCGAGCTGGCCGCTGCCCTGGGCGTACGCCCGACCAAGCAGCGCGGCCAGAACTTCGTCATCGACGCCAACACCGTCCGCCGCATCGTCCGCACCGCGGACGTCGGCCCGCAGGACGTGGTCGTCGAGGTCGGGCCCGGGCTCGGTTCGCTGACCCTCGCCCTCCTTGACACCGCGGACCACGTGACCGCCGTCGAGATCGACGACACGCTCGCGGCAGCGCTCCCGGCGACCATCGAGGCCCGCCTCCCCGCGAAGGCGGACTCCTTCGCGCTGGTGCACAGCGACGCCATGCTCGTGCGCGAGCTTCCGGGCCCCGCCCCGACCGCGCTGGTCGCCAACCTCCCGTACAACGTGGCCGTCCCCGTGCTGCTGCACATGCTCGACACCTTCCCCAGCATCGAGCGCACGCTCGTGATGGTGCAGGCCGAGGTCGCCGACCGCCTCGCCGCGGCTCCGGGCTCCAAGGTGTACGGCGTGCCCTCCGTGAAGGCGAACTGGTACGCCGACGTGAAGCGCGCCGGTTCCATCGGGCGCAACGTCTTCTGGCCCGCGCCGAACGTCGACTCGGGCCTCGTCTCGCTCGTGCGGCGCGCCGAGCCGGTGAAGACCACCGCTTCGAAGAAGGAGGTCTTCGCCGTCGTCGACGCGGCCTTCGCCCAGCGCCGCAAGACCCTGCGGGCCGCCCTCGCCGGGTGGGCGGGCTCCGCCGCGGCCGCCGAGGCCGCGCTCGTCGCCGCCGGGGTCTCGCCGCAGGCGCGCGGCGAGGCGCTGACGGTGGAGGAGTTCGCGCGGATCGCCGAGCACAAGGGGGCCGCTTCGTGAGCGTGACGGTCCGCGTTCCCGCGAAGGTCAACGTCCAGCTCGCGGTGGGTGCCGCGCGGCCGGACGGGTTCCACGACCTCGCCAATGTCTTCCTCGCCGTCGGGCTGTACGACGAAGTCACCGTGACGCCCGCGCAGGAGCTGCGGATCACCTGCTCGGGGCCCGGGTCCGATCAAGTGCCCCTCGACCGCACGAACTTGGCGGCCAGGGCCGCGGAACTGCTCGCCGCGCGGCACGGGCGTACCGCCGACGTGCACATCCACATCGCCAAGGACATCCCCGTCGCCGGCGGCATGGCCGGCGGCAGCGCGGACGGCGCGGGCGCGCTCGTGGCGTGCGACGCGCTGTGGGGGACCGAGGCCTCGCGGGACGAACTGCTCGACATCTGCGCCGAGTTGGGAAGCGACGTGCCGTTCAGCCTGGTGGGCGGGGCGGCGCTCGGCACCGGGCGAGGGGAGAAGCTGGAGCCCCTGGAGGTCGGCGGGAACTTCCACTGGGTGTTCGCGGTGGCCGACGGAGGGCTCTCCACGCCCGCGGTCTACCGCGAGTTCGACCGGCTGACCCCGGATGCTCCCGCTCCGGAGGCGTCCCCCGCGCTGCTCGCCGCCCTGCGCGACGGGGACGCGGAGGCGCTCGCCGCCGCCGTCACCAATGACCTGCAGCCCGCGGCTCTCTCCCTGTTCCCCTCGCTCGCCGACACCCTCGCCGTCGGCACCGAGGCGGGCGCGCTGGCCTCGCTCGTCTCCGGCTCCGGGCCCACGACGGCGTTCCTGGCCGCGGACGCTCGGTCCGCGCGACGGGTCGCCGAAGCGCTCTCGGCGTCCGGCACCTGCCGTACCGCCCGGGTGGCCGGCTCCCCGGCGCCGGGTGCCACGATCCTCTAGAGGGCACGTACTCAGGCGCCGATCTGAGTACGTGCGCGCTGATGCGGGGCGCGCGATGCGCGCGACCGTACGTACATGGGATCAAGCGTTCGTGAACTGGCCGAGCAGACGCCCACCGGGCGCGACCGGTACATCGACCTGCTGCGGGTCGCCTCGCTCGGCACGGTCGTCGTCGGCCACTGGCTGATGGCGGCGGTGACGGTCGGCGACGACGGGCGCACCGAGGTCGGCAACCTCCTCGCCGTCGTGCCCGACCTGCAGCTGCTCACCTGGGCGCTGCAGATCATGCCGGTGTTCTTCTTCGTCGGCGGCTTCTCGCACGCGCTGTCGTACCGCTCCCTGAGCCGCCAGGCGACCGGCCAATCCGTTTACTCGGCGTTCCTGCGGGCCCGCCTCCAGCGGCTGCTGCGGCCGACGATGGTGTTCATCGGGGTGTGGGGCATCGCCGCCCTGCTGCTCCAACTCCTGGGCGAGGGCAGCGCGTTGCTGGACGTGACGCTGCGCCTTGTCGCCCAGCCGCTGTGGTTCATCGGCATCTACCTGGCGATGGTGGCGTTCACGCCGCCGCTGCTCAGGCTGCACGAGCGGTACGGCTGGGGCGCGTTCGGGGGTCTGGTGGCCGCCGCCGGGGCGGTGGACGTGGCGCGCTTCGCGTTCGGCGTCCCGTACGTGGAGTTCCTGAACTTCGCCTTCGTGTGGCTCGCCGTGCATCAGCTCGGCTTCCTGCGGGCGGACGGCAGGCTGCGGATGCGGATACCGGCGGCCATGGCCGGGGCGGGTCTCGCCGGAGCCGCGGCCCTGGTGGCCTTCGGCCCGTATCCCCTGTCCATGGTGGGCATGCCCGGCGAGCGCGTCTCGAACATGGCTCCGCCGACCTTCGCCCTGCTCTGTCACGGTGTGTGGCTGGTGGGCGCGGTGGAGCTGCTGCGGGGGCCCGCGACCCGGTGGCTGGCGCGGCCGCGGGTGTGGCGGGGCGTGGTGGCGGCGAACGGCGTCTCGATGACGGCGTTCCTGTGGCACCTGACGGCGATGCTCGGGGTGTACGGGGTGCTGATCGCCGCGGACGTGCCGCTGCCGGAGCCTGCCACCGCGCAGTGGTGGACGCAGGTGCCGCTGCGGATGGCGGCCGCGGTGGTGCTCACCGCTCTGCTGGTCGCCGCCTTCCGCCGCTTCGAGAAGCCGGTCGTGGCACGGGAGTCGACGGGCGGGCCGGGCGCGGGCCCGGCAGCCGCCGTGGGCGTCACGCTCTGCCTCTTCGGGGTGCTCGGACTCTCCATGGTCGGCTTCGGGGGACTGCTCGAAGGGCGTACGGCGATGCTGATCGCGGTACGGGTGACGGCGCCGGTGGCGGTGGGCATGGCGCTGGCCGGGTGGCTGCTGGTCGAGCGGGCGGGCCGGGGGGTGCGGGGCGGGGCCCCGGGGGTGCGGGCCGGCTGATCCGCGGTCCCGACCGGCCCCCGGGCCGGGGGCCTGCGTCTCCGACTACGCTGGAGGTCGATCGATCCCCTTCCCTGGAGCGTTAATGGCCGTCAACCTGGTCAATGTCGAGGCAGTCAGCAAGGTGTACGGCACCCGTGCCCTGCTCGACGGTGTCTCCCTCGGCGTGTCCGAGGGGGACCGGATCGGCGTCGTGGGGCGCAACGGCGACGGCAAGACGACCCTCATCCGGATGCTCGCCAAGCTGGAGGAGGCCGACACCGGGCGGGTCACGCACAACGGCGGCCTGCAGCTCGGGGTGCTGACCCAGCACGACTCGCTGGACCCCGAGGCCACCGTGCGGCACGAGGTCATCGGTGACCTCGCCGATCACGAGTGGGCGGGCAACGCCAAGATCCGTGACGTGCTGACCGGTCTGTTCGGCGGCCTGGACATGCCGGGCTTCCCGCAGGGGCTCGACACCGTCATCGGGCCGCTCTCCGGTGGCGAGCGGCGCCGAATCGCGCTGGCGAAGCTGCTCATCGGCGAGCCCGACCTGATCGTGCTCGACGAGCCGACCAACCACCTGGACGTCGAGGGCATCGCCTGGCTCGCCGGGCACCTGCGCACGCGGCGCTCGGCGCTCGTCTGCGTCACGCACGACCGCTGGTTCCTCGACCAGGTGTGCACGCGCATGTGGGACGTACAGAGCGGATCCGTCTTCGAGTACGAGGGCGGGTACTCCGACTATGTCTTCGCGCGTGCCGAGCGTGAGCGCATCGCGGCCACCGAGGAGACCAAGCGCAAGAACCTGATGCGCAAGGAGCTGGCCTGGCTGCGGCGCGGCGCCCCCGCGCGCACCAGCAAGCCGCGGTACCGCATCGAGGCCGCCAACGAACTCATCGCCGACGTGCCGCCGCCGCGTGACACGAGCGAGCTGATGAAGTTCGCCACGACCCGGCTCGGCAAGACCGTCTTCGATCTTGAGGACGTGACCGTCCAGGCCGGCCCCAAGGTGCTCCTCAAGCACCTGACCTGGCAGCTCGGCCCCGGCGACCGCATCGGCCTGGTCGGCGTCAACGGCGCGGGCAAGACCTCGCTGCTGCGGGCGATGGCCGAGGCGCAGCGCTCCGACGGCGACGTACAGCCCGAGGCGGGGCGGGTGGTCGTCGGCAAGACCGTGAAGCTGGCCTACCTGTCGCAGGAGGTCGCCGAACTCTCCCCGACGCTGCGGGTGTTGCAGGCCGTGCAGCAGGTCCGTGAGCGGGTCGACCTCGGCAAGGGCCGGGAGATGACCGCCGGGCAGCTCTGCGAGACGTTCGGGTTCAACAAGGAGAAGCAGTGGACGCCCGTCGGTGATCTCTCCGGTGGTGAGCGGCGCCGGCTCCAGCTCCTTCGCCTCCTGATGGACGAGCCGAACGTCCTCTTCCTCGACGAGCCGACGAACGACCTCGACATCGAGACCCTGACGCAGCTCGAAGACGTCCTCGACAGCTGGCCGGGGTCCATGGTCGTGATCTCCCACGACCGGTTCTTCCTGGAGCGCACCACCGACAAGGTCTTCGCGCTGCTCGGCGACGCCACGATGCGGATGCTGCCGCGCGGCATCGACGAGTATCTGGAGCGGCGCAAGCGGATGGCGGAAGCGGGCGTCCCGTCGGCGCCCGTCGCCGCGTCCGCGACGCCGTCCGCGGCCCCGCAGAAGGCGGCGGTCTCCTCCGCCGACGCACGCGCCGCGAAGAAGGAACTGCAGAAGATCGAGCGGCAGCTGGACAAGATGTCGACGAAGGAGACGTGGCTGCACGCCCAAATCGCCGATAACGCCACCGACTTCGAAAAGGTGGCCAAACTGGACGCCGAGCTGCGTGAACTCGTGCGCGAGCGCGACGAGTTGGAGATGCGCTGGCTGGAGCTCGCGGAGAGCGCGTAGAGGTCTAGTAACAGACGCATCACGGGCCGGTCCTCCCTTGGGAACAGGGGACGGACCGGTCAGTTGTGCTAGTGCCGCAGGGTGATAGAAAGGTCGGCCTGAGCACCACTTGGCGTGCCGAAAAATCAGTGAAGGGGGAAGCGCTGATGACTCAGCCGCCCAACCAGCCGCCGTCCGGCGGTTTCGGAGCTCCGCAGGATCCCGAACAGGGAGCCGCGCCGCAGCCACCGGGCCGGCCACCGCAGATGCCCGGTCAGCCGCCGGCCCCGCCGTCGGGAGCCCCGCAGACTCCGCCGCCCGCGTCCGCGCCCCAGCCCGGCTACGGCTACCCGCAGACGCCGCCCGCACCCCAGCCGGGGTACGGCTACCCGCAGCAGCCCGGACCGTACAACCAGCCCGGACCCTACGGTCAGCCCACGCAGCCGGGTCAGGCGGGTCCCTACGGTCAGCCCACGCAGCCGGGTCAGCCGGGCCCCTACGGTCAGCCCACGCAGCCCGGTCAGCCGGGCCCCTACGCGCAGCAGCCCCAGTACGGGTACCCGCAGCAGCAGTTCCCGCCCCCCGGTGTGCCCGGCACCCATCCGCCCGGCGTCGGCGGTGGCGGCGGCAAGAACCCCTTCAAGGGCAAGCCCGGCCTGATCGTGGCGGCCGTGGCCGCAGCGGCGCTCGTCATCGGCGGCGTCGCCTGGGCGGTCGTCGGCTCCGACGACGGCGGCAAGAAGAAGAAGCCGGTCGCGGGCAAGAGCGACGACCCCAAGGCCAGCGGATCGGCGCCGGTCAACCCGGGCGACGGCGACGGTGACGGCGGGCCGCAGGAAGACCTCAACGCGGGCCGCCAGCCCGGTGAGGCGAAGGTGCTCTGGTACAAGGAAGCGCCCAAGGTGCCCGGCTCCGGCGCCGACGCCAAGGGCATGTGGATCCAGGGTGACGTCGCCATCAAGGCGGCGTACAAGGAGATCTCCGCCTACAACGTCAAGACGGGCGACCAGGCCTGGCCGACGGTCAAGTTCCCGCAGAAGATCTGCGGCACGACCCCGCAGGTGACGAAGGACAACAAGATCGTCGTCGCCTACAAGGACGGCCAGAAGGACGACTCCAAGTGCAGCCAGGTCCAGATCGTCGACCTGAGTGACGGCAGCAAGGGCTGGACCAAGCCGGTCAAGGAGGAGGGGCTCTTCGACTTCTCCAGCGACGCCGACCTCTCCATCACCGGTGACACGCTGATGGTCGGCCGCTCCCAGTCCGGCACGGCGCTGCGGATGAGCGACGGCAAGGAGCTCTTCGTGTCCGGGAAGAAGGACGAGGGCACCTGTTTCCCCAGCGGCTTCACCGGCGGCAAGAAGATGCTCCGCGCCCTCTCGTGCGGCGCGAGTTCGCCCACCGAGCACGACGAGCTCCAGCAGATCGACCCGAAGACCGGCAAGGCCGTGTGGACGAAGAAGTTCCCCAAGGGCTGGCAGATCGGCCGGATCTACTCCGAGAGCCCGACGATCGTCTACCTCACCAATGAGGACAAGAAGCAGTGGAACATCACCACGCTGAAGCCCAACAGCAGCGCCACACGCTCTGAGGTCAGCGTGGACGAGAAGTTCGCGCCGGAGTGCGGCGGTTCGACGTTCCTCGGCGGCAGCCTGCAGGGCTGCCTCGGCGCGACGACCGACGACACGAACCTCTACCTGCCGACCGAGGCGACCTCCGGGGCCAACGAGGTCGTGGCGATCAGCCTGGCCAACGGCAAGGAGGCCTGGCGCGTGAAGTCGCCGCTGGAGGAATCGATGCTGCCGATGAAGGTCGAGGACGGGGCGCTCATCGCCTACGTCAACCCCGCGTACGACTCCGGCGGTCAGGTCGTCTCGATCCCGCTGTCGGGCTCGCACAAGCCGAAGACGCTCCTGAAGAACCCCGAGGGGACCTCTGAGATCGAGAGCGGCTTCTTCTCGAAGGACGTCGACTTCGTGGACGGTCGCTTCTACATCTCCACCACGCGGCTCTCGGGCAGCGCAAAGGGCCAGGAGAAGCTGATGCTGGCCTACGGCAAGTGACCTTCTCCGCCGGGCATCTCGCCCCCCCCTCGTCGCCTAGTTCACCTCTCGTCCCCAAGGAATCGACGTCATGACCCAGCCGCCCCAACCGCCCAACGAGCCCCCGCAGGGCGGGTTCGGCGCACCGCAGGACCCCCCGCCGGGCGGGTTCGGCGCCCCCCAGGACCCCCCGCCGGCCGGCTTCGGCAAGGCCCCCGAGCCGGGCAACCCGTCCTACGGCTACCCCCAGACCCCGCCGCCGGCCCAGCCGCCGACACCGCCCCCGCCGCCGCCGGGCCAGCCCAACTACGGCTACCCGCAGGCCCCCGGCACCCCGCCCCCCGGCCAGCCCCAGGGCTACGGCTACCCGGGCCAGCCGACGCAGCCGTACAACCAGCCGACACAGCCGTACGGCCAGCAGGCTCCGTACGGGGCCTACCAGCAGCCCGGCACGATGCCGATGGCTCCGCAGGCGGGCGTGCCCGGCGGCTCCGGCGGGTCGAAGCTCAGCGGCCAGATGAAGATCATCATCGGTGCGGTCGTCGCGATCGCCCTGATCGTCGGCGGCGGTGTCTACTACGCCTCGACGCAGAAGAAGGACACCGAGGCGAGCTCCGGGGGCTCGACCGGCGGCAAGGGCGGCGAGGACAAGAAGGGCGGCGGCGGCGAGCAGGGCCCGAGCGGTCCCGGCACGGAGAAGGTCCCGGCCAACACCAGCGCCACCGTCTCCATGCAGCTCCCGCAGCCCGAGGTCCCCAAGGACGACGTCTGGAGCATCAAGGGCTCCTGGCTCACCGAGGACGTCTACGCCAAGGCGGGCGTCAACGAGATCGTCGGGTACAACCCGGCCGACGGCAAGGAACTGTGGACGCTGCCCCTCGCGGGCCAGACGTGCGCGGGATCGCGTGAGGTCACCAAGGACGGCATCGTCGCGGTCGCCTACGAAGAGGGCAAGCGGAACAAGAAGGGCGACCACGAGACCTGCTCGCAGATCTCCGCGGTCGACCTGAAGGACGGCAAGAAGCTCTGGACGGAGACCATCGACGAGGGCAGCGCCGCCGCCCGCGTCCAGGAGGTCACCATCAGCGGCAGCACCGTCGCGGCCGGTTCCAGCGCCGGTGGCGCGGCCTTCGACCTCACCTCGGGCGACCACCTGTGGGAGCCCAACCCGGGTGACAAGTGCCAGGACGAGGGCTACGCGGGCGGCGAGCAGCTCGTCGCCGTCCAGAAGTGCGGCGACTACGGCGACGAGAAGCTGAAGGTCCAGCTCCTCAACCCCAAGAACGGCAAGGTCAAGTGGACGTACCCGGTGACCCCGGGCGTCGACAACGCCAAGGTCATCTCCACGCGCCCCGTCGTCTTCGGCCAGGACACCCAGGAGATCACCTCGAGCGGCGTCACGGACGCCTTCTCGCTCGACGACAAGGGCAACCTCCGCGCCAAGATCTCGCTGCCCGACGGCAAGTACGACCATGACTGCGAGGTCAACGTCGTCTACGCCTGCACCTCGCTGGCCGTCGGCAACGACAAGCTCTACGTCCCGACCCGCCAGCACGACGGCGGCGGCGACAGCTACAGCCAGACGAACGAGATCATCTCGTTCTCGCTGGCCACCGGAAAGACCACGGGTGACCGTGCCGACGCGGGCGAGAACGGCGAGATGTTCCCGATCCGCATGGACGGCGGCAACATCCTGGCCTACAAGGACGCCGGTTACGACAAGGGCGCCCAGGTCGTCTCCCTCAACGGCAAGACGATGAAGGAGACCAAGCTCCTGGAGACTCCCGCGGCCGAATCCGTCGGCAGCGCCATCAGCGGCATGGTCCCGAAATCGAACGAACTCCTTTACGCCGACGGCAGGCTGTACCTCGGCAAGGAACTGATCAGCAAGCCGTACTCGAAGGACGAGAAGGAGTACACGGCTCTGGGCTTCGTCGCCCAGTAAGCCCTCTGACCTCCGCGTACGCGCCGGACGGCCCCGTTCCTGAAGAGGAGCGGGGCCGTTTTGCGTCCGCGCGTGCGCCATTCCGTACGCACGTACTCCCCCTCACCCGAATATGGCCGGGATTTCGGCATTCCGGGCCGCTTATCGCCGGGAGGGGGCGCGCAGCGTCGAACAAGCGTGTAGCTTCCGGGGGATGAGTGGGCGTGGGGCCGGGGGGCCCTCGATCCGTGGGGGTTCCGTGGGGGAAAGTGGGGGGCTGCTCGATGGGTGTGCGACTCATGGTGGTCGACGACCACCGACTGCTCGCCGAGGCACTCGCCTCGGCCTTGAAGCTGCGCGGGCACCGGGTGCTCGCCGCGGCCGCGCCCGCGGCCGGGGCGGCGGAGCTGGTCATCAGCCGGGCACCCGAGGTCTGCCTGCTCGGTACGGCGACACCCGCGGAGACCGGCATGTTCGACCCGGTCGTGAAGATCAAGCGGGAGCGGCCGCAGGTGGCCGTGGTGGTGCTCGGCCCGGTGCCGAGCCCGCGCGGCATCGCCGCGGCCTTCGCCGCGGGAGCTTCCGGGTACGTACGCCATGACGAGCGCATCGAGGGTGTCGAGCGCGCCATCATGAAGGCGAGAGCCGGCGAGGCGGCCGTCGCGCCGCAGCTGCTCCAGGGCGCGTTCAGCGAGCTGCTCAATCCGGCCGCGCAGCCCGACGACGAGGGGCAGCGGCTGCTCCAGATGCTCACGCCGCGCGAGGTCGAGGTCCTGGTGCGGGTCGCCGACGGCGAGGACACCCGCCTCATCGCCGCCGGAATGGGGATCGCGCCCAGCACGGCGCGTACGCACGTGCAGCGCGTCCTGATGAAACTGGGCGTCGGCTCCCGCCTGGAGGCGGCGGCGCTCGCCGCCCGGACGGGGCTGCTCGACCGTGCGGAGCGCCCCGCCGCTGCCTACCCGCAGGACACGGAGACGCCGACGGGGCCCGAGCCACCGGCACAGTGAACTCGGGCCCCGTCCAGAGGTGTTACTTGTCCTCCTCCGGCGCCTCGGTGGGCGGCGGCGTGGGCCGCAGCCAGAGCCAGCCGAGGAAGAAGAGCCCGAGCGCCAGCATGGCCAGGCCCGTCCAGAGGTTGATGTTGATGTCCTCCGCCTTCTTCATGTCGGCGTCGGACGGGGAGATTCCGGCGATCGTCACGATGATTCCGTAGACGACGAACAGACCGCCGATGATCCGCCGGATGTCGAAGAGACGGGCCGCCGTGGCGGACTTGCGCTCCAGTGCGGAGACTTCGTTTCGCAGTTCGGACATGTTCTTCCAGACCTCCGATCGGGATTAGAGCGAGTAGGGCAGGTAGCAGAGCGCGGCGAGCACGATCGCTCCCCAGCCGAGCAGCGCGGGCTTGCGGTACCAGGCATCGTCGCCCTCGGCCGGTGGCTCGTCGAGGTCCGGCGCGGTCGTCCCGTAGACCAGACCGGCCAGTTCGGCCTCCGGCTTGGGGGCGGTGAACAGTGTGACCACGACCATCACCACGGCGCCCGCGACGAAGCCGACGATCGCCGAGACGAAGTTGGCGCCCTGGTCGGTCGGGATGTCGATGACGCCCTGCTTGTAGATCCAGAAGTAGTTGACCATCGCGGCGGTCGTGCCCGCGAGCAGGCCCCACACGCCGGACTTCATGGAGGCGCGCTTCCAGAACATGCCGATGATGAAGACCACGAACATCGGGACGTTGAAGAAGGAGAACAGCGTCTGGAGGTACCCCATGATGTTCGAGAACGACGAGGCGATGAAGGCCGTGCCGATGGAGGCGAGGACGCCGATCGCGGTGATCAGACGGCCGAACCTCAGGTAGTAGCCGTCCTCGCGGTCCTTGACCACGTACTTCGCCCAGATGTCGTACGTGAAGACGGTGTTGAAGGACGACACGTTCGCCGCCATGCCCGCCATGAACGCCGCGAGCAGACCGGTCACCGCGATGCCGAGCACGCCGTTGGGCAGCAACTCCTGCATCAGGTAGGGGATCGCGTCGTTGTACGTCAGATCCGAGCCCGCCGTGCCGATCTTCGGGACGAGGACGGCCGCGACCAGGCCCGGGATCATCACCAGGAAGACGATGAAGATCTTCGGGAAGGCGGCGATCAGCGGGGTGCGCTGGGCGGCGGAGAGGTTCTTCGCGGACAGGGCGCGCTGCACCTCGGCGAAGTTGGTCGTCCAGTAGCCGAAGGAGAGCACGAAGCCGAGGCCGAGGATGATCGTCAGCCAGTTCGCGCCCAGCGGGTTGGCGTCACCGATGCCGGTGCCGCCCCACGCACTCATGAAGTCGGCGCCGTGCGACTTCTCGATCGACCCGGACAGACCGTCCCAGCCGCCGACCTTCTTCAGGCCGATGACGCAGATCGGGATGAGCGCGGCCAGGATCACGAAGAACTGCAGGACCTCGTTGTAGATCGCCGAGGAGAGCCCGCCGATCGTGATGTACGCCAGGACGAAGAACCCGGCGACCACGATGGCCACCCACTGTGGCCAGCCGAGGAGCGCCTCGACGACGATCGACAGGGCGTAGAGGTTCACGCCCGCGATGAGGATCGCGGCGAACGCGAAGAGCACCGAGCTGAGCAGGTGCGCCGACTTGTCGAAGCGCTGGAGCAGGTACTCGGGGACCGAGCGGACCTTGCTGCGGTAGTAGAACGGCATCATCACGAGGCCGAGGAAGACCATCGCGGGGATGGCGCCGATCCAGTACCAGTGGACGACGGCGACGCCGTACTGGGCGCCGGTCGCCGCCATGCCCAGGATCTCGGTGGCACCGAGGTTCGCGGCGACGAACGCGAGGCCGGTGACCCAGGCGGGCAGGGAGCGCCCGGAGAGGAAGAAGTCGAGGCTGGTCCTGACGGAGCGGCGGGCGGCGAAGCCGATGCCGAGGACCACGGCGAAGTAGATCGCGAGGATCGCGTAGTCGAGGCCGTTGGTGGGCAGCCGAAGCCCCTCGGCCAGGGTCTGTGTGGGGGACTGCATGGGGAACTCGCTTCGTTGCGCGAACTGATCAGACCGGAACCTACGCCTGCCGCTTCAAGAACTGAAGACTTCTGTTGGTGTTCTTTGTTGGATTGTGATCGGACGCATAGCTGGCGCCCAGCTCCGCGACCTTGACGCTGCTGTTGCCTTGTGGTTTGTTGTGTTCGGTTATGTTGGGTGGGTGTTGGTGAGGAGCCCCGGACGTGAAGAAGACCTCGACCCGTCTCGCCGACGGTCGTGAGCTCATCTACTACGACTCGCGCGACGACGCGGTGCGCGACGCCATCGACCGGAGGCCCCTGGACCCCATCTCCACCACGTCGGAGATCCGCCGGGACCCCCTTCTGGGCGACGCGGTGGCCATCGCCTCGCACCGCCAGGGCCGCACCTACCACCCGCCGGCCGACGAGTGCCCGCTCTGCCCCTCCGAGGGAGAGCGGCTGAGCGAGGTCCCCGACTCCGCGTACGACGTGGTGGTCTTCGAGAACCGCTTCCCCTCGCTCGCCGGGGACGCGGGACGCTGCGAGGTCGTTTGCTTCACCTCCGACCACGACTCGTCCTTCGCCGACCTCACCGAGGCTCAGGCCCGCCTCGTCCTGGACGCCTGGACGGACAGGACCGCCGAGCTCTCGCACCTCCCTTCCGTCGAGCAGGTGTTCTGCTTCGAGAACCGCGGCGCCGAGATCGGCGTGACCCTGGGCCACCCGCACGGGCAGATCTACGCGTATCCCTTCGTCACCCCGCGCACGTCCCTGATGCTGAGGTCCCTCGCCGCGCACAAGGAGGCGACGGGCGGCCGCAACCTCTTCGACGACGTCGTGGCCGAAGAGTCGGCGGGGGAGCGGGTGGTCCTGGACACCGAGCACTGGGTGGCGTTCGTCCCCTACTCCGCGCACTGGCCCTACGAGGTGCACCTCTACCCCAAGCGCCGGGTGCCGGACCTGCTCGGTCTCGACGAAGCCGCGCGCACAGAGTTTCCCCAGGTCTATCTGGAACTGTTGAGGCGCTTCGACCGGATCTTCGGTGAAGAGGGCCGGCTCACGCCGTACATCGCCGCCTGGCACCAGGCGCCCTTCGGCGCGCCGGACGGACAGGACGGGGTCAACCGGGACGACTTCGCACTCCACCTCGAGCTTTTCACCATTCGCCGCACTTCGGGCAAGCTGAAGTTCCTCGCGGGTTCCGAATCCGGCATGAGTGTGTTCATCAACGACGTGCCGCCGGAAGCCGCGGCCCAGCGACTGCGAGAGGTAGCGAGTTCATGAGCGGTAAGTACCTGGTCACCGGCGGGGCGGGCTATGTGGGAAGCGTGGTGGCCCAGCATCTGATCGAGGCCGGGCACGAGGTGACCGTCCTGGACAACCTCTCGACCGGCTTCCGTGAAGGCGTCCCCGCCGACGCGACATTCATCGAGGGCGACATCCGCGATGCCGCCAAGTGGCTGGACTCCTCCTTCGACGCCGTGTTGCACTTCGCCGCCTTCTCCCAGGTCGGCGAGTCCGTCGCGAAGCCCGAGAAGTACTGGGACAACAACGTCGGCGGCACGATGGCGCTGCTCGCCGCGATGCGCGACGCGGGCGTGCGCAGGCTGGTCTTCTCCTCCACCGCGGCGACGTACGGCGAGCCGGTCAGCACCCCCATCACGGAGGCCGACCCGACCGCCCCCACGTCCCCCTACGGCGCGTCGAAGCTCGCCGTCGACCACATGATCACGGGCGAGGCGGCGGCCCACGGCCTGGCCGCGGTGTCGCTGCGCTACTTCAACGTGGCGGGTGCCTACGGTGCGTACGGCGAGCGCCACGACCCGGAGTCGCACCTGATCCCCCTCGTCCTCCAGGTGGCCCAGGGCAAGCGCGAGGCGATCTCCGTCTACGGCGAGGACTACCCGACCCCGGACGGCACCTGCGTCCGCGACTACATCCACGTCGCGGACCTCGCCCAGGCGCACCTCCTCGCCGTGGAGGCCGCCGCCTCCGGCGAGCACCTGATCTGCAACCTCGGCAACGGCAACGGCTTCTCCGTGCGCGAGGTCATCGAGACCGTCCGCGAGGTCACCGGCCACCCGATCCCCGAGGTCATGGCCCCGCGCCGCGGCGGCGACCCGGCGATCCTCGTGGCCTCCGCCGCCACCGCGCGCGAGAAGCTCGGCTGGAACCCGTCCCGCGCGGACCTCGCGGGCATCGTCGCGGACGCGTGGGCGTTCGCTCAGCGGTAATTGGGGACAAGGGGTAACTGATGGACGTAGCGGGGCAGTTCGCCGACCTGTACGGGTACGCGGCGGACGGGGTCTGGTCGGCTCCCGGCCGGGTCAACCTCATCGGCGAGTACACGGACTTCAACGAGGGCTTCGTGATGCCGCTCGCGCTGCCGCACACGGCGGTGGCGGCGGTGGCGCGCCGCACGGACGGCGTCCTGCGCCTGCACTCGGCGGACATCGACGCCCCGGTCGTCGAACTGCGCGTCGACGAGCTGACCCCCTTGTCGAAGTACGGGCAGGGCGGCTGGGCCGCCTACCCGGCGGGCGTGGCGTGGGCGCTGCGGGACGCGGGCCATGACGTGTCCGGCGGCGCGGACGTCCACCTCGCGTCGACCGTGCCGACCGGAGCCGGCCTGTCCTCGTCCGCCGCCCTGGAGGTCGTCACGGCACTCGCCCTGAACGACCTGTACGAACTCTCGCTGACCCGCCCCGAGTTGGCGGTCCTGGCCCAGCGCGCCGAGAACGCCTTCGTGGGCGTCCCCTGCGGAGTGATGGACCAGATGGCGTCCGCGTGCTGCGAGGCGGGCCACGCCCTGCACCTGGACTGCCGGGACCTGTCGATACGCCAGGTGCCCTTCGACCTGGCGGCACACGGCCTGCAGCTCCTGGTGGTCGACACCAGGGTCAAGCACGAGCTGGGCGACGGCGCGTACGCGGAACGACGGGCGGGCTGCGAGGAGGGCGCACGCATCCTGGGCGTCACACACCTGCGGGACGTCCCGTACGCGGAACTCCCCACCGCCCTGGCCAAACTGACGGACGAGAAGATCCGCCGCTACGTCCGCCACATCGTCTCGGACGACCACCGGGTGGAGCAGGTCATCGGCCTGCTCGACGCGGGGGAGGTGCGGGCGATCGGCCCGGTGCTGACCGAGGGCCACCTCTCCCTGCGGGACGACCTGCGCATCTCCTGCGAGGAGCTGGACCTGGTGGTGTCCTCCGCGAATGCGGCAGGCGCACTGGGCTCCCGGATGACGGGCGGCGGCTTCGGCGGCTCGGCGATCGTCCTGGTGGAGGAGGTGGACGCGGAGCCGGTGACGAAGTCGATCCTGGAGGCGTTCACCGCGGCGGGCCACACGACCCCACGGGTGTTCCCGGCGGTGCCTTCGGCGGGGGCGCGGCGGGAGGCGTAACGCGTCACGCCTTCAACTTCCCTGCTCCACATGCGGGTTGGGCTCGGTGGCGACGACGTGCTGGAGCTGCCACCGGGCCTCCTCCCAGCGGGCGGCCTTGTGCCACGCGCCGGCCGACTCCATCATCCGCTGACAACCGAGCCTGACGGCCAGGTCCACGATGTTGGTGGAGAGGGACTTTTCAGCGAAGTCCCAACTGACCTGGACGAGCGAAGTCCAGGGCCAGGGCGGCCCTGCGGGCTTCATCGACCTCGCTCAGCATGCCGTTGAGACGGTTCAAGGAGAGGAGCGGCATCAGCCGAGCCGCTTCGTCAGGGTGAACTCCTTTGCGCCCTGCGGGTAGTCCGGGATCACCGAGACCACCTCGTAGCCCTGGCCGCGGTAGAAGCCCGGAGCCTGGAAGTCCCAGGTCTCCACGCGGGAGTTGAGGCATTCGCGTTCTTCGCGTGCGATGCGTTCCGCCTCGGCGAGGAGCCTCGCGCCGAAGCCGGCGCCCTGGTGTCTTTCGCTGACCCAGAGGTAGTTCACGTGGAGCCAGCGCCCCCAGGTGTGTCCGGCGAGGCCGCCGACGAGGCCTTCCGTCTCCTCCATGAGCCAGACGGCCAGCGGTATTTCACGGTCCTGCGGGGTGTCGCGCAGCGAACGGATCACGGGGGAGGCCGCGGAGTTCGCTTCCTCAAGACCGGCGAGGAGCGATGCGAACCGCTCTTTGTCGACTCCTGTCTCCATACGAAACATACGGCTCACCCTAAACGCGCTGGCCAGTCAGTTCTGTAAATTACCTTCCGCTCCTGCCGTGCGGCCCTACTCTGAGTGGCAGTGCCGGTGGGGGCCGGCACTGATCAGGGGGCGAGACAGTCGGGTACGACACCCGGCGTGGGGGTGGCAGTCACAGCTCGGCGGCGGCCGTGCGACTGCGGCGACCCCCGTTCCGGGTGTCGTGCCCGCACCGTACGTCCTCGACGTCTTTTCGACGGGGACATCCCCTGCTCTCCGAGGAGAGCTTGGGGGAGGGGGTTTCAGTGGTTCGTATCCGAGTCCTGGTCGTCGACGACCATCGCATCTTCGCCGAGTCGCTCGCGGCGGCACTGGCGGCGGAGCCCGACGTCGACGTGTCCGCGGCGGGCAGCGGCCCGGCCGCACTGCGCTGCCTGGAGCGGGCGATAGCCGAGGGGCGCAGATACGACGTGCTGCTCGTCGACGCCGATCTGGGCGCGTCCGCGAGCGCCGTGCAGGGCGTGCGGCCCGCGCCTTCCGTGCAGGAGGGCAACGCGGACGGCCTGGTGGACGGCATCTCCCTGGTGGCCGGGGTCCGTTCGGGCCAGCCGATGGTGCGCACGGTCGTGCTCGCCGAGAAGGACGACCCGCGCAGGGCCGCCCTCGCGCTGCAGGCCGGCGCCTCGGGCTGGGTCGCCAAGGACTGCTCGCTCTCCCGGCTCCTGACGGTCATACGAGGGGTGCTGCGGGAGGAGACGCATCTGCCGCCCGCGCTGCTCACCGGCGTCCTGCGCGAGCTGACCGCCGCCCGCAAGCACCGCACGGAATCCGAGCGCCTGGTGGAGTCGCTGACCCCGCGCGAGCGCGAGGTGCTGCGCTGCATGGTGGCGGGTCTGGGCCGGAAAGCGGTGGCCGAGCGGCTGTTCCTCTCCCCGCACACGGTGCGTACGCACATGCAGAACGTGCTGGGGAAGCTGGGCGTCCACTCCACGCTGGCGGCCGTCGCGCTCGCGCGCAGGGCGGGGGTGGGTCCGGTCGACCTAGCCGGGGATGTTGTCGAACGGGGCGGTCAACTGGCGTAGCAGTCCGGCGAGTTCGCCGCGCTGTCCGCGCGAGAGCTCGGCGAGGATCGCCCGCTCCTGCTTGAGGAGTCCGGCGAGGGCCTGGTCCGCGCGGTCCTGCCCTTCCCCGGTCAGCCGCACGAGCACGCCCCGCCGGTCGCTCGGATCGGGAAGCCGCTCGACGAGGCCCTTCTTCGCGAGCCGGTCGATGCGGTTGGTCATCGTGCCGGACGTGACCAGGGTCTGGGTGAGGAGCTGTCCGGGGGAGAGCTGGTAGGGCGCGCCCGCGCGCCGCAGAGACGTCAGCACGTCGAACTCCCAGGGCTCGAGACCGTGCTCGGAGAACGCGAGCCTGCGGGCCCTGTCGAGATGCCGCGCGAGCCTGCTGACGCGACTGAGCACCTCGAGTGGTTCCACGTCGAGGTCGGGGCGCTCCCGGCGCCATGCTGCGACCAGACGGTCGACCTCGTCCTCCATGACGATCAGTGTAGGGGGTCTGTCGACATGAAGTCTCTTGACGTCAAGATACTTCGGGTCGAGGATGGCGTTACGACGTGCGCATGGCGCCCGTACGAAGGTGATGTGACGCCGGTACGACGCCTGCGCGAAGGAGGCCCCATCCATGACCGCCGCCCCCGGCAGCAGCCCCGCCCCCACCTGGGACCCGGGTCAGTACCTGCGCCACGCCGGCCACCGCGCCCGCCCCTTCGCGGACCTGCTGGCCCGCATCCCCGAACTCCCCGCCACCGGCGGCCGGTCGCCGCGCGTCGCGGACCTGGGCTGCGGCCCCGGCAACGTCACCCGGCTCCTCGCCGACCGCTGGCCCACGGCGCACATCACGGGCTTCGACAACTCCCCCCAGATGCTGGAGCGGGCCGAGCACCTGGCAGGCCCCACCTCGGGCGGCGGCCGGCTCGACTTCGCCGCGGCCGACGCGGGTGACTGGGCCCCGCCCGAGGGGACGTACGACCTGATCCTGTCCAACGCGACCCTCCAGTGGGTCCCGGGCCACCCCGACTCCTTCCCCGACTGGATCGCGGCGCTCACCCCCGGCGGCACCTTCGCCTTCCAGGTCCCCGGCAACTTCGACGCTCCCAGCCACGTACTGATGCGGGAGCTGAGCGAGTCCGAGCGGTGGCGGGACCGGCTCGGCGGGCGGCTGCGGCACGCGGACGCGGTGCTGTCGCCGACGGCCTACCTGGAACGGCTCGTGGGGCTCGGCTGCGATGCGGACGTCTGGGAGACGACCTACCTGCATCTCCTGGAGGGCGAGGACCCGGTCCTCGACTGGGTGAAGGGAACGGGCCTGCGGCCGGTCCTCACGGCACTGGAGGAGGACGCGGAGGCAAGGGACGCGTTCCTCGCCGAGTACCGCGAGCTGCTGCGCAAGGCATACCCGGCGCGGGAGGGCGGCACCGTCTTCCCCTTCCGCAGGGTCTTCGCGGTGGCCCGGCGGGAGGGCTGAGGCGTGACACTCGTCGGCATCGACCATGTGCAGCTCGCCGCGCCACCCGGCAGTGAGCCGGCGCTCCGGGCCTACTACGCCGGCGTGCTGGGCATGGCGGAGATCCCCAAGCCGCCCGCGCTCGCCGCGCGGGGCGGTTGCTGGTTCCTGGCGGGGGCCGTCCAGCTGCACCTCGGCATCGAGGCGGACTTCCGCCCCGCCCGCAAAGCGCACCCAGGACTGCGGGTACGGGACATCACCGCGTACGCGGAACGCCTTTCCTCGCGGGGCGTTCCCGTGACCTGGGACCACGCCCTGCCGGGCCACCGGCGCTTCTACGCGGACGACCCGGTGGGCAACCGCCTGGAGTTCCTGGAACCGGAACAGCCATAGCCCCCGGCGGGGGCCGGCTCTTCCCGGGGCTAACTCTTCCTGTGACCTATCAGGCGCGGCTTCGCCTCCAGGCCGTCCAGACCGTGCCACGCCAGGTTCACCAGATGCGCCGCCACCTCCGCCTTCTTCGGCTTGCGGGCGTCCAGCCACCACTGCCCCGTCAGCGCGACCATGCCGACCAGCGCCTGGGCGTACAGCGGGGCCAGCTTCTGGTCGAAGCCCCGTGTCTTGAACTCCTGGCCCAGGATGTCCTCGACCTGCGTCGCGATGTCCGAGATGAGCGAGGCGAAGGTGCCCGTCGACTGCGCCACCGGCGAGTCACGGACCAGGATGCGGAAACCGTCCGTGTACGTCTCGATGTAGTCCAGGAGGGCGAACGCCGCCTGCTCCAGGAGCTCACGAGGATGGCCCGCCGTCAGCGCCCCCTCCACACCGTCGAGCAGCGCCCGCATCTCGCGGTCCACCACCACCGCGTAAAGACCTTCCTTGCCGCCGAAGTGCTCGTACACGACAGGCTTGGAGACCCCGGCCTTCGCCGCGATCTCCTCCACCGACGTGCCCTCGAAGCCCTTGGCCGCGAAGAGGGTGCGGCCGATGTCCAGCAACTGCTCCCGGCGCTCGGCACCCGTCATCCGGGTCCGGCGCGTACGCCGGGGCTGCTTCTCTTTGCTGGAAGGGCTGGAATTGCTGGAGTCGGTCGCCACGTCGTCAATCATGCCGGTCCGACGGTCTTCTGCTTCCGGCGGGAGTCGATACGGGACTCGGACGGCCAGCGCACGTCCGTCGCCCACCCCAACTGCTCGCACCAGCGGATGATCCGCGCCGACGAGTCGACCTGGCCCTTCAGCACACCGTGCCGCGCCGACGTCGGGTCGGCGTGGTGCAGGTTGTGCCACGACTCGCCGCAGGACAGGACCGCGAGCCACCACACGTTGCCGGAGCGGTCACGCGACTTGAACGGGCGCTTGCCGACCGCGTGGCAGATCGAGTTGATCGACCACGTCACGTGGTGCAGCAGCGCGACCCGGACCAGCGAGCCCCAGAAGAACGCCGTGAAGGCACCCCACCACGACATCGTCACCAGGCCGCCCACCAGCGGCGGGATCGCCAGCGACACGATCGTCCAGAGCAGGAACTGGCGGGAGATCGCGCGCAGCGCCGGGTCCTTGATCAGGTCCGGCGCGTACTTCTCCTGCGACGTCTGCTCCTCGTCGAACATCCACCCGATGTGCGCCCACCACAGGCCCTTCATCAGGGCCGGGACCGTCTCGCCGAAGCGCCACGGGGAGTGCGGGTCGCCCTCCGCGTCGGAGAACTTGTGGTGCTTGCGGTGGTCCGCCACCCAGCGCACCAGCGGGCCCTCGACGGCCATCGACCCCGCCACGGCCAGCGCGATCCGCAGCGGACGCTTCGCCTTGAAGGAACCGTGCGTGAAGTAGCGGTGGAAACCGATCGTGATGCCGTGGCAGCCCAGGTAGTACATGAACACCAGCAGGCCGATGTCCAGCCAGCTCACCCCCCAGCCCCAGGCCAGCGGGACCGTCGCGATCAGGGCGAGGAACGGGACGGTGATGAAGAGCAGCAGCGCCAGCTGCTCCAGCGAACGTTTCTGCTCACCGCCCAGCGTCGCGGACGGGACGGAAGGCGACGAAGCGGCATCAGTCGACTGCCGCGAAGCGTCTTCGATCACATCGGTGTCGGAATACGCATCGGAAGATGTGGTCATGGGCACGTCCCCTGTGGGGTCGAGGATGAGGGTCACGGCGCGGGTGCGGCGGGCGCACGATCACGGGTCCCGCGTTGGCTACGGTCCCGTAACCTACGGCATCGTAACTATGGCAGCGCGGAACCCGGCGGCACGAGGCCGCGAGTACGTGCCGCGATGTGACACCTATCCTTGGAATCGGTCGGACAGCGCGGTCCGCTCTCTCTCATTCCCCCGGAAGCCGGATTCATATCTCCCGGGGACCCCTCCCAGACCTGACGTGCTTCAACACTGCAAGGAGCCGCACCTGTGAGCAGTGCCGACGACCAGACCACCACAGCCAGCACCGAGCTGCGCGCCGACATCCGCCGCCTCGGCGACCTGCTGGGCGAGACCCTCGTACGTCAGGAGGGTCCCGAGCTCCTCGAACTGGTCGAGAAGGTCCGCCGCCTGACCCGTGAGGACGGCGAGGCCGCCGCGCGCCTGCTCGGTGGCACCGAACTGGAGACCGCGGCCAAGCTGGTCCGCGCCTTCTCCACGTACTTCCACCTGGCCAACGTGACCGAGCAGGTCCACCGCGGACGCGAGCTGCGCACCCGCCGGGCCGCCGAGGGCGGGCTCCTCGCCCGTACCGCCGACCGGCTCAAGGACGCCGACCCCGAGCACCTGCGCCAGACCGTGGAGCACCTGAACGTGCGCCCCGTCTTCACCGCGCACCCCACCGAGGCCGCCCGCCGCTCCGTCCTCAACAAGCTGCGCCGCATCGCCGAGCTCCTCGAGACCCCGGTCATCGAGTCCGACCGGCGCCGCCACGACACCCGCCTGGCCGAGAGCATCGACCTGGTGTGGCAGACCGACGAGCTGCGCGTCGTCCGTCCGGAACCCGCGGACGAGGCCCGCAACGCCATCTACTACCTGGACGAACTGCACGCGGGCGCCGTCGGCGACGTACTGGAAGACCTCACCGCCGAGCTGGAGCGCGTCGGCGTCCAGCTCCCCGAGGGCACCCGGCCGCTCACCTTCGGCACCTGGATCGGCGGCGACCGCGACGGCAACCCGAACGTGACGCCCGCCGTCACCTGGGACGTCCTGATCCTCCAGCACGAGCACGGCATCAACGACGCCCTCGCCCTCGTCGACGAGCTGCGCGGCTTCCTCTCCAACTCCATCCGCTACACCGGAGCCACCGAGGAACTGAAGGCCTCCCTCCAGCTCGACCTGGAGCGGCTCCCCGAGATCAGCCCCCGCTACAAGCGGCTGAACGCCGAGGAGCCCTACCGCCTGAAGGCCACCTGCATCCGGCAGAAGCTGGAGAACACCAAGGAGCGCCTGGCCCGCGGCACCGCCCACGAGGACGGCCGCGACTACCTCGGCACCGGCGAGCTCCTGCACGACCTCACCCTGGTCCAGACGTCGCTGCGCGAGCACAAGGGCGCCCTCTTCGCCGACGGCCGCATGAACCGCACGATCCGTACGCTCGCCGCGTTCGGCCTGCAGCTCGCCACCATGGACGTACGCGAGCACGCCGACGCCCACCACCACGCGCTCGGCCAGCTCTTCGACCGCCTGGGCGAGGAGTCCTGGCGTTACGTGGACATGCCGCGCGAGTACCGGCAGAAGCTGCTCGCCAAGGAGCTGCGCTCCCGCAGGCCGCTCGGACCGCAGCCGGCCCCGCTGGACGCCGCGGGCGAGAAGACCCTCGGCGTCTTCCTCACCGTCAAGAAGGCCCTGCAGGTCTTCGGACCCGAGGTCATCGAGTCGTACATCATCTCGATGTGCCAGGGCGCCGACGACGTGTTCGCGGCCGCCGTCCTCGCCCGCGAGGCGGGCCTGATCGACCTGCACGCCGGCTGGGCGAAGATCGGCATCGTGCCGCTCCTGGAGACGACGGACGAGCTGCGCGCCGCCGACGTCATCCTCGACGAGATGCTCGCCGACCCCTCCTACCGCAGGCTCGTCGCCCTTCGGGGCGACGTCCAGGAGGTCATGCTCGGCTACTCCGACTCCTCCAAGTTCGGCGGCATCACCACCTCGCAGTGGGAGATCCACCGCGCGCAGAGGCGTCTGCGTGACGTCGCGCACCGGTACGGGGTGCGGCTGAGGCTGTTCCACGGCCGCGGCGGAACGGTGGGGCGTGGCGGCGGCCCCTCGCACGACGCGATCCTCGCGCAGCCGTGGGGCACGCTCGAGGGCGAGATCAAGGTGACCGAGCAGGGCGAGGTCATCTCCGACAAGTACCTCGTGCCGTCGCTGGCCAGGGAGAACCTCGAACTGACCGTGGCGGCGACGCTGCAGGCATCCGCCCTGCACACCTCTCCCCGCCAGTCCGACGAGGCGCTGGCCCGCTGGGACGCCGCGATGGACGTCGTCTCGGACGCCGCGCACTCCGCATACCGGCGGCTCGTCGAGGACCCGGACCTGCCGACGTACTTCCTCGCCTCGACGCCGGTCGACCAGCTCGCCGACCTGCACCTGGGCTCGCGGCCCTCGCGCCGCCCCGGCTCGGGCGTCTCGCTCGACGGCCTGCGCGCCATCCCGTGGGTCTTCGGCTGGACCCAGTCGCGGCAGATCGTGCCCGGCTGGTTCGGCGTCGGCTCCGGCCTCAAGGCACTGCGGGAAGCCGGTCTGGACACCGTGCTCGGCGAGATGCAGGAGCACTGGCACTTCTTCCGGAACTTCCTCTCGAACGTCGAGATGACGCTCGCGAAGACGGACCTGCGGATCGCCCGTCACTACGTGGACACGCTCGTCCCCGACGAGCTGAAGCACGTCTTCGACGTCATCGAGGCCGAGCACGCGCTGACGGTCCAGGAAGTCCTGCGGATCACCGGCGGTACGAAGCTGCTCGACTCCCACCCGGAGCTCCAGCAGACCTTCGGCATCCGTGACGCCTACCTGGACCCGATCTCGTACCTCCAGGTCGCGCTCCTCAAGCGGCAGCGTGACGCGGCAGCGGCGGGCGAGGAACCGGACCCCCTGCTGGGCCGAGCCCTCCTCCTGACCGTCAACGGCGTGGCCGCGGGCCTGCGCAACACCGGCTGAGCCTCCCGGGTGGGCGCTCCGGGACCCGGAGCGCCCACCCGCGGGTCAGAAGGTGAGGGTCACGAAAGAGGCCGTCAGAAGGCCGGTGCCCGTCAAGGCCAGGGTCCATGCCGTGCGGGGCAGGCGCAGGCCCCCCGCCACCACCACCGAGGAAAGCAGCAGCGCCCCGCCCAGCGGCAGCCACGCGTGGAGGAACCCGGGGCCACCCGTGCGGACCACCTCGTCGGTGCCGGGCTTCACCGCCACCGGAATCCGCTCCCCCTTCTCCTCCGCGATCGAGCGGTCGATCACGACCTTCTCGCGGGACGGGAACCCGGCGGTCGAGGAGACGTAGGAACCGAAGCAGTCGTCCGAGGAACACCGCGTCACCCGCATCGTGCCCCGCTCACGGTCATCGGTGAGCATCACGTGCTGCGCCGTGCCCCAGGACGCCCAGAAACCCGCGACGAGCAACAGCGCCGCGAGCGCGCCCATCGCCACCCGGCGGAGGAGTAGGAGCGCGTTCATGGCGGCGATCCTTGGCCATGGGCATGCGCTCAGTCAACAGTCCTGGGCCATCGCCCAGGAGCAGCCCAGGAACAGCCCAGGAAAAACCGCCCAGCAAACGGTTCAGGAGTTGTACGAACTCTGCGCCCGCTCCAGGCCCTCGATCACCAGAGCCTCCGCCGCGTCCGCGGCCCGGTCCACGAAGTAGCCGAGCTCCTTGCGCTCCGCCGACGAGAAGTCCTTCAACACGAAGTCCGCGACCTGCATCCGCCCCGGCGGACGCCCGATCCCGAACCGCACCCGGTGGTAGTCCGGACCCATCGCCTTCGTCATCGACTTCAGACCGTTGTGGCCGTTGTCGCCACCACCCAGCTTCAGCCGCAACGTGCCGTAGTCGATGTCAAGCTCGTCGTGGACCGCGACGATGTTCGCCGTCGGGACCTTGTAGAAATCACGCAGCGCCGTCACCGGGCCACCCGACACGTTCATGTACGACATCGGCTTCGCCAGGACCACCCGGCGGTTCGCCGGGCCCACCGGACCGATCCGGCCCTCGAGCACCTGCGCCTGCGCACGCCCGCTCCGCTTGAACGAACCACCGATCCGCTCCGCGAGGAGATCGGCCACCATGAAGCCCACGTTGTGCCGGTTCATGGCGTACCCAGGGCCTGGATTGCCCAGCCCCACGATCAGCCACGGCGCACTGGGGTCCGTCGTCATCTGCATGTCTCCTTCATAGCCCAACCGCCGCCCCGCGCAGGAGCGCGGAGCGGCGGTCGGCAGAGTCGAGCCCTGAGGAGCTCAGTCGAGCGAGGTCGAGGCTCAGGCCTCGGCGGAGTCGCCCTCGGCCTCGGTCTCCGAGGCCTCCTCGGCCTGCGCGGCCAGAACCTGGAGGACGACGGTGTCTTCCTCGACGGCCAGGACCGTGCCGGTGGGCAGCGGGATGTCCTTGGCGAGGACGGTCGCACCGGCCTCGAGACCGGCGATGGAGACGGTGACCGACTCCGGGATGTGCGTGGCCTCGGCCTCGACGGGCAGCGCGTTCAGGACGTGCTCGAGCAGGTTGCCGCCCGGGGCGAGCTCGCCCTCGGTGTGCACGTAGATGTCGACGTTGACCTTCTCGCCCTTGCGGACGAGGAGCAGGTCGACGTGCTCGAGGATGCCGATGCGCACGGCGTCACGCTGGACGGCCTTCGGGATGACCAGGTGGCTCTTGCCGTCGATGTCCAGGTTGATCAGGACGTTCGGGGTCTTCAGCGCCATCAGGGTGCCGTGGTGCGGCAGCGTGATGTGGATCGGGTCGCCGCCGTGGCCGTAGACAACGGCGGGAAGCTTGTCGGCGCGACGCAGGCGGCGGGCAGCGCCCTTGCCGAACTCACTGCGGAGCTCAGCGGCGATCTTTACCTCGGACATGTGCACTCCTCGTAAAAATGGTGACGAAACAGAGTCGGTCACCCGGCCACGACTTACTGGCCTGCTACGAAGAGCGCGTCGATAACGGACCGCCGTACTGCAATGAGTACGGCCTCCCTCGCCGAGCAACTCCGTGAGTCTACCCGGCGGGGAGGCCGCTCCAAAAATCGATCTTCGGCAAGCCCCGAAGAGCTACGCCTGCTCGTCGAAGAGGCTCGTCACCGAACCGTCCTCGAAGACCTCACGCACCGCGTTCGCGATGGTCGGCGCGATCGAGAGCACCGTGATCTTGTCGAGCTCAAGGTCGCCCGGGTCGGGCAGCGTGTCCGTGAACACGAACTCGCTCACCTTCGAGTTCTTCAGACGGTCCGCGGCCGGACCGGAGAGCACACCGTGCGTCGCCGTGACGATGACGTCCTCCGCACCGTGCGCGAACAGCGCGTCGGCGGCGGCGCAGATCGTGCCACCCGTGTCGATCATGTCGTCGACCAGGACGCAGACGCGGCCCTCCACCTCACCCACGACCTCGTGGACGGTGACCTGATTGGCGACGTCCTTGTCGCGGCGCTTGTGCACGATCGCCAGCGGCGCACCGAGACGGTCGCACCAGCGGTCGGCGACGCGCACGCGGCCGGCGTCGGGGGAGACCACGGTCAGCTTCGAACGGTCGACCTTCGCGCCCACGTAGTCCGCGAGGATCGGCAGCGCGAACAGGTGGTCCACCGGGCCGTCGAAGAAGCCCTGGATCTGGTCCGTGTGCAGGTCCACCGTGAGGATGCGGTCCGCGCCCGCCGTCTTCATCAGGTCCGCCACCATGCGGGCCGAGATCGGCTCACGACCGCGGTGCTTCTTGTCCTGGCGCGCGTAGCCGTAGAACGGCACGATCACGGTGATGGAGCGGGCCGACGCGCGCTTCAGCGCGTCGATCATGATCAACTGCTCCATGATCCACTTGTTGATCGGAGCCGTGTGGCTCTGGATCAAGAAGCAGTCCGCGCCACGAGCCGACTCCTGATACCGCACATAGATCTCGCCGTTGGCGAAATCGAAGGCCTTCGTCGGCACGATGCCGACACCCAGCTTGTGTGCGACCTCCTCGGCCAACTCGGGGTGGGCGCGGCCGGAGAAGAGCATCAACTTCTTCTCGCCGGTCGTCTTGATCCCGGTCACAGCACTAGTCTCCTCAGACGAGTTCTTCCCGCTGCCGTCCTCGCACGCCCCGGAAGTTCACAGTCCCGATGCGCTGAGTCGGCCGAAATGGTGTGCATCTATCACGGTACGCCGTGTCCGACGCACCTGTTTCCGGTCAGCTTCCGCTTGCCGGAATCCCGGGCTCCCCGGACGACGCCTCCGCCGCCCTCGCGGCCGCGCTGCCCGGACGCTTGCGCGCCACCCAACCCTCGATATTCCGTTGCTGCCCACGGGCCACAGCCAGCGAACCCGCCGGAACATCCTTCGTGATGACCGAACCCGCCGCCGTGTAAGCCCCGTCCCCAACAGTGACAGGAGCCACAAACATGTTGTCCGAACCGGTCTTGCAGTGCGACCCCACCGTCGTGTGGTGCTTCGCCTCACCGTCGTAGTTCACAAAGACGCTGGCAGCACCGATGTTGGTGAAGTCACCGATCGTCGCGTCACCCACATACGACAAGTGCGGCACCTTCGTGCCCTCACCGATCGTCGCGTTCTTCATCTCCACATACGTACCCGCCTTGGCCTTCAGACCAAGCCGGGTGCCCGGCCGCAGATACGCGAACGGACCGACGCTCGCCTGCTCCCCGACCTCCGAGTCGTACGCCACCGTGTTGTCCACCCGGGCGCCCGCACCGACCTTGGTGTTCGTCAGGCGGGTGTTGGGCCCGACCTCGGCGCCCTCACCGAGATGCGTGGCGCCGTGGAGCTGCGTGCCGGGGTGCACCAGCGCGTCCTGCTCGTACGTCACCGTCGCGTCGATCCACGTCGACGCCGGGTCCACCACCGTCACGCCGGCCAGCATCGCCTCCGTGAGCAGCCGGTCGTTCAAAGTGCGGCGGGCCTCGGCCAGTTGCACACGGTTGTTGATCCCCGCGATCTCCTCGTGATCACCGGTGACGGCCGCGCCCACCCGATGCCCCGCCTCACGCAGGATCCCCAGGACATCCGTGAGGTACTCCTCGCCCTGACTGTTGTCCGTACGCACCTTGCCCAGCGCCTTCGCGAGCAGCTGCCCGTCGAACGCGAACACACCGGAGTTGATCTCACGGATCAGACGCTGCTTCTCGGTGGCGTCCTTGTGCTCCACGATCCCGGTCACCGCGCCGCTCTCGCCGTCCCGCACGATCCGCCCGTAACCGGTCGCGTCCGGTACCTCGGCGGTCAGCACGGTGACGGCGTTGCCGTCACCCGTGTGCGTCTCGGCCAGCTTCCGGAGCGTCGCACCGGTCAGCAGCGGGGTGTCACCACACACGACGATGACGGTCCCGTCCACGGCACCGCCGAGCTCGTCCAGACCGATGCGGACCGCGTGGCCCGTGCCCTTCTGCTCGCTCTGGTACGCCGTGCGCACGTCCGGAGCGATCGTCCCCAGATGCGCGACGACCTGCTCGCGGGCGAACCCGACGACGGTGACGAGCCGCTCCGGGCTCAGCGCGTACGCGGCTTCGAGCACATGCCCGATGAGGGAACGCCCACAGATCTCATGCAGGACCTTGGGAGTGGCCGACTTCATACGGGTGCCCTCACCCGCTGCAAGGACGACGACGGCTGCCGGGCTGTTGGCGCTCACGGGGGTGCCCTTCGGCTTCGGATGTGCGGGGAGTGGACATCCGCAGGATACCGGGGCGTTGTGGGGCGGAAATGAGGGCGGGTCCTGACCTTGTGGTCAGGACCCGGACTGTGCGGCTCCCCCATCAGGATTCGAACCTGAACATACGGTACCAAAAACCGCAGTGCTGCCTGATTACACCATGGGGGACTAAACCCGACTAAACGGACATTCGGTCAGTCCGCCGGGTTGGCTCCCAACACTATGCCGTACCAAGCGCCTTCCATGCGACGGATGAACTGGAGCACCTTGGTGCGGCGGTCGCCGAGCCGGAAACTCGCCGGAAAAGGAGGGCTTGTCGCCCGTAGGCTGGAAGGCATGACCACGACGGGGGAGAGCCACAGTGCGGCCTTGAGCGGGCCGTGGTGGTGGGAGCGGCGGCGCAGTGCCGTGCTGGACGTGGGGCTCGCGCTGGCCTCGGCGGCGGAGTGCGGGGCCGAGGGGATCACGTTCGCGAGGGACACGGGGATTCCCACGGGGGTGGGGGTCGCGTTCGGGGTGTTGGCGGGGGCTTCGCTGGTGTTGCGGCGGCGGTGGCCGATCGCCGTGGTGCTCATTTCGATTGCGATCACGCCCGCTCAGATGGGGATCTTCCTGACTGTCGTCGGGCTCTACACGCTGGCCGCCTCTGAACTGCCCCGGCGGATCATCGGGTCGCTTGCCGGGATGTCCTTGCTCGGGACGCTCATCGTGACGCTCGTGCGGACCCGGCAGGACATGGAGAGCGGGGATCTGGGGTTCGCGGAGGGGTTCATACCGTTCATCGCGATCACCACGTCCATCGGTCTGACCGCGCCGCCCATTCTGCTGGGGCTGTACATCGGGGCGCGGCGGCGGCTCATGGAGAGCCTGCGGGAGCGTGCCGACAGTCTGAAGGGTGAGCTGCAGCTGCTCGCCGAGCGGGCGGAGGAGCGGGCGGAGTGGGCGCGCAACGAGGAGCGGACCCGGATCGCGCGGGAGATGCATGACGTCGTCGCGCACCGGGTGAGTCTGATGGTCGTGCATGCCGCCGCCTTGCAGGCCGTCGCGCGGAAGGACCCCGAGAAGGCCGTCAAGAACGCGGCTCTGGTGGGTGACATGGGGCGGCAGGCGCTGACGGAGTTGCGCGAGATGCTGGGTGTGCTGCGGACCGGGGAGCCCACGCCCGCGGCGGGGGGCCGTCACGGGTCGGTGTCGGACGTGATGCCGTTGGCGGCTGTCGGGTTCGCCGCCGCTGCCGCCGCCTCGCGTGCGGTGGACGAGGACGGGCCGTCTCTGGCGGAGCTGGACGAGCTGGTGGGGCAGTCCCGCGCGGCGGGGATGGCGGTGGATCTCTCCGTGGAGGGTGAGTCCCGTGCGTACGCGGCGGACGTCGAGCAGACCGCGTACCGAGTGGTCCAGGAGGCGTTGACCAACGTGCACAAGCATGCCGCGGGCGCCAAGACGTACGTACGTCTCGCGCACCGCGGTGCGGAGATCGCGATGCAGGTGGAGAACGAGCCGCCGCCGGAGGTGGGTCCGGGCGACGCCCGGCTGCCGAGTGGGGGCAATGGCCTGGTGGGCATGAAGGAGCGGGTCGTCGCGCTGGGCGGCGTCTTCGTGTCGGGCCCGACGGACGCGGGCGGCTTCCGGGTGTCGGCGGTGCTGCCGGCGGCGGCCCAGGTCGCGTAGCGGGTGGTTTCGCGGCCTGCCCGGCCTGACGACCGTTTCTCAGCCCGCCTTGAGGCGTTCCGGTTGGGTGCCGGAGGCCAGGGTGGCGAGGGCTTCGTCGATGTGGGCGCCCAGGTACCAGTCGCCGCTGTGGTCGAGGCTGTAGACGCGGCCTTCCGCGTCGATGGCCAGGAGCGCCTGGGTCTCCGTCTCCTCTCCTATGGGGCACACCTCGGTGTCGAGGGCGCGGCCCAGGTCGCCGAGGGTGCGGGCGAGGTGGAGGCCGTAGAGGGGGTCCAGGTGCACGGCGGCGGGCGCTATGTGGCGGCCGGGGCCCTGCGGGGTGATGTGCAGTCCGCCGAACTCGGCCCAGGCCTCGACGGCGGCGGGGAAGACGGCGTGCTGGTGTCCCGCGGGTGAGGTGTGGCGGCGCAGGACGTCGGCCCAGATCTCGGCCTGCTTTATGTCCCACCGTCCGGGGGTCCAGCCGGCGGCGCGCAGGGCGGCGTCGACGGGGACGGGGAAGCGGGGGGATGCGGCGGTCTGGGTGGCGTGTGCGGGGTTCTCGGTGTGCGGTTCGGTGTGCATGGGCGGCCCTCGTTGCGGTTCGCGGTGCGCGTGTGCGGTTCGGTGGTGGGGATCAGGATTCGGGTGTCGCGGGTTCCACGATCCGTACGCCGAAGTGCGCGGTGAGGGCGGTGCAGGAGCGGCAGGGGCGGGCGAAGCCGCCGTGCAGCGGGTCGCCGTCCTCGCGGATGCGGCGGGTGGTGAGCTTGGCGTGCTTGAGGGCTTTGCGGGCCTCGCCGTTGGTCATCGGTTTTCGTGCCGCGCGTTTGGAGCGGCTTCCGTCGGCCGTCGTGAGGTGGCGTGAGATGAGGATGGCTTCGGCGCACCGTCCGGTGAAGCGTTCGCGTTGACCGCTTGTGAGGGTGTCGAGGAAGTCCTGTACGAGTGGGTGCAGGGCGGGGGGTTCCTCGCCGCGGCCCGCGGTGCTGGTGAGGGTCGCGCCGCGTACGGAGAGCGCGGCGGCGACGGTGGGAAGTATGCCGTCGCGGCGTTGGCGCAGCATGGGTGCGTGTGCGGACGCGCTGCTCCAGCCGACGCGTGGATCTCCCGCGTCGGCGGTGTGCTCGGCGGTCGCCGAGGGCGCCGCCGTGGCCGCTGTGTTGTGGGCCGTACCGGTCTGTGCCGTGTGCATGGTGGTGCTTCCCTCCCCGCAACTCGCGGCTGTGACCGCGTGTGCCACGCCCCCGCGTTGCGGGGACAGCCTGCCAAATGGGGCGGGTGGTGCGGAAGCTGGGGCACCGCGACACGCCCGGCTTTCGTCGCACGGTGACGGTCCGGTGGCTGCTGGTCATGGAACCGGAGGCCCGGTGACCGGTGTCGTCCTTGCGCATAGGCTGTCGACATCCGCAGACCGCGGAACGCAGGACGAAGTCGCACAATCCACGCACACCGATCCGCGAAACCATTAACAGTGCCGCAGGGGGCAACCGCCATGACGACAGGTCGGCTGGGGCAGCAGGCCGCACCGCCGAACGCGGCCTACGCCGGGCAGGTCGTGCACTTCCCGGATCCGGTCCGGGCCACGCGCCATCCCAGAGGTGTGCGCGTGGACGAGCACGGCCATCCGGACTTCTCGGCCTACGCGCGTGCGGCCGCCGAGATCGCGGAGCCCCCGGAGGGCTTCGGCGTCGACGAGCTGCGTCTGACGGACTACGTCTCCGCGAACGCGGCGATGGCCGCGGCGGATCACGACCTGTGGGACACGATTCCGCCGGTGGCGACCCCGCACGGCTGGACCTGGCACCACGTGCCGGGCGGTCGGCGTCTCGAGCTGGTCCCGGTGGAGGTGAAGGCACTCCTGCGGCACCACGGAGGGCTCGCCACGACGCCGGTGGACCAGGACAAGAGGGGCACGCGCCCGCTCCAGGAGACCCGCCCGGCGCATCTCGCGCTGCCGAAGTCGGCGGTCGCGGTGACCGAGCAGGAGGTCCTCGGCGCGGAGGAGGAGCTGGGTTACCGGCTGCCCGGCGCCTACCGTTCCTTCCTGAAGGCGGCGGGCGGCTGTGCGCCGGTGGGTACGGCGCTCGACGCCGAGTTGGGCCTCCTGATCGACCAGCCGTTCTTCACGGTGCGGGACGAGGCCGCGGTCAACGACCTGGTGTACGTGAACAAATGCCTGCGCGACCATCTCACCAAGGACTACTTGGGGGTCGGTTTCGTGCAGGGCGGCATCCTGGCCGTGAAGGTCAAGGGTGACGGGATCGGCTCGGTGTGGTTCTGCGCGTACGACGACGCACGGGACGTCTCGGAGACGGCGGGCTGGCAGCCGGCCGAGCGGGTGCAGCGGCTGCTGCTGCCGTGCGGTGACGACTTCGACGCGTTCTTGTCCCGGCTCGCGGGCAATCCGCCGGAGTTGGAGACCGTGGCGAACCTGATGGTGGACGGCGGCTTCGCGCGCGCCGTCCCGGTGGGGGAGTGACTTGTCGATGGTGACCTTCGCGCAGGCGCAGGAGCGCGCCGAGGAATGGATCAACGGCGATGTGCCCGGTTACCAGCACCGTGAGGTGCGGGTAAGGGAGTTCGAGCTGGGTTTCGTCGTGTGGGCGGAGGACCGTGAGAACGGTCCGGTGTCCGACGGCGGCCGTCAGCGGCTCGTCATCGCGCGGGACAGCGGCGACGCCACGCTCTGGCCGGGTCTGCCGGTCGGTGAGGTGATCCGCCGGTACGAGGAGGAGTACGGCGCTCCGGAGACGGCGCCGCAGGACGCGGCGCCGGCCCCGCCCGAGCGGGTCGACCTGAATCAGACGTCGTTCCTGTTGAGCCCCCCGGAGTGGCTCCAGGAGGCGGCGGACAAGCTGGGCATCCCGGATCGCAGGGGGGAGTCGTCCGCGGGTGCGGGTCTCTCGGACGCGAGTCCCTCGGACGCGAGTCCGTCGGATGCGGGTCCGTCGGATGCGGCGCCCGTGGCTCCCGCCGCGTCCGCCTCTCCCGAAGCGCCCGGTGGCGGTACGCCGTGGCCCGCGGCCGGTGGGTCGAGCGGTGCGCCCGCCGGGGCCACCCCGTGGGCCGGTACGGACACCAACGCGGACTCCGGCGACGACCGTTCGGTGCCCGCGCCCGCGACGGTGTTCGCGCCGCCGCTGGTCGGCGGTGACGACGACGACACTCCGCCGCCCGGTGTGGCGCCGGAGGCCAAGACCGCGCTGATGCACGGCGGCAGCGGCCTTCCGTCGACGACGGTGGCACCCGCCCTTGACGGCCCGAACCTGCCGCCCCCCGCGGGCGCCGGTGCTCCCGGTACGCAGCCTCCGGCCGCTCCGGGGCCGAACCTGCCCCCGCCGCCCGCCGGTGCCGCGGTGAACATGCCGCCGCCTCCGGGCGTGAGCGCTCCGGACCCGTCCGCGTACGGCTACCCGCAGGGTGCCGTGCCGCCCGGTGCGGGGGACATCGCCGACGCGGCGACCAGCAAGGCTCAGGCGCCGCCGCGTGGCGCACGGGGCAGCGGCGCCGCGAGTACGCCGCCGCCTCCCGGCGCCCCGGGGACTCCCGGCATGCCGCCGGGCGGTACGCCGCCGCCGTCCGGGCCCGGCGCTCCGGGCACCCCTGCGGGCGGTTACGTCCCGACGCAGTTCGTGTCGGCGCTCGGCCCCGAGGGAGCCCAGCCGCCCGCGGCTCCGGACGCACCGAAGCCGCCCGGCGCTCCGGGTACGCCTCCCGGTGGGGTGCACCATGCGGCGACGATGCTGGCGGACCCGAGTCTGGGTGGGCCTGGCGGGATCAAGCCGCCGGGTGCTCCGGGTGCTCCCGGCGCCCCGCAGCCGCCCGGCCCGCCCGGCGCTCCGGGTACGCCTCCCGGTGGGGTGCACCATGCGGCGACGATGCTGGCGGACCCGAGTCTGGGTGGGCCTGGCGGGATCAAGCCG